>CAMDFK010000014.1 GCA_945897465.1 Limnohabitans sp. Rim8 | reverse complement strand
GTGGCCGAGCTCGCTGTGCCCGACATGAACAAGCTGCGCTACGTGTTCGACGCGGTGACCAGTATCCGCAAGGCGCTGAATGGCCGCGTGCCGCTGATCGGTTTTTCTGGCAGCCCCTGGACGCTGGCGTGCTACATGGTCGAGGGCGCGGGCTCTGACGACTACCGGCATGTGAAGACCCTGATGTACAGCCGCCCGGATTTGATGCACCGCATCCTGGAAATCAACGCCGACGCTGTCGCCCTGTACCTGAACACCCAGATCGAAGCTGGCGCCCAAGCGGTCATGGTGTTTGACAGCTGGGGCGGTGTGCTGGCCGATGGCGCGTTCCAGCAGTTCAGCCTGGCCTACACGGCCCGCGTGCTGAGCCAGCTCAAAAACGAGCACAACGGCCAACGCATCCCCAGCATCGTGTTCACCAAAGGCGGCGGCCTGTGGCTGCCCGAGATGGCAGGCCTGAACTGCGACGTGCTGGGCCTGGACTGGACCATGAACCTGGGCCGCGCCCGCGCCCTCGTAGGCGGCCAAGTCGGCGGCCCTGGCAAAGCATTGCAAGGCAACATCGACCCGAACATCTTGTTTGCACCACCCGCGCAGATCGCGACCGAGGTGCACCGGGTGCTCGACAGCTTTGGCAAGCCGCACACCGACCGCTCAACCACAGGCCCCACGCACATCTTCAACCTGGGCCACGGCATCAGCCAATACACCCCGCCCGAACATGTGACGACGCTGGTGGAGGCGGTGCACAGCCATTCGCGCAAGCTGCGTCAGGGTGTCTGAAAACCGAAGGCCTCAGCTGGCATCAAAACAACCAACAAGTCGGATTTTTTTCAAAAAAAACGGCTTGTCCTCTTGACTTATGCACAAAATTTGGTACATCGACTTTTGGAAACTTCACCACCCACCCATCCAACCAACCGAGATGGGTGAATGCTAAGTTGTTGATTTTATTGAAGTATATTCAATGCCCATCTGGTAAGCAATTGAGCCAAAGCCTTGATTTTTAAGGCTTTCGCGGCCTTGGTGACGAGTTTTCAACAAAGTTATCCACAGATTCTCTGGATGACCTGCAAAGCACTTAAAAATCAAGCACTTAGGCCTGTTTTCAAGACTTCACCTAACCAACAAAATTTCTAAATTTGTTTGAATCACATTGACTCTGCCTGAACCACTTTGGATTGACATTGCCGTTCAAATGCCTGCCCACAGCCAGGTGGGAGGGTTGCTGAGCTACCGCAGCCAACAGGCCCTTCAGCCCGGGCAACTGGTGCGGGTGCAACTGGGGCAGCGCGACTTGTTGGGTGTGGTGTGGTCGATCTCGCCAACGGCACCCGACCTGCCTGCTTCGTCGGTGCGCGATGTTTCCAGCGTGATGCAAGATCTGCCCCCGCTGAGTGACGCCTGGCGGCAATTGGTGCATTTTTCAGCCCAGTATTACCAGCGCTCTTTGGGCGAAGTGGCCCTGTCGGCCTTGCCGCCGCAGCTGCGCGACTTGACCAGCGAACAACTGGCGCGTCGCCTGAAAAAGCAAAACACCGCGCGGGCTGTGCAAACCACGCCAGGCCCGGCCCTCTCCCCCGAACAAAGTGCAGTGCTCGACCAGATGGCCGAGGGCAAAGGGCCCTTCTTGCTGTTTGGCAGCACCGGCAGCGGCAAAACCGAGGTGTATTTGCAGGCGATCGAGCGGATGTTAGCGACCGACCCGCAGGCCCAAGCCCTCATCATGGTGCCCGAGATCAACCTCACACCGCAGCTGGAAGAGCGGGTGCAGGCCCGCTTTGGCATCGAGGCGGTGGTGTCCATGCACAGCGGCATGACACCTGCCCAGCGCCTGAAAGGCTGGCTGGCCGCGCATGCGGGCCATGCACGCATCGTTCTGGGCACACGCATGGCCATCTTCGCGTCCATGCCGCACCTGAAGCTCATCGTGGTCGACGAAGAACACGACCCCAGCTACAAACAACAAGAAGGCGCACGCTACTCGGCCCGCGATCTGGCGGTCTACCGTGGGCGTTTGCAAAATGCCCAAGTGCTGCTGGCTTCGGCCACGCCATCGCTGGAGAGCTGGCACCACAGCCGTCCAGCCACTGAGGGCGATACGGGCGGCCGTTACCAGCGCTTGCTCATGCCATCGCGAATCGGCACCGGCTTGTTGCCCAAAGTGCGCCGGGTGGACATGAACAAACAGCCGCGCCGCGCCGTGCTGTCCACCCAATTGGTGGCCGCCATCCAAGAGCGGGTGGAGCGAGGCGAACAATGCATGCTGCTGCTCAACCGCCGTGGCTATGCGCCGGTGTTGCACTGCGCCGACTGCGGCTGGAAAAGCGAATGCCAACATTGCAGCGCGTTCCGGGTGTTCCACAAAATTGACCGCACCCTGCGCTGCCACCACTGCGGCCTGACCGATCGCGTGCCCCGCGCCTGTCCCGAGTGCGGCAACGCCGACATCGCCCCGATTGGCCGCGGCACCGAGCAGCTCGAAGAACACCTGGGCGAATTACTGGCCCATGTGTTGCGCCCCGACGGCACCCCCGTGCGCATTGCCCGCATCGACGCCGACACCACACGCCTCAAGGGGGCCCTTGAGAGCCAATTGGCCCAGGTGCACTCGGGCGAGGTGGATGTGCTGGTAGGCACGCAAATGATCGCCAAAGGCCACGACTTTCGGCGCATCACCTTGGTGGCGGCCGTGAACCCGGACACTGCGCTGTTTTCGAGCGACTTTCGCGCGCCCGAGCGCTTGTTTGCGCTGCTCATGCAAGCCGCTGGCCGCGCCGGGCGCGATGCCGCCCAAAGCGCCACGAGTGAGATGTGGGTGCAGACCTTTCATCCCACACACGCGCTGTTTGAAGCCCTGAAAAAACACGACTACTCGGCCTTTGCCGCGAGCGAGTTGGCCGAGCGCACCGCCGCCGACCTACCGCCCATCAGCCACCAAGCCCTGCTGCGCGCCGACGCCCGCACCCAAGAAGCCGCCCAAGCACTGTTGAATGCGGCCCGCGAAACCTTAGAGGCGCAACTGAGCGCCGATACCGAAACCGCCGACTTGGTGTTGCAGGTGAGTGTGTATCCGGCCGTGCCCATGAGCATGCAGCGTGTGGCCGATGTGGAACGCGCCCAAATGCTGCTGGAAAGTCCGAACCGCATGGCGCTGCAAAAAATGCTGTGGCACTTGCATGCCGTGTTGCACCAAGTGCGCAGCCTACCCGAGCACAAAGGCGTGATCCGCTGGCTGGTGGACGTGGACCCTCAGGCCATCTGAAGCCATCTGAGCCCGGCTTGGGCCCTCAGCTGGGCGTTCACATCTTGAAAAACGCCACCACCCCCGAGAAGGTCAAGAACGCCGCGGCCGTAGTCACCAAAATGATGCGGGCAATGCGCCCATTGTCTGCCCCCAATCGCTCGGCCAGCAGCGACACATTGCTGGCACTGGGCAGTGCGGCCACCAGCACCATCACCTGCAGGGCAAGGGGCTCGATCGGCACACCCCACTGAATGGCCGTCAAGCCGACCAGCAGCACCAGCACCGGGTGCAGCACCAACTTGATCAGTGCAATGGGCAGGTAATCAGGGCTGCGCAAAGGCCCATCAGGGCGCTCGTGCGCCAGCATTTGTGAGCGGGCCAGCACCGCACCGATGGTGAACAGCGCCACAGGCGAAGCCGCATCGGCCAGCAGGCTCACCGTCTTGCTCACCGGACCGATCAACTCCAAGCTCCAGAAAGAAAACGCGGCGCCCAGGCTGATGGCCCAGGGCATGGGGTTGCGCAGCACCCCGGCCAGCGCCTTGCGGGCGGCCACAGCCGCGCCATGCTCCCCCGCGGCATCCATGCGCGACAAAGCCACGCACAAAGAAGAAGTGATCACCAAATCCACCACGATGGTCACGATGGCTGGCCCCACCGCCTGCGCCCCGAGCAAAGCCACCAGCAAGGGCACACCCATAAAGCCCGTGTTCGGAAAGGCCGCGACCAAGGCACCCAAAGACGCATCGTTCCAGCGGATACGGGCATTCATGCTGATGGCGATGCTGAACGCCACGATCACCAAGGCGCAAAACAAATACGTGAAAAGCACCCCGGCATCAAGCAACTGGGCTATCGGTGTGTCGGACCCAAAACGGAACAACATGCAGGGCAGGGCAAAAAACAGCACAAAGCCATTCAGGCCAGGAATGGCCTCCAGGGGCAAGAACCGCAGCCGGGCCGCCGCATAACCGCACAAGACCAAGGCAAAGAAGGGGAAGGTGACACGCAAAATTTCAAGCATGCTCCGATTGTCGGGGTAAACCAGTAGATACCTTGACCGCAAGCAGTCGCAACCCGGACAGGCTGGGCCAGCGCCAGGGCCAATTCACAGCGGTCGTCGCAGGCCGAGTTGGCGCATCAAGGCGGGTGGCCGAGCTCAACACCGCTATGATGGCCCGCTTTGCCCCGCTCGCCCACCAGCCCATGTCAGCCGGACTCAACAACGCCCAACTTGAAGCCGTGAACTTTGTCTCCGGCCCCTGCCTGGTGCTGGCCGGGGCGGGTTCGGGCAAGACCCGGGTGATCACGCACAAAATTGGGCGCCTGATCGAAGCCGGGCTGGAGCCCAAGCGCATCGCGGCCATCACTTTCACCAACAAGGCCGCTGCCGAGATGCGCGAGCGGGCCAAAGATCTGATTGGCCGCCCGGCCAAAGACGTGACGGTCTGCACCTTCCACGCCTTGGGCGTGCGCATCATGCGCGAGGACGGGCAGGTGCTGGGGCTCAAGCCGCAGTTCAGCATCATGGACGCGGACGATGTGACCAGCATCCTCAAGGATTGCGGCGGCACCACCGACGCGGCCACGGCCCGTCAGTGGCAATGGACCATCAGCCTGTGGAAGAACATGGGCCTGAACGCCGAGCAGGCCGCAGCACAAGCGCCTGACGACAACGCCCGGGTGATCGCCCGCATCATGGCGCTGTACCAAGAGCGGCTGACCGCCTACCAAAGCGTCGACTTTGACGACCTGATCGGCATGCCTCTGAAACTGCTGGCCGACTACCCCGAGGTGCGCGAACGCTGGCAGGCCAAGATGGGCCATGTATTGGTGGACGAATACCAGGACACCAACGCCACGCAGTACGAGGTGCTGAAACACCTGGTGGGCGAGCGGGCCCGCTTCACGGCGGTGGGTGACGACGACCAATCAATTTACGGCTGGCGCGGCGCGACGCTCGACAACTTGAAGCGTTTACCCGTGGACTTTCCGAATCTGAAGGTCATCAAGCTGGAGCAAAACTACCGCTCCACCAGCGCCATCTTGCGGGCCGCCAACCACGTCATCCAGCCCAACCCCAAGCTGTTCCCCAAAACACTGTTTTCAGAATTGGGTGAGGGCGAGCCGGTGCGCGTGATCGACGCGGTGAACGAAGAGCACGAAGCCGACCGGGCCATTTCCCGCATCCAATCCATTCGCAGCGGTCATTCGCTCGAATCCAAGCACCGCGAGTTCAAGGACTTTGCCATCCTCTACCGCGCCAACCACATGGCCAGGCCCTTTGAGCAAGCGCTGCGCCGTGCCAACATTCCGTACAAGGTGTCGGGCGGGCAGAGCTTTTTTGACAAAGCCGAGATCAAGGACCTGTGCGCCTGGTTCCGGCTGTGGATCAACAACGACGACGACCCGGCTTTTTTGCGGGCCATCACCAGCCCCAAACGTGGCATCGGCCACCAGACGCTGGGCCAGTTGGGGACTTTTGCCACGCAGTACAAACTGAGCCTGTTCGAGGCCCTGTTTGCAGGCAGCCTGCCCAGCGCGGTGAATGCCCGCGCCGTGACGGGTTTGCATGAATTTGGGCGCTACATCAACGACCTCGAATACCGCGCCCGCCAAACTCTGGGCAAAACGGATGCCTTGGCGTTTTTGCTGGCGTGGCTCCAGGAAATTGGCTACGAGTCGCACCTGTACGACGGCGAAGACAACGAAAAAGTGGCCTCGGCCCGCTGGACCAACGTGCTGGAGTTTTGCGACTGGATGGCCGGGCGTTGCGGCGGCGAAATCGAGGACGCCACGGGAACGGACGCCACCGAAACCAAAAACCTGCTTGAGGTGGCACAAACCATCTCATTGATTTCCACGCTGAGCGAGCGCGAGAAAGACCAGAACGTGGTGACCTTGTCCACCTTGCACGCCTCCAAGGGTCTGGAGTGGCCGCATGTGACCTTAGTGGGCGTGAACGAGGGCCTGCTGCCCTTCAAGCTGGGCGACGACAACACGACCGAAGGCGCCAGCCAGGAAGGCATCATGCTGCGCCTGCAAGAAGAGCGGCGCCTGATGTACGTGGGCATCACCCGCGCCCAGCGCAGCTTGGCGGTGAGCTGGACCCAACGCCGCAAAAAAGGTCGCGAAACCGTGGCCGCACTGCCCAGCCGGTTCATCGCCGAGATGCGGCTGGACGAAAACACCGTCAAAGAAGACCCGCGCGAGAAGCTCAAGGCCTTGCGGGCCGAATTTGCACAACGCGCAGCCGTTTCAGCCACTGCAGCAGCGCAAGCCAAAACATGAGCACCACACCCTCCCGCCTTCGGCTTTGGTCCACGACTCACCTGGTCGCACTGTTGGCCCTGTCGGGCTGCACCAGCTTGCCACGCAACTGCCCGGCCCCCGCTGACCTCCTGCCCGAACAATTACATGGCGTCTGGACAGTGCAACTGGACGGCGCGGGTCCCCACTGGTCGCTGCAACTGGGCCCGCACCCCGAGCACCAAGGCAGCCTGCGTGGTGAATTGTCGCAAGGGGCGCTGCGCTACCCGGTGGTGGCCGACCTGGACGGGCAGGATTTCACTTTGGAAGAGTCCCACGACGGCCAGCGCATCGCGGCCACTTGGCTGGGCGAGGTGGTGACAGGCAGCTGCGGCCAAACCCTTCGGGGCGAGCGCATCGGACCTCAAGAGCGCCGTGAGGCGTTTGACATGCAACGGTGAGCCCCAGTCGCCATCCCACACGCTGGCCGGTCATTCGGCCTGGCGCACAAAAAGTGCCGTCTTATCCCGCAAAATACGCAGCTTGATGACGCCACCACCCAGCCATACCAGCATGACCGGCTCCACCTATCTGCAAACCCGCGCCCGACGCAAACCTTGGGGTTTGGGCGTGGTGGTGTTGCTGCACCTGCTGGTGTTTTGGGCCGTCCAGGCAGGACTGGGCCGCGACATCACCCGACAGCTGCCCCAGGTCGTCCAAGCCGTATTGCTGCAAGAAATACCGACACCGCCACTGCCGGCGCCCAAAGTTGAACCACCTCTTGCGCCACGACCAGCTCCCCCTGCGCCACCGCCCCCGACAACCCTGCCGCCACCGCCCTCCGTCTCACCGCCCCCCGTCTCACCGGCACCCCCTGCTGCCACCCCTCCAAGTCCACCCCTGGTGCCACAAGTGCCTCCGGTCGAAGTGGCCGTAAAACCCAGCACAACACCCTCACCAGCCATCACGACCACGGCCAGCAGCAATCCACAACCCACCGCAGCTCCCGCTGCTGCGTCCGCCCGGGCCTCTGCCTCTGCCTCTGCCTCTGCCTCTGCCTCTGCGCCAGTGCCTGCACTTTCGACACCGGCCCGTGCAACACCGCCCCTACGCACCCCGGCCAGCGTCAGCGCAGCCCAGTGCGACAAACCCGACTACCCCAGCGCTTCTCAGCGCATGGAAGAAGAAGGTACCGTGAGCCTGCGATTCTTGGTCGGGGTAGACGGGCGAGTGATCCAATCTGAAATCGAAAAGAGCTCAGGCTTCCCACGCCTCGATGAAGCCGCCCGTGCGGGTCTGGCCAAATGCCGCTTCCAGCCCGCCACTGTGGATGGCCGCCCTGAACAAGCCTGGGCCAGTATGCAATACACCTGGCGGCTCGAATGAGCCGCGCCACCACAACCACGAATACGCCCCACAGCCCCGACCCAAGGAGTCTTACCCGATGCGCACCCCCATTCAACTCACACTGGCTAGCCTGAGCCTGTCTGCTGCTTTGTTCTGCGGTGGGGCCTTGGCCAACCCCTCCGCGGTGCCAGCCACTGCGACCTCTACTGCGGCCACAACAACAGCCGCCACAGCCAATCTGGGGGCGCCGGCCAGCGCCCCCACGGTTGGCGCCGACACCACAGTCCCCAATCAGGTGGTCATCGACAACCCTTATGGTCTGGGCGCACTGTGGGCGCAAGGGGATGCTGTGGCCAAGATCACGCTGCTGATTTTGGTGATCATGAGCGTGGGCAGTTGGTATGTGATCTTCACCAAGTTCATCGAGCAATCGCGCATGCGCAAGCATGGCCAAGCCACAGAGGATGACTTTTGGAAATCGGCCAGCCTGCGCCAGGCCGCTGATGGCCTCGACGCTGCCAGCCCCTATCGCTTCATTGTCGAAAAAGGCCTGGAGAGCGCCCACCGGCATGAGGGCCTGCTCAGCAACGTGGACTTCAACACCTGGGTCAGCATGAGCCTGCAACGGGCCCTGGGTACCGTGCAAAGCCGACTGCAAGACGGCCTGGCGGTGCTGGCCACAGTGGGCTCCACTGCGCCATTTGTCGGTTTGTTCGGCACCGTTTGGGGCATTTACCACGCACTGGTCAAAATCGGCATCTCAGGCCAAGCCAGCATCGACAAAGTGGCCGGCCCCGTGGGCGAGGCGCTCATCATGACCGCCATTGGTCTGGCCGTGGCAGTACCAGCGGTCCTGGGTTACAACTGGCTGGTAAGACGCAATAAGGCGGTGATGGAAGAAATCAACGCCTTCGGTGCTGATCTGCACGCCGTGCTGCTGTCTTCGGCCAAAAAGTAATCCGCCAAACCGGAAACCTCACCATGGCCATGCACATCGGTACCGAGTCCGAAGACGACATCATGAGCACCATCAACACCACACCGCTCGTGGATGTGATGCTGGTGCTGCTGATCATTTTCCTGATTACTATTCCCGTGGTGACCACCTCCATCCAGGTGTCTTTGCCGCAAGAAAAGAATCAGGTACGTCAAACCTTGCCGGAAAACCTGATCATCTCGGTGAACAAGTCTGGACAGATTTTCTTGTACGACACTCCGATGAAAGACGCTGCCGATTTGCGTGAGCGACTGAAAAAGTTTTCGGTGCTGCAACCCCAGCCCGAAGTGCACATCCGTGGCGATGCCCAAAGCGATTTTTCTGCCGTGGGCCAGGTCATGAACGCTGTGCAACGCGCTGGCATCGCCAAAGTCGGTTTCATCACCGATCCGGGGAACTGACATGAAACCGAGCACCGGCTTTCAGAACCTCCAACCCCCCAGCCTGAGCCCGACCGAAGAAGACGAGCTGATGATGGACATCAACACCACGCCGCTGATCGACGTGATGCTGGTGCTATTGATCATGCTGATCATCACCATCCCGCCTCAATTGCACGCGGTTAACTTGGACATGCCTGTGGCCAGCGCAGCACCGCCGCCCACGCCACCACAGGTCGTTCGCATCGACATCGATGCCAACTCGGTGATCTCTTGGAATGGCCAGCCCCTGTCGGATCGCGCAGCTTTGCTGGCTCAGCTGAGCCAAACCGCAGCATTGCAGCCCCAGCCCGAGTTGCACATCCGATCACACCCCCAAGCCAAATACGAAGCCACTGCCGCTGTATTGGCTGGGGCCCAGCGGCAAGGCTTGAACAAGTTGGGCATTATGGGCACTGAGAAATTCAGCAACTGAACAGACGCTGGTGAATCACCATCCAAGTGAAGCGCCCAGCAAAAAGCCGCTCCAAAGAGCGGCTTCTTGTTAAGTCAATTCTCAGATCAGTCGGCGTACTTGCCTGCCGCATCCACAGCGGCCTTGATCTTCAGCATCTCGGCAGCCACAAACTTCTTGTGCTCAGCGGGGTCGGTGCGGTTGTCGGTCACCACCAATGCGCCCAAGTTTTCATTCTTCTTGACGAATTCAGAGTCTTTGAGAACCTTTTTCAAAGCGTCATTCAGCATCTTGGTGACCGCAGGCGGTGTGCCTTTGGGGGCATACAGGCCATGCCAGATGGTCAGGTTGAAGTTCTTCATGCCCATTTCTTGCAAGCTGGGGTAGTGCTTGAGCACGGGGTGGTTGCTCAGAGGCTTGGCTGTGGTCACGGCGAAAGCCTTGATGCGGCCGCCCTCGATCTGAGCTGTGGTGCTGGTGGTTTGGTCACACATCATGTCGACCTGACCACCAATCAGCGCCGTCATGGCGGGGCCTGTACCGCCAAATGGGATGGTGGTCATGGCTTCTTTGGATTGCAAATTGGTCTGCCACAGCAGGCCGCAAATGTGCGATGCGGAACCCAGACCGGCGTGAGCAATGTTCAACTTGCCCGCGTTGGCGCGGATATAGTTTTCAAAGTCTCGGTAGGTGTTGGCGGGCAGCTGAGGCTTGCCAACCAAAGTCATGGGCACATCGTTGACCATGCCCAAGTACTCGAAATCTTCCAAGGGCTTGTAAGACAGCTTGCGGTAAAGCGCTGGTGTTGCGGCCATGCCGATGTGGAACAAGAGCAAGGTGTGGCCATCTGGAGCGGCCTTGGCGACGCGGTTCGCACCAATGGTGCCACCAGCGCCCACGGTGTTTTCCACGACAAAGTTGCTGCCAGGGATCTGCTTGCGCATGGCTTCGGCCAAGTCGCGTGCCACGCGGTCGGTCGGACCGCCTGCGGCAAACGGGACCACAATGGCCACCGGCTTGTTGCCGGGAAAGGCTTGGGCATAAGCGCCCGCGGAAACTGCCGCCAAAGTGGCGAGTGCGATCCATTGCTTCATTGACAAACTCCTAAAAATGACTGGTTATTTTAAAACCATCAGAGTGTCGTGAAATCGCGGAAAGTACCTAGCTGCTTACCCTTGTATGACCTTTTTTTCATGAAGGAATTGGCCGTTACAGCGCTGCGCCAAAACGGTGCATCACGGCCATTGGCAGGGGACACTCACCCGCTGTAAAGGCGCTCCCCTCATTGGTAACTGCGGGCGTCTTCAATTACCTTGCCATCGTTGGCCAAGCTGCCTTGGGCCACCAAATGGACTTCACCCCGCAATTTGGTCACATCGCGCACCGCATCGGCCACGCGACTTTTCAGGCCTTCGTCGGCCAGCAAGCCAGTCTCGACATGCAATGCCATCTGGTCGTTGGCCATCTCGCCGGTCACGACCAGCCGGGCTTTGCCCACTTCCGGGAAGCGCTTGACGATTTCGGCCACCTGGCCGGGGTGCACAAACATGCCCCGAATTTTGGTGGTCTGATCGGCCCGGCCCATCCAGCCTTTGATGCGCTGAGCCGTACGCCCTGTGGGGCAGGTGCCGGGCAGAATGGCTGACAAATCACCCGTACCAAAACGAATCAAGGGGTAATCAGGGTTAAGTACCGTGACCACCACCTCACCGACTTCGCCGTCGGACACCGGGTCACCCGTGCCTGGTCGCACGATTTCGACAATCACCCCCTCATCGATCACCAAGCCTTCACGCGCAGCCGTTTCGTAGGCAATCAGTCCCACATCGGCGGTGGCATAGCACTGGTAAGCCGCCACGCCATGTTGGATGAACCAGTCACGCAGGGAAGGCGGGCAGGCTTCGCCGGACACCAGGGCTTTGGTGATCGACAACTTTTGGCCCGCCTCGGCAGCTTTTTCAATCAGAATCTTCAGAAAACTGGGCGTGCCCGAATAGGCCACGGGTCGCAGGTCGGCCACCGCTGCCAGTTGCTGCTCGGTATTGCCCACACCGCCAGGGATCACCGCACAGCCCAAGGCATGGGCCCCACTCTCCATGATCCAGGCGCCGGGCGTCAGGTGGTAGCTGAAGCAGTTGTGCACCAGATCGCCCGCCTCAAAACCAGCTGCCGCCATGGCACGTGCAGCTCGCCAGTAGTCGGGCGCATGGCCTTCGGGTTCATAAATCGGGCCAGGTGACTGGTAGACACGCCGCACACCTGCAGAGCGAACCATGCCTTTCCAGCCAATGGTGGCAAAACCACCAAAGGGGTCATGAGCCCGCAGTGCCTGTTGGCGCTCCAGCAATTGGTACTTACGGGTAACGGGCAATTGGGCCAGTGCTGCGCGGTTGGTCACCAGGGCTGGATCGATGCCCTGCAGGATTTCAGCCAAAGCGGCACTGTTTTTCTGGGCGTTTGCGACCTGCGCGGGCAAAGCGGCCATCAGGACCGCTTCACGGACTTCAGGGGCACGGGTTTCCAACGCATCGAGGTGATGGGCCATGAGATTCTTTCAGGAGACTGCTGGGTAAGGAATGCGCGATCGATGCCCAAAGCATCAAGCCAACCAGCGCTTGCGCCGCTTGTAACTCTTCACGTCCTTGAAGCTCTTGCGCTCACCACCACCCATGCCAAGGTAAAACTCTTTCACGTCTTCGTTGCTGCGCAGGTCTTCGGCGGCGCCATCCATCACAATGCGGCCCGACTCCATGATGTAACCGTAGTCGGAATACTTGAGCGCCATATTGGTGTTTTGCTCAGCGATCAGGAAGGTGACTTTTTCCTTCTCGTTCAAATCCTTGACGATGTTGAACACCTCTTCCACGATTTGCGGCGCCAAGCCCATGGACGGCTCATCGAGCAGCATCACGCTGGGGTTGGTCATGAGGGCGCGGCCAATGGCGCACATTTGCTGCTCACCACCCGAGGTGTAGGCGGCTTGAGAAGTGCGGCGGGTTTTCAGCCGCGGGAAATAGGTGTAGACCTTGTCCAAGTTGGCCGCAATCTCGCCCTTGTCGGTTCGGGTGTAGCTGCCGGTCAACAGGTTTTCTTCGATCGTCAAGTGGGCAAAGCAATGCCGCCCCTCCATCACCTGCACCACGCCCCGGTTCACCAGATCAGCTGGGGTGAGGTTTTCTATGCGCTCATCGCGTAACTCGATCGAGCCCTTGGTCACCTCACCACGCTCGCCTTGCAGCAAATTGGAAATGGCCCGCAAGGTCGTGGTCTTGCCCGCGCCGTTGCCGCCCAACAATGCCACGATGCCTTGCTCGGGCACCTGCAAAGACACGCCCTTGAGCACCAGGATGACGTGGTTGTAAATGACCTCGATGCCGCTGACGTTCAGCACCATGTTTTTTTCGCTCATGGACTTAGCCTTTTCTTTACTCTGGGTTCAAGCCAAATGGAACCGCTGCGCGCAAAGGTTTCATTTGGCAGCTGCCGGTGGCACAAACCACCGAGCAGCTGCAGCCCGCCGCATGTGCAGCGGGTTGTTCACCGATCAGGACTGGCAATCCGCAGGGGTGCGGCGTGTCAGCTTTTTCTCTGCGGCGTACTTGTCGGCAGCGGCCTTGACCATGGGCTTGATGATCTGCTCATCGGCCTGGTACCAGTCGCTGGAGAACTCCCACTTGCTGCCGTTCCATGTGTGGATACGGGCCCAGTTGGCACCCATGTGGTCAGCGCACGATGTGGAGACGGGACGCAACACGCCCTTGAAGCCCAGAGCATCCAGCTTAGGCTGGGTCAGGTTCAGGTTTTCATAACCCCAACGAGCTTGCTCGCCGGTCATGACTTTGCCCTTGCCGTACTTCTCTTGGGCCTGGCGCACACCTTCGACCGCAAACATGGCGCTGAACAAACCGCGCATGTACAGCACTTCACCCACTTCGTCCTTGGGGCCAGTGCCCTGACCTTTGGCGTGCAACTTTTCCAGTACTTCCTTCACGATCGCAGAGCCCTTTTCGGTGCCGTGCTGCATGGTGATGGCGTTGTAGCCTTTGGCACCCATGCCCACGTCTTTGACGTCAGGCTCAGCACCCGCCCACCACACGCCATAGATCTTCTCACGGGGGTAACCGGTGGCTTGGGCTTCCTTGAGCAAGGTGGAGTTCATCACGCCCCAGCCCCAGTTGACCACGTAGTCAGGACGGTCGCGGCGAATTTGCAACCAGGTTGACTTTTGTTCCACACCAGGGTGGGTCACAGGCAGCAAGCTCAGCTTGAAGCCGTGCATGGCTGCACGCTCTTGCAAGATTGGAATGGCTTCTTTGCCAAAGGGGCTGTCGTGGTACACCAAAGCAATGTGCTTGCCCTTGAGCTTGTCAGCACCACCGGCCTTTTTGGCGATGTCCTGGATGATCACGTCACCGGCCACCCAGTAAGTGCCGGCCAATGGGAAGTTCCACTTGAATACGCCGCCGTCAGCCGACTCGCTGCGGCCGTAACCTGCTGTGATCAAAGGGATCTTGTCGGCAGGGGCTTTTTCGGTCAGCGCAAAGGTGATGCCAGTCGACAAAGGCTGGAAGACGGTTGCGCCGCCGTTTTTGCCCTTCAGGCGCTCGTAGCACTCCACACCACGGTCGGTGGCGTAGCCGGTTTCGCACTCTTCAAAGCTGACTTTGACGCCGTTGATACCGCCGCGGGCGTTGACCAGCTTGAGGTAGTCGACATAGCCATTGGCAAAAGGCACGCCGTTGGGGGCGTAAGCGCCGGTGCGGTACACCAGCACGGGGAAAAACTGCTCTTTGGTTTGGGCCGTGGCCACGGTGCTGACCAGCGCACTGGCAAGACCTGCAGCCGCCACCGTGGTGGCAAGGGCGAGTTGACGAAGCTTCATGGTTTGTCTCCTGTTAAAAAAGGGAAGCACTTGGGGTAAAAAACACTCGGAAAAAACGCTGCACATCAGTGCGGGAAAGGCCACAGACGCAGCTTTTGCTTGGCCACCGACCACAACTTGGCCAGGCCATGTGGCTCCACGATCAGGAACCACACAATCAGGGCGCCAAAGATCATGAACTCGGTGTGCGACACAGCTGCCGTCGAAATGGTGACGCCCACCAAGTCTCCCACCGCAGGCAAGAACTGGTTCAGGAAAATCGGCAAGATCACAATGAAGGCTGCGCCAAAGAAGCTGCCCATGATGGAGCCCATGCCACCGATGATGACCATGAACAGCAGCTGAAACGATCGGTCAATCGAGAAGGCCGCAGGCTCCCAAGAACCCAGGTGTACAAAGCCCCACAGACCGCCCGCCACGCCCACGATGAACGAGCTCACAGCAAAGGCGCTGAGCTTGGCGTACATGGGACGGATACCGATCACGGCAGCGGCCACGTCCATGTCACGGATGGCCATCCACTCGCGGCCAATGGCCGAGCGCACCAGGTTTTTGGCCAGCAAACCAAACACCACCAAAAAGACCAAACAGAACAAGTACTTTTGCAGTGGCGTGTCAATCGGCCATCCGAAAACATTCAGGTTGGCCACCGAGACCGAGCCCGAGGCGTTGTTGTTGGTGAACCAGCCCACGCGCAGGAAAGCCCAGTCGCAAAAGAACTGCGCCGCCAGTGTGGCCACCGCCAAATACAAGCCTTTCACGCGCAGACTCGGGATACCAAAGAACATCCCCACCAGAGTGGCAAAAAAGCCCCCGGCCAACAGCGCCACAATCAAGGGCATGCCCTCGATGCGGATGTAGGTGTTGTAAGCCATGTAGGCGCCGACCGCCATAAAAGCACCGGAACCCAAAGAAATTTGACCGCAGTAACCGACCAAGATGTTCACCCCCAAAGCCGCCAGCGACAAGATGAGGAAAGGGATCAAGATCGCGCGGAACATGTACTCATCGGCGATGAAGGGCACACCGATGAATGCGAAGGCCACCAAGCCCAGGATGGCCCAACGGTCTTGGGCGATCGCAAAGATCTGCTGGTCACTGCGGTAAGAGGTCTTGAACTGACCGTTTTCTCTGTAAAACATGTTTTTCTTCCTTACACGCGGTCGATGATTTTTTCGCCGAACAAGCCTTGCGGACGGAACAGCAAGAACACCAGCGCCAGCACATAAGCAAACCAGATTTCGATGCCGCCGCCCACAAAGGGGCCGAGGTACACCTCAGACAGTTTCTCGCCCACACCAATGATCAGACCACCGATGATGGCACCGGGCACCGACGTCAAGCCACCCAAAATGATCACGGGCAAGGCCCGCAAAGCCACGGTGGTCAGCGAGAACTGAACACCCATCTTGGAGCCCCAGATGATGCCGGCCACCAAAGCGGTGATGCCGGCCACAAACCAAACAATCACCCAGATGCGGTTGAGCGGAATGCCGATCGACTGCGCCGCCTGGTGGTCATCGGCCACCGCACGCAGGGCGCGACCGGTACTGGTCTTTTGGAAGAACAGCGACAAAAACACCACCAACAAAGCCGCGATGCAGGCCGCATAAACGTCTTCCAAGTTGACCAACACACCACCGGGAAAGACCGAGTCGAACAAGAAAATCGGATCTTTGGGCATACCCACGTCGATCTTGTAAATGTCGCTGCCAAAAATCGTCTGCCCCAGGCCGTCCAGGAAATAGGTGATGCCCAAGGTGGCCATCAGCAAAGTCACGCCTTCTTGGTTGACCAAGTGGCGCAGCACCAAGCGCTCAATCAACCAAGCCAACACAAACATGATGGCAGCGGCCAGCACAAAGGCAATCAGGTTGCCCAAAAATTTGTCCTCGATGCCCAACCAGCCAGGAATCCATTCGGAAAAACGGGCCATGGCCAAAGCTGCGAACAAAACCATTGCCCCTTGTGCGAAGTTGAACACGCCCGAGGCTTTGAAAATCAAAACAAAGCCCAGCGCCACCAGCGCGTAAAGCATGCCGGCCATCAGGCCACCCAACAAAGCTTCCAGAAAAAATGCCATGTCTTGTTCTCCTCAGTGGCTCGTGCCCAGATAGGCACTGATCACGTCTTCGTTGTTGCGCACTTCTTCGGGGGTCCCGTCGCCGATTTTTTTGCCGTAATCCAGCACCACCACACGGTCCGAAATGTCCATCACCACGCCCATGTCATGCTCAATCAGCACGATGGTCGAACCGAACTCGTCGTTCACATCCAGAATGAAGCGGCACATGTCCTGCTTTTCTTCCATGTTCATACCGGCCATCGGCTCGTCCAGCAACAGCACTTGAGGCTCCATGGCCAGAGCGCGGCCCAGATCGACCCGCTTTTGCAAGCCATAAGGCAACTGGCCCACAGGCGTCTTGCGGAAGGCCTGGATCTCCAGAAAGTCGACGATGTGCTCGACGAATTCGCGGTGCTTCTCTTCCTCGCGCTGTGCGGGCCCTATGCGCAAGGCCTGCATGAACAAATTGCTTTTGATGTGCAGGTTGCGGCCGGTCATGATGTTGTCGATCACGCTCATGCCCTTGAACAAAGCCAGGTTCTGGAACGTGCGGGCAATGCCCATCTCGGCCACCTGACGGCTGTTCATGTGGGAGAACTTTTGACCTCGGAAGGTGATGCTGCCCTCTTGGGGCTGGTAAACGCCATTGATGCAGTTGAGCATCGAGCTTTTCCCGGCACCGTTGGGGCCGATGATGGCGCGAACCTCATGCTCACGCACGTCAAACGAGATATCGGTCAGTGCCTTCACACCGCCGAATCGCAAACTGATGTTGTTGACGTCCAGGATGACGTCGCCGATTTTCTTGGTCATGCTGCGGCTTTCACGGGGGTGAACGTCTTGGCGTCCATGATCTTGAGCGTGGCGCTGACGCTGCCGGTGCGACCGTCTTCAAACTTCACCACGGTCTCGATGAACTGCTCGGCTTTGCCCTCGTACAGGCCATCCACCAAAGGTTTGTATTTGTCGGCTATGAAGCCGCGGCGAACCTTGTTGGTGCGGGTCAACTCGCCGTCATCGGCGTCCAGCTCTTTGTGCAAGACCAAGAAACGGCTGACCTGACTGCCCGCCAGCAAGGCGTCTTCGGCCAAATCAGCGTTGACCTTTTCCACGCACTCTTGAATCAGCTGATACACCTCTGCCTTTTGAGCCAAGTCTGTGTAGCCGGCATAGGGCAGGTTGCGCCGTTCGGCCCAATTGCCCACAGCGTCAAAGTCGATGTTGAGCATCACACACACTTTTTCGCGCTGGTCGCCGTAAGCCACCACCTCTTTGATGTGCGGGAAAAACTTGAGCTTGTTCTCGACATATTTGGGCGCAAACATCGCGCCGTCGTTGGCACCGCCCTGGATGCGGCCCACGTCTTTGACGCGGTCGATGATCTTCAGGTGACCGTGGGAATCAATGAAACCCGCATCGCTGGTGTGGTACCAGCCATCGGCCGTCAATACCTCGTCGGTGGCCTTCTGGTTTTTGTAATAACCCTTGAGCAAACCCGGTGACTTGACCAGGATCTCGCCGTTGTCAGCCACCTTGATTTCAACCCCTTTGCACGGCACGCCCACGGTGTCGGCACGCGCTTGGTTATCGGGCTGCAGGCACACAAACACGGCGGTTTCGGTGGAACCATACAACTGCTTGATGTTCACACCAATGGAGCGGAAGAATGTAAAAAGATCCGGGCCAATGGCCTCGCCCGCGGTGTAAGCCACACGAACGCGGCTGAAACCCATGTTGTTGCGCAAAGGGCCGTACACCATGAAGTTTCCCAGCCCGTAAAGGATGCGGTCCAAGAAACCCACCGACTGGCCGTCCATCAAGGTGGGCCCCACTTTTTTAGCCACACCCATGAAGTAGTGAAACAGCTTGCGCTTGAAACTGCCCGCGTCTTCCATGCGGATCATCACACTGGTCAGCATGCCCTCGAACACGCGAGGCGGGGCAAAGTAATAGGTGGGGCCAATTTCTTTCAGGTCGATGGTCACCGTGGCCGATGATTCGGGGCAGTTCACCACATAGCCGCACACCAGCCACTGTGCGTAGCTGAAGATGTTCTGGCCAATCCAAGCCGGCGGCATGTAAGCGAGCACGTCTTCGGCACTGGTGAGCTTGTCGAACTCGGCGCCTGCTTGGGCGCGGTCGATCAGGGAGCTGTGTGTGTGCACCACCCCCTTGGGGTTGCCCGTGGTGCCCGATGTGAAAAACATGGCCGCCACATCGGTCCAATTGGCTTTGCCAACCTCGTCACTGAAAAACTGGGGGTGCTGCTGGGCAAACACCCCGCCTGCGGCAATCAGCTCCTCGAGCGAGCCCAAACCGTCTTCGGTGTACTTGCGCAGGCCGCGTGGATCGTCGTAGTAAATGTGGGTCAGCTGTGGGCACTGCTCGCGCACTTCCAGCATCTTGTCGACCTGTTCTTGGTCTTCCACCACGGCAAAGCGCACTTCGGCGTTGGTGATGGGAAACACGCATTCGGCGGCGGCGGCATCTTGGTACAACGGCACAGGAATCGCACCCAGCGACTGTGCGGCCAGCATGGTGGCGTACAGGCGTGGACGGTTGGAGCCCACCACGATCAGGTGCTCGCCGCGCTGCAAACCCGCCTGGTGCAAACCACAGGCCACAGACTGGACCAAACTGGCCAAATCCGACCAGCTGGTGGTTTGCCAAATGCCATATTCCTTCTCGCGCAATGCGGGCGCCGTAGGGCGCTCGGCAGCGTGCTTGAGCATCAAACGGGGGAACGTTGTTTGCATGACCTGACCTGACTCCAAAACGGTGCATTGGACGCAATGCGACAGAACCAATGGAGATGTTAGGCACTCATTTGACGTTAAGTTGTCGTTTGGACGACAATTCAGGGAAGACCCCTAGCCCTGCTGACCGATTGCTGACAAGCATCACTTCCAATATGGCCTCAGAAATCAGCGTTTATCAGCGCCGCCGCGCCCCCACCGATTCAGAGCTTCAGATGATCCCGTGGCTGAACCTTTTGCAAGCCCAAGAGCGGGAAGAGATCGTCCCGCAACTGGTGGTGAGCGACCCGCAGGTGGGCGACTACGTGTGCCGGGTGGGCCGCCCCGTGACCTACTGGTTTGGCGTGATCTCGGGCTTGCTCAAAATGAGCACCGACAACGAGAGCGGCCAGACCATGACTTTCACCGGCGTGCCGCCCGGCGGCTGGTTTGGCGAAGGCACTGCGCTCAAGCGCGAGGTCTACCGCTACAACATCCAACCCCTGCGCCCCAGCGTGGTGGCGGGCCTGCCGTTGGAGACCTTCCATTGGCTGATCAACCACTCGCTGGGTTTCAACCGCTTCATCATGCAGCAGCTCAACGAGCGGCTGGGCCAATTCATCGCGGCTCGCGAGCTCGACCGCATGACCAACCCGGAGCTGCGCCTGGCCCGGCACCTGGCCACCTTGTTCAACCCGGTGCTGTTTTCCGGCGTGGGCGAGGTGCTGCGCATCACCCAGCAAGAGCTGGCCTATTTGGTGGGCCTGTCGCGCCAGCGCGTGAACGAAGCGCTGCGCGTGCTCGAAGCGCGCCAGCTCATTCGCATCGAATACGGTGGGCTGCGCATTCTGGATTTGCAGGGTCTGCGCACGGCCCAGTTTTGAGTTGCAAAAGAGGGACAATGGGCAGCCAGACGACCCGCCCCTTATCTGTACCCTTCACGCCCATGACCCAGCCCCCCGCCTTCAAACGCGCCCCTCGCCCTGAGGGCAAAGGCGACTCCGCTGCGCCCAGCGGCACCTCGCGCCTGAACAAACGCATGGCCGAGCTGCGCATGTGCTCGCGCCGCGAAGCCGATGCCTGGATCGAACAAGGCTGGGTGATGGTCAACGGCCAACCCGCCACCATGGGCCAACAGGTCACGCTGTCGGACCGCATCACCATCGACAAAGCTGCAGAGCAGCAACAAGAGCGGCAAGTGACTATTCTTTTGCACAAGCCCATGGGCTATGTGAGCGGCCAGGCCGAAGACGGGCACGAACCTGCCATCACCCTGATCAACCCACGCAGCCATTGGGGCGGCGACCCGTCCAAGCTGCGCTTCACCCCGCCGCACCTGCGCGGCTTGGCCCCGGCTGGGCGCCTCGATATCGACTCCACCGGCCTCTTGGTGCTGACGCAAGACGGCCGCGTGGCGCGTCAACTGATCGGTGAAGACGCCGATATGGAGAAAGAGTATTTGGTGCGCGTGGCCTATACCGGACACGAAAACACCGCTGCCGCCACGGCCGCTTCGGCCACCTATGGCGGCAAGGCCAACCAACTCACCACCATTGGCGACTTCGACCGGGTGAGCGCCAACGTGCAAGCCGTGTTCCCCAAGGCGCTGCTCGAGCGCCTTCGCCACGGGCTGAGCCTGGACGGCAAACCCCTCAAGCCCGCCAAAGTCGACTGGCAAAACCCCGAGCAATTGCGCTTTGTGCTGACCGAAGGCAAAAAGCGCCAAATCCGCCGCATGTGCGAACAAGTCGGCCTGAAAGTCGTGGGCCTCAAGCGCATCCGCATGGGCAATGTGCAACTGGGGCAAATGCCCGCGGGTACATGGCGCTATTTGGGGCCGAACGAATCGTTCTGACCCCTTGAAACCCCGCCAGACACCCCCAACTGTGGGGCGTTTTGGTTTTTTGATCTTTTGTTTTTACCTGTTGAATTGATATGAGCAAACAAACCCATGCCTTTCAGGCCGAAGTCGCACAACTGTTGCACCTGGTCACCCACTCGCTGTACTCCAACCAAGAGATTTTTCTGCGCGAACTGATCTCCAACGCCTCGGACGCTTGCGACAAGTTGCGTTTTGAAGCGCTGAACAACAACGGCCTGTACGAAGACACGCCCGATTTGCAAGTGCGCCTATCCTTTGACAAAGCCGCCAAGACACTCACCATCACCGACAACGGCATCGGCATGACGGCGCAAGAAGCGATTGACCACCTGGGCACAATCGCCAAGAGCGGCACCAAGGACTTCATGAGCAAGCTGAGCGGCGACCAGAAGTCGGACGCGCAGCTGATCGGCCAGTTCGGCGTGGGTTTTTATTCGGGCTTCATCGTGGCCGACAAGATCACCGTCGAGACCCGCCGTGCAGGCGCTGCAGCGGCCGAGGGCGTGCGCTGGATCAGCGGCGGCACGGGCGACTTCGAGGTCGAGACCATCACCCGCGCCGAACGCGGCACCAGCGTGATCCTGCACCTGCGTGAAGAAGCGCTGGAATACGCCAACACCTGGAAGCTCAAAGAAATCGTCGGCAAATACTCCGACCACATCAGCTTGCCCATCTTGATGGAAAAGGAAGAATGGAAAGACGGCGAGCTGATCGACCCGAACGATGAAAACGGTGGCCGCAAACCCGGCGGCATGGTCAAGACCGGCGAGTGGGAAACCATCAACAAAGCCAGCGCTTTGTGGACCCGCCCCAAGAAAGACATCAGCGACGAGCAGTACGCCGACTTCTACAAACAGATCAGCCGCGACTTTGAAGCACCGCTGACCTGGACCCACAACCGCGTGGAAGGCAGCACCGAGTACACCCAGCTGCTCTACATCCCATCCAAAGCCCCGCACGACCTGTGGAACCGCGACAAGAAGGCGGGCATCAAGTTGTACGTCAAGCGCGTGTTCATCATGGACGACGCCGAAGCGCTGGTGCCCAGCTACCTGCGTTTTGTGAAAGGTGTGGTGGACTCGGCCGACCTGCCGCTGAACGTGAGCCGCGAGCTGCTGCAAGAAAGCCGCGACGTGAAAGCCATCCGCGAAGGCTGCACCAAGCGTGTGCTGTCGATGCTGGAAGACTTGGCGAAGCACGACAAAGCGCCGGAAGCCTCTGCAGAAGTCACGGACGTTCTCAGCGACGAAGACAAAGCCAAGGTCGGCCAGTACACCAAGTTCTACGCCGAGTTCGGCGCGGTGCTCAAAGAAGGCCTGGGCGAAGACTTTGGCAACAAGGACCGTCTGTCCAAGCTGCTGCGTTTTGCATCGACCGCCAGCGACACCGTGAGCGTCAGCTTTGCCGATTACAAAGCCCGCATGAAAGAAGGCCAGGACGCGATTTACTACATCACCGCCGACACCTTGGCCGCGGCCAAGAACAGCCCACAGCTCGAAGTCTTCAAGAAAAAAGGCATCGAAGTGCTGCTGATGACCGACCGCGTGGACGAGTGGGCGCTCAACTTTGTGCACGAGTTCGACGGCACCCCGCTGCAAAGCGTGGCCAAGGGCGCGTTTGACCTGGGCAAGTTGCAAGACGAAGAAGAAAAGAAAGCCGCCGAAGACGCGGCCGAAACCTTCAAGCCCGTGCTGGCCAAGCTCAAGGAAGCGCTCAAAGACAAAGCCGAAGACGTGCGCGTGACCAGCCGCCTGGTCGACAGCCCCGCCTGCCTGGTGGTGACCGACGACGGCATGAGCATGCAACTGGCCCGCATGCTCAAACAAGCCGGGCAAAACGCCCCTGAAGTCAAGCCCGTGCTCGAAGTCAACCCCGATCACGCGCTGGTCAAAAAACTCGACGGCTCCGTCCACTTCCACGACCTGGCCCACATCCTGTTTGACCAGGCCCTGCTGGCCGAAGGTGGCTTGCCCGAAGACCCTGCGGCTTATGTGAAGCGGGTGAATGCGTTGTTGAGCTGATCTTCCCCTTGGGCCGCTGTTCACAATGGCTTACAAATCGCCGGCTGAAAGGTGGTCCAATCGGCGCATGACATCTCTGCAAAACCCCACGGCCGCGCACCCGTCCTTGAACAAAATTCTGGCCTGGCTGGCCCTGGCTGTCGGCCTGACCGGCTGCAGCAACGTCCACACAGGCGAGGGCATCGGTGTGAATGTGCCCATCCTGCCCGGTGTGTCGATCGGCGTGAATGTGGGCACGGGCGGTGTGAGTGCGGGGGTGAATGCCCAGTCCGGCCCGGTGGGCGTGGGGGTTGGGGTCAATGGCTCCGGCCAAGTCAGCGGCCGCGCAGGCGTGGGGGCCAGCACACCCGGGCCAGTGAGTGTGGGCGGCGGAGTGGGCGTGGGCGGGGTGCTTTACGATCCAAAAAAATAAGCCCTTGATCACAGAACCATGAACCCACAACACCACCCCAACATGCCTCGCCTGCTGGGCGACATTGGCGGCACCAACGCCCGGTTTGCCCTGGTACTTGGCGACCAGCAGCCCATCACACACGAATTGACTTTGCCCACCGGCCAATACCCCGACCTGGCCGCCGCCGCACAAGCCTATCTGCAGCAAGTGGGGCAGCCAAAGGTAGCGCAAGCCTGCATCGCGATCGCCAACCCGATCGATGGCGATGTGCTGAAGATGACCAACAACGATTGGCAGTTTTCCATCGAAGCCACGCGCCTGGCGCTGGGCCTGGACAACTTGCTCATGCTCAACGACTGGGAAGCCATGGCCATGGCGGCACCCGCACTGAATGGCCGAGACCTGGAACAAATTGGCTCGGGCGAGCCGGTGCACGGTGCGCCCAAAGGTCTGATCGGGCCGGGCACGGGCCTGGGCGTGTCGTCTTTGGTGCGCTCTCGCAGCGGCGAGTGGGTGCCCATTGCGGGCGAAGGCGGGCATGTGAGCCTGGCCCCCAGCTGCGAGCGCGAGGCCGACATCCTGCGCGTGCTGTGGCAAACCTACCCCCATGTCTCGGCCGAGCGAGTCATCTCGGGCATGGGACTGGAAAATTTATACCGCACCATTTGCCTTCTGAATGGCACCGAGCCCGAAGCCCTGACCGCTGCGCAGGTGAGCGAACGCGGCCTGGCCGCAACAGATGTGGCCTGCGAAGAAGCGCTCGAGCGCATGTGCTGCCTGCTGGGCCATACCGCTGCCAACCTGGCCTTGACGCTGGGGGCACGCGGCGGCGTCTACATCGGGGGTGGCGTGATTGGCCGCTTGGGCGACTACTTCGCGCGCTCGGGTTTTCGGACTGCGTTCGAGGCCAAAGGCCGCTTTGCCAGCTACATGCAACGCATCCCGACCTATGTGATCCGCGCCGAGCAACCGGCCCTGATTGGCTGCGCCACGGCGCTGGGCATGCAAGCGGCCAGGCCCTGATCACCGCCTGCCAGGCTGGGCACTGGCTCAGGCCGCGCGCCTGCGCTGCCGCCAAACACTCAGCCCCACCAACACCCAGGCCACACCAGATGCCCACAGCGTGAGGCCCATCGTGCCCACCCATATGGCCTGAGGGGTTGAATCCCCTTGCGCCAGAGCTTGGGTTTGCAGCCATTGCATCAGCCACAACCAAACCATGGCAGCGGCCACGATGCCCACGGTACGGGTCACCAGGGTCAGACTGCCCGAGAGGCCCCGCGCCGAGTCCGGCAAACGGGCCACCACCTGGTCAGCGTAGACCACCTGAAACACCCCCAAGCCCACGCCCTGAAGCAACAAGGCCAAGGCCATGAAGGGCCAGGCTTGCGCCATCGACACCGCACCAATCCAGGCCAGCCCCAGGGCCATGACCCCTTGTGCCCCATGGTCGGCAGCGCGCAGGCTTATGCGGCGCAGCAGCGCAGGCGCTGCGCCCGACCCCACCAGCACGCCCAAAAGCCAAAGGGCCAGCATGGCCCCCGTGGCGGTGCCGCCCCAGCCCGCAGCAGGCAAGGCATAAGGCAAGCTCAGGGCAACGGTGAAGCTGCAAAACTGGACGCCCACATTGACCAGGTTGATCCAGGCGAAATCGGCGTCGCGCCGCATGAGGCCCCACACACCAAGCACGCTGCTCGCCGGGCTGGCATCACCGGGCGCGCACAAGGTCTGCGCACGCAGACGTCGCGCCAGCCAAGGCGTGCACAGCCAGGCCAGCAACACAATCGGCACCCGAAAACCGTACACCCCGGCCCAACCCCAGATCAGCATGCTCAGCCCCCCCAGCATTGGGGCCAGCAAACCAGCCCCCGCAAACATCGCGCCATACACCGACAGCGCCTGCGTGCGCTGCCCGGCGGCCAGCAAGCCCATGGCCAAGGCTGGCGCGCAGGACAAGGTCAGCGCCACCCCGACGCCTTGCACAACCCGCCCGGCCAGCAACCAACCATACGCCGGTGCCGCCGCACAGGCCGCCAAGCCCAACGCCGACAGCACCAAGCCCCAGCGGAACACACGCAGGTGCCCCAGCCGGTCGCCCAGCACGCCGCAAAACAGCATCAGGCCGCCATAAGTGACGACATAACAAACCGCCACCCAGCGGATGTCGGCTGTAGCCAAGGCAAAGGCTTCGGTCATGGCGGGAAATGCCATGTTGACCGCAAAGTCGAGTGGGGCAATCGATGCACCACAGCCGACGACGGCAAAGCCCAGCCAAGGCAGACGGGCGACAGGCTTGTCAGTGTGGGATGGAGAAGGCGAAAACATGGTGGCTGTGCGTAGCGGCAAGCCCCGTTGGGCGCATGGCCCCGTTCGCGCTTGAAACCCTGCCCCGCGCGGGCGGGGCAGGGTAGATCAACACAAAATCACTTGCTGACGGTGGCGTAGTACATCTTGGGCGCATCGTTGGAGTTGTGCGCGATGCTCACGTTCTTCTTCATGGACCAAGGGCGCATCTGGTGGTGCAGTGGCACATACAGGGCTTCGTCGCGGGTGATGGTCAAGGCTTCCTTGAGCATGTTGTCGCGCTTGGTCTTGTCCATTTCGGTTTTCATGGCTTCGGTCAGAGCGTCCACCTTGGCATTGCTGATCTTCAGAAAGTTGAAGTTGCCATCCGAGCCGGTGGTGCGGGTCATGACCAAGGACTGCAGGGAGTACTGCGCGTCGTAAGTGGCCACGCCCCAACCCAACAGGTAGGCGCTGGTGTCAAAGTTTTGGATTTTGCCGATGAAGCTGCTGAAGTTGGTGGCATTGAGCTTGGCGCGGATGCCCACTTTGGCCCACATGTTGACCACGGCCTGGCACACCTCTTCGTCGTTCACGTAGCGGTTGTTCGGGCAGTCCAGGGTGAAATCAAAGCCGTTGGCGTAACCGGCATCGGCCAGCAGTTTCTTGGCACCTTCCAGATCGGGCGGCGCAACTTTGTCCAACTCGGCCGTGTGGCCGTTGACGCCAGGCGCCACCATGATGGCCGCAGGCACCGACAGGCCGCGCATGATGCTGCGCTGAATAGCCACCCGGTCAATCGACATGTTCAAGGCTTTACGCACGCGCACGTCCTTGAAGGGGTTGGGGCCTTTGGAGCCGTATTTCAATTCGTTGGAGCCTTGGTCAACGCCAATGAAAATAGTGCGCACTTCCGGACCATCGAGCACGGACAAAGCGGGCGTTGAGCGCAGACGGGCCACATCTTGTGTGGGCAAATCGGTCACGATGTCCACGTTACCCGCCAACAAAGCGGCGATGCGGGTAGGGTCGGATTTGATGGGGGTGTAGACCACATCGGTCACATTGCCAGGCAACTTGTCCCACCAAGTTTTGTTGGCGGTCATGACCAAGCGCTGATCCGCCACCCACTCCTTGATGACGTATGGGCCGGTGCCATTGGCGTTGGTGGAGGCGAAGGTGATTTCCTTGGCCTTGTAGTCCTGCACCTTTTCAGACTTGTTCTTCACCGCCCAAGTCTTGCTCATGATGAAAAAGGTGGTGAAGCTGTTGAGCAAGGTTGGGTTGGGCTTGTCCAGCACCACATCGATGGTGTGGTCATCGATCTTGGTGATGGCTTTGACACCCGCCACATAAATTTGCATGGTGCCTTGTGGCTGACGGATGCGGTCAAAAGAGAACAGCACATCGTCGGCGGTGAAGGCCGAGCCGTCCTGGAACTTCACGTTTTTGCGCAGGTTGAAACGCACGGTGGTGGGATTGACCACTTGCCAGCTGGTGGCCAGAGCAGGTTCGACCTTGTAATTGCGGTCGTAGCGCACCAAAGGTTCGTAGGCATGGCCCACAATGTTGTTGGTGGTGGCGTGGTTTTGCGCGTGCGGGTCCAGCGTCAGAATATCGTTTTGCGCAGCCCACTTGAGCGTGTTGGCTTGCACGGCACTCACTGAAACCAGGGCGGCAGACATGCCGAAGGCCAGCGCGAGCAAGCGTGTGATGCGAAGAATAGGTTTCAACATGCAGGTTCCTGTCTTGGTTGGTTAACACTTCATTCTAGGCAGGAGAGTGGGCGAGCGCAAGGCCGAAAACCTAGGGTTTGTGCGGTGCCAAAGAGGATGAACGGCTGAGATGATGGACTTTGGTTCGTCATGTCGACGCACCTCGCTTGGGTAACTTTTAGAACGCTGTATGTCCTCGATCCTGATCCAATCGGCCAATGTGCTGGATGTTGAAAAGCTGGAACTTTTGCTTGACACCGATGTGTGGGTCTTGGATGGACAGATCCGAGCCGTGGGGCCCAAGCTGCCCGCGCCTGAGGGTGCACAAACCCTCTCGGCCAGAGGCCTGACCCTGATGCCCGGCCTGATCGACTGCCATGTGCATGTGATCGCTTCGCACCTGAACCTGACCTACAACAGCCAGCAGCCGAATGTGTTTGCCACCTTGCGGGCCATCCCCATCATGAAGGGCATGCTGATGCGTGGCTTCACCACGGTGCGCGACGCCGGGGGTGCCGACTGGAATCTGGCCGAAGCCACCCGCACCGACTTGGTCGAAGGACCACGCATTTTTGCCGCCGGCCGCGCTTTGTCGCAAACCGGCGGGCACGGCGATGGCCGTCCCCGCAGCGACGAACTCGAAACCTGCGCCTGCTCCACCCGTGTGGGGGCGCTGGCGCGTGTGGTCGATGGGGTGGACAACGTGCGCCTGGCCGTACGAGAAGAGATCATGAAAGGGGCCAACCAGATCAAGATCATGGCCTCAGGCGGAGTGGCTTCACCCAACGACCCGATCCATTACCTGGGCTACTCCGAAGGCGAGATCCGCGCCATCGTGGACGAGGCCGAGCACGCGGGCACCTACGTCATGGCGCACGCCTACACGCCCAAGGCGATTCGCCGAGCGGTGGACTTTGGTGTGCGCAGCATTGAACACGGCAACCTGATCGACGCCGACACCTGCGCCTTCATGGCCGAGCGTGGCGCATTCATGGTGCCCACCTTGATCACTTACGAGGCCCTGGCCAACGAAGGCGCCAGCCTGGGCCTGCCGGCCGTGTCGGTGGCCAAAATCGAGACCGTGCGCAGCCAAGGCCAACAGGCGCTGGAGCTGCTGGCCAAAGCGGGCGTCAAGATGGCGCTGGGCACCGACTTGCTGGGCGAGTCGCACCGCCACCAATCCGAAGAACTGCGCATCCGCGCTGGCATTCTGGGCGCAGGCGCCACCTTGCAACAAGCCACGGTGAACGCGGCGGAGCTGCTCAATATGCCCGGCCAATTGGGCGTGATCAAACCGGGCGCCAAGGCCGACCTGCTGCTGGTGCAGGGCAACCCGCTGGCCGACATCTCGTGCCTCTTGGGGCAGGGCGAGAACATCCTGTCAATCATGAAAGATGGCAAGTTTTACAAGCAAAGCCTTCCCGTTTGAGCTCCAGGCCGAAGCGCCCTGTTCGCCTCAAATGTTGAGGGGCGCTTCTTGCATCTGCTCGACTTGCTCTTGCAGCATCAGCACCTGACCGCGCCAGTAGTCGGGGGTGCCAAACCAGGGGAAGTTGACCGGAAAGATCGGGTCCTCCCAGCGCCGCGCCAGCCAGGCGCTGTAATGGATCAAGCGCAAGGTGCGCAGGGGCTCGATGAGCGCCAACTCGGCGCGGTCGAAGTCGCGCACTTGCTCATAACCATCAAGCAAGGCGGACAGTTGCTGGGTGCGTTGCGCCCGGTCGCCCGACAACAGCATCCACAGGTCTTGCACCGCGGGGCCCATGCGCGCGTCGTCCAGGTCCACAAAGTGCGGGCCGCCCCCGGGCAGCTCGGTGGGGGTCCACAAAATATTGCCCGGGTGGCAGTCGCCATGCAGGCGAATCAGGCGACGGTCTGCTGAACCCTGCGCCATTTTTTCTTGCACCAGCGCCAGCGCTGCCGCAAAGGCTTCGCGCCATTCGCGTGCCACTTCCAGCGGAATCATTTGATGCGTTTGCAGCCACTCGCCGGGCTCGAGCGCAAAGGTCTGCACATCGAGCGCTGGGCGGTGCACAAAGGGCTTGGCCGCGCCCACGGTGTGGATGCGGGCCAGAAAACGACCGATCCATTCGAGCACTTCAAAATCGTCCAACTCCGGCGTGCGGCCACCGCGCAAGGGACTGACCGAAAATTCAAACTCGGCACTTGAGTGCACAGTTTGGCCCTTGAGCACCATCGGTGGCACCACAGGCACTTCGGAAGCCTGCAACTCGGCCGCAAAGTCGTGCTCTTCCTGAATCTGTGCCCGGCTCCAGCGGCCGGGCCTGTAAAACTTGAGGACCACGGCCGCGCTGCCCTGGACGGGTTCGTCCAAGTGCGCACGGTACACGCGGTTTTCGTAAGAGCTGAGCGCCAGCAAACGGCCGTCAGGCCACAGGCCCAGATCGGTCAGGGCGTCCATCACCCGGTCAGGGGTGAGTTCGGCGTAAGGGTGCAAGGCGTGGGCATCGGTCATCCACCGATTGTGGCGTACGCCCGGTGACTAATTGCCGGTAAAGCGTGCGGCGCGTTTTTCCACAAACGAGCGCACGCCCTCGGCCGCGTCTTCCGACTTCGACAGGCGCTGCTGCACGGGCAAAAATTCTTGCATAGCCACCAGCGGGCCCTGCTCCACCGCTTTGAGCACGTTTTGGCGTGTGGCCACCACCGCCAGCGGGGCCTGAGCGGCGATTTGCTCGGCAATGCGCATGGCCTCGGCCAACAAAACAGACGCAGGCACCACCTTTTGCACGAAGTTCAGGCGCAGAGCTTCGGCGCTGTCAAACACATCGGCCGTCAGCAAATGCAGCAGCGCATTGCCCATGCCCGCCCGCTCGGCCATGCGCAGCGTAGCCCCGCCCGTAGCCATGATGCCGCGCTGCACCTCCAGCTGCGAAAACCGACAGTCGTCGGCCGCGACCACGAGGTCGGCGGCCAGCATCAGCTCGATGCCCAAGGTGTAGGTGATGCCCTGCACCGCCACCACCATGGGTTTGACGCGACGGCGGTAACCGTCCATGCCCAGGTTCAGCGGGTCGACCAAGCCCAACGGCACCGACTTTTCACCGCGTTGCATCAGCGGCGCGATCGTGGGCAAATCCAGCCCGGCCGTGAAATGCGCACCGGCTGCACACAGCACGCCCACGCGCAGGGTCGGGTCGTCGTCGAGCCGGGTGTAGGCCACGCCCAATTCGCGAAACATCTTGGGCGTGAAACCGTTGCGCTTGGCAGGGCGGTTGATGCAAATTTGAAGGACTGCGCCGTGCACGGTGCAGTCGATCTGGCCTTCGGGGTGGGTTGTGGTGTGCATCTCAGTACTTGTAAACGCCCTGCCCTGTCTTGCGGCCCAAGCGGCCTGCGGCCACCATTTCTTTCAGCAAAGGGCTGGGGCGGTATTTGCTGTCGCCGAACTCCTTGAGGTAAACCTCCATCACGGCCAAACACACGTCAAGACCGATCATATCGGCCAGCGCCAGCGGGCCAATGGGCTGGTTGCAGCCGAGCTTCATGCCTGCGTCGATGGCTTCGGCTTCGGCCAAGCCCTCGCCCAACACAAAGAAGGCTTCATTGATCATGGGCACAAGGATGCGGTTGACCACAAAGCCGGGGGCGTTTTTGACGGTGATGGGCGTCTTGCCCAGTGCCAGCGCCATGTCGTGCACCGCGTCGTGGGTGGCGTCGCTGGTTTGCAGGCCACGGATGATTTCGACCAGCGCCATCATGGGCACGGGATTGAAAAAGTGCATGCCGATGAAGCGGTCCGCACGCTGCGTGGCGGCGGCGAGCTGCGTGATCGAGATCGACGAGGTGTTGGACGCGATAATCACGCCCGGGGCCAGCAGGCCGTCGAGCTGCTTCAGGATCTTGACCTTGAGCTCGTGGTTCTCGGTGGCGGCTTCGATCACCAACTGGGCGCTTTTGAGGTCGTCGTAGTTGCTGGAGCCTTGGATGCGGGCCAGTGCAGCGGCCTTGTCGGCTTCGCTGATTTTTTCTTTTTTGACGAGTCGGTCCAGGCTGCTGGCCACGGTGGCCACGCCTTTGGCCACGGCCGCGTCAGAAATATCGACCATCACCACTTGGATGCCCGAGACGGCGCACGCTTGTGCAATGCCGTTGCCCATGGTGCCTGCACCAATGATGCCTACGGTCTGGATGCTCATGTTCTTCATTCCTTGAAAGTTGGAAAAATCAAAAGGAATGATCTTAACGGGCTGGCCTTGCCTGCCCTTACGCCGCCACGGAGGTGGCGTGGCCGCTTATCCCGATGTGGGGCGGCTTGAGGCGTCGGCCACGCGCAGCAACTGCGTCAAGGACAGGGGGCCTTCGGCCACGTCAACCGTTTGAATGGGTTCAGGGGTGTTTTGTGCGGTCTGAGGGCGGATGATGCGAGGCTCATGCCGACGCGAGCCGATCACGTGCAACTGCACGGGCGCCTCTTGCAGGGTCTTGACCGAGACCCGGCCTTCACAAATGTCCTTCCAATTGCTGTTGAGAAAACTGGCCACACGCTCAGCAGCTCGTGTTCGCAAGCCAGGGGTGTAGAACAAGGTATTTTTTCCCGTCTCGAGCTGGTACAGCTGCCACACACTGATGCAGGCATGGGAGGCGACCACCGAAGGGTCCAGCCCTTGTTGAATGCGCAACTTGCGCAGCACACAACCATTGGGATCTTCTGTCTCGGTGCTTTGTACGCCGATGAACATCTGACTGCTTTTGTTGGCGTTCAACAAATTGCGTTGGATGTGCAAAGACTTGACCTGTTTGAGCACACGGGCGTCCTTGGACTCCATGGTGACCCCAACCCGTGACGAGTCGACGTCGGGGTGCACTTGGGCCAGTGAAAAGCTGGTTTTGACGTAGGCATTCATGGTTTGGGCAGTCATGGCAGAGTTGTGTGATGCGGTTGACAAACAAATTCTCAAATGCGCCTGTTACAAAGACTTCGCGCCTGTCAGTTGAACCCTTTTGACCAAGATCAACTCATCTTAGGTGTCAATTGTAGACTAATTTGTTTATTTTGGGAATTTATTTATTTAATTGCATCAATACTGCCATTAACATCGACACAAGCACCAAATTCTTCAATAAGTATGCACTCCGTACACCCGCACCCCAGCACCTGATCTACGCGCTCCTACAAAGCACCACAGAAGGCACGCGCCCGCACTGTCCGTGGTGCATCGCCTTCGCATTAAAAGTTGATAAAAGTACCAAGGCCTGCAGGCTTTGGCGCAAGCAAAACCCACCGATGACCACAGCCACTGCCTGCGCAGCGGCAGCAAAAAGTCAGCTCCTGAAACGCTTGCGGGTCAACGCCAGCGCAATCCAGAACGACACCACCGCGAACCCTGTCAGCACCAGCACGTTGCGCAGGGGATGGTCAGGCCAGCGGTCCAAAAACAGCGGGCGCACCAAGTCCACCGCGACCGACAGTGGCAGCCAATCGGCAACGACGCGGACAAAAGCAGGGAGTTGATCACGCGGAAAAAAGATGCCCGAGAGGAACATCATGGGCGTGAGGAACAGGGTGAAGTAGTAGGTGAAAAAGTCGTAGCCCTTGGCCAGCGCGTTGAAGATCAGCGCCATGCAGCTGAAGGTGATGCCCACACCCAGCAGCACCGGCCAGGCCACCAGCAGTTTCCAGCTGTGGCTGATGCCCAAGGCCATCATGACCAACAAAATGGCGGTGACGCTGAACAGCGCCTTGAACGCGGCCCAAAGCATTTCGGCCAGAACCACATCGTCCAGACGCACCGGGGCGTTCATGATGCTGTCCCAGGTTTTTTGCACATGCATGCGCGAAAACGCCGAGTAAAGCGCCTCAAAGGTGGCCGCATTCATGGCGCTCATACAAATGCTGCCGCTGGCCAAAAACAGGATGTAGGGCACTTTTTCGCCGCCCAACTCGATTTGGCCCACCAAAGCGCCCAGGCCATAACCAAAGGCCACCAGCCACATGAGTGGCTCGGCAATGTTGCCCACCAGACTGGGGATGGCGAGCTTTTTCCAGACCAGCCAATTGCGTTGGAACACGGGCCACCAGCGCATGGACAGGCGCGGTGCGGCCCAGATGTTGTTTTGGATTTGACTCATGATCAGCTTTCTTCGCGGATCTGGCGTCCGGTCAACTTCAAGAACAGGTCTTCCAGGTTGGAAGGGCGGTGCAGGGTGCGCATGGCAGGCCAAGCCTGCAGGGCCTGCATCAGGGCGCGGCTGTCTTGGGTGTAGAAGAAAACGGTTTCACCGCTCACCTCGACCCGACCCGCCAAGGCTTTCAGGCTGGGCTCTTGCGCCAGAGCCACCGCGCCTTGGCCAAACACCTCGATCACCTCGGGCTCTAGGTGCTCGGCGATCAAATCGCGGGGCTTGCCTTCGGCGATTTTGCGGCCCTGGTCCAGCACCAAGAGGCGGCTGCACAGGCGCTCGGCCTCGTCCATGAAGTGGGTGGTGAGCAAGATGGATTTGCCTTCTTGCAGCAACAGCTGCAGGCGCTCCCACATCAGGTGCCGCGCCTGCGGGTCCAGCCCGGTGGTGGGCTCGTCCAGCATTAAGAGCTGCGGGTGGTTGATGAGGGCTCTCGACAAACTCAAGCGCCGCTTCATGCCACCCGACAACTCGCCCGGTTTGGCTTTGGCTTTGTGGCTGAGGGCGCCAAATTCGAGCAGCTGCGGAATGCGCTCCCGGATCACGGCGTCGGGCAGGCCGAAATAACGGCCAAAGACCAGCAAGTTTTCTTCCGCCGTGAAATCGGGGTCGAGCGTGTCCATTTGTGCCACCACACCCAGACGGGCTTTGATGGCCAGCGCATCGCGAGGCATGTGCAGGCCATCAAAGTAGGCCATGCTGCCGCTGTTGGGCTGAGACAAGCCCAGGCACATGCGCAGCGTGGTGGTTTTGCCCGCGCCATTGGGGCCGATCACGCCCAGGCATTCGCCGGGGTGGATATGGAAAGTCAGGTCGTTGACCACCGTGGTATCGCTGTAGCGTTTGACCAGGTGTTCGACCGAAAGCAAGGGAGTGTTCATGCCCGAATTGTGCCTGTCGGCGCATGCCCGAGCGGGCATTTGGGTGACCGATAAAATCAGGGTCTTCTTCTGCACCGCGCCTGCGGCCTCTTCATGTCAAGTTCCCCTTCTTTTTCGGATCGCCTGGCGGTCTTGCCGCAGTACCTGATTCCCAAACAATCCCTGACTGTCTTTGCGGGCTGGGTCGCGGGCAGCCAGTGGGGCGGCGCGACCACCGGCATCATCAACTGGTTTGTGAAGCGCTACAACGTGAACATGGCCGAAGCGGCCAACCCCGACACCGCCAGCTACAAGAGCTTCAATGAATTCTTCACCCGCCCTCTGCGTGGCGATGCCCGGCCTCTGGCGGCCGCGGCCTTGTTGAGCCCAGTGGACGGGGCCATCAGCCAGTGTGGCCCCATTGCCGGCGGCCAGGTTTTCCAGGCCAAGGGCCACGGCTACAGCACATGCGCTTTGGTGGGCGGCGACGCGGCGCTGGCGGCGCAGTTTCAAGACGGCGAATTTGCCACGCTGTACCTCAGCCCGCGTGATTACCACCGCATCCACATGCCTTGTGCAGGGCGCCTGACGCGCATGATTCACGTGCCGGGTGATTTGTTCTCGGTCAACCCGACCACCGCCCGCGGCGTGCCGAGTTTGTTTGCCCGCAACGAGCGGGTGGTGTGTGTGTTTGAAGGCGAACACGGCCCCTTTGTGATGGTGCTGGTGGGGGCCACGATTGTGGGCAGCATGGCCACGGTGTGGCACGGTGTGGTCAACCCGCCACGCCCGGGCTCGGTGCGCGAATGGACATATGAGATGGGCCACATCGCTCTGGCGCAAGGCGAAGAGATGGGGCGCTTTTTGCTCGGCTCCACGGTGGTGATGCTGTTCCCCAAGGGGGTGATGCAGTTCAAGCCCGACTGGACACCCACACGCCCCATCGTGATGGGCGAGGCCATGGGCTCTTTGCGCTGACTAGCGGGGTTGGCTCAGGCTTTCGATTCTTTTTGCTGCCGCCCCAAGACGTAGCGGCGCATGGCGACCGCCGGGGCGTCGGCGGCCACCGAGAACTCGTACAAATCTTCTGCTGGGGTGCTGGCCAGTGCCTGCTCTTGAAGGGCCAAGCCGTCCACGTCTTCTTGAAAAGCCACAAACAACTGGTCGTGCATGAAACGGGTGGTTTGCGCATCGTTCTGTGCAAAGTCGCGCCCGTGCACGATGAAGTAATGCGTGCTGGTGGCCGTCTCAGGGGTGGGCATGTGGGCGGTGCGGATGCGGTATTGCGGCCGCGAGGCTTCGGGCAAATGGCAATCGTAAAGAGTGACCGACACCTCGTGCAGCCCCAAGCTGCGGAATTCGGAGCGCACGATGCGGGCGGCTTGGCCCTGGCCCGTCAATCCGGTCGGAATGCCCCACACGGGCGGCAAGGTGGTGGGCACCACGTTGCGCAGCAAGGCAAATTGGCCATCGCCGATCACGCTTTCAAACGCGGCCTTGGCGTAGTCGGGTGTGCCAAAGCTCTTGGCGTGCAAAAAGCTCAAGTGGGTCAGGTCCAGCAGGTTTTCGTGCAGCCGCACGTAGTTGGCCTGCAAACTCAAGTAACCCTGCGAGCGCTCCCACTGGGCATCGGTCATCCAGTCTTGCGCGGGCAGTTTGGACACATCGGCCTGCTCGGCCTCACCCATCCAGATCCAGACCACCGCGCCACGCTCTTGGGTGCGGTAGGACCGGATGCCCATGTTGGGCGGGCAAATTGACTGAGAGGGCACCTCGATGCAATCGCCCTCGGTGTTGAAGCGCAGACCATGGTAGCCGCAGACGATGGTGTCTTGCTCCAGCGTCCCGGCTGACAGTGGCATGGAGCGGTGGGGGCAGCGGTCTTCTAAAGCCACCACGCGGCCGTCGCTGGCGCGGTAAAACACCAAACGCCGACCCAGCAGTGTGCGGGCCAGCAGTTGGTTCTTGATCTCTTCGCCAAAGGCGGCCACGTACCAGTCGTTCATCACAAACGGTGTGTGGCGATCGGCCAAGCGTTGTGAGGCATTTTGTGCGGCGGTGATGAGGCTGATGTGGGGGCGTGTCATGGGGACTGTCTCCTGAAGTGGCCAGGCAGATGCAGTGCACAGAGCCAATAAGGCGAAGTTTAGGACGTGGCATTTGGCAGGGGCTGTCCCGAGAGCGCCTGCGACCGTGGCAACATCCGGGGATGCCGACTTCCACTCACCCCACTTCACAGCCGCCTTCGCTCAGCGCCAGGCCGCTCGCCCAAGCCATGGTGCTGGCCGCCGGACGCGGCGAGCGCATGCGCCCTTTGTCTGACCAGACCCCCAAGCCCTTGCTGCCCGTGCGCGGCCAGCCGCTCATGTTGTGGCCCATGCAGGCGCTGGCCCGGGGCGGCTTTGTGCAACAGCTGATCAACACCGCCTGGCTGGGCGAGCAGATTCCGGCGCTCTTGGGTGACCAGGCCCACTGGCCTGAGCTACCCCATGTGCACATTCGTTATTCGCACGAAGGCCAGGACTTTGGCCGGGCGCTGGAGACCGCGGGCGGCATCGTGCGGGCTTTGCCCCAGCTCGATGAGGTGTTCTGGGTCGTGGCGGGCGATGTGTTTGCCCCAGATATGGTGTTCACGCAGCCCGCCGTGGCGCGTTTTGCCGCCAGCGCTGCCCTGGCCCACCTGTGGCTGGTGCCCAACCCTGCACACAACCCGGGCGGTGACTTTGGCCTGTCGGCCACAGGCCAGGTGCTCAACCTGCCCAGAGGCAGCCCCGCTTGTGCATACACCTTCAGCACCGTGGCCCTGTACAAAAAGTCATTTTTTGCCGACTGCGGCTTGCCCCCCGGCAACCCCCAGGGCGTGGCGCTTGCGCTGGCGCCTTTTCTGCGTGCGGCCATGGACCGTGGACACGTGTCGGGCGAAGTGTATTCGGGCGACTGGACCGATGTGGGCACCCCCCAGCGGCTGGCGCAGCTCAATGGCAGCAGTGCCTGATCAAGCACCCGGGTGACTGTGTGGACATTCACCATTGCAGGGCAACGAACATAATGACGACTTCTTTTGGGACGGATCTCCAATGACCAACACCACCCTTCTCTACGCCCAACGCCGTGCCCGCCTCGCTGCCCAATTGGGCGCAGGCGGCATCGCCATCATCCCCACCGCGCCGGAGCGCCAGCGCAACCGCGACAGCGATTACTTGTACCGGCACGACAGCTACTTTTATTACCTGACCGGCTTCACCGAGCCGCACGCCAGTTTGGTGATCACGGCCGATGGCGAGTGCACGCTGTTTTGCCAACCCAAAGACCTGGAGCGCGAAATCTGGGACGGCATCCGCCTAGGACCAGACGCAGCACCCGCTGCATTGGGCGTGAACCGGGCCTTGCCGATTGGCGAGATGGCCGCGCAGATGCCCAAGTTGCTGGAAAACCGCAGCACCGTTTGGTACCCCTTTGCCATCCACACCGGACTGGAGAGTCTGGTGAACGGCTGGCTGCAGTCGGTGCGAGCGCGTGTGCGTTACGGCGCTTTGTGCCCTGAGCAGCAGCGCGACCTGTGCAGCTTGCTCGATGAGATGCGGCTGGTGAAAGACGCGCACGAGCAGGACATCATGCGCCGCGCCAGCACCATCAGCGCCCGTGCCCACATCCGCGCCATGCAGCGCTGCGCGGCCATGCTGCGTTCGGGCCAAGAGGTGCGTGAGTACCACCTGGACGCCGAGTTGCTGCACGAGTTCCGCCAAAGCGGTTCGCAGTACCCGGCTTATGGCTCCATCGTGGCCGGCGGGGCCAATGCCTGCGTGCTGCATTACCGCGCCGACACGGCCTTGATCCAAAACGGCGACTTGGTGTTGATCGACGCCGGTTGCGAGTTGGACGGCTATGCCAGCGACATCACCCGCACCTTCCCGGCCAACGGAAAATTCACCGGGCCGCAACGCGCTTTGTACGACCTGGTGCTGGCCTCGCAGGACGCCGCTGTGGCCGCCACCAAGGCCGGTGCCCGATTTGTGGACCCGCATGAAGCCACCGTGGCCGTGCTGGCGCAGGGCCTGCTCGATGTGGGCCTGCTCGATAAAAACAAGGTGGGCCACGCGCAAGACGTGATCGCCAACCGCAGCTATTTCCAGTTCTATATGCACCGCACCGGCCACTGGCTGGGCATGGACGTGCACGACTGCGGCAGCTATGTAGAGCCCTCGCAGGTGGGCCAGGTCAGCGAACGACAAGACCCACTGAGTGGTGAGTTGATCAAAGACCGCCCCAGCCGCATCCTGCAGCCGGGCATGGTGCTGACCATCGAGCCGGGCTTGTATGTGCGTCCTGCTCCTGGCGTGCCCGAACAGTTCCACAACATCGGCATCCGCATTGAAGACGATGCCATCGTGACCGCCACCGGCTGTGAGCTGATCACGCGCGGCGTGCCGGTCAAGGCCGACGAGATCGAAGCCCTGATGCGGGGCTGAAGTGCCCATGATGCCGAGTTCGCGGCCGAGTTCGCCGCCGGGTTTGTTGGGCACGCTGCTCGCCCTCCAGACCGGCCGGGTTCGCCCCTTGATGGTGGGCGGGCGCAAGCTGGTGTCGGCCATTGGCAAAACCACCGTGTCTGGCCCCATCGAGGTGGGGGTCCTGGGCTTGGCGGGTGACGAGCAAGCCGATTTGTCGGTGCATGGGGGTTTGAGCAAAGCGGTGTATGCCTTGCCGTCGGAGCATTTGATATGGTGGCAAACGCAGCGCCAGTTACATGGCGCCACGATGTTTGAAGAACTCTTGGTCCCAGGTTATTTGGGCGAAAACCTGAGCCTACAAGGCCTCCTCGAGCACGGGCTGTTCATCGGCGACCGCCTTGACTTTGGTGAGGTGGTCTTGCGTGTGACGCAGCCGCGCGAGCCCTGTGGCAAGTTCAATGCCATCATGGGGTATGCCCAAGCCGCCAAAGACATGGTGCAAAGCGGGCGTTGTGGTTTTTATTTGGCGGTGGAACAAGCCGGTTTTTTGCAAGCCGGTGCGATATGCCAAGTTCTGCCGGGGTCGCGCTCGACCCGCGTGACCGAGGCTTTGCAGCTCAAAGCCTGGAAGCATCTGCGTTGAATCCCCGCATTTGTGCTCAAAAGTCAAAAGCCAACTCACTTGCTGTGGCCAGGCTAAAGGCCAAATCTCTGTCATCCCGCGTCTACAATGAAACTGACACCGGGCTTTCATTTTGTAATTCAATAAATTCCATCCCATTTCAGCCCCATCGCTGAAGTCCAGCGGCCCCATGACACTTCCCTACAACGGAGCATAACAATGACCAACAAGGTCCTCGCCGAAGAAAAACGCGCCCAGCTGCGCAAAGCCGCTCTGGAATACCACCAGTTCCCCACCCCCGGAAAAGTGGCCATCGCAGCCACCAAACAACTGGTGAACCAGCACGACCTGGCCCTGGCCTATTCGCCCGGTGTGGCCGCGCCTTGCGAAGAAATCGTCAAAGACCCGGCCAACGCTTTCAAATACACCAGCCGTGGCAACTTGGTCGGTGTGGTGACCAACGGCACGGCCGTATTGGGTTTGGGCGACATCGGCCCGCTGGCCAGCAAGCCAGTCATGGAAGGCAAGGGCGTGCTCTTCAAGAAGTTCTCGGGCATCGACGTGTTCGACATCGAGATCAACGAAAAAGACCCGGACAAGTTGGTCGAGATCATCGCTTCGCTGGAGCCGACATTTGGTGGCATCAACCTCGAAGACATCAAGGCACCGGATTGCTTTTACATCGAACGAAAGCTGCGCGAGCGCATGAAGATCCCGGTCTTCCACGACGACCAGCACGGCACCGCCATCGTGGTGGGTGCAGCCATCTTGAACGGCCTCAAGGTCGTGGGCAAAGACCCCAAAAAAATCAAGCTGGTCACCTCGGGTGCGGGCGCTGCGGCGCTAGCTTGCCTGGGCCTACTGGTCAAGCTGGGCATCCCACGCGAGAACATCTGGGTCACCGACTTGGCCGGCGTGGTCTATGAGGGCCGCACCGAGCTGATGGACGAAGACAAGATCCAGTTTGTGCAAAAAACCGATCAGCGCACACTGCGCGAGGTGATTGCTGGCGCCGATGTGTTCCTCGGCCTGTCTGCGGGTGGTGTGCTCAAGCAGGACATGGTTCAGTCCATGGCGGCCAAGCCTCTGATTTTTGCACTGGCCAACCCCAACCCCGAGATCAACCCCGAAGACGTCAAAGCCGTGCGCGACGACGCGATCATGGCCACAGGCCGCACCGATTACCCCAACCAGGTCAACAACGTCCTGTGTTTCCCCTACATCTTCCGGGGCGCTTTGGATTGCGGCGCGACCACCATCAGCCAGGAGATGGAAATCGCGGCGGTACACGCAATCGCTGATCTGGCCCAGGCCGAGCAAAGCGAAGTGGTGGCTGCGGCCTATGTGGGTGAACCGTTGGCTTTTGGCCCCGAATACCTGATTCCAAAGCCCTTCGACCCGCGCCTGATGATGATGATCGCGCCAGCTGTCGCCCAAGCCGCATTCGACTCCGGCGTCGCCTCCCGTCCCATCACCGACATGGACGCCTACCGCGAACGCCTGCAAGGCTTTGTGTATGCCTCGGGCACCATGATGAAGCCGATCTTCACGGCCGCCAAACGCGCCCTGAAAAAGCGCATCGCCTACAGCGAGGGCGAAGAAGAGCGCGTGCTGCGTGCGGCGCAGATCGTCGTGGACGAAGGCATTGCCCGCCCGACATTGATTGGCCGCCCGGCCGTGATCGCCGAGCGCATCAAAAAATTCGGCCTGCGCCTGAATGAGGCGCTGGATTACGACATCGTGAACGTGGAAGACGACCACCGCTACCGCGATTTTTGGCAAACCTACCACCGCATGACCGAACGCAAGGGTGTCACCGAGTCGATCGCCAAAATCGAAATGCGTCGCCGTTTGTCTCTGATTGGCGCCATGCTGCTGCACAAAGGCGATGTGGACGGCATGATTTGTGGCACTTGGGGCACCAACCCCATGCACCTTAACTACATCAACCAAGTCATTGGCAAGCGCCCCGGTGTCAACACCTTCGCCTGCATGAACGGCTTGATGCTGCCGGGCCGTCAGGTGTTCATGGTGGACACCCATGTCAACCACGACCCCACCGCCCAGCAATTGGCCGAATTCACCATCATGGCCGCAGAAGAAATGCGCCGTTTTGGCATCCAGCCCAAGGCAGCACTGCTGTCGCACTCCAATTTCGGCTCTTCTGACCAGCCCAGCGCTGTGAAGATGCGCGATGTGCTGGACTTGTTGCGCCAAAACGCGCCTTGGCTGGAGGTCGATGGCGAAATGCACGGCGATGTGGCCTTGGACGCTGCAGCACGGCACGCCATCATGCCCAACAGCACACTGGTGGGGGATGCCAACTTGTTGGTTCTGCCCAACATCGATGCGGCCAACATCGCCTACAACCTGCTCAAAACAGCGGCAGGCGGCAACATCGCCGTCGGCCCGGTCTTGTTGGGTGCGGCCAAACCGGTGCACATTTTGACGCCCAGCACCACGGTGCGGCGGATTGTGAACATGACCGCACTCACCGTGGCGGACGCCAACGTGGCTCGTTGATGATTTCAAAAGGTGTGTGCGCTCACCTGCAATCTGAATGAACACATTGTCTTTGCCTATTTATTGGGCAATCACTTGCATTTTTATCGCATTTGATACACACTAGCGCCTTCGAGTTTTCGGGTAAACCCGGACGCTCCTGAAAGGTGTATTCATGAGGGTGGCACAACAGGCCATGGCCCGTCGGTGGTGGTTCACCATGCTGATGGGCTTTATTTTGCTGGCATGCACAAATTTGGTGCAAGCGCGCTCACCCCAAGAGGTGCAAGTTCAAGCCAAATTGTTGGCCAAGGACCTGCCCCGTGAAGGCCAGACAACCTATCAACTGATCCGCAAGGGCGGTCCTTTTCCCTACGAAAAGGACGGTACGGTTTTTGGCAATCGCGAGCGACTCTTGCCACGCGAGACAAGAGGTTTTTACCGCGAATACACCGTCAGGACACCCGGCGTGCGTCACCGTGGAGCCCGCCGCATCGTCTGCGGCGGTCCGGTGCCGACAGAACCGAAGGCCTGTTATTACACCGAAGACCATTATGCGAGCTTTCGCCTGATCGTTGACTGAACCTGATTTTTTAAGTTACCAAGAAAGACCACGGAGATGGACATGCCGACACGTCAAGACCCAGAGACGCCCCTGAAGGGCGTACGGTCGAACATCGTGCAGTCGATTCGCGCCTACCGCGTGAGCGACCTGCAAGAAGCCGCCCAAGGCTTGGGCCACCACTTTTTGTATGCCAACCTGGCCGACGCCCAGAGTAAACAAGATGTGCTCGACCTCATTGGTGCGCAATTCACACTGCCCTCGCACTTTGGCAAGAATTTCGATGCCCTGTACGACTGCATGACCGACCCCTTGCACAAGTCAGGCCCGCAGCCGGGCTTCATCGTGGTGCTGGAGCAAATTCCTGCACACGTCAAGTTCGACAAAGAGGCCCGCGAGCAATTGCTGGACATCTTCCGCGACACAGCCGATTACTGGGGAGACAGGAAGATACCCTTCCGATGCTTCTATTCTTTTCTGTAGCCCGTTCTGCGCAAAACAGCCAAGCAGGACGGGCGAATGAGGCACAAACCGAGGACGCCTTGATGGCTGAATCGATCGAAGAGGGCGAAAAAATGCCCACCGACAAATTGGTGGACGTGTCGCCCTTGGCGCTGCGCATGAGCAGCCCCTTCAATGCAGGTTACTGGCTCGCCGCAGCCTGAACCCCATTGAGCCGCTCATGCGGCACCCATGAAAAAGCCCGTCCATGACGGGCTTTTTCTTTGGGCTCAGCTGACTTGGCGCGTCAGACGGCTTGGGCCAAGGCCACGAACTCGGCCACCGGCACTTCTTCGGCGCGGCGCTGCACGTCAAACGTGCCGCCAAAGCCTTTTTCATCAAGCCATTTGCCCAAAGTGTTGCGCAAGATTTTGCGGCGCTGGCTGAAGGCCACCTGCACCAGCGTTTCGAGGGTTTTGACATCCACATCGGGCGGCTTGGCCAGCGGCACCATGCGCACCACAGCGCTGTCCACACGCGGGGGCGGGTCAAAGCTTTTGGGCGGGACAAACAGCACGTTGACCATGTCATAACGCCACTGCAGCATCACCGACAAGCGGCTGTAGTCCGAGGTAGAGGGTTGGGCCACCATGCGGTCAATGACTTCCTTTTGGAGCATGAAATGCTGGTCTTCGATCACGTCGACCTGCGCCAGCAAATGGAACAAGATGGGCGTGGAAATGTTGTAGGGCAGGTTACCGACCACACGAATTTTGCGCAGCGGGGCCGCCGTGGCTTTGGCCAGCATCTGATGCGCCAGCGCCCGAAAGTCGACCTTGAGCACATCCGATTCAACCACCGACAATTGCGGGTGCTCGCGCAGGCGCAACGCCAGATCGCGGTCCAGCTCGATCACCGACAGATGGCCCAAACGCTCGACCAAAGGCTGCGTGAGTGCGGCCAGACCAGGACCGATCTCGACCATGGGCTGTCCAGCCACCGGGGCAATGGCGTCCACGATGGCATCGATGATGCCGCCGTCTGTCAAAAAATGCTGCCCGAAACGTTTGCGGGCAATGTGCTTCATTGGACGGGCTCGCGCAGCTCAACGTAGGCCCGGCCTCGCACATCCTCGGCCCAGGCGACGTAGGCTTCGTCGAGCTTCTTTTCCCGCAAGATGTTGCGGGCCAGCACGCGTTGCTCGGCATCGCTCATGGGGGCATCGCGGCGGTCGGTCACCTCAATCAGGTGCACCCCAAAGCGCGAGACCAGCGGCTCGGCCACCTGGCCGGGGCGCAGGCGGTTCATGGTCTGCTCGAACTCGGGCACGAACATGCCAGGGCTGGCCCATCCCAGATCACCCCCCTGCGCTGCGCTGCCGTCTTGCGACAGGCGTTTGGCCGCTTCCGCAAAATCGGCCTTCCCCGACACAATGTCCTTGCGCAGGGCGCTCAGCTGCGAAAGCGCCTGGGCCTGTGTCAGCTGGGGACTCAGGCGCAGCAGAATGTGCCGTGCACGGGTTTGTGTGACCATCAAGGTGGCCGGGGCCTGCTGACGCTCCAACACTTTGAGCACATGAAAACCAGCACCCGAGCGCAACACCTCGGACACCCCACCCACGGGCAAGGCCGCCACAGCCTGCACAAACAACTCTGGGTAGCGGTCAGCCGGGCGCAAGCCGAAGGCACCGCCATTGGCACCCCGGTCGGCCGTTTGCGAGAAGGTTCTGGCCAAGTCGGCAAAGTTCTCACCCGCGCGAGCACGTCGGACCACTTCGCGAGCTTGAGCTTCCAGGGGTTTGATCTGATCTTCGGTGCTGTTTTCCGGCACGGCGATGAGGACCATGGCGAGGTTCAACGCCACCGGGACACGCCCCGCCTGAGCACTGATTTGCTCTTGCAAAAACTGCTCCACTTCGATGTCGCTGATGCGGATTCGCGCTTCCACCTCCCGCTCGCGCACGCGGGTCAACAACAACTGATTGCGCAGCTGTTCGCGGAAGGTCGCCAGGGCCACCCCATCTTGCTGCAAACGCTGGCGAAGCTCTTCGGGCGTGAGCTGGTTGCTGCGGGCCACATTGGCCTCGGCCTGGTCCAAGGCCTCATCGTCAATCGTGATGCCCGCGTCACGGGCTTGTTGGGTCTGGGCCTTGTCATTGATGAGTTGTTCCAGCGCCAGCCGTTTGGCCTCGGGGGGGGCGAAGGGTCGGCCTTGCGCTTGCGCCTCGCGCTGCAAGCGATTGCTCAGGTTCTGCACTTCCTGGTTGGTGATGGGCTCGGAATTGACCACTGCCACAATGAAGTCGGCAGATCGAATGGGGGCAGGCCGAGAAGCGTCGGAGGCCGTGCTTTGGGCTGACACAGCCAGCGGCAGCCAGGCCACCGCCAGACACACCGAAGCGCAGGTGGCCCACAAAGCTCGAACAAGAAACAGGTGATTATTCATAGTGCTGGAAACGGCTTGGTTCAACAGTAGAGTCTCGCAGGTTCTGATAGCGGGGAATGTTGTTGCGCAAGGCATTGAGTGGGCTGGCCCCGACTCGGGCCAATCCGATGAATTCGAGCTGGAACAGCAAGCGGCTGGTCGCGGTGCTCACGGTGCTCTGGATGCGCTCGAAGGCGATGCGTCCGATCCAGCAACCACCATCGTATTCCAGACCCAACAGACTGTCGACCATGCGGCCTTCGGTCAGGCTGAAGTTCAGGCGGCCCACGCTGTACCAGCGATCCGGCCCCAGGCCTTGGCCGGGGGTGCGGGTCCAGGCCGTTTCCGTGGCAACATCGCGCCGTCCCAGCAAGTCACTCAGCGGCCATTGCCATCCCAGATCGACCTGCTCGCTCACGTCTTGGTTCAAACGGTAAGCCGCATTGAGCACCCGGTAAGGGCTGGGGCTAAAGCGGCCTTGCAAAGTGCTGCGTCTGACGCGGTCGGTCTGGGTGTTGACCTGCACCGTGGCGTCCAAAGCCCAGCGGTCATCCCAACGCACGCCAGCACCCACCAACAAATCGCTCAGACCTGCAGCGACTGGGCTTTGGCCGGGCAGCACCACCTGTTGGTCTGAAAAGCGGATGCGCTGGGCCACGCCGACGCGCAACATTTCCGCACCATTGTTGGCATCAAAAAACCGGCTGGTCACACCCAAGGTCAAGGCATCGTTGTCCACCAAGCGGTCATGGCCCACATAAGCGTTGTCACTGTAAATGGTGGACAGATTGAAATCGGTGGCCCCGCTGTCGTACACCGGCAAAAGGCTTTGGTCCCTGAACGGTGTGCGTGCATAAAACGCACGCGGCTCCAAAGTTTGGATAACGCCACGCCCAAACCACTGCGCCTCGCGCTCGTACACCAAGCCTGAATCCAGCGAGAAAGTCGGTAACACCCGGTTGGCCGAACGTTCACCCGAATCGAGTGGCTGGTCGAGTTGGTAGCGGGTGGCATGCAATTGCAGCTTGGGCGTGACAAAACCCCAGGGGCGAATCCAGGGGCGGCTGACCTGCGCCAGCACAAAACTGCGCTCGCCATTGCGGAGCACAGGGCGCTCTGCGGTGCTGGCCAGTGGAATGCGGTCGTAGCTGGCCTCAAAGCGAGTGGTGTCGGCTTGCACCGACCAGTCCAGGCCATCGGCCTGCCACTGCCCGTAACGCAGCCCGATTTGGGGTGCACGGTCATAGGGCGGGGTGATGGATGCGGTGATGTCCTGGAGGGTTTGCCAGCGCTGAACCTGTGCGGTCATGTTCAGGTTCCCACGGCTCCAGTTCAAAACCCCTATGGACGGTAACAGTCGCTGGGTGAGCACCTGGCCTGAGCGGGAGAAATCTCGCCAATAGTCGTCGTCGCTGACCCGGTTCAGGTTCAGGCCCAGACCGACGCGCCCCACGCTGTCCAGGCCTGTGTCCACCGTGCCGTTGTGCTGACTGGACCAGCCCCAACGGGATTGGTTGCGCAGGCTGTCCGTGGGCATCAGGTTCAGCCGGGCCTGGCCGCTGTAGTCGCGCTCTAAATAACGGAATTCGGTGTCCACCGCCACCCCACGTTTGCTCATCAGGTGGGTGGTCACGGTGGCATCGCGGTTGGGCGCGATATCGAGATAATAGGGTTGGGTCAGCTCGACCCCGTTGTTGGTGGTGATGCCTACCACCGGCGACAACAGACCCGATTTGCGCTCAGTGGTCAACGGGAAGGTGACCACAGGAATACCCAGCACCGGCAGGTCCTGAAAGCGCAGCTGGACCCCCTCAGCCCTGACCGTAGACTCTTCTTCGTCCAGGCTCAATCGGGTGGCTTTGAGCACCCATGACGGCAACCATTCCGGCCCGGGCGTGCGCTTGCAGGTGGTGTAACTGGCCTCGCGCACGATGGCGCGCTGCTCATCCACAAACTCGATCTGCGCCGCTTGCCCGTAGGCACCACTTTTATAAAGCTCAAAAGTAGGCTGGGACAGGAAGCCCCGGAAACTGTCCATCTGCAAGGTGAGCTTGGGTCCGGTCAACAAGCTGCCCGGGCGGTTCAGGCGCACCTGACCCGTGGCCTCCACCACGTCTTGGCTTTGGTCAAAGGACAGGCGGTCCGCCTGAATGCTCACGCCCGGCTTGCGAATGCTGGCCTCACCCTCGACCACCAAGTCCAGATCAGGCCGCACGCGCAAGCGCTGCCCCTGCAGGTAAACCGCTCCCTCTTGATCTTGGCGCTGGGAGATGGCTTCCTCCAGCATCGGGCTGCTGCGCAGAACCAAGCCCTGAGCAGGGACTGCGGGCACACCCTGCAGCGGTGTCTGAGTTTGAGCCTGCGCACCCAGCGGCACAAACAGCGTGACACCTGGTACCCCCAACAACAGCACCACCCACACCACGGCCTGAACCACCGCCCGCAAAAAGGCCACGGCCACGTCTGTCTGCGCACAAGGTGATGGGAAAGGGGGCACGGCGATGGGATGGGGGTTGAACACGCGAGGAGTGAGGGTAAAACGCCGGTTGCAGGCTTTGTAAAATGGGATTATCCATGAGCCACCTCACCCCGCCCCCCCATTCAGCCCCCCAAGCAGCCGTCTCTGACAACGTCAGCTGGACCGACCCGGCCCGGCAAGCGGTTTTTGACCGCTGGATGTCCGGCGTAGCTGCTTCCCAAGGCCTCTTGCCCGGCAGCTTGCGCGTGGCATCGGCCGATGCCAGCTTTCGCCGCTACCTGCGGGTCGACACCGTGCAGGGCGGCAGCCGCATCGTCATGGACGCCCCACCCGACAAGGAAAACTCCGAGCCTTTCGTGCGGATCGCGGCCTTGATGAAGGCCGCTGGTCTGAATGCCCCCGAGGTGCTCGATTGGCACGAAGCCCATGGCTTCATGCTGCTGGGTGACTTGGGCGACGCCACCATGATGTCGGCCATCGACCCCGAGCGCCCGCAGGCCAACCACGGCCTGTACATGCAGGCGGTGGACACGCTGGTGCAATGGCAGCTGGCCTCACGCCCCGGCGTGCTGCCGCCTTATGACGCCGCGCTTTTGAACCGAGAGCTGAGTCTGTTTGCCGATTGGTATTTGGCCCAGCACCGGGGCGTGCAACTGCAAGACGCGCAGCGCGAGGTGTTCGACAAGGCTTTTGCCCTGATCGTGCAGCGCAACCTGGCCGCACCCAGCGTGTATGTGCACCGCGACTTCATGCCACGCAACCTGATGATGCCGTTTGGCAGCAGTGCGCAACTCGGTGTGTTGGACTTCCAGGACGCGGTCTACGGCCCCATCAGCTACGACATCGCCAGCCTGATGCGCGACGCCTTCCTCACTTGGGACGAAGACTTTGTGCTGGACATCACCATCCGCTATTGGGAAAAAGCCCGCAAGGCAGGGCTGATGGACTTTGAAGACTGGCACGGCGACTTTGGTGCGTTTTACCGCGCGGTCGAATGGATGGGCCTGCAGCGCCACCTGAAAGTGGCGGGTATCTTTGCTCGCCTGACCTTGCGCGACGGCAAGCCCAAATACCTGGCCGATGCGCCGCGTTTCATCCACTACATCCGCAAAACCTGCGACCGTTACCGCGAGCTGGGCCCCCTGCTCAAATTGCTCGACGAGATCGAAGGCACCACGCCCGAAGTCGGTTTTGCCTACGGGCGCATTTGAACATGCCGCGCTTTTACTGTCCCACCCCCTTGGCCACAGGCCTAGCGCTCTGCCTGCCCGCTGGCGCGGCGCGTCATGTGCAGGTGCTGCGCCTGCAGCCGGGTGATGTGATGACTTTGTTCAACGGCGAGGGCGGCGAATTTGACGCCACCGTCACCCGCATGGGCCGCAGCGATGTCGACGTCGAGGTGGGCGCACACCACGCGGTGGAGCGCGAAGCCACCCGCGCGGTGCACCTGCTGGCGGGCATCACCGCCAACGAGCGCATGGACTGGTTGGTCGAAAAAGCCACCGAGTTGGGCGTGGCCAGCATCACGCCCCTGGTGGCCGAGCGCAGCGTGCTCAAGCTCAAAGGCGAACGTGCCGAGAAAAAACTGGCCCACTGGCAAGGTGTGGCCGTGGCTGCCGCTGAGCAGTGCGGCCGCAACCGCGTGCCTACCGTGCACCTGGCCGTGACACTGACCGAATGGCTGAAAAAGTCCGCGCCTGGCGAGCGTTGGGTGCTGTCACTGTCCGCAGGCACACAGCCTCTAGCGCAGGTGCTTGGACCCGCAGAAGGCCTGCGCATGGCACCGGTCACCGTGCTCAGCGGCCCTGAGGGCGGCCTGAGCCCCACAGAGGAAGCGGCAGCCCTGGCTGCAGGGTTTGCGCCTGTGAGCTTGGGGCCACGCGTCTTGCGGGCCGAAACCGCGCCCTTGGCGGTGTTGGCTTGTTGCGCCTGAGCCTGAGACTGCCAAGACCTGCCCACAAGCACATACGATCCGCCCTTCAGCGCCCGCCATCCGCTCCGCCCCTAAAAGGCCTGCTCGCCCCTTGGGAACAAACCGTTTGCTGTAGAATGCGCTTTCCGAGGAGCGTTGCAGCGCCCACCAGCCCACCAGCTGGCAGCAGGCGTGAGGCTCGGAACCTTCCAACAGCAACGACGCTCATCCACTTGACGTGCGGTGAGCCTGTTTTTCCCTTTCAGTGCTTTCATCCACGCGTGTGGCTTATTCACATTGCCTTGGAGCTTTTCTCATGAATGCACGTATGCCTTCCACCGTCAACGCTGACTGCGTGATCGCCGACATCGGCCTGGCCGATTGGGGCCGCAAAGAAATCAAAATCGCCGAGACCGAAATGCCCGGCCTCATGGCCATCCGCGAAGAGTTCAACAAAGCCCAGCCCTTGAAGGGCGCCCGCATCACCGGTTCGCTGCACATGACCATTCAAACGGCCGTGCTGATCGAGACCTTGCAAGCCTTGGGCGCTGACGTGCGTTGGGCCTCTTGCAACATTTTCTCGACCCAAGACCACGCCGCTGCCGCTATTGCCGCCAAGGGCACGCCCGTGTTCGCCATCAAGGGCGAAACCCTGGCCGACTACTGGGACTACACCCACCGCATTTTTGACTTCGGCGCAGCGGGCACACCCGGCGAAGGCCCCAACATGATCTTGGACGACGGCGGCGACGCCACCTTGCTCATGCACCTGGGCAAGCGTGCCGAAAAAGACGCGTCCTTGATCGCCAACCCCACCAGCGAAGAGGAGACCTGCCTGTTCAACGCCATCAAGGCCAAGCTGGCCGTGGACCCGACCTGGTACAGCCGCAAGGGTGCGCAGATCATCGGCGTGACCGAAGAGACCACCACCGGCGTGTTGCGCCTGAACGAGATGGCCGCCAAGGGCAGCCTGATGTTCCGCGCCATCAACGTCAATGACTCGGTGACCAAGAGCAAGTTCGACAACCTGTACGGCTGCCGCGAATCTTTGGTGGACTCCATCAAACGCGCCACCGACGTGATGATCGCGGGCAAAGTGGCTGTGGTCGCTGGTTACGGTGACGTGGGCAAAGGTTCCGCCCAAGCCCTGCGCGCCCTGAGCGCCCAAGTCTGGGTGACCGAGATCGACCCGATCAACGCCCTGCAAGCCGCGATGGAGGGCTTCAAAGTCGTGACCATGGAATACGCTGCCGACAAGTGCGACATCTTTGTGTCGGCCACCGGCAACAAGAACGTGATCCGTTACGAACACATGGCCGCCATGAAAGACGAAGCCATCGTTTGCAACATCGGTCACTTCGACAACGAGATCGACGTCTCTTCCTTGGAAAAGCTACAGTGGGACGAGATCAAGCCACAGGTCGACCACATCACCTTCCCCGATGGCAAAAAGATCACGCTGTTGGCCAAGGGCCGCTTGGTGAACCTGGGTTGCGCCACTGGTCACCCCAGCTTTGTGATGTCATCTTCGTTCGCCAACCAGACCATCGCCCAGATCGAACTGTTCACCAAACAAGACCAGTACGAGTCCGGCAAGGTCTATGTGCTGCCCAAGCACCTCGATGAGAAGGTCGCTCGTTTGCACCTGAAGAAGGTCGGCGCCATGCTGACCGAACTGAGCGACGAGCAAGCGTCTTACATCGGCGTGTCCAAAAACGGCCCCTACAAAGCCGACACTTACCGCTATTAAAAACCACGCATGCGCATTGACCAACTTCTAGTCGAGCGCGGCCTGGCCGCTTCTCGCTCCCAAGCTCAGCGACTGATCGCCGGGGGCGTGAAATGGCAGCAGCCCGACGGGAATTGGCGTGCCATCGTCAAAAACCGCGACGAGGTGCCCGAAAGCGCTGCCCTGCAGCTGCTCGACGATGCCGAGTCGCGTTACGTCTCACGCGGTGGTCTCAAACTCGAAGGGGCCTTGAAGGCCACCGGCGTGCAGGTGGACGGCTTGCGCTGCCTCGATGTGGGTCAGAGCACGGGGGGCTTCACCGACTGTTTGCTGCAGCACGGCGCGGCCGAGGTGGTGGGCATTGATGTGGGCCATGCCCAGGTGCACCCACGCATCAGCCAAGACGAACGTGTGGTCTGCATCGAAGGCGTGAACGCCCGCGAGCTGGAGCCGGGTGACGAGCGCATCCCCGATGCGCTGGAAGGCTTTGACCTGATGGTGGGTGATGTGTCCTTCATTTCGCTCACGCTGGTGCTGCCGGGCGTGGTGCATTTGCTCAAACCCACGGGCCAGCTGCTCATGCTGGTAAAACCCCAGTTTGAATTGCAACCGGGTCAGGTGGGCAAGGGTGGCATCGTGAAAGACGACACGCATTTCCCATTCATTGAAAACCGTGTCCGCACGGCTTTGACCGAACTGGGCATGAAGGTCACCGCTTGGCTGGACAGCCCCATTGCGGGCGGTGACGGCAACCGTGAATTTTTTGTGCAGGCCTGCTGGCCCGACCCCGCTGCGGTGATGCCCGCTCGGTAGGCTACGCGTGTAGCGCACGAGGCCGATCTGGCCGCCAAGGCCTATGCCAAGGCCAATGACTATTGAATTTGAAGGTGTTGTGATGTCTGGATTGAATCTGCCGATCAGCCTGGAATTTTTTCCACCCAAAACGCCCGAAGGCGACGAAAAATTGCGGGGTGCGCGCGAGAAACTCTACAGCCTGAAGCCCGAGTTTTGCTCGGTGACCTACGGCGCTGGCGGCTCCACCCAAGAGGGCACGTTTGCCACCGTGGGCGCGATCCAGGCCGAAGGCGTGGCCGCAGCCTCGCATTTTTCGTGCATTGGCGCCAGCAAGGCTTCGGTGCGCGAAGAGTTGGCCACGCTCAAGGCCATGGGTGTCAAGCGTCTGGTGGCCTTGCGTGGCGACTTGCCCAGCGGGTACGGCGCTGGCGGCGAATTCCACTACGCCAGCGATTTGGTGTCGTTCATTCGCGCTGAAACCGGTGACGATTTCCACATCGAAGTGGCCGCCTACCCCGAGATCCACCCCCAGGCCAAGTCACCCGCGGCCGATTTGCAGGCCTTTGCGACCAAGGTGAAGGCCGGTGCCGATTCGGCCATCACGCAATATTTCTACAACAGCGATGCGTACTTCCGCTTTGTGGACGACGCCTACAAACTGGGTGTGGATGTGCCCGTGGTGCCCGGCATCATGCCCATTACCAGTTCGTCGCAGTTGCTGCGTTTTTCGGACGCGTGCGGCGCCGAGATCCCGCGTTGGATCCGGCTTCGCCTGCAAGCCTATGGCGACGATGTGGAATCGATCAAGGCCTTTGGCCTCGATGTGGTGAGTGACCTGTGTGAGCAACTCGTCAACGGCGGTGTGCCTGCCATCCACTTCTACACCATGAACCAGAGCGCGCCCACACTGGCCATCGTCCAGCGCCTGAACTCGCTGACCTACTGACGCACGGCGGCATGCTGGACCTGTCGCATTGGCAGCGCCCACCCCAGCCTTGGCTGGGCGTGTTCACCGACATCGATGACACCCTGACCACCGACGGCGCGATCACGGCCGATGCCTTGCAGGCACTGACCACGCTGAAAAAAGCCGGTCTCATGGTCATTCCCATCACCGGCAGGCCCATGGGCTGGAGCCGCGATTTCGCCCAAACCTGGCCCGTGGATGCGCTGGTCGCCGAAAACGGCGCGGCGGCCTGGCTGCCCCAAGCCGACGGCCACCCCCGGGCCATTTACCAACAAAGCGAGGCTGTGCGAACAGCGAATTGGACGCGCATGCAGGAAGTGGCCGCACGCATCGTGCGCGAGGTGCCCGGCGCCGCTTTGGCCCAGGACAGTGCAGGCCGTGAGACCGACATCGCCATCGACCACAGTGAATTCACACATTTGCCAGCTGCGGCCATTGACGAGGTGGTGCGCATCATGAAAAGCGAGGGGATGACGGCAACAATCAGCAGCATTCACATCAACGGATGGTTTGGGTCTCATAACAAACTCAGCGGTGCCCGGTGGATCCTGAAAGCCTTGTGGGGACGTGAGCTGGATGCCGAATTGGCACGCTGGGTTTATGTGGGAGACTCCACCAATGACCAGGTGATGTTCGGACACTTTGCGTTCAGTGCAGGCGTGGCCAATATCCGCCGCTTTGAATCGCAACTGACTCACCGACCCCGTTACATCACACCCAGTGAACGCGGTGCCGGTTTTTCTGAACTGGCCCACCATGTGCTGCAACACCTGACCTGAAAATACTGGTTTTCGACACCGTTTTCGCGGCGCTTTGCGCGATACACCCCCCACCGACTGGACTTGCGCATGACCGCCCCTTCCCTTTTGACTTGGTCTGAAAAAGACACCTCCCGCCGCGCCATTTGGCGCTCCGAACAAGTGCTGCCCAAACAGGTGGTGCTGGCTGACGACACCATGACGGCGGACACCGCCTATCGCCTGGCTTGCGCGGGAACAGGCTTGCTCTGGCGCAGCGATTTTCAGAATGCACGGCAAATGCTGCAAGCGCTGACCCGGCGCATCGACAAACCCAAAAAAGTCCGGGCCAAAAAGCAATCGCAAGATGCGCCCACCATGCCCGGTGCAGCCTTCCACGCCCACCGACAGGCCCAAGCCCAACGCACCCGCATCTTGAGCCAAGTCTTGATTGAGTTGAACGGCGACTACGGGATTGATCTGCGCCGTGCACCCGACGTCAAAGCTGCCTGCATGCAAGCCTTTGGCATGGGCAAAGGCGAAGCCTCGGTGATCTCGCTGCGCAGCCTGCAAGGTGTGATTGGTGCGTTTGAGTGGCGAAAGAACGGCGTTGAGGTTCCCGCCATGGGTGAGGCCTTGTGCATTTACCCGCACTACGGCGTGTTTTCGCCGGTCCGCGGTGAGTATGTGGAACTGGTGGCCAAAGCTCCTCTGCCCGAAGCGCTCAAAGCCCACTCCGTGGCCTTTGACATTGGCGTGGGCACCGGCGTGTTGTCGGCGGTATTGGCGCGTCGGGGTGCGGCGCAAGTGGTGGGCACCGACATGTCGGAACGCGCTTTGGCCTGCGCCCTGGACAACTTGCAACGCCTGGGCCTGCAAAACCAAGTGCAACTGGTTCAAACCAACCTCTTCCCGGAAGGCCAAGCGGCCCTTGTGGTCTGCAACCCACCGTGGCTGCCTGCACGCCCGACATCACTTTTGGAACAAGCAGTTTATGACGAAGGCAGTCAGATGCTCCAAGGCTTTTTGATGGGCCTTCCCACGCACCTGTGCGAAGGCGGCGAAGGCTGGCTGATCTTGTCGGACCTGGCCGAGCACCTGGGCCTGCGCACCCGCGAGTCGCTTCTGGGCTGGATTGCGGATGCGGGCCTGGAGGTGATGGGCCGCACAGATGTGAAACCCGTACACGCCAAAGCCCAAGACACCACCGACCCGCTGCATGCTGCACGCTCGGCCGAAGTGACCTCGCTTTGGCGCTTGGGCGTGGCAAGCTAAGCCCTCCCTTCGACCGCAGGGGCGGCATCCCACAAAATTTGCCATCAAACCCTGGCCAAGACAGGTCCCAGCGCCACACCGGTGTGGGTGCCCAAGCGCACCAGCGCCTCGGGCGTCATGGCCGCCACGATGCGGCCACCTGCGTTACCGCCCTCTGGCCCCAGGTCAATCACCCAGTCGGCTTCGGCGATCACATCCAGGTCGTGCTCGATCACGATCACGCTGTGACCGGCGTTGACCAGGCGGTGCAACACGCTGATGAGTTTGTCCACATCGGCCATGTGCAGACCCACCGTGGGTTCGTCCAGCACATAGAGCGTGTGCGGTGCTTTGTTGCCGCGCTTGCCGACTTCGTCGCGTACCTTGGTCAACTCGGTCACCAACTTGATGCGCTGCGCCTCGCCGCCGCTGAGCGTGGGTGAAGGCTGGCCCAAAGTCAGGTAACCCAGGCCCACATCCTTGAGCAACTGCAGCGGGTGCGCAATGCTGGGCATGCTGGCAAAAAAGTCCACCGCTTCGTCCACCTCCATCTGCAGCACGTCGCCGATGCTCTTGCCGCGCCAAGTGACGGCCAAAGTTTCTGGGTTGAAGCGGGCGCCTCGGCAAGTTTCGCAAGGCACTTTCACATCGGGCAAGAAACTCATCTCGATGGTGCGCATGCCCTGGCCTTCGCAACTGGGGCAGCGGCCTTCGCCGGTGTTGAAGCTGAAACGCCCGGCGGCATAGCCACGGGCTTTGGCCTCGAGGGTTTCGGCAAACAGTTTGCGGATCGTGTCCCAAAAACCGATGTAGGTGGCAGGGCAGGAACGTGGTGTTTTACCGATGGGCGTTTGGTCCACTTCGAGCACGCGGTCGATGGTTTCAAAACCTTGCACATCACTGCACGCGGTCAAAGCCACGCGTTGGCCTGCGTCTTGTGCGGTGCGGCCTGCAAAGGTGGAGCGCTGGCTGACCAGGGCTTGCACATTGGCCAGCAGCACATCACGGGCCAAGGTGGATTTGCCGGAGCCACTGACGCCGGTCACAGCCACCAGTCGCTTGAGCGGCACTTGCACATCGACTTGGCGCAGGTTGTGCAGGTTGGCACCGGTGAGCGTGAGCCATTGCAGTTCAGGCGTTTGAGGTGCATCGGGCATGGATTGCCGCGTCGCTGCGCTCCTCGCAATGACGTGCTTCTCGTCATCGCGAGCGAAGCGTGGCGATCCATTCACTTCGCGCCGAACCTGCATCGGATGCTTCATCGCGTGCAACAAATAGCGCCCGGTTTGTGAATCGGCAGACGCGGTGATGTCTGCCACCGAACCTTGCGCCACCAAGCGGCCACCGCGTTTGCCCGCACTCGGGCCAATGTCGATGATGTGATCCGCGCGGCGAATGGTGTCCTCATCGTGCTCCACCACCACCAGCGTGTTGCCTTTCTCACCCAACTTGTGCAGGGCATTGAGCAAGATCTGGTTGTCGCGAGCGTGCAAGCCAATGGTCGGCTCGTCGAGCACGTAGCCCACGCCCTGCAAGTTGCTGCCCAGTTGCGCGGCCAAGCGGATGCGCTGAGCCTCGCCGCCTGAGAGCGTGGGCGCACCCCGATCGAGCGTGAGGTAACCCAGACCCACTTCTTCCAAAAACTCCAAGCGGCTTTTGATTTCGGGCACTAAGTCGCGGGCGATGTCGGCATCGCGGCCTGTCAGCTGCAACTTGTCCACCCAATGTCGCACATCGGTCACCGACAAACTGGCGATGTCGGTGATGCGCCAGCCCTGGCCAGACGCCGAGCCCAAGCGCACGGCACGCGCCGTGGCGTTCAGGCGGGTGCCTTCGCAGCTGGGGCAGGCCACGTTGGCCAAGTCTTCGATCTCGGGTTCGGCAAAGGTTTGTTCACGTCCTTTTTGTTTGTCGTCTTGCACCGAATCGTCAAACACTTGGCGTTCGTCTTTGCTGAGCTTGACGCCCGTGCCCACGCAATCGGGGCACCAACCATGTTTGCTGTTGTAAGAGAACAAACGCGGGTCGAGTTCGGCATACGAGGTGTCGCAGGCCGGGCAAGCCCGCAAGGTCGAAAACACCCGGTTTTGCCCGATGCGGGCGGTGGACTCGCCGCTGAACATGGCTTCGCGCAAGCCCTCCAAATCGCTCAGCACATGCACCACGCCTTTGCCGTGCTCCAGTGTTTTGCTCAGGGCTTGGCGCAGGGCGGTTTCATTGGCGGGCAGCACATCGAGACTGGCCACAGGCAACTCGATGTTGTGTTCTTTGAATCGGTCAATGCGCGGAAAGCCTTGTGTGGGCAAAAAATCGCCATCCACGCGCAAGTGCGTGTAACCCCGCGGCCGCGCCCAATCCGCCAACTCGGTGTAAACACCTTTGCGGTTGTTGACCAAGGGCGCCAACAGACCAATGTGCTGCCCCCGGAACTGCGTCATCAGCTGCGCGACGATGCTGTCGGGTGTTTGGGGCTGCACCGGGGTGTTGTCGTGCACGCAATGCTGAATGCCCAGCTTGACGTAGAGCAAGCGCAAGAAATGCCAGACCTCGGTGGTCGTGCCCACGGTGGATTTGCGGCCGCCGCGTGACAAACGCTGCTCAATCGCCACGGTGGGCGGAATGCCATACACCGCATCCACCTCGGGGCGGCCTGCGGGCTGCACGATGCTTCGGGCGTAAGCGTTGAGGCTTTCCAAATAACGGCGCTGGCCTTCGTTGAACAGGATGTCAAACGCCAGCGTGGATTTGCCCGAACCACTCACGCCTGTGACGACGTTGAATTTGCCGCGTGGAATGTCCACACTCAGGTTCTTGAGGTTGTGTTCTTTGGCGTTGACGATTTGGATGTTGTTGTCAGGTGCCTTGCGGGTCGCATATGTTTCGGCGTCATCGCGAGGAGCGAAGCGACGTGGCGATCCAAACATGGACTGCCGCGCTGCGCTCGCAGTGACAGACCATGGGTAGTCAACCCCCTTCTCCCTGACAGCGCCGACCTCACCCATGGCCTCAGCGTACTCCCGCAGCGCCAGCCCCGTGTGCGATGTCGCGTGTTGGCGCACATCCTCTGGCGTGCCCTCGGCCACGATCAGGCCCCCGGCATAACCCCCCTCTGGCCCCAAGTCGATCAGCCAATCGCTGGCGCGAATGACGTCCAGGTTGTGCTCGATGACAATGAGCGAATGCCCCGCTTCAAGCAGCTTGCGCAAAGCCCGCATGAGCTTGGCGATGTCGTCAAAGTGCAGACCCGTGGTCGGCTCGTCAAACAAAAACAGCGTGCCTTTGCGGGCCAAACTCTGGCGGCTCTTGGACGCGCTCTTGGCGGCCTCGGCCAAAAAGCCTGCGAGCTTGAGGCGCTGCGCCTCACCGCCCGACAAGGTGGGCACAGGCTGGCCCAGCTTCACATACTCTAGGCCCACATCCACGATGGGCTGCAGGGCGCGGATCACGTCGCGGTCTTGTGCGAACAAAGCGGCCGCTTCGCTCACCGTCAAGTCCAGCACATCGGCCACATTCAGGTGCCTAACACCAGCACCCACAGGCATGGACTGCCGCGCTTCGCTCGCAGTGACAGGGTTTGAGGTGCCGCCGTCATCGCGAGCGAAGCGTGGCGATCCAACCAGGGCTTGGCGCTCGATGGTGATCTCCAGAATTTCGGGGCGGTAACGCTTGCCATCGCAATCGGGGCAGCGCAAATACACATCGCTCAAAAACTGCATCTCCACATGCTCAAACCCCGAGCCGCCGCAGGTGGGACAACGCCCGTCGCCGCCGTTGAAACTGAACTTGCTGGCGGTGTAGCCGCGTTGGCGCGACAGCGGCGCAGTGGCAAAAATTTCACGGATCGCGTCCCACGCGCCCACATAGCTCACCGGGTTGGAGCGAGCGGTTTTGCCAATCGGGGACTGGTCGACAAACACCACATCGCTCAGGTGGTCAGCCCCCAACAGGCGGTCGTGTGCGCCTGGGGTTTCGGTGGCTTTGCCAAAGTGGCGCATGAGTGCCGGGGCCAGCACGTCTTGGATCAAACTCGATTTGCCCGAGCCACTCACGCCGGTGATGGTGACCAGGCGCTGCAGCGGAAAGTCCACGCTGATGTTTTGCAGGTTGTGCTCGCGTGCGCCTTCCAAAATCAAACGCGGCGTGCTGTCGGTGACCATGCGCTTGAAGCCCAGACCCACTTGTTTGCGCCCGCCCAAATAAGCACCTGTCAGCGTGTCGGCGTTGCGCAGGTCGGCGGTGGTGCCGTCAAACACAATTTGCCCACCGCGCTCGCCAGGCCCGGGGCCCATGTCGATCATGCGGTCAGCGGCCATCATCACAGCCGGGTCGTGCTCGACCACGACCAAGGTGTTGCCCGCGTCACGCAGGCGATGCATGGCCTGTGTGATGCGGTGCATGTCACGCGGGTGCAGGCCGATGCTGGGCTCGTCGAGCACGAACAAGGTGTTGACGAGGCTGGTGCCCAAGGCGGTGGTGAGGTTGATGCGCTGGACTTCGCCGCCGCTCAAGCTGCGGCTTTGGCGGTCAAGGGTGAGGTAGCCAATGCCCACGTCGCACAGGTATTTGAGGCGGGTGGTGATTTCTTCCAGCAGCAGTTGCAGGGCTTTTTGTTCGGCGCTTGGGCCTTGGTTTGTTGCCTTCGTGGTTTCTGCGGAGGCTCGGTCTTCATCAGAGCTGTTGGTTGCAGTGGTTTCTTCGGCGGTTCGGTCTGAGTCAGAGCGGGGGGCGGGCTCCTCATGAGGCGGGGGTACGCCAAAATCGTCGCCCGCCCCCCGCTCTGACGCAGACCTTGTGGTCGATTGATCGTCTTGCGACATCTCTGACGCTGCAACAATCGCCGTCTTAGTGACTCCGTTTGTCAGTGCGTTTGCACCCGCTCCTACGGCTTCGGCCGGGGATGGGCTGGGCGACGATTTTGACGTACCCCCGCCGTATGAGGAGCCCAGCCCATCCCCGGCCGGAGCCTCCCCCAACGTGCTCAACAACCCAGCAACCAGTGACGCCTGACCCGACGCCGACACCCGGTCAAAGAACAAACGCAAACGATCGAGCGGCATGATCATCATGTCGTGCAAACTCAAACCCGGCAACGCCTCCAACTGCGCCCGCGACCACTTCACACCCGCGGGCATGAAACGCTTCTCCACTGGCAAGACCCCATCGGCATCGGAATGGCTGCCAATGCGCCAGAGCAAACTCTCGGTCTTCAAACGTGCCCCCTGACACGTCGGGCACTCGGTGTAACTGCGGTACTTGGACAAGAGCACCCGGATGTGCATCTTGTAGGCCTTGCTCTCCAGGTACTCAAAGAAGCGTTTCACGCCATACCACTGGTGGTTCCAGCGCCCCTTCCACTCGGGGGAGCCGTTGATCACCCAGTCTTGCTGGGCTTTCGTCAACTTGTCCCAAGCCGTGTCACGCGGAATGCCTGCGGCCTCGGCGTGGCGCATCAGGTCGTCTTGGTTTTCTTGCCATGCGGGGGTTTGCAGCGTCTTGATGGCACCGGCCCGCAGCGTGAGCTTGGGGTTGGGAATGACCAGACCGTAATCCACGCCGATCACGCGCCCAAAACCTCGGCACGTTTCGCATGCGCCCACAGCCGAGTTGAAGGAGAACATCGACGGGATCGGGTCGGTATAACGCTGGTCGCTGTCCGGGCAATGCAAGCCAGTCGAAAAACGCCAGAGGTCAAAGTTGCTGGCCGGCTCAGAAAAGGATGGCCGCGCTTCGCTCGCCATGACAGGAGCCGCGTCATCGCGAGGCACGAAGCGATCAATGGATGCATCAGTCACACCCGCACTGGCAGAAGAAAAATGGGGATCTGACCCCAATTTCTCCACATACACATTGAGGCGGCCGCCGCGTTTCAAGGCCACTTCGATGGCTTCGACCACGCGGGCTTTTTCGGCGGTGCCGATGCGGAAACGGTCGGCGATCACGTCCAGCACTTTGCGTGGGCCGGTGGGGGTGGCCACTTCGCGCTCAGCCTGCACCTTGGTGAAGCCACTGGCCGAGAGCCACTGCTCAACCTGTTCTGCGCTGGTGTTGGCGGGCAATTCCACCGGAAAGGTCAGGTACAGGCGCGGGTCGCCCGCTTGCGCGGCACGTTGGGCCAGCTCGGCGTAAATCGTGTCGGGGTTGTCGTGCCGCACGGGCTGCGCGGTGTCTTTGTCGAACAGCTGGCCCAAACGCGCAAACAAGAGCTTGAGGTGGTCGTTCAGCTCGGTCATGGTGCCCACGGTCGAGCGCGAGCTGCGCACCGGGTTGGTCTGGTCAATCGCAATCGCCGGGGGCACGCCTTCGACCTTGTCCACGGCCGGTTTGTCCATGCGGTCCAGGAACTGGCGGGCGTAGGCGCTGAAGGTCTCCACATAGCGGCGTTGGCCCTCGGCGTACAGCGTGTCAAACACCAAGCTCGATTTGCCCGAGCCGCTGGGGCCAGTGACCACCGTCAACTCGCCGGTACGGATGTCGAGGTCAATGTTTTTGAGGTTGTGCTGACGGGCACCACGGATGCGGATGAGGCCTTGGGACATGGACGGGCTTTATGGGGTAGAGGCCAAACATTCTAGGGCTGTGACCCATGTCCCTCGGCAAAGCAGCGCTTGCCCCTTTTTCTTGACCGGAATCAGAAAATCCGCAGCACCGAGAGACAGGACGCACTCACCGACTGCCACAATGAAAAGACACACATCGCCCAAAAAACAGGGACTTTGAACATGTCATCCCCTCACTTTAATGGTCGGACAACCTGGCCCAGCACCGCGTTTGGGGCTTGCTGAGCTAAGCCAATCGGCAAGACTTGCTGGCACTGACCTTGCCCCCGAAAAACGTACTGCTTAGCTGATGGTAAAAAAATCAGTCCAAGGAGAACGAGATGCGTGAAACGAGAAAACGGACCAAGTACACGTTGGAATTCAAGATGGAGGCGGTCAGGCTGGTCAAAGGTGGGCTGGCGGCGGCGGTCACAGCCAAAGTGTTGGGCATCCCAAAAGCATGCCTGGACAACTGGGTCAAGCTCAGTGCCAAATGCCAACTCAAAGGCGCGGGGGATAAGCCTGTCAGTGCGGAGCAAATGGAGCTGGCCCGCCGGTATGGAGCATGCAGCCTCACATGCAAAGCAGCCTGGTGACAAACGCGATAAAGATGGCATGTATCCGGCGTCAGCCAGCGCCAGGCCTGCTCTTCCATTCGGACCGAGGCAGCCAATACTGCGGTATGAGTTACAGGCCACGCTGGCGGGTTACAAAATGAGAAGTTCCATGAGCCGCAAGGGAAACTGCTGGGACAACGCACCCACGGAGAGTCAGTGGGGTCGCTTGAAGGTGGGCAGGTTTTCGGACAGAGGTTTTCAACCCGTAGGCAGGCGATGGACGAGGTGATTGATTGGCTGACGTTCTACAACCACCTCCGGTTGCACTCCATGCTGGGCTAAGTCAGTACGATGCAGTTTGAAAAACACTGGGACGCGACACAGCGATTGAAGGCCGCATAATGAAGTGGCTAAGCGTTACGTCAAACAGGGGCATGTTCAGGTCAGTAGACCAAGTGTGGCAGACCAGTAGGCCTTTGCGTTGCTATCAGTTGTCATGAAAGTCATCTCCAAGAGTGATGCTCATGTATTTATACGGGGTCAACCGCCACGTTTTGCTTATCTCAAACACCACGATTCAAGACTTCACATCTGTAACTGTGTCAAGGCTTCCATACACAGGTATTGCGATCAAGAACCTGATCCATCAAAACAAGGGTATCTACCAACAAGTCGCAACTTGTTTTTGTCACTAAGCTTGGGCATGTTGCATGATCAAGCCCACTCACCCGCTTTGCGCCAACGCAAGCGACGCTTAACATTCGCTCTTTTGAGCGCTTGGCTTTCTGTTAGTTTTGGACCGGCTTTTTTCGCTCGAAGTCTCTCGATTGAAGTTGCCGGTTGGCCCGTTCATTTTTGGATAGCCGCGCAAGGATCCATTTTGGTTTTCATCACCATTGTTGTTGTCTACGCGTGGCTGATGAACCAATGGGAAGCCCAAGAAGGTGCGCATCGAATCGACGAAACTTTGTGAGTTGGGGGTCTAGCAAGTCAATGTTTTCAAAACAGACTCAAAACAAAAGGGCGAAGTGGCGAAAAAATAACCAAAACCACCAAATATTTCTAAGTGTTTTCCCTTGAGTTTTGTTCTTTGTGCAAACCGCCCCCAGCACGCATGGCGTAAGGCATTTGTCAGCTAAATATTTTTTCCGAGTGACACGGCTCAATGATCGAAAAAAATTTGGCTCAAAAGATACCGCCCCTCATTTTTGCAGCCAATCTGAGCCCTTTGTGATTTTTGTAGCATGTCCATAAAATCACATTAGCTGTCTGCCCTTCATCAATAAATACCTATGTTGCTTGCTGTTGTCATTGCCAAAAGTCTGATTGAATTGTCCCTTATGTTCATCGTTGGGCGTTTCTTGCTGGGATTGCTGGCGGGCGCCAATCGCGACAAAAATGTTTTTTGGCAATTGCTGGATGTTGCTTCTAAGCCCGCCCTATGGCTGACACGCAAAGTCAGTCCCAAACTCATCCTGGATCAGCACATCCCTTTGGCTGCAAGCAGTTGGCTTCTGATTGCTTGGGTGTTGATGGTGCAATTGAAAATTGATATCTGCCTCGAGATGGGAATTGCCTCATGTCAGTGAACAGCCGCATCACCGTCGATAACTCAAGCAGATCAAGCCGCAGCAGATGTTTTTGGCTTCATCTCCAAGCCAAGGCTCTTTTGGTCTTAGGCTTGACCAACAAAGCCCATGCTGTATTTCAAGAAATTCTCGAAATCCAACCGATGGATGTTTTAGCCCTCAACAGCATGGGTTACAAGGAATTGAACGATCGACATTTGATCCTAGCTTTAAGTTTTTTCGAGCGTGCACTCGCGCAAACGCCAACCAACGCCAATGCCCACTTTAATGTGGCATTTGTCTGCGAAGAACTGGGGCGGAGCCAAGAGGCCGAACAAGCCTTCAGGGCCGCCATTCAGATCGACGGGAAAATGGATCGAGCATGGTATGGCTTGGGTTTGGTTTTGGTGCGTCAGCGTCGACTTGAAGAGTCCTTGGTCGCCTTCAAACGCAACACTGAATTGCAATCCATGAGCCCCTACGCTTGGTACCAAATGGCCAGGGTGTATATGGAGCTGGATCAAGCCGATGAAGCCCTGGCCGTGATGCGACACCTCAAAGGATTTGAGCCCAAAGTGGCCGCTCAACTGGAGCGGGAGACCGGGCTCAAATTGGACCTTCCCAAGTAAGCCCAAGGTCAGCACAGCCACATAAAATTTCAAGTATGACAGTCGGTATTTATTTTTTAACAAGAAGGAGATGACGATGCAGCTCACTGCAAGGCACCAGGAATACTGGGGCAAAAACTTAAGGATCACGGGGCTGTTGCTGGTCCTGTGGTTCTTTGTCACTTTTGTGGTTCTATTCTTTTCGCGCGACTTAACGTTCAGCTTTTTTGGCTGGCCGTTCTCGTTTTGGGTCGCTGGCCAAGGCGCATTGATCGTGTACTGCCTGATCATTTGGTACTACGCACGCTATATGAACAAGCTTGACGAGGAATATGGCGTTTCTGAAGGAGAAGAAGCATGAGCGTTTTCGGCGGAGAAGGCCAAAGCCAAGGCCAATTTCAAAAATCCCTGAACAGGGTCTTTGCGTTCTATATCGGGGGCTTTGCGGCCTTCGTCATCACGCTCGCCATCCTTGAACAGATGGGGTTGCCCAAAGAGTACATCGGTTACGCCTTCTTGGCGGCCACGGTGCTCTTGTACGGCGGCATCGGTGTGATGAGTCGCACCAACGATGCGGCCGAATACTATGTGGCCGGTCGCCGTGTGCCCGCCATCTACAATGGCATGGCCACCGGTTCTGACTGGATGTCTGCAGCGTCCTTCATCGGTATGGCCGGTACGCTTTACCTGACAGGTTATGGCGGTCTGGCCTTCATTTTGGGCTGGACAGGCGGTTACTGTTTGGTGGCCTTGTTCTTGGCACCTTACCTGCGCAAGTTCGGCCAGTTCACCATCCCCGACTTTTTGGGCGCACGCTACGGCGGCAACATGGCGCGCCTGATTGGCGTGTTTGCGGCCATCTTGGTGTCCTTCGTTTACGTGGTGGCGCAGATCTTTGGCGTGGGCCTGATCACCGCCCGATTGACCGGTCTGTCCTTCGACGTGGGCGTTTACGTGGGCTTGGCAGGTATCTTGGTGTGCTCTTTCTTGGGTGGCATGCGCGCTGTGACCTGGACCCAAGTGGCGCAGTACATCATCCTGATCGTGGCCTACATGATCCCTGTGGTCTGGTTGTCGGTGAAACACACCAACATGCCTGTGCCTCAGATCTCTTACGGTTACTTGCTTGAAAAAGTCACGGCCAAAGAGGAGCAGCTGCTGAAAGATCCCAAAGAACTCGAAGTTCGCGGCATCTTCAAAGCACGTGCCGATGCAGCCGCGGAAAAGCTGAAAGATGTGCCAGCAGCCATGGCCGCGGACAAAGAAGCCGCTACCAAGAAGCTGGAAGAGCTGAAGGCCGCCAACGCACCTGCAGCTGACATCAAAGCTGCAGAAACAGCTTTGGCTGGCCTGCCCAAAGACGAAGCCGCTGCCAAGGCGGCCTATACCGCTGCGCGTGCAGCCAATGCTCCCCGTGCAGCTCCACCTCTGCGCCACGCTGAGCCCTTCCCGGGCAAGGACGATGCCGCTCGAGATGTTGCCCGCAAGAACTTCTTAGCTCTTGTGTTCTGCTTGATGATCGGTACAGCCGCTCTGCCCCACATCCTGATGCGTTTTTACACCGTTCCTTCGGTGCGTGCAGCGCGTGAGTCGGTGGCTTGGTCGCTATTTTTCATCTGCTTGTTGTACCTCACAGCGCCTGCTTTGGCGGTGCTGGTCAAATACGACATCTACACGCTCTTGGTCGGCACGCCGATAGACCAGTTGCCAGGATGGATTGCACGCTGGAATGTGGTCGACCCCTCGCTGATGGCGGTGTCTGACATCAACAAAGATGGCATCTTGCAGTTGGCAGAAATCCGATTGGGTGGTGACATCATCGTGTTGGCCACGCCTGAAATCGGCGGCTTGCCCTTCGTGATTTCGGGTCTGGTGGCGGCCGGTGGTTTGGCTGCGGCCTTGTCCACTGCTGACGGCTTGTTGCTGACCATTGCCAACGCCTTGTCTCACGACGTGTACTACAAAGTGATTGACCCTAACGCATCGGCCAGCAGCCGTGTCGCGGTATCCAAAACCATTTTGGTGTTCGTGGCTTTGGCGGCTGCTTATGTCGCGTCTCTGCGTATGGCGGACATTTTGTTCCTCGTGTCAGCAGCATTCTCGTTCGCAGCGGCGGCTTTCTTCCCTGCTTTGACCTTGGGCATCTTCTGGAAGCGTGCCAACAAATGGGGCGCCTCGCTGGGCATGGTGGCTGGTTTGGGCATCTCGTTCTACTACATGGTCAAGACCCATCCCTGGATGTACGGCCTGTTCCACAGTGGTTCGTTGACGCCTGAAATCCTCAAAGCCAACACCTGGTGGGACATTGCCCCCATCTCGGCCGGTATCTTTGGTGTGCCCGTCGGCTTTGCGGTGATCATCATCGTGTCGCTGCTGACCAAGGCACCGGATCAAGAAGTTCAGGACATGGTCGAAAACGTCCGTTTCCCCAGCTTTGACGGCACCACCTCACAAGGCAGTGCTGCTCACTAATAGGCCAAAGTTGGAAAGCCCTGTCTTGCCAACTTGAACCCTTCCAACCAAAAACCCGATTGCGTCATGCGATCGGGTTTTTTCATTAGGGCAACAACTCAGTTCATGAGCGCTTGACGCCCTCCCCGCACTGCGACGCAGCCTGCCAGTCCGGACCGTCAAACCAGGCATCGCCCAGCAAGTAAGCCCGCAGCATGGGCAGCGCGTCTTGCCCCCAAAACACACGGCCATCGACCACCCAGCTGGGCACACCAAACACCCCCTGCGCGATCGCCTCTTGGGCGTACGTTTGCAAAGCTTGCTTGACCTGGGCGCTGCCGGGGTCTTGCGCCGGGGCCAGTGCTGCCGTCAGAGCCGCCAGGCGCTCGGTGTCCGCCGCGTCCTGCCCGGTGCACCAGACGTGGCGGAAAATTGTCTCGCACACATAGCGGCTGGGCGACCCGTCGGCGTCGCAAGCGGTGGCCAAGCGCAACAAGCCCAGCGGGTTGAAGGGGTGCTGGGTAGGCAACTGCAAGGGCGTGCCCTGCTGACGGGCCAGCCACAGCACTTGCCGGTAGGTCCAGTCGCGCTTGGCAGGAATTTCCGCCGGACCCAGCTGGCCATGGTGCTTGAGCAGGGCCGCAAACAGGACCGGTTTGTGTACCACCCGGTGGCTGACGCACTCCAAAGCCCGGGGCAGGGCGTCAAACCCGAGCCAAGCGTAGGGAGAAATGAAGTCGAGATAGAAATCGATGGTTTTCATAAGGGCCTGCCAGTGTATTGTGTCTCGCTCAACGACTTGATCTTGACCTCAGTTTATAGGGTCAACACCAACTTGCGCGGGCCAGCTTGTCCGTAGAATGCATTTGCACAAATAGGTGACCACACCGCCCGCACCGGGCCAGAGTCACCCCCTGTCATTCAAGGAGACGCCATGTACAAGCACATCATCCTGGCCTACGACGGCTCGAGCAGTGGTCAAAAGGCCATGTTGGAACTCAAGGAGCTGGCGCATTGGGGCCAGCCCCGCCTGACCTTGGTGGCGGTGGCCCCCAACCCGCTGGACGTGGGATCGATGGAGATGGGTTACTACACCTCGGCCGACAACGGTCCTTTAGAGGAAACCCTGAAAGCGCAATTGAGCGAGGGCGTGCAAGCCCTGCAAGCCATGGGGTATGCGGTGCAAGGCGAGGTGCTCAAGGGCGAGGTGATCCGAGAACTGTCGGGATTTGCCGAGCGCGTGGGGGCAGACCTGATCGTGGTCGGTCACAAGCATGAGCCCAACCTGCTGCGCCGCTGGTGGAGCGGCTCCACCGCCAAGTCTCTGGTGGAAGAGTCGCCTTGCAACGTGCTGATTGTGGTGGACCGCAGCGCAGCGGCTGCAGCCTGAAGCCAGGCCCACCCGGGTTTTGCCGAACCTGAGGGGTTTAGAAAGCGATGCGCTGCTGGATGCGTTGCCAGACCTGGCGCTTGGCCTCATCAGACATTCGGCTCCAGGCGCCGATTTCTTCCAGACTGCGCCAGCAGCCCGAACACATAGCGCTCTGCGGGTCCATCACGCACACCGACATACACGGCGAAGGCACATGGGGCTCGGGTTTGGCCAGCACCAGCGTGGCCCGGTGCGCGAGCAGTTTCATGCGGGCATTCATGGTGCTTCCTTGACCAGGGACACGGCCAAGCCATCCTTCTTGCGGTTCAAGATTACGCGCTTGGCCATCTGCCACCATGGCATGCCGAGGGTATCGACGGCTTTTGCGTTTCGGGCATCACCTTCGCGCATGACCAGAGTGTCAGCGGTGCGCCCGGCACGCAATGTCGCCTTCGCGCGCTGCACACCTTCGGGCAAAGCCTGATGTTTGAAAGGACTCATCTTGTTGACACGGTTCACCTGCAGAGGATAGATGCGTCTATTGTGCGTGCAAGTGCATGCCCCGACGCCTTGTGGGGCAGCTTTGTGCAGCCACGCCTTGCAAGCCCCAACCACCCATTTTGGGCAAGCAAGGGTTTTCACTGTCAACCCATTTCATTTGTACCAATACAATCACGATGCCTTTTCAACGCCAGAACAAGGCTTCGGGGAGGCTTGCCTCCCTTTTTTTTACCCGGTGGGCACCCATGACGACAAAAACTTTGTCGTATGCTTCGCAGACTTCAGCTTGCGTGCCATCATGTCCCCACTCAGCCCTCCGAGACACACGTCTGAAATTGGCGAAGACCCCTCCCTTGATGACCATGCTGCGCGGGTTCTGCGGCAATTCAGATTGATTTTCAACACCGTCAGACGCCATTTCCAGACCATGGAGAAACAATCGGGCATCGGCGGTGCCCAGGTTTGGGCCTTGAGCCTGGTGGCCCAGCACCAAGGATTAGGTGTGACTCAGCTGGCAGCGCTGATGGACATTCACCAGTCGACCACCAGCAATTTGGTGCGCTCGCTGATCAAAAGCGGTTTGCTTCACAGCGAAAAATCTGCCTCTGACCGACGCGTGGTGGAGTTGTATGTGCTGCCCGAGGGTGTAAAACTGCTCAAGAAAATACCCGGGCCTTTTGCGGGCGTCTTGCCCCATGCCCTGCAACGCATGGATGAAGTGACCTTGCTCCAACTGGAGCACAACCTGTCAGCGCTGATCAACCGACTGGAGGTTGATGAGAAAGCCGCACAAACCCCGATTGCCATGATGTGAGCGAGCGCGCCGCGAAGCTCTGGGATTGGTCATCTCTGAGCCTTTGTTTTGCCCATGGAGGCTGAAAACTGAGCGCACCATAGACAGTTTTCTCGCCTTGCATGCCGTTTGCACCGCCCTTGAACCCGCCGCCTTGTTAGACCCTCATTTCACCTTGACACCAATGTGACAAATTGACAACCCGACCAACTCAGGGTCTTTGATTTGATTACATTTGATCAAATGTAAAATTGCCAGGTCAGGAAGCCGAATGCAACAGCAAGGCCGCCAATGGGCGGGCCTGCACTTGAGTCTTGAGTTCTTCACACACGCCATCGGCCATGTCGGTCGAAGCGCCGCAACGGGTCACCCACCCCCAGACTGCCCAGCATGAATCAACCCAAAAGGTGAATACCCATGAACATTTGGCAAAGCATTTGGAACAATGCATGGCAAGGACTGCGACATTGGCTGATCCTCCGCCTGAGCCCTTTGCAAAAGCTGGACACGGCCACGACCGAGCCCACACACCCTGCACCTGCTCCTCTGCTTCTGGAGGCGCCTTTGGGGCCCTGTGTCAGCGTCATCATTCCCGCTTTGAACGAGCAAAAACGCATCGCCGATGTGGTGCGTTATGCCCTGAGCGATTCGGCCACAGCCGAGGTGATCGTGGTGGACGACAGCTCGATCGACAACACCGTGCGCCTGGCCCGCGAAGCGGGTGCCCGAGTGATCACCAGCAGCTTGCTGGGCAAGGGTGCCTCCATGGCCGATGGGGCACGGGTGGCGAAAAGCGAAATTCTGGTCTACCTCGATGGTGACCTCAAAGGCCTGCGCAGCGGCATCATCAGCGACTTGGCCCGCCCTTTGCTCGCGGGCCATGCCGAATTGGTGAAAGCGCGGTTTGGCCGGGGCGGCGGTCGCGTGACCGAACTCACCGCCAAGCCCATGCTCAAGGTGTTTTTCCCCGAACTGGCGCATTTCAACCAGCCCTTAGGCGGCATCATCGCAGCACGCAAATCACTGTTGCAACAACTCACTTTCGAAGACGGCTATGGCGTGGACATCGGCCTGCTGATTGACGCCTGGCGGGCCAACGCCAAGTTGGCCGAGGTGGACATTGGTCACTTGGAACATGACAGCCAGCCTCTGATGGACCTGACATCGATGGCCAACGAGGTTTCTCGTGTGATTTACAGCCGCGCCCGTGAATCAGGCCGTTTGCATGTCGAGCAGATCACCGCCATGTACGAAAGCCAGCGCCAGGCCACCGCCTCATGGGACTACGCCATCACGCGGCAGAAAAACCGCACGAAACTTCTGCTGCTGGACATGGACGGTACAGTGACCACCAGCCGCTTTGCCACCTTGCTGGCGCAAGCCACAGGGCAGGTCGACGAGCTGAACAAGCACTTGGACGGCAGCAACCTGGATGTGCTGACACGCAGCGCCAACATCGCGCAAATTTTCCGATTTGTGCACCGCCAAAAATTCGAGGCCGTGGCCAAAGCCATGCCCATCCGGCCCGGCGTGATCGAGTGCGTGAAGGCCTTCAAGCGGGCAGGTTTCATGGTGGGCGTGGTGTCAGACAGTTATTTTGTTGCCGCAGAGGTGCTGCGCAAACGCATTTTTGCCGACTTCGCGCTGGCGCACACGGTGCAGTTTCAAGGCGATGTGTGCACCGGCGAGTTGAGCATCAACAGCGCCTTTTTGCTCGATCCCAACACGCCAGAGACAGCCGCCGCCCGCATCGGCATTTCCAAGCACCATGTGCTGGTGCAGTTTCGCAGCGAAGACATCCAGCCGCGCTTTGACACCATCTGGGCCATGGGCGACAACGACAACGACGTCGAGATGCTCAGCCTGGCCGACCGGGCTTGGATGATCGAGCCCAAATCACCCCGCCTCAAGACCCTAGCGGGCGTGACCGAGATCGCGCACTTTGACGAACTGACGGCGGCATTGGCGCTGGCTGTGCAAGAACAAACGGCTCAAGCCGACGGAGCTCAGTCGGTAGACCACGGGTCTTGATGGGGACCCTGTGCACACCTGCTCAACCCGCCCGCTTGGTCAACAAAGCCTTGGCCACGTTCGAGTTGGGTTGTCGGCCCAAAAAGTCGCTGATGAAAGCACCGGCATCGACCAATTTGTCCAGATCAATGCCCGTGGAAATGCCCATACCGTGCAGCATGTAGACCACGTCTTCGGTGGCCACATTGCCCGTGGCGCCCTTGGCATAAGGGCAACCGCCCAGACCCGCCACCGACGACTGGAAATTCCACACGCCCATTTGCAAAGCAGCCAGCGTGTTGGCCAGAGCCTGGCCATAGGTGTCGTGAAAGTGCCCGCAAATGTGGTCGACGTCGAAATGCTGCAGCGTGGCTTCAATGGCTTTTTGCACCTTGAGCGGTGTGCCCGTGCCGATGGTGTCGGCCATGTCCACGCGCTGCACGCCGATCTGCTTCATCAAACCTGCCAAGTGGGCCACGCTGGCAGGTGAGACATCGCCTTCGTAGGGGCAACCCACACTGCAGCTCATGGCACCGCGCACCGCGACACCCGCCGCCAGAGCCGCTTGCACCACAGGCGCGAAGCGCTCCATGCTTTCTTCGATGGAGCAGTTGATGTTTTTTTGGCTGAAGGCCTGGCTGGCGGCACCAAAGACCACGATTTCGTCAGGCTTCGAAGCCACCGCCGCTTGGTAACCCACCATGTTGGGGGTGAGCACCGAATAGCGCACGCCCGCTTGGCGCACGATGCCCGCAATCACCTCGGCGTTGTCGGCCATCTGGGGCACCCACTTCGGGGACACAAAACTGGTGACCTCGATCTCGGTGAGCCCCGCGGCCTGCAAGCGGTGCACCAAACCGATTTTGATTTCAGCCGGGACCGGTTGCTTTTCGTTTTGCAAACCGTCGCGGGGGCCGACATCGATGAGTTGAACGCGTGAAGGTAGGGTCATGGGGTTCTCTGAATGCTCAATAACCGCGACGGTGGTCCACCACGCCACGGATGGGCTCGCCGCGCTGCAGCGCCTGCATTTTGCCCACGATTTGCGCGATGCTTTCTTCGCGCAGCGTACGGGCCGAGGTGTGAGGTGTCACGGTGATTTTCGGGTGTTGCCAAAACGGATGCCCAGCGGGCAGTGGCTCGGTGCGGAACACGTCGAGTGTGGCTCCTGCGAGGTGGCCCTGGTCGATGAGGGTGATCAGGTCATCTTCGACCAAGTGCTTGCCACGGGCCACGTTGATCACATAGCCGCCTCGTTGCAGCTGAGAGAGCGTGTCTTTGTTCAGGATGTTTTCGGTCTCGGCGGTCAGCGGCATCAAGTTCACCAGTGCGCGCGTGGCCTGCAGGAATTCGGGAAGGCTCTGCGCCCCGCTGAAGCAGCGGATGCCGGGCAGATCTTTGGGGCTGCGGCTGTAGCCGTTGACCGGAAATTCAAACACCTGCAGCGCCTTGGCCACCCGCTCGCCCAGCACACCTAGGCCCATCACACCCACCGCAAAATCGGCGCGGCTGCGCGGTTTGCGGTACGACCATTTGCCCAATTGGGTGTCAGCGTCGTAGCCATCGAACTCACGGAAGTGCCGGATCACCGCGTAGCACACGTATTCGGCCATTTGCACCGACATGCCCGCATCGTCCAGACGCACCACCTTCAGCGCTGGCGGCAGTTTCAGCTGCAGCAAGGCATCGACGCCTGCGCCGATGTTGAACAGGGTTTGCAAACCCAGCTGTTCGTCGATGAACTGCTGGGGCGGTGCCCAGACGATGGCGTGGTCAGCGGGTGGTGCACCAGGGGCCCAAGCAGACACCGAGGCCTCCGGGAAGGCTTGTTGCAGGCCCTGCACCCAAGGCGCGGGCTCGAGCTTGTCAAAGCAGATGGTGATGTTCATGTCTTAATTTTGTCAGCAAGACCATGCCCCTGCTTTCACGCAGGATGCCCTCTGTCATCACGAGACCCAAGCGCAGAAGGCCTCGCGATCGACCGTGGCGAAGAGTCATTGATTTTGTCATTACGAGGAACGAAGCCCCTGAACTCGTCATTACGAGGAACGAAGCCCCTGAACTCGTCATTGCGAGGAACGAAGCCCCTGAACTCGTCATTGCGAGGAACGAAGTGACGTGGCAATCCAGCAACTGTGCTGGCTCGGACACTGGATCGCCACGCTTCGCTCGCGATGACAGCAGTCAAGCATTGGACTGCGCTTGGCTTGGCTTTGCTCAAAATCACGCCGCCAGCTTGAGCAACTCTGCCCCGTCGGCGACTTGGTCACCCGGCGCGTAGAGCAGCTCGGCCACCACGCCGTCTTTGGGCGCACTGATGGTGTGCTCCATCTTCATGGCTTCCATCACGGCCAGAGGCTGACCGGCTTTGACCTTGTCGCCCACTTTAACGGCAAACGACACCACCTTGCCTGGCATCGGAGCTGTCAGGCGACCGCCCTCTTGCGCGGCTTCGCCCGCGTGCGCCAGCGGGTCCAGCACAGTAATGCGGGTCGCGCCCTGATGCGTGAAAAGGTGCGCGGTTTCGCCTTGCCAGTCGAGCTGGCTGAAAACTCGGGGGGCGCTGCCCCACTGCACCCACAGGCCTGCACCATCCGCAGCAAACGTCAGCACGCCAGATGCGGCTTCCTCGCCTTCCAGCGACAGGCTCACAGCGCCGTCATGCAAATAGTTCAAACGGGCCGAACGGGGCTGGTCTTGCCAGACAAACTCAAATCGGCGCTGCGCCAGACTGTGCGACTGCCAGCCATCGCGGCGGCTGAAGGGGTCTGCGCCCTGCAGGGCTTTTTCGGCGTGCAGGGTGTGGGCCACCACGGTGGCCACGGCTGCGGCTAAGCCCACGGTTTCTTGTTTGAACAGCACAGCGGCTTCGCGCTGAATGAGTGCGGTGTCGAGCTTGGCGGTGGCAAACGACTCGCTGCGCACCACATGACGCAAAAACTGCACATTGGTGTTCAGGCCCACGATGTGGGTTTGCGCCAAAGCGGTGTCCAGCCGGGCCAACGCTTGCTCGCGCGTGTCGCCATGCACGATGAGCTTGGCCACCATCGAATCGTAAAACGGGCTGATGGTGTCGCCCCCGCGCACGCCGTCGTCCACACGCACCGTGCTTCTTTCAAAACTGCTGGCTTGTGGCTTGCGGTACACCTGCAGCGTGCCAGTAGCAGGCAAGAAGTTGTTGTCGGGGTTTTCGGCGCAGATCCGCGCCTCGATGGCGTGACCCTGGATGCGCAACTGGTCCTGGCGCAAAGGCAGTGGCTCGCCACTGGCCACACGCAACTGCCACTCGACCAAATCCAGGCCGGTGATGGCTTCAGTCACGGGGTGCTCCACCTGCAGGCGGGTGTTCATTTCCATGAAGAAAAACTTCATGGACTCGGGCTGGTCATACGCCGTTTGCTCGACGATGAATTCCACCGTGCCTGCGCCCACGTAGTTCACCGCCTTGGCTGCCGCCACCGCCGCTGCGCCCATGTGTGCACGCAGGGCTTCGGTCATGCCGGGGGCCGGGGCTTCTTCCAGCACTTTTTGGTGGCGGCGCTGCACCGAGCAGTCGCGCTCAAACAAATACACGCAGTTGCCCTGCGTGTCGCCAAACACCTGGATCTCGATGTGGCGTGGGCGCTGCACATACTTTTCAATCAGCACCGCATCGCTGCCAAAGCTGTTGATCGCTTCGCGCTGGCAGCTGGCCAAGGCGGCGGCAAAGTCTTCGGACTTTTCCACAACGCGCATGCCCTTGCCGCCACCGCCTGCGCTGGCCTTGATGAGCGCGGGGTAACCGATGCGATCGGCTTCGCGCTGCAGCAGCGCGGGGTCTTGGTCGGCACCGTGGTAACCAGGCACCAGCGGCACACCGGCTTGCTCCATCAATCGCTTGGACTCGGCCTTGAGGCCCATCGCCAAAATCGCCGATGCGGGCGGGCCGATGAACACCAGACCTGCGGCGACGCAGGCCTTGGCAAAGTCTTCGTTCTCGCTCAAAAAGCCGTAGCCGGGGTGCACCGCCTCAGCACCCGTGTCTTTGGCCGCTTGCAAGATGCGCTCCCAGCGCAGGTAGCTGTCTTTGGGTGCTGAGCCGCCTACATGCACCGCTTCGTCACAGGCTTGCACATGCTTGGCGCTGGCGTCAGCGTCGGAATACACCGCCACGGTTTGAATGCCCATTCGGCGCGCAGTAGCGGCCACGCGGCAGGCGATTTCGCCACGGTTGGCGATCAGGATTTTTTTGAACATTTGAGACCTTCTCAGCTTATCAAGGTTTCCAGACCACTTGTTCATCCACCGCGTACAGCAGACAAGGAGATTTAGAGTTTTTCTGACAGTTGTTCAATGCACTGGCAAGAGGGTCATCTCCACCATTGGCCCAGCCCCAAGCCCCCGATCCTGACAAGGCGAAAGCTCTGGGTAAAGGTCTCATAAGAAACACCCCGTAGCCTTTTCGTCCGCCCTCTTTCAAGTGTGGAATTCGATCAATCTCTTTGAGATCAGCCCATTGCGTTGGCTCTGGTTTGGGTGTTTTTCCAGCTGCGCCGTACTGAGGAAAAATCAATGCAGTGGGCATACCATGCTGAAGCAGTTTGGTTTCAACACTTGGCCACCAAATGGCCAGTCCATCAGGGTTCGCAAACATGCCGTGAGCATCTGACCCAAACGCACCAAAGGCATTTAACTCAGCCTTCCCACCAGCGTCTACATAGGCTTGATGCGCAGGCTTTATCACTTGCGGCGGGAAAAAGCTGTCATTGGCACCATAAAACCATAGCGAATCAACCTTTGCTTTTTTGCCATAGGCACTGAACGCATCTTTCAACGCCAACTCCCACTGACATCCCTGGGTGTATTTGAGTCCACCTGCGAAGTTAACGACAAATTGGATACCGGGGTGTGGGTCTTGGGCGTAGGCCAGCGTTGTTAAGCCGCCATGAGATTGACCCATCATGATCATCTTTTGGGCGTCTGCCCAAGGCTGCTGGACAGTCCACTTCATCACGGCATGGATGTCATCCGCTTGCGCATCGCCGTTGCCGGCTATGTTGCACCCTTCGCCGACCACTGCACCACCAGAATTAGAGAATCCTTGGCGCATGGGCAGCACGACTGCATAACCTCTTTGCAAAAATTGTCGAGTCGCCACAATCGCTCGCTCACGACCCTGAAGACGGTTGTTCCCTAAGCTTTTTCCATGGTTGATAATCACCACTGGAAATGGCCCATCCCCCTCTGGCTTGAATACCGTTGTTTCCAAATTCACGGCAAACAATCGGTTGTTTTTGATGCTCACAATCGACTCGCCCAAATTGGCTACCGGAACTTGCGCCTGTGCCAAATTGGCCCACAGAACAACAAACATGGCCCCAATAAAATTTTTGAAATTCATCATCTTGAAGACAACCAGTTGGGTTTACGTTTTTGCAAAAAAGACTGCACACCCTCTTTGCCCTCAACGCTGGCGCGGATGTCGGCGATGCCCGCCACCGTTTGCGCCACCAGCGCGTTGTTGATCTCTCGCTCGGCCACGTCTTGCACCAGCTTTTTGCAGGCGCGCACAGCGTGGGGGCTGGCGTTCACCAGCGCTTGGGTGATTTCCGCCACTTTGGCGTCCACCGCATCGGCTGTCACCACATCGTGCACCAGGCCAATGCGGTTCGCCTCGGCAGCGCCAAAACGTTCGGCTGTCAAAAAGTAACGGTGCGCCGCACGCGTGCCCATGGCGCGGATCACATAGGGGCTGATTGTGGCGGGAATCAGGCCGAGCTTGACCTCGCTCAGGCAGTAATGCGCCGTGTCCACACTCACCGCCATATCGCATGCCGCCACCAGGCCCATGCCGCCCGCGTACACGTCACCCTGCACGCGGGCAATGGTCGGCTGAGGGCATTCATAAATCGCTCGCAGCATGGCGGCCAGCTCCCCCGCGTCGGCCAGGTTTTCTTCGCGTGTGTAGTCGGCCATTCGGCGCATCCAGTTCAGGTCTGCGCCTGCACAAAAAGCAAGCCCCTCAGCAGCCAACACCACGCAGCGCACGGAGCTGTCTTGCGCCACCGCCAGAAAAGCGTTTTTCAGCTCGGCAATGACCTCGTCGTTGAAAGCGTTGCGCACATCGGGACGCGACAGCGTGATCGTGTGCACGCCGCCTTGGGTTGAAATTTTCAGGGCTGTGCTCATGCTTTGGGCGCTTGTTCTGATTGCAGAAAATAAACCATGTCCAGCTCGGGGCAAGGCTGGCCCATGGCGGTGAGCGCCGCCGTGATCTGGCCACGGTGGTGGGTGGCGTGGTTGAACACATGCGCCAAGGTCGCCGCAAACGGCAAGGACAGGGGGTCGCCCTTACTCGTGCGGTAGTCCAGTTGGCCGTCAAAACGCTCGGCGCTCCAGCTGGCGATCAGGGGCGTCCAGTTGGCCGATCCGCCCTTGATGGCCTGCGCCAGTCGTTCGCGGTGGGGTTCGACTTCGGTATCCAGCGCCAGCACGGGGGATGTGCCTTTGGCAAACCGCGCATACCAAAGCAGCTGCTCGGCCACCAGCATGTGGTTGAGCGTGCCGTGGATGCTTTTGAAGAACAGACCCACGTCGCGCCGGTAGTCTTGGTCGGGCACGGGCGATACCGCTTCGAGCAGGCGATGCGTGGCCCAAACGTGGTAGCGGGCTTGGCCGCTAAAGTGACGGTGCCAAGTCGATGAAGTGTTCATTGCGGCCATGTGTCCAGCCCTCCCAAAGTTTTCAGCGATTCAAAATCAGCGTCACGGTGCAGCAGCGCATGACCGTGCGTCATGCAGTAGCTGGCCAGCAGCACGTCGATGGGGCTGCGCACGGTGCGGCCCTGCGCCCGCAGGCGGCGGTACAGCGCTGCCGCGCTGAGCGCATTGGCCGCCCCGCCAATGTCCATTACGGGCAAATCCAACAGCAGGCTTTCTGCCGTGCGACGGGCTGTGTCGTTGCGAAATCCGCGCAGAACTTCGAAGACCACCAGATCGGCAGTCCCAATCGACACGTCTCCACCTTCCAGCCAGCGCACCAGCTGCAGGCGTTGTGGTGTCGGTGCTTGATTGAAGAAATCAATCCAGACGCTGGAGTCCACCAGAATCATGGTTTCTTCCGGGCTTTTGAGATCAGTGTAGGTGGCTCGGGCTCTTGAAGCACCAAAGCCTGAACGCCTGTGAAGCCTTTCTCTGCCGCGTCAATGGCGCGATCGTACGGCTCGCCTGCGACCTTCAAAGCCTGCTGCTGCGCCCGCCAGCGGGCCCATCCTTCGTCAGAGTCGTCCCACTGAAGTTGTCCTTGCAAGGCCAGCAAGCCGTCATAGACTTTGCGCCGCTTGAGCATGCGCAAGCCCTCTTC
>CAMDFK010000013.1 GCA_945897465.1 Limnohabitans sp. Rim8 | reverse complement strand
GTGGCCGAGCTCGCTGTGCCCGACATGAACAAGCTGCGCTACGTGTTCGACGCGGTGACCAGTATCCGCAAGGCGCTGAATGGCCGCGTGCCGCTGATCGGTTTTTCTGGCAGCCCCTGGACGCTGGCGTGCTACATGGTCGAGGGCGCAGGCTCTGACGACTACCGGCATGTGAAGACCCTGATGTACAGCCGCCCGGATTTGATGCACCGCATCCTGGAAATCAACGCCGACGCCGTGGCCCTGTACCTGAACACCCAGATCGAAGCCGGCGCCCAAGCGGTGATGGTGTTTGACAGCTGGGGCGGTGTGCTGGCCGATGGGGCATTCCAGCAATTCAGCTTGGCCTACACCGCACGCGTTCTCTCACAACTGAAGACCGAGCACAACGGCCAACGCATCCCCAGCATCGTGTTCACCAAAGGCGGCGGCCTGTGGCTGCCCGAGATGGCAGGCCTGAACTGCGACGTGCTGGGCCTGGACTGGACCATGAACCTGGGCCGCGCCCGCTCACTCGTGGGCGGCCAAGTCGGCGGCCCTGGCAAAGCATTGCAAGGCAACATCGACCCGAACATCTTGTTTGCACCACCCGCGCAGATCGCGACCGAGGTGCACCGGGTGCTCGACAGCTTTGGCCAACCGCACACCGACCGCAACACCACAGGCCCCACGCACATCTTCAACCTGGGCCACGGCATCAGCCAATACACCCCACCCGAGCATGTGACGGCGCTGGTCGAGGCGGTGCACAGCCATTCGCGCAAGCTGCGTCAGGGCTGAGCCAGTTCCCCGGGTGCACCCTCTGCACCCAACTTCCAGCAGGTGTCAGCGCCCAGTGATTTGAAGCACAACGCCTTGCACGCCGGTCTTCACGCCGGGCAGTTCCACCTGCAAATCCCCCTCTTGCTTTTGCGCCGAGCCGGTTTTGGAAACCCGGGCCACCAGGCGCACTTGCGCCAGCGATGACAACAGGGGAGGCGCACCCATCCCCATGCTGTCACTCAAGGCAAAGCGCACCGGCCATGAGGTGGGCGTGCCACGCCAGATGGCCACCGGGCGGCGCGAGCCCTCTTCGGCCATGGCATACACAAACAAGGTCGCGCCTTCCGAAATTTGACTTTGCACCTCGGTCGAAACACGGACTTCTCCTTGAATCAGAGGCTGGGCGTCGCCCGCCGGAGTGGCCACCCTCTCGGCGGCTTGCGCGAGGGCCTGCTGCAAGCCTTGGCCCGCCTCACTGTCGGCAGGCACCAAAGCCAAGGCACGCTGCCAGTAGTCTTGCGCGGCGGCATGCCGTTTTTCAGACAGCGCCGCGCTGCCCGCGAGCACCAGCGCGTTCAGGTGCTGGGGCTCAGTGCGCAGCACATCTTGAATCCACTGCCAAGGCTCTCCGGTGTAGACACCGCCTGCGCTCAAGGCCTTCATCTGCGCCCGCTCGATCCACAGATCGGGCTCGGGCGACAAGGCCAGCACACGCGCCAAAGCCTGCTCGGCCGGGGCGTGCGCATTTTGGGCGGCGTGTAGCCGCGCCAGCGTCAACCAAGCCTCGGCATCCTCGGGGCGTTTTTGCGTGGCTTCTTGCCATGCGCGGGTTTGCTCCGCCAATTGCTCGGGCGTGGTCGCACCGATTTGGACCCGTTGACTCAAAGGCTTGGGCCACCAAGCCTGGGAGGCACCCAGTTGCAGATAACTCAGGCCACTGAGCAGCACCAAGGCCCCGACCCACCAGAGCCATCGCGCAGGCACTGCCGCAACAGGAGTGTCATCCGACTGCGCCGCGTCGTCCAACAGGTGGCGCAGCAATTCGTCGCGGGCCACTTGATGCTGCAGTGCCGTTAAACGGCCTTCGGCCAAAGCACGGTCCAGATCGGCCAGGTGCTCTTGCGCGATCCTGCGGTTGGTCTGTGACTGCCGCTCGAGCCCCACGACCTGGACTTGTTTTTTCAGGCCACGCTGCAACACCCCAGCTGCCAGCGCACCCAAAGCCAGCAGCACCCACAACAAACCCAGCCAAGGCGGCACGAAGGACATCAGGACTCCAGCAGTTGGCGAACGCGAGCGCGCTCGCTGTCGGTCAAGGGCGCAGGCTCAGCAGGCGTGCGGCGCATCAAGCGCAGCGCCAGCACCAGTGCGCCCAACAGCAGCACAAAAGGTCCAAACCACAAGAGCCAAGTCACGGGTTTGACCTCGGGTTTGTAGAGCACAAAGTCACCGTAACGGCTGACCAAAAAGCTGCGGATGTCGGCGTCGGTTTTGCCCTGCTCGATCAGGCTGCGCAGCTCGCGCCGCAGGTCGAGTGCCAGCTCAGCATTCGACGAAGCCAGCGATTCGTTTTGGCACACCAAGCAACGCAGCTCGGCCGCGATGTGGTCCCAGCGCGCCTGCACAGCGGCCGACATGGGCGCATCGGCGTGCGTTGCCGCGGGCGCGCCCACACCCGGCAAGGTCGCCTTCACAACCGACGAGACTGACCCAACACGGGCAACGCCCATTGACGAACCTCCCGGCGCTTGGGCTGCCACACAGGCGCACCACAGCCCAAGGCAAGCCAGCATCCACCGCAGCACCGCGCGCATCAGTTCACCCCCCGCAGCAAGGGCAGGAGTTTTTGCTGGACCACGTCGGGCGTCAAGGCCCCGGCGTGCTTGAAGCGCACCACGCCTTCTCGGTCAATCAAATAGGTTTCGGGCAAGCCATACACACCAAAATCCATGCCCACACGCCCGTCCATGTCCAGCAGGTTCACGCCAAAAGCCTGGCCGTTTTTTTGCAACCAGGCTTGGCTGCGTGCCGTGGCTTTCTGGACCGATTCAGCGCTGAGCGGTTCTTGGCCTGAGAGTTCTGAGGCCTGCAGTTCTTTGTAATTGATGCCCACCATCTTCAGGCCGGGCTGGCGGGCCAGCGCCATCAAAATCGGGTGCTCTTCTTTGCAACCCGCGCACCAGGTGGCCCACAGGTTGACCAAGGTGAGCTGGCCCTTGAATTGCGCCGCGTTGAACACGCCCGGCCCGCCCACCAGCGGCAACTCAAAAGCCGGTGCCGGGCGGCCGATCAGCGGCGAGGGAATTTCTTGCGGGTTGCGGGTGAGGCCCACACCCAAAAACACCACCATGCCCAAAAACAGCGCCAGTGGCACAAACACCCAGCGCGGCATGCGGCGGCTTGTGGCCTGGGCAGACAACGCGCTCATGACACAGCGCCTTTGACCACAGGCACAGGCCCTGCAACTCGCACGCCAGACGCACCCATGCCCACATCAACCTGAGCGCCAGGCGCACGCGCTGCCAAAGGGGCTTGGCGGTAGCGCCGATCGAACGCTGCCAAGCCTCCTCCCAGCACCATGAACACCGCACCCAGCCAGATCCACGACACATAAGGCTTGTGGTAGACCCTGAAACTCCACTGCGGCGGCTCACCCGCCAAGGGCTCGCCCAAAGACACATAACGGTCACGCCAGAGGTTTCGGTCAATCCCCGCTTCGGTCATGGGCATCGCGCTCGAGACGTAGCGGCGTTTTTCGGGCAATAAAGTGCCCACTTGTTGCTCACGGCCAGGCTCGCCTTCGAACAAGTGCACTTCTGCGCGCAAGGCCAAATAGTTCGGTCCCAAATGGTTGCCCACACCCATCAATTGGTAACGCACACCGGCCACTGTGACCGAATCGCCCAAACCCAGACGCACGTCGCGCTCCACCTGAAAAGACTTGACCCCTGTGATGCCCAGAACCAGCACCGCCACACCCAGGTGCGCGACCTGCATGCCCCACCAAGCCAGCCCCGGTGATCCAGGCAGGCGCAAGCGCTGCACAATTTGCCAAGCGCCCGACAACACAATCCAGCCGCCCAAGGTGCCACCCATCACCGTGAGCCAGCCACCAGCTGTGGTCACGGCCTCTGCATCCTGGGGCGCAGCACCCCAGCTGGCCCAGGCGCTGGCCAGCAAAAGCGCCAAGGCCCCAGGCACCAGCACCGAGCGCACCGCCGCCCAGCGCGCCACATGCCAAGGCACCACCGTGCCCGGCACCATGGCCAAGAGCAGCGGCACCATCAGGGGCACAAACACGCGGTCGAAATACGGTGGGCCCACAGAGAGCTTGCCCAGATTGAGCGCATCGATGATCAGCGGGTACAAAGTGCCCAGCAACACCGCCGCCATGGCCACCACCAAGAGCACGCTGTTGAGCAGCAAAAACGATTCGCGCGAACCGGCCACCGGCTGCGAGGCATTGGCCCACTGCGGCGCACGCCAGGCAAACAAGGCCAGCGAAACGCCCACCACCACGACCAAAAACAACAAGATGAACACGCCTCGCCCTGGGTCGGTTGCAAAGGCATGCACCGAGGTCAAGACCCCTGAGCGCACGAGGAAAGTACCAAGCAAACTCAGTGAAAACGCCCCAATGGCCAACAGCACCGTCCAAGCCTTGAACTGGCCGCGCTTGTCGGTGACCATGAGCGAATGGATCAGTGCCGTGGCCACCAGCCAGGGCATGAGTGAGGCGTTTTCCACCGGGTCCCAAAACCACCAACCGCCCCAGCCCAATTCGTAATAAGCCCACCACGAACCCAGTGCGATGCCCAGCGTCAAAAAGCCCCAGGCAGCTACCGTCCAGGGCCGCGCCCAACGCGCCCAAGCGGCATCCAGCCTGCCCGAGAGCAGCGCTGCCATGGCGAAAGCAAAAGCCACCGACAAACCCACATAGCCCATGTAGAGCATCGGCGGGTGAATCACCAATCCCGGGTCTTGCAGCAAAGGCGTCAAATCACGGCCCTCGGCTGGCGCCGGGAACTGTCGCGCAAACGGGTTGGACAAGGTGAGGATGAAGGCCAGAAAACCCACCGACACCGCGCCCATCACGCCCAGCACCTGCGCCACCAAGGCCTGCGGCAATCGCTTGGAAAACGTGGACACGGCCACCGACCACAACGCCAGCATCAAGACCCACAGCACCAAAGAGCCCTCGTGTCCTGCCCAAATCGCCGAGAGGCGGTACGGTGTGGGCAGCAATGTGTTGGAGTTGTTGGCCACATACTTGACGCTGAAATCGTGCACATAAAACGCATGCCATAAAGCACCGAAAGCCAACACGATCAGCGCCAGTTGCAAGACCGCCAAAGGCCTGGCCAGCGCTTGCCAGCCCGCGCGGCGCGGCGACAAACTGCCCCACAGCGGCAGCACCGCTTGCAGAACAGCAACCCAGGCTGCCATGATCAACGCCAGATGGCCAGCTTCAGGCCACATACACGGCTCCGTTCATGTCTGCACGCATCATTGCGAAACCGCCGCACCCACACGGGCCTTGGCCGCCTCGTCCAGCGCGTGCTGGGCTTCGGGTGGCATGTAGTTTTCGTCGTGTTTGGCCAGCACCTCGCTGGCCACAAACAGGCTGCCTGCGTCCAAACGGCCTTGCGCCACCACGCCTTTGCCTTCTTTGAACAAATCGGGCAGCAAGCCCACGTAGCGCACCGGCACCTCACGCTGCGTATCGGTCACCACAAACGCTACCGCCATGCCGTCGCGCTGGATGCTGCCAGCCTTGACCAAACCGCCGACGCGAAAGTGCCCCTCTTTGGGCGCTTCACCCGCCGCCACTTGGGTGGGTGTGAAGAAAAACACCAAATTACTCTGAAATGCGTTGAGCACAAAAAACAGCGCACCGCACACGAGCAGCAAACCCAATGCGATGCCAAACAGTCGTTGGTGGCGGCTTTTCATGACGCAGCTCCTTGTGAGAAATGAACGGAGCGCGATGCCCCGACCGGGCGGACCTGTGCGGCGCTCGGGGTTTGAGCATCCAGGGCTTCAGCCTCCATGGCCTCGCACACCGCGTCCAGCGCTTGCTTGCGTCCCATGCGCGTCAGCCACACCTCCAGCGCCATCAAGGCCACACTCACGCCCATGCTGCCCCACACATACACGCCATAGCCGCCCATGGCCCAAAACTCGGCTGCGCTTGTCCAAATCATGCGGCACCTCGAAAAGCCCGGTACTCGCGGTGCGCCAACACTTCGGGCAGTTGTTGCACCCAAGCCGCGTGGCTGTCACGCGCCAAAATCAAACTGCGCACGCGCCACAAAGCGATGGCCGCCGCATAGAACCACACCGCCAAGCTCATCAGCAGCATGCCAGTCAGCATGATGCTGGCCATGCGCGGCGATTGTGTGAAGGACACCGATGCGCCTTGGTGCAAGGTGTTCCACCATTGCACCGAAAAATAAATGATGGGCACGTTCACCGCACCCACCACCGCCACCAAAGCACCGGCCCGGTCCGAGCGGCGCGGGTCTTCGATGGCCGAAGTCAAAGCGATGTAGCCCAAATACAAAAACAGCAGAATCAGCATCGAGGTCAGTCGGGCGTCCCAGACCCAATAGGTGCCCCACATCGGCTTGCCCCACAAGGCCCCAGTCCACAGCGACAAAAAGGCCAGCAAAGCCCCAGTGGGCGCAAGCGCCCGAGTCATCAGGCCCGACAAGCGCGTGTTGAACACCAGGCCCAGCACACTCCAAAACGCCATGGCCAGGTAAATGATCATGGCCATCCACGACACCGGCACATGGATGTAAATGATGCGGTAGGCCTGACCCTGCTGCGCGTCGGACGGCGCGACCATGAAGCCCACCCACAAACCCGCCAGCGCGAGCGCCGTGGCCAGCAGCGCCAGCCAAGGCCACAGGCGACCGGCCAAAGGGTAGAAGTGTTGTGGCGCGGCATAGTGAAAAAGCTTCATGGTCCGTTCCTGATCATTCCAGCGCCAAGCGCAAAGCTGCCGCACAGGCCAAGGGGCTGAGCGCGGCTGAAGCGAGCAAGAGCGCCAACATGATGGACAAATGCGCCTCGGCCCCCAGGCCGCGCATCTGCGCGTCCACCGCGCCCGTGCCGAACACCAGCACCGGCACATACAAAGGCAAGAGCAAGAGCGACTGCAGCACCCCGCCACCGCGCACACCCAAGGTGAGGGACGCGCCGATCGCGCCCAGCAGTGACAGCACAGGCGTGCCGATCAAGAGCGTCAAAGCCAACATGCCCAAGGCCTCTGCCCCCAAACCGAACTGCAGCCCCAACAGCGGCGACAACAGCACCAAGGGCAAGCCCGAGATCAACCAATGCGCCAGCAGCTTGGCGCTGACGAGCCAAGGCAAGGGTGCGGCCGACAGCGCCAACTGCTCCAGGCTGCCGTCGTGGTGGTCGGCCTCGAACAATCGGCCCAAACTCAACATGCTCGCCAGCAAGGCCGCCACCCACAACACCCCGGGCCCGATCAGGCGCAGCGTGCCCGGCTCAGGACCGATGGCCAGCGGAAACAAAGCCGCCACCAACACAAAGAAAAACACCGCGCCCAGCCACTCGGCCTTGCGCCGCAGAGCCAAGCGCAGGTCGCGCCGCAGCACGCCAAGCATGGCTTGCCATGGGCTGGGAAGCGCGGGCTGAGCCGCAAGCGCTGGCACAGGGACGGTCATGGCTGGGCTGTTCATGCGCGGCCCACCTCGCGTCCCAAGTGCAAGCGCGCACCCGGGCCTTGCAAGCCCACATCGTGGTGGCTGGTCATGACCACCGCGCCGCCCGCATCCACATGCGACTGCAACAAAGCGCGGGCCGTGGCGGTAGCCTGAGCGTCCAGACCCACCAGGGGCTCGTCCAAGACCCACAGCCGCGCCGGGCTGGTGCGCAAACGCGCCAAGGCCACACCTTGCCGCTGGCCTTGCGACAAGACCCGCACAGGCAAATGCGCCCGGCTTTGCAGGCCCTGCGCGGCCAGCGCTTGCATGGCTTGCTGGCGGCTGAGTGACAAGCCGCTGACTTGGGCATCGGCACAAAGGTTTTCACAAGCGGTGAGGTCAGGCTTGAGGCCCAGCGCGTGGCCGATGTAATGCAACACCGACCGGTCGGGACGCGAATGCGAGGTCTGCGAAGATGAAGGCCACAGCACTTGACCGTGTGCTGCCGGCGCCAGGCCGCACAGGATGCGCAGCAAACTGGTCTTGCCGCAACCGTTGCCCCCTTCGATGTGCAACCAGCTGCCCGCGGGCACGGCAAAGCTCACGCCCTCGAACAGAGTCCGCTGGGCCTTCTGGCAGGCCAGGTCCATCGCTGTGAGCACCCAAGAGGCCATGAAAGGGCTTTCCGGTCGGTTGAAGACAAAGCAAAGTGTAACGATGGATTGACACTCTGTGTATCCAAAGCCTTGATTCCAAGTGGTAAATCAGGGTATGCCCTGAGATTACAGCCAGAGATGGGCGCAAAAAAACCGCCCGAGGGCGGTTTTGGCGGTCATTGCGGGGCAGCGCCCGTTGTGACCAGGGGCATCAAGCCTTTTTGGCCCAAGCCGAGCACCAGCCCTTGGCCGCGACCTGCTTGCCTGCAAACAAGGGGCAACCGCCTGCGGCTGCACCGGCTTTGGCTTGGAACAGGGCGCAATTGGCGCAATTGTTACCCGCAGCGAACTTGGGGTTTTTGGCTTTGTCGACCTTGCTGGCATCGGCTTTGTAAGCCAAGCCCACAGCTTGTGGGTCTTTTTCATCGACCATGGCCTGGGCAGAAGCTTCACTCACCGCCAAAACGGCGGTAGCGGCTGTGGCCACTTGCATCATGAACACACGGCGTGTCGAGGATTGGGAAGAAAAACGGGACATGGAAGACTCCTTAGAAGTAACAGTCAGAAAATACTGAACGGTTCATTGTGCGCCACATCAGTCACTTTGTCATGGACCATTGGATACCCGAGCAAAACACACAGGAAAGCCACGGCTTTTCAATGTCAACCACAGTGGACAAGAGCATGTCAAAATGGGCTTTGGATTTGACACCTATCAGACACAAGGGTTTTGACATGCTGCAACTGCTCATCGGATTGGCGCTCTTTTTGGGCATTCATTCACTGCAAAGTTTGGCCCCGCAGATTCGCCAAAACAGCATTGTCCGCTGGGGACCCCTGGGCTTCAAGGCCGTCTATGCCGCGGTTGCGGTTCTTGGGCTGTATTTGCTGGTGCAAGGCTACAGCCAGGCACGGCTGGAGCCGTTGGTGCTGTGGACGCCGCCGCGCGGCATGCAACACGCCACCATCTTGCTGATGTGGGTGGCCATGGTTTTGCTCGTGGCCACCTATGTGCCCGGCAACCAAATCAAGGCCAAACTGCGCCACCCCATGACCTTGTCGGTCAAAGTCTGGGCATTGGGGCATTTGTTGTCCAACGGCAATCTGGCCGATTTACTTTTGTTCGGTGGTTTCCTCATCTGGTCGGTGCTGGTGTTCCGCGCAGCCCGCCAACGGGATCGTCAAAACCTGCATTCTGCCCCCGAAGGCAAGCTGATCAGCACTTTGCTCACGGTCGTGTTGGGCACTGGCGTGTGGGCCGCCTTCCTGATGGGCGGCTTGCACGTCTGGCTGGTGGGTGTGATGCCTTTCACCCGAGCTGGCTGATCGCCCACTGCCGTGCAAGCAACCGCAACGCCTTTCGACCAGGCCGCTGCAGCGTCTGCAGCACCGGCTCGAAAACTGTGCACCGACTGCGGCCTCTCGCGCACCCATGACCCCAAGCGCTGCGGCCAAGCTTGCCAGTTCATCCAGCCCGACTACCCGGGCTTGGAGCAGCGGGTGCATGGTCGTGTGCGCCAGCAGGGCAGCGCCGCTCACCCAGCCCAGCCCGACGAATTGTTTTTTGGGCCCTACCAACAGATCCTGAGCGCACGCCTGGACCCGCCCACGCAAGGCGCGCAGTGGACCGGCATCACCACCCGCCTGGCCGAGGTGTTGCTCGAACAAGGCCTGGTTGACGCCGTGATCGCCATGGCCGCCGACCCGCACGACCGCTGGCGGCCGCGCCCGGTTCTGGTCACCCGCGCCGAGGACATGGCGCAGTGCCGGGGCATGCGCATGGGTTACGCTCCGCTGCTCAGCTTGGTGGAACCCGCGCTGGCGCAAGGCCACAAGCGCTTGGCCGTGATCGGCATCCCTTGCCAGATTTACGCCCTGCGCGCCATCCAGCCGCAGCTTGAACGTGAGCAAGGCCTGGAGCAGCTGTATGTCATTGGCACACCGTGCTCTGACAACACCACCACCGAAAACTTTCACCAGTTTCTGGGCCTGATTTCGGACCGCCCACAAGACATCAGCTACGTCGAGTTCCGCGCCGACTACAAGGTGGAAGTGCGCACCGACCAAGGCGACAAACGCCTGATCCCGTTTTTGAACCTGCCGCTGTCCAATCTGCCGCCAGACTTTTTCCCGCTGACCTGCCGCACCTGCGTGGACTACACCAATGTGCTGGCCGACATCACCGTGGGCTATATGGGCGGACACGGCCAGCAATGGTTGCTGGTGCGCAACGCACGCGGGCAAGCGGTGCTGAACGGCATTCAATCGCAATTGCTCACCAGCGCGCTCATCAGCCAAGGCAAACGGGATGGCCCGGTGCGCGGCTTCATGGCCAACACCGAGCGCGCCGCCGGGGGCCTGCCGCTGCGGCGCATGCCCGCTTGGATCAAGCCCTTGGTCAACTGGCTCATGCCGCGGGTGGGCCCGCGCGGCTTGGAGTTTGCGCGTGCCCGGGTCGAGATGAAGGCCATCGAATCCATCTTGCACCTGCGGCGCGAGGCGCCCGCACGCATCAAAAACATGCTGCCGCAGCACGTTTGGGATTTGGCGGCGCGTTACGGCTTGAAGCCAGAAACTCGACCCGAATCCAACACCGTGACCACCCGCCCCCGCAAAACCTGAGCTCAAGTGTAAATTTAACTTGACACTTTGACGCGTCTTTTGGATCATGAGCCGAGAACAGTTTTCGGAACGCCCCATGGCATTGACCTTCCCTTTTGCGGCCATCGTTGGTCAAGATGAAATGACGCTGGCCATCCAAGTGGTGGCGGTCGACCCGTCCATTGGCGGCGTGCTGGTTTTGGGCGACCGGGGCACGGGCAAATCCACGGCCGTGCGTGCGCTGGCCGATCTGCTGCCCCCGATTTCGGTCGTCAAAGGCTGCCCTTACCGCTGCGATCCGTCCAAACCAGCAAGCGCCTGCCCGGTCTGCCAAGCCCGCGATACCAAAGCCAAAGTGATGACCGAACGCCAACCCGTGGCCGTGGTCGACCTGCCTTTGGGCGCGACCGAGGACCGCGTGGTCGGCGCGCTCGATCTGGAAAAAGCCTTGTCGCAAGGTGTGAAGTCCTTCGCCCCCGGCCTGCTGGCCCAGGCGCACCGGGGCTTTTTGTACATCGACGAGGTCAACCTGCTCGATGACCACCTGGTGGACCTGCTGATCGATGTGGCCGCCTCGGGCGAAAACCTGGTCGAGCGCGAAGGCCTGAGCGTGCGCCACCCCGCCCGCTTTGTGCTGGTGGGCAGCGGCAACCCCGAAGAAGGCGAGCTGCGCCCGCAACTGCTGGACCGCTTTGGCCTGTCGGTGCAGGTGCGCACGCCGCAAGACCTGGCGCTGCGCGTGAGCATCATCAAACGCCGCGACGCCTTCGACAAAGACCCCACCGCCTTCAAAGCGCTGTGGCACAAGGACAACCAAAAGCTGCAAAAGCGCATCCTCAAAGCGCGTGACTTGTTGGACCAAGTGGAAGTGAGCGACGACATGCTGATGCTGTGCGCCCGCCTGTGCCAACAGTTGGGCACCGACGGCCTGCGCGCCGAGCTCACGCTGCTGCGCGCCACCCGGGCATTCGCCGCACTGCAAGGCCACAAAGCGGTGAAGGCCGAGCACCTGCAAAGCATGGCCCCGCTGGCCCTGCGCCACCGCCTGCGCCGCAACCCGCTGGACGACACCGACTCGGGCGCGCGCGTGCAGCGCAGCTTGCAAGAAGTGCTGGCCGCCTGAATTGGCTGCACGCATGGCCCGCGAAGCTCCACCTCCCTCCTCGCCTTCGGACCCGCTGGAGCGCTGGAACGACGCGCTCACCACCCTGCAACTGCTGCAACTCGACCCCTTTGGTTTTGGCGGTGTGTGCCTGCGGGCACCGCATGGGCCTGTGCGCGAGCGCTGGCTGCACGCTTTGGCGGGGCTGGGCATCGGCTTGGTCAAAGTGCCCGGCTCGGTGGACAGCGAGCGGTTGCTGGGCGGCATCGACCTGGCCCACACGCTGCAAACCGGACAATTGCACCTGCAAGCGGGCTTGCTGCAACAAGCCGACCAAGGCATGGTCTGCCTGCCCATGGCCGAGCGCCTGTCGCCCGCCCTGCTCGCACCTTTGGTGCAAGCACTGGAACAAGGCCAGGTACCACCCACCCGCCACAACGCCGCCCCCACAAGCACCCGCTTTGGCGTGGTGGCGCTCGACGAATCTTTGCTCGACGAGCCCGGCCTGGGCGCGGCCTTGGCCGAGCGCCTGGGCGTGTGGCTGGACCTGAACGAACTCTCGCCCAGCGACATCCACGCGGCGTGGCAGGGCGACAGCGAATCGGATGGCCTGCAGATTCGCCTCAGCCCCGGCGCTTTAGACCGCGCCCGCGAGCAGCTGCCGCAAGTGCAAGCAAGCGACGAGCAAGTGCAAGCGCTGTGCGCCGCCGCTTTGGGCCTGGGCATTGGCTCTTTGCGCGTGCCCAGCCTGGCGCTGCGCGTGGCCTGCGGCCATGCGGCGCTGAACGGGCGCAGCACGCTGGACGCCGACGACCTGGGCTTTGCCGCGCGCAGCGTACTCGCACCCCGCGCCACGCAATGGCCAGCCGAGCCGTCTGCGCAAGAAGCAGAGACCGAGCAACAAGAAGACACCACAACGCCACCAGAGCCGCCAGAACCACCCGAAAATTCAGGCGAATCACCTGAGAATGCCGCTGAAAAAGACGAGAACCCGGACACGGCTCCACCACCCGAACAGAACGCCGAACAAAACAATGAACCGAGTGCCGAAGACCTGCAAGAGATGATGGTCGCGGCCGCCCTGGCCAGCTTGCCGCCGCACATGCTCGACGCGCTGATGACCCGCCAGGGCGCGGCCAGCCACAACACCTCAGGGCGCAGCGGCCAAACCCGCGCGGGCTCGCAACGCGGCCGCCCCCTGCCCCCACGCCCAGGCCGACCCGGCGGTCAAGCGCGCTTGCATGTGCTGGCCACCTTGCGCGCCGCTGCACCCAAGCAGCGGCTGCGGCAAGCGCACAGCACGGGTCGCGTCGCGATCCGCGCCGAAGACTTCCACATCCAGCGCTACCAGCAGCGCGCCTCCAGCTGCCTGATCCTCGCGCTCGACGCTTCGGGCTCGGCCGCTTTGCAGCGCTTAGCCGAAGCCAAAGGCGCGGTCGAGTTGTTGTTGCAGCAATCGTATGCCCGCCGCGACAGCGTATGTATCGTGGCCTTTCGGGGCGCGCAGGCGCAGCTGCTGCTGCCGATGACGCGTTCTTTGGTGCGCGCCAAACGCGCCATGACGGGTTTGCCCGGCGGCGGCGGCACGCCCTTGGCCCTGGCCCTGAAAATGGCACACGAACAAGCGGCGCAGCTGCAGCGCCAAGGCGTCACGCCCATCTTGGTGGTGCTGAGCGACGGCCGCGCCAACGTGACGCTGCAAGGCCTGGGCGGCAGGGCCCAAGCGCAAACCGATGCACAAAACTGGGGCCAGCAGTGGCGCGCCAGTGGCCACCGCGCCTTGTGGATTGACACCTCGATGCACCCCGATGCGCAAGCGCAGCAACTGGCCGCGACCATGGGCGCGAGCTACCTGCCCATGCCGCAGGTGCAGTCGCAGCGCATGGCCCACGCCATCGAACGGGTGCGCAGCCCGCTGGCTTGAGTCGCCATGTTTGACAGCTTTTACCCCAGCATGTCTTGGGCTGAGCACCAAGCCCAGCCCCAGATTTGGCCACACGCGCAACACAGCCGCTTCGTGCAAGCAGGTGGCATCCAGTGGCATGTGCAGCAAATGGGCCAAGGCCCCTGCATGCTGCTGTTGCACGGCACCGGCTCGGGCCACTTCAGCTGGCGTGGCCTCATGCCCGCGCTGGCCGAGCACTTCACCGTGCTGGCACCCGACCTGCCCGGCCACGCCTTCACCAGCCGGGGCCCCGAAGGCGCGATGTCACTGCCCGGCATGGCCGAGGGCTTGCGCGCCTTGATGCTGCAACTGCAACTTACCCCGCAGGTCATCGTCGGCCACTCGGCCGGTGCGGCCATCGCTGCGCACATGGCGCTGCACTTTGACAGCACCTCGCGCAGCACCCTGATCGGTTTGAACCCCGCTTGGCTGCCCCTGCCGGGCGTGGCGTCCTGGCTGTTCGGCCCGGCAGCGAAATTGGCGGCGCTCAACCCGCTGTCCGCCTGGGCCACCGCCAAGCTGGCGGCCAAGCCCGGCGCGGTGGCCGAGTGGATCGCACGCACCGGCTCCACACTCGATGCGCAAGGGATGGACCTTTACGCCCGCGTGCTCAGCGACTCGGGCCATGTGCACGGCGTGTTGTCGATGATGGCGGCCTGGCGGCTCAAGCCCTTGGCCGCGCGCCTGCACGAGATTCGCAACCCCGTGTTCATGCACATCGGCGCACAAGACCAAACCGTGCCACCGGCCTTGGCCGAACAAGCCTGCCAGCGCTTGCCACAAGCGAGGCTGCAGGTTCAAGCGGGTTTGGGCCATTTGGCCCATGAACAGGACCCCATGGGTACGGCTCAGCAAATTCTGCGCTGGTGTGGCGCCGGGTCCTGAAGGGCTTGGCGTCAAGCGTCCTTGGCCTGCGCCCTTTAGCGCAGAAAATCCACCACCGCCTTCAAAGACAGCTGCGCCGCTTCTTCTTGCGGCAAATGGCCCACTTGAGGCCAAGACACCAAACGGCTGCCGGTGATGTCTTGCAGGTAATCGCTGGCATTGCTCACGGGGATCATGGCATCGGCCTCGCCCCAGACCAACAAGGTGGGCGCTTGGATTTGGCGCAGCAGTGGCCCGGGTTCTTGCAGCACGGTTTGTGCCAAACGGTCGAGCATGGCCTGACGAGCCCCGGGCGCCAAAATCAAATCGTGGTAGCGCGTGGTCACGGCATCGCTGAGCGACTCGGGCTGGGCATAAGCCGCTTTCAGGTTCATGCGCATCAAGGGCTTGGGCAGCACATGGCGCATCAGGCCCAGCGTGGCGGGCACCTCCATGGGTTGGCCGTATTCAAAGCCGAAACTGGCATAACCATCGGGGGCCACCAACACCAGTTTGTTGATCCGCTCGGGAAATCTGGCCGCAAAGGTCCAGGCGATGCGCCCGCCCATGGAATGACCCACCAGGCTGACGCGTTTCAAACCCAAGTCGTCCAGCAAGGCGCTCAGCAACTGCAAACTGCGCTCGTCGCGGTAATCGTGCGCCGGATCGGGCGGGCTCAGGCCACTGCCGGGCAGGTCGATGCGCACCACGCGGTGTGAGGCGGCGAGACCCTGGGCCCAAATGTCCCAAGTCTGCAAACTGGAACCAAAGCCGTGCAACAAAACGAGAGCTGGGGCATCCGTTTGTGCATCGGACTTGCCGGGTGCTGAGCTGGGCGGGCCGCTGTCGCGCACATGCAGCTGCCACGGCCCCACCTGGCGCAAGTCGGCGGGGGAAGCGAGGTAACGGGACTCCAAAGTGGCACGCGGCAGATCGGGTGTCCACAACCACAGGGACAGCAGCGTCAAAGCGGTCAGCGCCAGCACGAGCCAAAGCCTCTTCATGCGGCGCGGGCCGCGCGCGTGCATGCGGCGCAGACCGCGTGCCTGAGATCATCCATGCCTAGATGGCGAACATGAGCAGCAACAACATCTGCAGGCCGTAGATGATCATCAAGCCCAGTTTGTAGGTGTCGCGCAAAGTGTCCGACAAGCGCTGCATCCGGCGGTCCAGCCACCAGTAGGCAGCGCCGCATAAGCCGGTCGTCAACAAAAAAATCGTCGCCATGAGGGATGGGGGCATAGGGGCACCTAATGGGGTTGCGCGTTCAGGGCTGCGTGCCAAAAGGCCCGTTGAGCATCACGGTTTGCACGTTCAGTACGGCTGCAATGCTGACCCAGACCCAGTAAGTGACGAGCAGCAAACTGGCCCAGCGCGACAAGCGCCACAGGCCCATGATCAGCGCCAAGATGGAAAGCCACAAAAACACCACCTCAAACAGCGCCCAGTCTGGGCGCTGGAGCTTGAAGTACAGCGCACTCCACAACACATTGAGCAGCGCATTCGCACCAAACAGCACCGCCACTCTGCGGCGCAGCGCAGCGGTGTCGGCCGCTTGCCAAGCCAACCAAGCGCTGATGGCGCACAGCGTGAAGATGGTGGACCAAATCACACCGAACGCGGCGTCAGGAGGTTTCCAAGGCGGGTGCTTGAGCGCAAAGTACCACGGCCCCAAATCGGTCAGGGCCGCGCCGATGCCTGCTGTAGCGAAGCTGAAAACAAAAGCCAGGAGCAAGGTGCGCACAGAAGCTTTGTGGCTGCGCCCCAGGGTTAACATCAGCAAGCCGTGTTCTGGGTGCTGGATCACTGAGGCCTCATGTTCGTGCCAAACCCAACAAATGCGCCATGTCTTTGAAAAAGATGCGCACGTGGGCCTTGGGGTCCTTGCGCGCCAGCTCTTTGTTCATGTAGGACTCAAAGGTCAGGCGCTGCACATCGCGGTCTTCGCAGATCTTGACGAACTTTTCGCGGCGTTTGTCGTTTTGGTACCAGAAGTACTGCATCACACCCAAAATCCAGAACACCCGGCCATGCTGCTTCATGAAGCTCTTGCGGCCTTGCTTGAGGCAAGCGCTGTTGCCGGTTTTGAGGGCCTGGTGCGCCGCCTGGGCCACGCGCCGGGCGCAGTCCATGGCGTAGTAAATGCCTTCGCCCGACGAAGGCGCCACCACCCCCGCAGCGTCACCGATCACCACCACGTCGCGGCCGTTGTCCCACTGAGGCAAAGGCTTGAGCGGAATGGGCGCGCCCTCTCGGCGCAAGGTAGGTGCATGGGTCAGGCCCGCAATCTCGCGCAGGCGTGCTGTCGCGCTGCGCAAGGAATAGCCCTTGTCGGCGCTGCCCATGCCCACACTCATGGTTTTGCCGTGTGGGAAGACCCAGCCGTAAAAGTCAGGCGAGACCTCGCCTTGGTAATACACGTCGCAGCGTGCGGCGTCGTAGCCGGGCTGGCCCACAGGCGACTCGATGATCTCGTGGTAGGCGAACACGTACTTGGTCTTGTGGGCGTTGGGAATGGCTTGGCGCGCCACTTCCGAACGTGCGCCGTCGGCCCCCACCACCATGCGGGTGGACACCTTGATCGGCTGGGCATGTTCGAGCGCCGCGTGTTCTTTGGGCGTGACCGGGGTGTAGTGCACCCACAACTGGCCACTGTCGTCATGCTGCAGCTTGTCAAAAATCGCTTGGCAGCGCACCGCACCCGACTGGGCTGCGCGATGGCGCAAGTACTCGTCAAACTCGTCACGGTCCACCATGCCGACAAAACCGTTGTCGATGAGGATGTCGACTTTGTTGTCGGTCGGCGAGATCATGCGGGCACAACGCACTTTGGCCACCAGCAGGTGATCAGGGATATCAAAGTCTTGGATCAGGCGCGGCGGGATCGCACCGCCGCAGGGTTTGGTGCGGCCCTGGCGATCGAGCAATAACACTCGCCAGCCTTGGCGCACCAAATCGTGTGCAGCGGTGGCCCCCGAAGGCCCTCCGCCCACCACCACAAAATCGTAATCGGTTTGGTTCATGAGCTTGACCCACCTTTGAGCAATACGGGACCATCAAAACGCAAGGGCTGACGTTGCGCAGGCCTGGCACGCAGGCGTACAGCCACCGCAGCCGAAACCGCAAACATGAGCGCTTGCAAGCCAAACACGGCGGCATAGGCCGTGCGTTGTTCCCCCAACAAGGCGTGGGCCAGGTCGCTGGCAGCGGTGCCGAGCAATCCCCCCAAACCAAAGGCCGCAGCTTGCGCCGCGCCCCACAAACCCATGCGTGTGCCTTCGCGGCCAGCGCCACCCTCACCGGCCAGACGCATCATGGTGGCAATCGCCGCGATGGAAAAAGCACCATTGGCCACACCCAAAAACACCACATTGGCCTTGAGCGGCCAATCCACCGACAAGGCCGAGCTGACCAAACCGACCGTAGCCAAAGCAGAGAACAGGCACCCGCCCACCATCCAGGCCTGCACCGAACCCAAGCGCCCCGCCACCCAGCGCGAACCGGCACCGGCCACCGCCAACATGCCGATCAGCACGCCCATGTGGTGCCAGCCCGACAGCTGCGTGGTTTGCCCCGGCGTGAAGCCGTGCACCGCACCCGCAAAGGGCTCCAAAATCAAGTCCTGCGCGCTGTAGGCCAGCATGGACATGAACACAAACACGGTGAAGGTGCGTGCCGCAGGCTCGGCCCACACCTCTTGGAAGGCTTCTTTGAAATTTTGTTTTTGCAAGCGATCGGTGCTCGCGCTCGGTGCCACGGCGATAGAAGGGTCGCCGTCTTTTTCCAAGCCCCACAAACACAGCGCCGTGATGCATGCCGTGACCAAGCTCAGACCCGCTGAAACCTGCAGCAGCACCTGCGGGCTGTAGGGGTCGATCAGCTTGCCCACGACACCCGCCGTGACCGCAAAACCCACAATCATCATCAGCCACAACGTGGTGGCCGCAGGCGCACGTCGCTCGTCAGGCACACGCTTGGCCATCAGCGCCAGCAGCGAAGTGCCACACGCGCTCACGCCCAAACCAATCAGGCTGAAGGACAACCAGGCCAACAAAGCGCCATAAAAAGGTTGCGTGGCCATCCACACGGTGGCCGAGGCAGCCATGACCCCGCCCATACCCAGCACCAGCATGCCGCCCATCATCCAGGGCGTGCTGCGCCGACCTTTATCAGCCCCAAAACCCATGCGCGGGCGCACCATCTGCACCGCGTAATGCCAAGCCACCAAAAAGCCGGGCAACAAGGCGGGCAGCGCCAGCTCGACCACCATGATGCGGTTGAGCGTGGAGGTGGTCACCACCACCACCGCACCCAGACAGGCTTGGATCAGACCCAATCGAATGATCTGCAGCCAACCAAAAACCTGTGCATTCATCGGTGCGCTCATAGAACCCCCACGCTGCTGTGCAAGCCGCTCAACTGGCGCAGGCCCCATGCGCTGACCATCATGCCGCTGACAAAAAGGGGCACACCGAAGGCCGAGACGTGCAAGGCGCGCGCCACCGGTTGGCGCAAAAATTTGAGCATCAATGGAACTTGTGCAGCTGCCAAAGCCAAGACGGCCGCAGCGTGCCATGGCAGTTGCCAGCTCAGTAGCAAAGCCGCTACCGCCACTTGCGGCACCAGCATGAACACACAAGCCGTGCGCGCCGCGCCATGCGCGCCCAGCTGCACCGGCAGCGAGGCCACGCCCATGCGCCTGTCACCCTCAATGGCCTTGAAATCGTTGAGCGTCATGATGCCGTGCGCCCCCACGCTGAAGAGCAGCGCCAGCGCCACCGAATGCGGCCCCGGCCAAGCCCCGCCCAGCATGACGGCCGTGCCAGTCAGCCAAGCCAGCCCCTCATAACTCAGGGCGCAAGCCGCGTTGCCCCACCAGCCGTTGTTTTTCAGGCGCACGGGTGGCGCGCTGTAGGCCCACGACAGGGCAATGGCCAAGGCGCAGGCCACAAAACCCCAAGGTCCCATCAGCGTCGCCCAGGCCAGCGACAGCGCGGTCCAGGCGATGGCAATGCCCAGCCCCCAGCGCCCAGGCATGCGGCCCGATGGGATGGGGCGGTTGGGTTCGTTGATGGCGTCCACATGCCGGTCAAACCAGTCGTTCACCGCCTGGCTGCTGGCGCACACCAGCGGGCCAGTGAGCACCAAACCCAACAGCAGCAAAGCCCAATGGGCACCGATGTCTTGGCCTGAGGCCACCACGCCGCAGGCAAAAGCCCACATGGGCGGAAACCAGGTGATGGGCTTGAGGAATTCGGCCACCGTGCGCAAAGCAGGCCGACCGAGAGGCGGCGCCAAAGCCTGGGTGTGTGGCGCGTGGGCCAGGGGCGGGGTGTCCATGCCCCAATTGTGGAGAGAGTTTTAAAAATGTCAACTAGGATTGACACTTAGTGTCAATAAAGCATGACAGTCTTCAAGGCGCGTCCACCTCTGCCTCGGCCACCATGCCAAAGCGGCGCAACTTGACGTACAAGCTTTGGCGCGACAAACCCAGCATTTCCGCAGCCGAAGCGCGGTTGTTGTGGGTCAGCTCCAAAGCCGCTTCGATGCACAGGCGCTCGATGGTGTCCACCGTCTCGCCCACGATGTCCTTGATCGGGCGACGCCCCACCAACTGCGACAAGTCGGCAAAGGGGTTAGCCTGGTTTTGTGCCACCGATGCACCGCCTTGCAGACGGCGGTCCATGTCACGCACAAAAAAGGCGTACATCGGCTCGGGCCGGGCCAGACACACGGCCGACACCTCGACCGGCAAGGTCATGCCCGACAAGGTACGCACCTCGGTCGCGAAATTGCGCACCGGCAACTGCTGGCGCAAACTGGTGTTGAGCACACCCCAGTCGACCGCACCGCGCAACAACCAGCGCTCCAGGCTTTGGCCTACCACCTGTGAGGAAGCCGTCAAACCCAGCAAGGCCATGCCCTCTTCGTTCACGCTTTGGATCAGGCCCGAAGTGTCGGTCAACAGCCAACCATCCGGAAATCGCTCCATGGCCTCGCTCAAAGCAGCCGAGGAACCGGTTTCATGCAAGGGAATGGATGACACCTCGCGTGTGACCAAGCGCACCAGAAACTGCGCACCGCCCTCTTGACGGAACACCGTGGCCGAGACCGTCCAGGCCGAGGGCAAGCCGGCCACTCGGGCCGCACACATCTCGATGCGGCCTGTAGCCAGCGCCGTGCGCAGCAGGGACTGCACCTCACCTTGGCTCTCACCTTCAAAATATTCGCGCACATCGCGGCCCACGAGGCGTTTGCCGGCGTCTTTGAGCAGGGACTGTGCGCCCACATTGGCCTCCAGCACACGCTGGGTGCTGGCGTCCACCATCAACACCGCTTCGGACGAGGTGTCAAACAGCACCCGATAGCGCGCCTCGATGTGGCGCAGGCGCAAATAGTCGCGCTCCATGGACTGCTGGGTTTCGACCAAGCGGCGCTGCAACTCGGCCAGGCTTTCCAGATCACGGCCCATGGCCATCAGTTTGCCGCCGCCCAATGGCAACATCACATATTGAATGGCCACCTCGCTGCCCAATGGCGAAAGGTGGTTCACATGCCGCCAACGCATCGCATCAGAGGCGCCTTGTGATGACAGCATCTCCTGGATTTTGCTGCGGCTTTCGCTGGTCACGGTGTCGATCCAGCGGCGCCCAACCCAGGTTTGGCAACCCAATGCCGCCAAAGTGTCTCGCCCTGTCGACACGTCCTCAATCGTCCCCTGCGGATCCATGACCAAAGTGACATCTGACACCACCCCCAGCAACTGGGAAAAAGTGGAGGAGTCAAGAGAAGGGAGCTTCATGTCGTAAACCAAACGGGTTTGAGCATCAGGAAATTGACACTGGAACTTGTCATATAAGTATAGGCTGATGCATCAGCAAGAACGCATGGCCTTGCGTTTTCCATGTTAAGGAAGGTGGACAACATGGCATTTCAGCTCGCGACTGCGGCTGCACTCGCCATGGCTTGGGTGATGCGCGCCACGGTGGCGGGCGCATCTTCGGCCAGGACCTCGGCGGCCAAGCCTTGCAGGCGCTCGGGCGCAACAAAGGCCATGGGCCCGCCCACAAAAACGTGAAGGCCCAGGTTGTCTGAGCCCTCGCGCAGCTTGGGCAGCAAGGCCGACAGGGTGTCCAGGTGGCGATCGCTGCTCACCGAAATGCCTATCGCGTCAAACCAATCTGACTGAAACAAGCGCTTGAACTCGCCCACATCCTGCGGCACGCCCACGGTCACAAGCCAGCCGGCACGTTTGAAGAATTCACTGAGCATGAACAAGCCCATGCTGTGCTGGGCACCCGGCTCGGTCAACAAGAGCAGGCTCCAAGGCTGGCGCTGCGTGGGTGTTTCCTGCAAAAACTCGCTGCTGAAGTCGTGAAGCAGCTGCTGCAAGTGGGCCGATGCGATGGTGGTCGTGGCGAAATCGAGCCGATCAGCACACCACCATTCACCCAGCAAACGGGCGCAAGGCGTGATGCCTTGTAGATAAATGTCTTCCAGCGACTGTCCTTGACGCTGCCAGCCAAACACCACTTGCCGCGCCGCATCCAAGCCCTGCAGGCAGGCTTGGGCCAGGATCTGGATTTGGACCAGGTCGATGGCCGATTTGCCATTGAAGCTGGTACCCCCCACCAAGCGTGGCCCGATCGGTGCACTTTGGCGCAAGGCTTCTGGCAATGCAAGACGCGCACCTTCTGTCAAGGGCGGGGACTGTGCGGTTTCGAGGTTGAATTGCGCCATGACAAACACCGATCTTCAGGAGGGATACACCAGCGGCAGGCTCCGGGGCTTCGGAGTGCTCGTCGCAAGAAGTGCGTGGTGTGAGACCCGGTGAAAGCCCCCACAAAACACAGTTTCAAGTGTGATTTGATTTCTTGGAGTTGTATCTAGTGTAAACCCTGACAAAACAAATATATGTCAATTCATGTTGACACACTGTATGTCCAGACTTACAGTCAAAGACAAACGCCCGCATACCCATTAGGTCAACCATGCCCGAATCCAGCCCCCAGCTTTTGTACACGCCAGCGCAACGCGCCCGGCGTGACGCGACCGCTTGGACGCTGGTGCAGGGCATCTTGGCACCGGTGCAGTTCCTGATTTTTGGCATCAGCCTGTATTTGGTGATCTACAGCCTGCACACCGGCGAGCACACCGACTGGGCCCTGGCCTCGGTGGTACTCAAGACCGTGGTGCTCTACGCCATCATGGTCACCGGCGCCATCTGGGAAAAAGTGGTCTTTGGCCAATACCTGTTCGCCCCCGCCTTCTATTGGGAAGACGTGGTCAGCATGGGGGTGATGGCCTTGCACACCGCCTACGTCTGGGCTTGGTGGCAAGGCGCTTGGAGCCCCAACGACTTGTTGTGGCTGGCCCTGGCCGCGTATGGCAGCTACGCCATCAACGCCGCGCAATACATCCGCAAGCTGCGCATGGCGCGGCTGCAAAAAACCACCTCCGCCGACCCAACTTCTTTGCCCACATCGGGTGCACAGGCCAGCACATGAGCACCGTCATTCCCATTCGCGCAGAAACTGCTGGTTGCACCGACGTCGTGCCCTTGGTCGAACGCGGCCAGCGCGAGGTGTTTTGCGGCCTCACGGGCATCATCTGGCTGCACCGCAAGATCCAAGACGCCTTCTTTCTCGTGGTGGGCTCGCGCACCTGCGCCCACCTGATCCAGTCTGCGGCTGGAGTGATGATCTTTGCCGAACCCCGCTTCGGCACCGCCATCATCGACGAGCGCGATTTGGCCGGCCTGGCCGATGTGCACGAAGAACTCGACCGCGTGGTGGGCCAGCTGCTGGCGCGCCGCCCCGACATCCGCTTGTTGTTCTTGGTGGGCTCTTGCCCCTCTGAGGTCATCAAGCTCGATTTGTCGCGCGCTGCCGAGCGCCAAAACCAGATCCACCACCCCAAGGTGCGCGTGCTCAACTACTCGGGCAGCGGCATCGAAACCACCTTCACCCAAGGCGAAGATGCTTGCTTGGCTGCGATGGTCCCCGGCCTGCCCGCCAGCACCGACACGGCCCCCGCCCTGATGGTGGTCGGCACGCTGGCCGATGTGGTCGAAGACCAGATGCGCAGTTTGTTTGATCGCATGGGTTTGCAGGTCAGCTTCTTCCCGCCGCGCAACAGCCAGGCCATGCCGGTGGTCGGCCCTAACACCCGCTATTTGCTGGCCCAGCCCTTCTTGGCCGACACCGCCCGCGCCCTGCAGTCGCGCGGAGCACAACATTTGGCTGCACCGTTTCCGCTGGGCGTGGAAGGCACGACCGCTTGGCTGCAAGCGGCCGCCACCGAGTTGGGTGTGGCCCCCGAGGTGTTTGAACAAGCCACCGCTGCGCCGCGCCAACGCGCCGAAAAAGCCCTGGCCGTGCAACGCCAAATGCTGCAAGGCCAACGCATCTTCTTCTTCCCCGACTCGCAGCTCGAAATCCCGCTGGCGCGCTTTGTGCACCGCGAACTGGGCATGGATTTGGTGGAAGTGGGCACGCCCTATCTGCACCGTCAGCACATGGCCGCCGAACTCGCGCTCATCCCCGCAGGCACCCGCATCAGCGAAGGCCAGGACGTGGACCTGCAGCTTGACCGCTGCATCGCCGATGCGCCGGATTTGGTCGTGTGCGGCCTTGGTTTGGCCAACCCGCTGGAAGCCCAAGGCATCACCACCAAGTGGGCCATCGAGTTGGTTTTCACCCCGATTCAAGGCTACGAACAAGCCGCCGATTTGGCCGGTCTGTTCAGCCGCCCCCTCAAACGCCGCCTCAAGCTGGCGGCATAAGGCGCAGGTACACCCCATGCAACTGACGCTCTGGACTTACGAAGGACCGCCCCATGTGGGCGCGATGCGCGTGGCCACCGCCATGACAGATGTGCACTACGTGTTGCATGCCCCACAGGGCGACACCTACGCCGACCTGCTGTTCACCATGATCGAGCGCCTGCCGCGCCGCCCGCCCGTCACCTACACCACCTTCCAGGCGCGCGATCTGGGTGGCGACACCGCCGAGCTGTTCAAAGACGCGGCCCGCCAAGCCATGGCGCGCTTCAATCCTGCGGCCATGCTGGTGGGCTCGTCCTGCACCGCTGAGCTGATCCAGGACGACCCGGGTGGTCTGGCCCAAGCCCTGCAACTGACCATTCCGGTGGTGGCGCTGGAGTTGCCCTCTTACCAGCGCAAGGAAAACTGGGGCGCGAGCGAGACCTTTTACCAACTGTGCCGCCACTTGGTGCACAAGCCTGCCGGTGAAAAAACCGCCAAGGCACGGCCCACTTGCAACATCCTCGGCCCCAGCGCCCTGGGTTTTCGCCACCGCGACGACGTCAAGGAAATCACCCAGCTACTCAACCAACTCGGTGTCGATGTCGCCGTGGTCGCCCCTTTGAGCGCCAGCGTGGCCGATGTGCAGAAACTGGCCGAGGCCGACTTCAACGTGGTGCTCTACCCCGAAATTGGTATGGCCGCTGCGCAGTGGTTGCAGCGCCAGTTTGACCAGCCTTACACCAAGACCGTGCCCCTGGGCAGCCACGCCACTCGCGACTTCATCGCCGAAGTCTGCACGCTCACTGGACTGCCCCAGCCCGCGCAAGACCCGAGCAACGCTCACGCCCACTGGTACGCCAAGTCGGTCGATTCGACCTACCTCACTGGCAAGCGGGTCTATATTTTTGGCGACGCCACGCACGTGGTGGCCGCGGCCCGCATCGCCAGCCAAGAGATGGGCTTTGAGGTGGTGGGCCTGGGCACTTACAGCCGCGAATTTGCCCGCGAGGTGCGCGACTGTGCCAAGCGCTATGGCGTGGAAGCGCTGATCACCGACGACTACTTGGAGGTCGAAACCCAGATCAACGCCCTGCAGCCCGAGCTGATTTTGGGCACACAAATGGAGCGCCACATCGCCAAGCGCCAGGGCATTCCTTGCGCGGTGATTTCGGCCCCGGTGCATGTGCAGGACTTCCCCGCCCGCTACGCGCCGCAAATGGGTTTTGAAGGCGCGAACGTGCTATTCGACACCTGGGTGCATCCGCTGATGATGGGCCTGGAAGAACACCTGATCGGCATGTTCCGCGAGGACTTCGAGTTCCACGCCGGTGCGGCGCCTTCGCATTTGGGCAGCACGCGGCCTGCGGCCGAAACCGCTCGTCCCCCGACCAGCGACACACCGGTCATGGCCACACCCACGGCCATCGAGTTGCCCATCCCGGCCGCTTCCAACCAAGCCACTTGGAGCACCGAAGCCGAAAAAGAGCTGAGTAAGATCCCGTTCTTTGTGCGGGGCAAAGCGCGCCGAAACACCGAACGGTTTGCCCAAGACCTGGGCGTGGCGACCATCACCGTGGAGACGCTCTACGATGCCAAAGCCCATTACAGCCGGTAAACAGGCATCATCAACAACACCACGCATGAGCGTGGTGTTGTTGACCATGGACAGCCACCTGGCCAGCGCGGCCGAGAGCGCGGCCGAGCGACTGGCCCGTGACCTGCCAGGCCTGCACCTGCAAACCCACAGCGCCTCGGCCTGGCGCGACAGCGACAAGGCCCTGGCGGCGTGCCTGGCCGCCGTGGCACAGGCCGATCTGGTCATCGTCACCATGCTCTTCATGGAAGACCATTTCTTGCCGGTGCTCGACGCCCTGCAGGCGCGCCGTGACCATTGCGACGCCATGGTCTGCATCATGTCGGCTCCGCAAGTCACGCAGCTCACCCGCATGGGCAAGCTGGTCATGGGCCGCGAGTCGAGTGGCCTGATGGCCTTGCTCAAAAAGCTGCGCCCCAGCGCGAAAAACAAAGACACGGGTTCCGAGACGGGTGCGCCGTCGAGCGCCGGGGCCAAGCAAATGGCCATGCTGCGCCGCCTGCCCAAGCTGCTGCGCTTCATCCCCGGCACCGCGCAAGACCTGCGCCTGTTCTTCTTGACCATGCGCTACTGGCTGGCGGGTTCCGAGCACAACATCGAGCACCTGGTCAAAACCTTGGTGCACCGCTACGCCCAAGGGCCGCGCGAGCCGCTGCGCGCCCTGGCTCAGCCCGAAGACCCGATCGAATACCCCGAGGTGGGCCTGTACCACCCGCAGATGAAAAACCGCATCAGCGAACAGTTGAGCGACTTGCCAGGCCACGGCCGCCACGACCAGCCCGCCGTGGGCTTGCTGCTGCTGCGCTCGTATTTGCTGGCTGGCAACACCGCGCATTACGACGCGGTCATCCATTCACTGCAAGCGCGCGGCCTGCGCGTCATCCCCGCCTTTGCCAGTGGCCTCGATGCACGCCCGGCCATGGACCGTTTTTTCAAACAAGGCACAGGCACCCAAATCCAATCCTTGGTGTCGCTCACCGGTTTCTCCTTGGTCGGTGGCCCGGCCTACAACGACGCCAGCGCCGCCGAAGTGGCGCTCAGCGAACTCGATGTGCCCTACATCGCCGCACACCCACTGGAGTTCCAATCGATTGAGCAATGGGGCGACTCCACCCGTGGCCTGCTGCCGGTGGAAAACACCATCATGGTGGCCATCCCCGAACTCGACGGCTCGATCTTGCCCATGGTCTACGGCGGCCGCCCCGGCCCCGCCGGTCAAACCTGCCACGGCTGCGACAAGCGCTGCACCTTCCCCAGCGGCCCGCGCAGCCAGGACATGTTCACCTGCAGCGAGCGCACCGAAATGCTCACCGCCCGCGTCGAGCGCCTGGTGCGCCTGCGCGACAAACCACGCGCCGAGCGCAAACTGGCCATCGTGCTGTTCAACTTCCCACCCAACGCGGGCAGCGTGGGCACGGCCGCTTACCTGTCGGTGTTCCAGTCGCTGTTCAACACCTTGCAGCGCTTGTCACTCGAGGGCTACCAAGTCAGCATGCCCGCCAGCGTGGACGATTTGCGCAACCGCCTGCTGCACGGCAACGCCAGCCAGTACGGCACGCAGGCCAATGTGCTGCATGCCATCGACACTGGCCACCACGTCAAACACGAGCGCTGGTTGAATGAGATTGAAGCGCAGTGGGGCCCTGCGCCTGGCAAGCACCTGACCAATGGTCAGTCCATCTTTGTGCTGGGCGCAGACTTTGGCCAGGTGGTGGTCACGGTGCAACCGGGCTTTGGCTACGAAGGCGACCCGATGCGCCTGTTGTTTGAAACCGGCTGCGCTCCCACCCACGCCTTCAGCGCCTTTTACCGCTACCTGCGCGACGACTACGCCGCCGACGCGGTGCTGCACTTTGGCACGCACGGCGCGCTCGAATTCATGCCGGGCAAACAAACCGGCCTGTCGGCCCAGTGCTGGCCCGACCGCTTGATCGGCGCGCTGCCCAACATCTACCTGTACGCCGCCAACAACCCATCTGAAGGTGCTCTCGCCAAACGCCGGGGCGCGGCGACGCTGGTGAGCTACCTGACACCCTCGCTCACCCACTCGGGCTTGTACAAAGAACTGGTCAGCCTTCAGCAGTCGATTGAGCGCTGGCAGCAGATGGGTCCTGACCAAGCACAAGACCGCGAGAGCCTGACCACGCTGATCCGCGAACAAGCACAAGGCATCGACTTGGCCGTTCCAGCTGATCAGGCGGCAGACCCTACCGCCTGGATTGAGCAGCTGCAAAACCAGCTGATGGAACTCGAGTACGCTTTGATCCCTGAAGGACTGCACGTCATGGGCCAAGCACCCACCCGCGAGCAGCGCTTGAGCACCCTCAAAATCATGGCCGACGCCATGGGCTTGAACGCGGCGCAAAACCCCGCGCTCATGGAAGCACTGGTCGACGGTGCGAGCGAATCGCAACTCAATGCGCAGTTCAGCACTGAACTGAATGCCAGCGACAAAGCCCAAGCCGAGACGCTGCGCCAGTTGGTGCGCAGCAACCGCCTGCTGGGCGAAGACCACGAAATGCAAGGCCTGATGCGCGCCCTCGACGGCCGCTACCTGCAACCCGCCCCCGGCGGCGACCTGATCCGCAACGCCAACGTGCTGCCCACCGGGCGCAACCTGCACGGGCTCGACCCCTTCCGCATGCCGTCTGCCTTCGCGGTGCGCGATGGCATGCGCCAGGCCGACAAACTCTTGGCCCGTTACCAGCAAGACCACCAAGCCTTGCCCGAGACCGTGGCCATGGTGCTGTGGGGCACCGACAACCTCAAGACCGAAGGCAGCCCCATGGCGCAAGCCCTGGCCTTGATGGGTGCAGCCCCGCGCTTTGACAGCTACGGCCGCTTGGCAGGCGCGCAGCTGATTCCTTTGGCCGAGTTGGGTCGCCCGCGCATCGATGTGGTCATCACCTTGTCGGGCATCTTCCGTGACCTGCTGCCCATGCAAATCCGTTTGCTGGCCGAAGCCGCGTTTTTGGCGGCCAGCGCCGATGAACCCGTTGAGCAAAACTTTGTGCGCCAACATGCACTGGCCTACTTGGCCGAGCACGAAGGCAGCAACATGGAGTGCGCCGCGCTGCGCGTGTTTGGCAACACCGAAGGCGCGTACGGCGCGAACGTGAACCACCTGATCGACAGCAGCTGCTGGGACAACGAAAACGAGCTGGGCGACGCCTTCACCCAGCGCAAAGGCTTTGCCTACGGCCGCGAAGGCCGCCCAGTGCGCAACACCGCCGTGCTGCAAAGCGCGCTGGCCAGTGTGTCGCTGACCTACCAAAACCTCGACTCGGTCGAGCTGGGTGTGACCAGCATCGACACCTACTTCGACACCTTGGGCGGCATCAGCCGCGCCGTGCTGCAGGCCAAGCACCAGCGCGACGGCAACGCCGCCGAAGCCCCGCCCGTCTTCATTGGCGACCAAACCCAAGGCGAGGGCGTGGTGCGCAGCCTGACCGAACAAGTGGCCTTGGAAACCCGCAGCCGCATGCTCAACCCCAAGTGGCACGAAAGCATGTTGCAGCACGGCTACGAAGGCGTGCGCCAGATCGAAGCGCACCTGACCAACACCATGGGCTGGTCGGCCACCACGGGCCAAGTGCAGCCCTGGGTCTACCAACAACTGGCCCAGACCTTTGTACTGGACCCCGCCATGCGCGAGCGCATGGCCCAGCTCAACCCCACTGCATCGGCCAAAGTGGCCAACCGCCTGCTGGAGGCCACTCGCCGCCAGTACTGGCAACCCGACGCCGAAACCATGACAGCTTTGCTGCGGGCCGGTGAAGAACTTGAAGACCGCCTTGAAGGCATACACGAAGGACTCCCAGCATGATCGAAACCACCAGCATTCCGGTGAACAGCATCCAGAGGGTTCGCGGCGCAGACGGCGAAGGCAGTGTGCAGTTCCAGATGGACCCCACCGTCAAGATCGGCACCGCCAAGGTGTTTGCGGTTTATGGCAAGGGCGGTATTGGCAAGAGCACCACCTCGTCCAACCTGTCGGTGGCCTTCAGCAAGTTGGGCAAGCGCGTGCTGCAAATTGGCTGCGACCCCAAGCACGACTCCACCTTCACCCTGACCAAAAAACTCATGCCCACCGTGATCGATGCGCTCGAAACCGTGGACTTCCATGCCGAAGAGTTGCGGCTTGATGACTTCGTCTTCAAAGGCTACAACGGCGTGATGTGCGTGGAGGCTGGTGGCCCACCCGCAGGAACCGGCTGCGGCGGTTACGTGGTCGGTCAGACCGTGAAACTGCTCAAAGAACACCACCTGCTCGAAGACACCGACGTGGTGATTTTTGACGTGCTGGGCGACGTGGTGTGCGGCGGTTTTGCCGCCCCGTTGCAACACGCCGACCGCGCCCTCATCGTCACCGCCAACGACTTCGACTCCATTTTTGCGATGAACCGCATCGTGCAAGCCATTGGCGCCAAGGCCAAGAACTACAACGTGCGTTTGGGCGGCGTGATCGCCAACCGCAGCGACGCGACCGACCAGATCGACAAATACAACGCGGTCACCGGTCTCAAAACCATGGCGCACTTTCCCATGCTCGACGAGATCCGCAAGAGCCGTTTGCAAAAGTGCACCTTGTTCGAGCTGGAGCCCACACCCGCCGTCAAAGCCGTGCAAGACGAGTACATGCGCTTGGCCGCAGCGCTTTGGCTAGGAGCCGAGCCGCTGCCGTCCATCCCGATGAAAGACCGCGACATTTTTGACCTGCTGGGTTTCGACTGAACACCCTCCAGAAAGCACACCATGAACACCACCGCCTACGAACAACGCCGCAGCCAGATCGAGCATTACTTTGACCGCACGGCGGCCGATGCCTGGGCGCGCCTGACCTCGAACGAGCCGGTGGGCCGCATCCGCGCCACCGTGCGCGCCGGTCGCGACACCATGCGCGAGACCCTGCTGTCGTGGTTGCCGCAAGACCTGAGTGGCTTGCGCGTGTTGGATGCCGGTTGCGGCACAGGCGCACTGGCCTTGCAAGCGGCCCTGCGCGGGGCCGAAGTGGTGGCGATTGATTTGTCACCCACCTTGGTCAAGCTCGCCGCCGAACGCATGGCCGCCGAGCACCCTACCCTGCCCGGCTCGGTTCAGTTCTTGTCCGGCGACATGCTCAGCCCCGACTTGGGTCACTTTGACCATGTGGTCTGCATGGACTCCCTGATCCACTACGACAGCGACCAAATCGCCGAAGCGCTGGCCGGTTTGGCCCAGCGCACACGCGGCTCCATGGTCTTCACCTTTGCGCCGCGCACACCGCTGCTGGCACTCATGCACAGCGCAGGCCGCCTGTTTCCGCGCAGCGACCGCTCGCCATCTTTGTCACCCGTGGCGCACTCTGACTTGCTGCAGCGCATGCAGGGCCACGCCGATTTGCAGGGTTGGAAAGGCGCACGCATGCAGCGCATAGCCAGTGGTTTTTACACCTCTCAAGCCTGGGAGTGGACCCGCTCATGAAACTGCGCGTCCCCATGCCCCGCTGGTTCACGGCCCACGGCACACGCTTCATGCCGTTTGCCGATGCGGCCTCGCCTGAGCTGCCGATGGCGCGCTTGCTGCGCCTGTCGCTGTTCCAGGTGGTGATCGGCATGGTGACGGCACTCTTGGTGGGCACACTCAACCGGGTCATGATCGTGGAGCTGCAAGTGCCCGCTTGGTGGGTCGCTTTGGCGGTCGCCATCCCCATGGTGTTCGCACCACTGCGCACCCTGATCGGCTACCGCAGCGACACCCACCCTTCGGCGCTGGGCCTGCGCCGCATTCCTTACATGTGGACCGGCACCTTGCTGCTGTTTGGCGGCCTGTCCATCATGCCTTTTGCCTTGTTGTTGCTGTCCGAACCCGAAGCTGCCAACCTGTGGGTAGGCCAACTGGGCGCTGGACTGGCCTTTATTTTGGTGGGCGCGGGCATTCAGGTCACCCAAACGGCAGGTATGGCGCTCGCCAATGATTTGGCCACCGACGACAAGCGCCCCCGCGTGGTAGCCCTGCTCTACAGCATGCTGCTGGTGGGCATGATCGCCAGCAGCGCGGTGTTTGGTTGGTTGCTCAGCGACTTCAGTCCCCAAAAACTCATCCAGCTGGTACAGGGCTGCGCGGTCATGGTGGCGGTGATGAACTTGGCAGCACTCTGGAAACAAGAAGCCCGGGGTGCCAAGCGCGGCCGCCGTGAAGCCGGTGGCTTTGCCAGCAGCTGGCGCGCGCTCATGGCCCAGCCGCAGATGCGGCGCTTTTTGTGGACCCTGGCCTTGGGCACCTTTGCCTTCAACATGCAGGACATCGTGCTCGAGCCCTACGCCGCCGAGATCTTGAAGCTTGACGTCGGCGCGACCAGCGCACTCACGGCTTTGAGTGCCGGTGGTGCCTTGCTGGCCTTCCTCTTATCAGCCCGCTGGCTGTCGGGTGGCATGCACGCCTGCCGCTTGGCCAGCCTGGGTGTGCTGCTGGGCCTGCCTGCATTCGCCATGGTGATTTTTTCGGGTGCCCTAGAAGCAGCCTGGATGTTCCGCATCGGCGTGGGCCTGATCGGTTTCAGCGGCGGTTTGTTTTCGGTGGGCATGCTGATCACGGCCATGGGCACGGCGGGGGACGGCAGCCCGCTCGGTCACCTGGGCGGTCTGGTCATTGGCACCTGGGGGGCTGTGCAAGCCACCAGCGCGGGGGCGGCCATGGCGCTGGGTGGGGCTTTGCGCGACGGCGTGTCGGCGCTGGCCATGTCAGGCGCTTTGGGTGAGGTGCTGGTCACCCCCATCACGGCCTACAGCTTCGTTTACCACTTGGAAATGTATTTGTTGTTTGTCGTGCTGGTGGCCCTGGGCCCCATGTTGCGCGCCAGCCGTTTGGCAGCGCGTGCACAGGCCCAAAAAGCCAGCAACCCCCAACCCTTTGGCCTGGCGCAGCTGCCGGGCTGATGCAACGATTTTTTGAAGGAGAACAGCCATGGAAACAGGCGCAATCACACAGTACGTCGATGTGGCCCAAATCGTCTTGTACATGTTCTGGGCATTTTTTGCGGGTCTGATTTACTACCTCATCCGTGAAGGCCATCGCGAGGGCTACCCCATGGATTCGGGCCGCGAAAACGGTCCCAAAATCGAAGGTTGGCCGCCGGTCCCAGAACCAGTGACTTACAAGACCGAAGACGGTCACACCCATCTTTCGCCCGACCTGAACCGCCCCGACGGGGACTACAGTGCCCAGCCCGTTCACCCATGGAACGGCGCCCCCCTCGAGCCCGTGGGTGACCCCTTGCTGGCAGGTGTCGGCCCTGGCGCCTGGGCCATGCGCGCCGACGTGCCCGACATGGAACACGGCCACCCCAAAATCGTGCCCCTGCGCATCGCCGCTGACCATGCGGTGGCCAAACACGATGTCGACCCCCGCGGTTTACCCGTGTGGGGTGCCGACAAAGTCATCGCTGGCACCGTGGTCGATTTGTGGGTAGACCGCATGGAAATGCTGTTTCGGTACGCCGAGGTTCAGCTGGCCAACTCCGACAAGCGTGTCTTGTTGCCCATGACCTTTGCGCGCATCAAAAAAGATGGCTCACATGTCCAGGCCATTCTTGCGCACCAATTTGCCAACGTGCCTCAAACCAAGTCCAAAGACCAGATCACCCTGCTCGAAGAGGAAAAGATCACGGCCTACTACGGTGCGGGCACTTTGTACGCGACGCCTGAGCGTCAGGAACCCATCATATGAGAGCCACCCACGAACACGAGTGGGAAGCGGCACCGGGCTTGCCCAGCGCTCTGCCCAAGGGCGAGCGCGTGGTTTGGCAAGGTGCGCCCGACTGGAAACGTCTGGCGATCCACGCGTTTCACGTCCGAAAAATTTCGCTGTATTTCGCGCTCATGCTGGCGGTGCAGCTCATTAACCTGACGGCCCCAGACAACGGTGTGGGTTGGAAGCCCCTGGCAGAAGTCGACTGGAAACCCCTCATGGTGGCCGCCAGCCTCTACACCTTGGCCTTGGCTCTGCTTTTGGGCACGGCCTGGATGTCGGCACGCAGCACGCTCTACACCCTGACCAACAAGCGCGTGGTCATGCGTATCGGTATTGTGCTCACGCTGACTTTCAACCTGCCTTTCAAACGCATCGTGGGCGCTTCTTTGAAGGCTCAAAGTGCAGGCACCGGCGACATCGCTTTGGCATTGCACCACGAGGACCGCATCGGCTGGTTCCACCTGTGGCCACACCAGCGCGCCTGGCACATCACAAAGCCGCAGCCCACTTTGCGCTGTGTCTCGGACAGCCAAGAAGTGGGCCAGTTGCTGCTGAACCTGTGGCGTGCCGAGCATGCAGGCCAAAGCCTGCGTTTAGGGGAAGCGCCATCAAACGCGCAAGTCAGCAGCCCCAACCCACCCAACCACGGCATGCTGGCATGAACACCTTGCCCCAACAAGACTGGCAGCCAAGCCGCCAAACACCTCAGACCCGAGGCCTGAACAGGCCCATGGCCTGGATCGGCGTGATGCTGCTGGCCATGCTGGTGGCTGTGGGTCTGGCCCGCTGGTCGGGCCTGGACCCACGCACGCCCGACGCCGCCGTGCAGTGGCAACGTGACTTGCAGTTTCGCGACCTGCCCAGTGGCGATATCGCTGTCGTGGACCACCGCACTGGCCAGCAGGTGGCCCTTTTTTCTGGCGAACAAGGCTTTTTGCGCAGCACCTTGCGGGCACTGGCCCGCGAACGTCAGCGCGAGAGTTTGGGCAAAGAAGCGCCCTTTTTATTGATCGGCCGCACCGACGGCCGACTGACCTTGCAAGACCCCAGCACCGGCCAGCGCATTGACTTGGAGTCGTTCGGTCCCAGCAATGCCGCGGTGTTTGCCAGCCTGAGACTGGCCGGACACAAAGCGCCCTGATTTTGAATATTCCAGCACCGGAGATCCCCATGACCGCCACCGTTGTCCACACCATCAACACCGCCGAAGACGCCAACAAAAAGGCTGTGCACGACGACATGATCAGCCCGCGTTTTTACACCACCGACTTCGCCGCCATGGACCGCATCAATATCGAACCTGTGCGCGCCGAGTGGGACAGGATGATGGCCGAGTACGAGGGCGACAACAACCACGACCACTTCCAGCGCGACGAAGCATTCGCGGGCGAAGTGGCTGCCGGCATGGCCAGTCTCTCGCCCGAGATGCGACAGGAATTCATGGACTTTTTGGTGAGCTCCCTCACATCGGAATTTTCCGGTTGCGTGCTTTACAACGAGATCCGCAAGAACGTCAGCAACCCCGACATCAAGCAGCTCATGACGTATCTCGCGCGCGACGAGTCGCGCCATGCGGGCTTCATCAACCTGTCGCTGCGCGACTTCAACTTAGGCATTGACCTGGGCAATTTGAAGCGCACCAAGAAGTACACCTTCTTCAAGCCCAAATACATTTACTACGCAACGTATCTGTCCGAGAAGATCGGTTACGCCCGCTACATCACCATCTTCCGCCAGCTCGAAAAGCACCCCGAAAAACGCTTTCACCCCATCTTTCGCTGGTTCGAGTTGTGGTGCAACGACGAGTTCCGCCATGGCGAATCGTTTGCGCTCATCATGCGCGCCAACCCCAAGTTGCTCAGCGGCGGCAACAAGCTCTGGATTCGTTTTTTCTTGCTGGCCGTGTACGCCACCATGTACGTGCGCGACCACACCCGCCCCATGCTGCACGAAGCCATGGGTCTGGATTCCAGCGAGTACGACTACCAGGTGTTCCGCATCACCACCGAGATCACCAAACAGGTCTTCCCCTTGGCGCTTGACACCGACAACCCCGATTTCCGCCGGGGCTTGGAGCGCCTGTTCGACCTGTCGCAAGCCATGGCAAAAGCCAAGGCCCGCGGCGGCGTGTTGGGTAAATGGCAGCAAGGCGTGTGCGCCGTCAAAGCAGCCGCCACCTTTGCGCGTCTGTACTTCATGCCCGTCATTCAACAAGACCTGTCGCCCCAGGTGCGCATGGAACCGGCATGGTGACTGAAGTCGTTTGGGCCTGCATTTTCACGGCCCTGTGCTGGTGGCTCGGCACGGGGGTGATTTTGTGGCTCGACCGGCTGCCCGCGCGCAGCTTCCGTTTCAGCCTGGCCGGCTGGACGGTGCTTTTGGCATTGAGTTTTTGGGGCGTGGCCCACAGCATGCAAGAGGTCAGCGTGTTCAACGCCTACATCGCCTTTGGCAGCGTCATCGTGATGTGGGGCTGGCACGAGCTGGCCTTTTTGACCGGCTGGATCACCGGTCCGCGCACAACCCCACTGGATGCAGGTGCCACCGGTTGGCCACGATTTGTGCAATCGGTGCAGGTCATGCTTTACCACGAGTTGGCATTGCTGGCCAATTTTGCCGTGTTGTGGTGGATGCAAGAGAACCAGCCCAGCCATGTGGCCATTTGCACCTTTGCGCTGCTGTGGTGCATGCGTCTGTCGGCCAAACTGAATTTGTTTTTTGGCGTGCCACAAAACGGCGCGCAGTATCTGCCCACGCACTTGGCCTATCTGGCCAGTTATTTCCGCACTACCAGCGGCATGTCCCTGTGGTTTGTGCTCTCGATGGGCGTGGCCATGGGGACCTGGTTTTGGCTGGTCTGGCTGGCTCAGCAAGGCGCAGTGGCGATCACCACCGGTTGGGTCATGCTGGCCACGCTGCTGGGCCTCGCGATCGTTGAACACCTCATCATGATTTTTCCTTGGCCACTGGAGCGGCTGTGGAGTTGGGCCATGGGCCAGACCACCAAACCGGCTTTGACCACACCCCCTTGAAGGCCACCATGAACACCACCACCCATGCTTACCGCACCGAAGGTTTCGGCATCCCCGTCGCGCCGCCAGGCCCAGAGCTGGGCAACCCGTCCCAGCTGCGCCAGCGCCCGGTCGCAGTGGTCATTGGCAGCGGTTTTGGTGGACTGGCCGCGGCGATTCGCCTGAGCGTCAAAGGCTACGAGGTCAAGGTCTTTGAAAAACTCGACGCCCCCGGTGGCCGCGCTTATGTGCACCACCAAGACGGCTTCACCTTTGATGCGGGCCCGACCATCATCACCGCGCCTTTTTTGCTCGAAGAACTGTGGGCGCTGTGCGGCAAAAGCTTTTCGGGTGATGTGAAGCTGGTGGCCATGGACCCGTTTTACCGCGTGCGATTTTCAGACGGCACCTGGTTCGACTACAACGGCGACCCCGAGCACATGCGCGCCGAAGTCGCCCGCTTTGAACCCGATGACCTGCCGGGTTACGAACGCTTTTTGGAAGAAGCCGAGCGCTGCAAAACTCTGGGCTTTGAAGGCATGGGCGACATGGCCTTTGACAAGGTCAGCGATCTTGTGGCCGCCATTCCCGACTTCTTACGCATGGGCGCCTGGCGCAGCCTGTACAGCCTGGTGGCTAAGCACATGCGCAACGACAAGCTGCGCACCGTGATGAGCTTCCACCCGCTGCTGATCGGCGGCAACCCCTTTGCCGTGACCTGCGCTTATGCGCTCATCAACTCGCTGGAACGCTCCTGGGGTGTGCACTCGGCCATGGGCGGCACCGGGGCGATTGTGAAAGGTCTGGTTGGTCTGCTGCAAGAGCGCGGCGTGCCGCTGCGCTGCAATGCACCCGTCACGCAAATTCGCATCGAAAACGGCCGCGCCTGCGGCGTCGAATTACAAAACGGCGAGTTCGTGCCCGCCGATATCGTGGTCAGCAACGGCGACACCGCTTGGACCTACAAACACCTGGTGGCGCCCGAGCACCGCCGGGTGTGGACCGACCGCAAGATCGCCAACGGCAAATACTCCATGGGCTTGTTTGTTTGGTACTTTGGCACCTCCAAACAATACAAAGACGTGCCGCACCACATGATGGTGCTGGGCCCGCGCTACCAAGGCCTGCTGCAAGACATCTTCAAAAACCACAAACTGGCCGAGGACTTCAGCCTTTACTTGCACCGCCCCACCGCCACCGACCCCTCGCTGGCCCCAGAGGGCTGCGACACCTTTTATGTGCTCTCGCCCGTGCCGCACCTGGACAGCGGCACCGACTGGCCCGCCTTTGCCGAGACCTACCGCGCCGCGATTGCCGAAAGCCTAGAGGCCAGCGTGTTGCCGGGCCTGCAGGGCTGCATCATGACCAGCAAAGTCAGCACGCCCCAGGATTTTCAGGACAACTTGTGGTCCTATAAAGGCGCGGGCTTTGGCCTGGAGCCTTTGCTGCTGCAAAGCGCTTGGTTCCGCCCCCACAACCGCAGCGAAGACGTGCCGGGCCTGTTCGTGGTGGGGGCCAGCACGCATCCGGGCGCGGGCGTTCCGGGTGTGCTCATGTCGGCCAAAGCCTTGGAATCGGTGATCCCCAATGTCAACGCCTGAACGCACCCCGAACGCCGTGAGCCTGCAAGCACTCGACTTCGACTCGCAAGACCTGCAGGCCTGCGTGGCCATGATGCAGGGCGGCTCCAAAACTTTTTTTGCGGCCAGTCGCCTGCTGCCGCCGCGCGTGCGCACGGCGGCCATTGCGCTGTATGCCTTTTGCCGTGTGGCCGATGACTTGGTCGACGAAGCCCAGGCAGGTGACACACCGCTGGAGGTGCTGCAAGAACGCCTGGACGCGATCTATGCAGGCACCCCACACGACCATGTGGAAGACCACGCGCTGAGTCTGGTGGTTCAGCAATACAAGCTGCCGCGCCATTTGCTGGACGCGCTGATCGAAGGCTTTGCCTGGGATGCCGGGGGCCGCACCTACGACAGCATCGAAGACCTGCACGCCTATGGCGCCCGTGTGGCAGGCAGTGTGGGCGCGATGATGAGCTGGATCATGGGGCCACAAAGCATGGACACCCTGGCCCGCGCCTGCGAACTGGGCGTGGCCATGCAGCTGACCAACATTGCCCGAGACGTGGGGCACGACGCCAGCATCGGCCGCCTGTATCTGCCGCGCCGCTGGCTGATCGAAGCCGGAGTTCAGCCTGAAGCATGGATGGCCCAACCCACCTTCACCCACGCCATTGCTCAGGTGGTGGCGCGTTTACTCGACGAGGCCGACCGACTCTACAAGCAAGCGCATTCGGGCATTGCCGCCCTGCCACCCGACTGCCGCGCCGCCATTTGCGCAGCCAGCATGATCTACGCCGAAATCGGCCACCAATTGCGCCGCGAGGGCCTGGACTCGGTGAACAAACGCACGGTGGTCAGCACCACGCGCAAACTCATGCTGCTGGCCAGCGCCTGGACCCAAGTGCATTGGATCCGCGTGGCCGACCTCAGCCCAGCGCCCTTGGAGGCCATCGTGGGCCTGGTGCAAGGCTGCCGCGACGCCGCGCAGCAAACCGGCAACAAAGCTTACTTTCCAAACCGGGCCATGCCCCAACGCGTGGCTTGGATGCTCAACCTGTTCGAGCGTCGAGAGACCGAGCGCTTGGACCGCAACGCCTTGCGCCAAAACTCATGAGCCCAACACCATGAGGGTTCCCAGCCACAGCATCAATGTGCGCCTGCTGTATGTGAGCCGCGCCGTCGGCCCACAAACCACCACGATGACCACGAGCATCCTGGCGCAAGCGCAATCCCACAACGCCGCACAGGGCATCACGGGCGTGCTGTGCCAAGGCCAGGGCTTTTTCTTTCAGGTGATTGAGGGCGAACGCAGCCGTGTGAATGCCCTGTACCGCCGCATCAGCGCCGACAAACGCCACCAAGACGTGGAAATGCTGCACTACGAAGAAATCCACGAACGCCGCTTTGGCCAATGGTCCATGGCCCTGGTGCACCTGTCGGTGGACGACCCCATGGTGCGACTGCACCACCCCGACTTCGACCCTTATTCGGCCTCTGGTCCGCAGGTCATGCAGCAGGTGATGGACTTGTTGGAGGCGGGGCAGCCGATTGAGTTGCCTGCGGGTTGAATGCCTGTCGACTGCTGGACGCACTGATTGGCCTGCCCATGTGGGCGCATTAGCTCTGGTTGGTGCGCCTCTTGGTGAGCGGGCTTTGGGTTTTTTAAAACCTGCAGAAATGAAAAATTTGACTTTTATTTCATTTGGAAATAAACTAAGGTCTTATTGTCCAACACCCGCATGAACAATACGCAGATGGCTCTCAAAGCGTCTGCATTGGCATCGATTGACTTCGGACACCGTCGCCTGCTGAGCTGCAGGCCTCGGCATTTTTCTCACTGCTCTGCGCAAGCCCCTGAATGGTTTGCGACTCGATTGATTTTGATTTCTCCCATCACCACCCGCACGGGCTCTACGGTCGCTTCGCCCTCGACACACCCTTTTTGCACCGGCCTTGGCCGGAAAAACACTGCCGCAGCTTTGCGCCAGGCTCGCCTTGCTCTGCACGGCCTGGAACTGACGCCCACCCTGCACCACACAGCTTGTGCTTTCACCCAACAGGCTGCGCGCCACGTCCTCGACACCACACGCGACTGGCTGCGAAACTGCCCCAGCCCCGAACAAATGCGCTAAGGCCTCACGGCCTCTGGCGCATTCCCCTGCGGCCTCTCGGCAAACTGCCAAGAATCCGCTTTTCCCTGCATGTCGGCTTTGTTTTGAAGCTGCCACGCCACCTCTGTTGAAAGGCTCAACCATGAGCAGCAAAATTTACGTGGGCAATTTGCCTTACACCATCGACGACGCCAGCTTGCGTCAAAACTTTTCTGAATTTGGCGGCGTGATGTCGGCTAAAGTCATGATGGACCGCGACACCGGCCGCTCCAAAGGTTTCGCCTTTGTTGAAATGTCCAGCGCCGAAGAAGCCCAAGCGGCCATCACAGGCCTGAATGGCATGTCGGTCAACGGTCGCTCGATCGTGGTGAACATCTCCAAGCCCAAAGAGCCGAGCACCGGCTACGGCAGCGGTTACCGCGACACACGCAACTGATCAAATTTCAGTCGCCCACCAAAAAGCCACCTTGCGGTGGCTTTTTTCATGGGCATGACCCGTCTTGGCAGAAGTTCATTTGCGTGGACGGTTTAACCAGTTGGCCACCATGAAGAGGCAGAAAACAACGAACATGATCAAAAAAATGTGTTTGGTTTCCATGACAAGTCCTTGATGTCTAAAAGAGGGGGTTGAACAAAAGTGATGAAAGATTATGCAGAGTTGGATCTTGGGCGCGCAGACGGCTGCATCAAAGGTCCCATGGCCCACAGGGTCAGGACCAACAAGACCATTTCCATCAAATAGACCGCTGAGTAGCCCACGACCGGCGTACTGACCAAAGCAACAGCATCTCGAACCAAGCCACCTAAAGCCATACCGACGCCCGCCGCTGTGGCTTGAACGGCGCCCCATGCGCCCATGGCCAAGCCAACTTGGCCAATGGGTGCCAGCTGCATGGTGGCCGTGAGGGTACCGTGGGCAAATAGGCCAGCACCCAGACCCACCATGAAAATGCCCAGCACAAACAAAGCGGACATAGCCAAAGGACCAGAAGCGATGATTGCGACAAAGGCGGGGAGTCCGATCCAGGCGCCCCAGCCTGACATGCGATAAGCGTCGCCGCCCCGACCCAGCACACGCGAGGCCCAGGCAAAACCCAGCAGACCACCCATCGCCAAAGTGGCCGATAGCAAGGTGGTGCTGGACACGCTCATGCGCAAAATTTCACCGCCATAAGGTTCGAGCAACACGTCTTCCATGGTGAAGGCCATGGTGCCCAAGCCCACCGCCATCAAGCGTCGCAGGGTGTTCGGCCCTTGACAAAACAGTTGCCAAGCTTGTGAAAACGTGTGTTCGATGGGTGTGCCGGGCTTGCGCAGTCGGCTGCGCGGCTCTTGCTTCCATAGGGCGACCACGTTCAGCACCAGCGTGGTCACTGCCACCGCTTGAACCACACGAATGAGCTGCCCGGGGCTGTAGTCGTGCAGCAAATAGCCCAGCACCAATGCGCTGCCCATCATGCCAACCAGCTGCATGACGTACATGAGGCCCACCACCTGGGGCTGGCGCTCGGGCGGGGCCAGGTCCGTGGCCAAGGCCAGGCCTGCGGTTTGCACCGTGTGCATGCCCAGACCGACCAGCAAAAAAGCGCCCGCAGCGCCTATCTGGCCGACCCAAGCTGGGGCCAGACTGGCCTGCCCGGCACCCGCAAGCACCAAAAGCGCAAAAGGCATGATGGAAAAACCGCCAAACTGCAGCAGGCTGCCCATCCAGATGTAGGGCACGCGCCGCCAACCCAGTTGCGAGCGGTGGTTGTCCGAGCGAAAACCTATGAGCGCGCGCAAAGGCGCAATGAGCAGGGGCAGCGCCACCATGAAGGACACCAGCATGGCGGAGACCTTGAGCTCCACGATCATCACGCGGTTGAGGGTGCCCACCAGCATGACCATGGCCATGCCGACAGAAATTTGAAACAGAGACAAGCGCAGCAAACGCGACAGCGGCAAATCATCGCTGGCGGCATCGGCAAAAGGGAGGAAACGGGGACCCCAACCTGCCAGAACCGTACCCCAATTGCTGCGATTTTTGGTGGTGTTCATAAGTCAAGAGAACAACCAGGCGCTTGCGCGTCTGGCCGTTCGGGCTTTCACCCTTTACTTCTTCACCGCAGCATCCGCAGCAGGCGCCGCAGCGACCACTTTGGTACCACCGTTCAGAAAGTCTTTCACCCAGGTGGTGTTGGTCGTCAGGGCCAAATGCACGCTGAACGACGAGATCGCCACAGCCGCAATGAACACCGGAATGCCCACCGAAGGTTTCACCACACACCACATTTTCGAGTAGATCATGATGAATCTCCCTTACTTGAGCCAGGGTGAGTAAATGTAGGCCAGCAGATGGGCAAATGCGGCAATCATGCCGAAAATCTGCGTACCCTGGATGAGATTTCGGTGAATCTCCTCCGATTCGGCCTCGGTCAGTCCCGTTGGCCAGACTTTGTCTGAGTTAGACATCGTTTTCTCCTTGCAGAAGACGTGCTCGGCCCGCACGAGGGCTATTCTTGGCCACCACGGCCAGGAATGGGGTTGCCTTGACATCACATTCAAGGTTGTTCATCTCAAGCCCGCCTCGGCATGCGCCATGGCAACATGGCTTGAACCACCGGTGACACCAGACGCGGCACCGATAAGGTTTCGTGAAAGGCGAGCAAGGGCTCGCCAGCGTGCTCAAATTGCAGCAAGGCCCGCTGGTAAAAAGGCGTGTCTTCGAGTTGTTCGTGCACTCGCACGGTTTGCGCGCTGCGCATGCGCCGATCGATGCGCCAGCCGGTCTTGGACAAAGGCTGCACCGGCGGCGTGGCGATGGGCTCGACCGTGCCTTGCGGTGTGAAACGCAGTGAGAGCACGCGGTCTTCTGTGCCGGGCGCTTGCATGTCATAAAACACCACCGTGCTGCCATCGCGGGTGCGGGCGCGCGACCAGTCCCAGGTGTGAAAACCCCGGTCCACCGGCTCGTCTCCTTCGTTGGAGTCCAGATACGCGTGGCCTTGCCATTTCAGATCGGGGGCGTTCAGGTCGACCTCGATGCGCGAGCTGGGGGCCAGCGGTCCCCAGCGGTGCTGGGCATTCACATCCAGCGGTGTGGAGTAGCCAAACAACTGCTGCGGCCACAGTTTGATGCGGCCGCGCACCCGGCGCGGGATGGGCACACACACCTCGTCGATGTCGATGATCAGGCAGTCGCCGTCCCAACTCAGTTGGCTTGGGCCGATGCTGAAGTGCCGTGCACTGCGGGCGCAGTGCCGTTGACCACGCTCGGTCATGGCCCAGCGGCCCTGGCCTTTGCTGTAAATGGCCACGTTCAGGGCGCAGTGGTTGTCCGGGCTGGAGCGACCACGCCCACGCGCCCATGCGTAGTAAGGCGAAAACACACTGCCTACGAACGCGATGAGGGTGATGCCGTGTTCACCGTCATCGCTCATGGCGTCGACATACCACCAAAGGTAGCCCCCCTCGGGTACGTGCTGGTCAAAGCGAGGCTCGCCATCAGCGCCTCGGCCGCCCGCCGCCCGGACAATGCCGCCATGGGCACGCCTGGCCCCGGATGCACGCTGCCCCCCGCCAGATACAGGCCCTGCAGGGGTGTGGTGGAGCCAGGTCGGCTGAAGATGCTGGTCCAGCCGTGCGTCGCCTGCCCGTACAACGCTCCCCCGCTGGCCGGAAAGCGCTGATGAAAATCCCACGGCTTCGTTCGCAGGCTGTTGCTCGCCGTGGGTCGCAGGTTCAGGCCCAGTTGGCGCAGGTGCTGAAAGGTGTGCGTTTGGCATTGTTCTAAGGCCTCCTCATTGATTGCGTTGCCATCACCGCAGGCAGGGGCGTTGACCAAACAAAACAGGCGCTCGGCTTGGCCGTTCGGCAGCGGCGCGGGTCGGTCTTGTGCACAGACATAGACCGTGGGCTGTTCGGGCAAGCGCTGGCGCTCAAAGATGTCTTCGAATTCGCTGGCATAAGTGCTCTGGAAAAACACGTTGTGCCGGTCCAGCGCCACGCCTTCAGCAGGTGTATTCATGGACCAGGTCAAGGCCGACAAGGAGCGTGGTGGCGCGTCTGTTGGCACAGCACGGCGAACGTCGTCGCCCAGCAATCCTTGGCGCAAAGCGGCGGCGTCGCCATTAAAAATAACGCGTTCGGCAGGCAAGAATTCCCCCGACTCGAGGTGCACACCACCAACGCGGCCTTGGCGCATCTCAATGCGCTGGCAGCGGCTGTTGTAACGGAACACCGCGCCACGGCGGTGGGCCACTCGCGCCAGCGCCTGGGCCATGCCGACCATGCCGCCTTCAACCGACCAGACCCCGTCCATCTCGACTTGTGCGATCAACATGAGCGTGGCGGGCGACTGCCAAGGCGATGAGCCGCAGTAAGTGGCGTAGCGCGCAAACAGCTGGCGCAAACGCGGGTCTGAAAACTGGTGGCCGAGTTGTTGCCAGAGGCTGCGCATGGGGCCCAGTTGGGCCAACACCCCCAGCCCTTTGAACCCCAACTCGCCCATGAAGCCGCCCATGCTGGGGCGCTGGGCGCGGATCATCGGGCCTTCGAGCGTGGCGTAGAGCTGACGTGTGGTCTTGCAAAAATCCCGGAAGCGCCGGGCTTCTTCGCCACCCGACCAGGCGGCAATGGCGGCTTCGCTCTCACGCGCGTCGGCCGACAAATCGAGCTGGCTGCCATCAGGCCAGAAGTGGCGGGCCAGCACCTGAAGCGGTGTGATGCGCATCTCAGCCTCGACGCTGGTGCCCACGCTGCGCAGCAAATCGTCGAACACCCATCGCATGGTGAACACGGTGGGGCCGCTGTCGATGTGTGCGCCGTTCACCTCGCTGCTGTGCACCTTGCCACCGGGCGCACCCGAAGCCTCAACCACCGTGACCTCGAGCCCTTGGTGCGCGAGCGCGATGGCGCTGCACAAACCGCCCATGCCTGCGCCCACGATAACGACACGGTGCTCAGACATGGCTGACCTCTAGGCTGGGCACTCCCGCCAAGTGGCTGCTGGTCTGCGCTGCATTGGTTGGCAGTGTGGCGGTCAAAGCAGTTGCATCAAAACTGCGGCCTTGCCAGACCCCCGCCATCTGCAACACCTGCATGCGCACAAAAAGTGATTCAGAAAAAAACTGGTGCTTGTAAGCAGCTGCACTGGCCACTTGGTGGGCGCCCTGGCGGGCATACTGCAGCATGGCGGCCGTGTCCTGCCACAGGCTGAAGGTGCATTGGCGCACCAATGGCGCTTCGCCCAGGCCCATGGCCAACAAACAACCCGGGGCTTGGCCCAGGTCGGCTTGAGCGGCCGGGGCATAGCGCCAAAAAGCCATGGCTTTGGTGGGCACAATGCTGGCGCGGGTCAGCACGGCAAAAGGGGTCTTAGGCGTTTGCTCGTTGTCACCCTCTGAGCCCAATGACTGCGGTGTGCTCGCTTGCCAGGCTTGTTTGTCCCAATGGCCTCGGGCCGATTGCACGGACAAAACGCCTGTCCAGCACTCGCGGGCGCGGCTGCGGTAGGCCTGCACTGCAGGGCTGTCGAGAAACTTCAAGGCCAGATCGATGTGGCTGAAGGTGCAGATCAAACCTTGGTGTGTGGCACTGGGCCGAAGACTGAACCCACCACCATGGCCACTGCCCATGACCTTGACCATGGTCAGTCCGGGCACGTCTTTGTAGGGCATGGCCCCGGCCACCAGACGCAACCAACCCCAGCCTTGGTGCTGACGCAAAAAATCGACCAGCAACACCACCACCACACCGGACAGTGGGTCATGGAGTGCGGGAAGATCGTCCATGACGGGGGTCCGGGGAGGGGGTGAAGGCCGTGCGCAACTACTTGGAGGCTGGAGCAGGTGCTGCGGATTGCGCTGCGGCCACCTTGGCTGCAGCCAGAGCAGGCTTGAGCAATTCAGGAAAGTCCTTGGCCATTTGTGCGCCGTTGAGTGGCTTGTAAGCCCCTTGGTGGCAGGTGGCACAGTTGAGCTTGGCCACATCACCCGTTGGACCTTTGCGGTGCGCCGGGAAGACTTCCGTCAAAGGCTCCATGTAGGTCAGGTTCAGGTCCCGCGCCATGCGAATGCCATGCCAGGCGGTCACGCGTTGGGGTGGGCTGTTTTCCCAGTCTTGGAAAGACTGCGTATTGTGGCAATAAGTACAGTTCACACCCAGCGAAGTCGACATGTGCGTCATCAGGCCATAGGTCCACTCAGCCTGCTTGATCGACTGGCGGTTGCCCGAGGGCAGCGCTGTAGGGCCGTTCACACGAATATTTTGCTTGTCCAGCAAAAACGGGGTGAACGGGTCGTTCGGCAGCGATGACAAATTGACCACGGCGGAAGGCTCGTTTTGTCCGGCCTTGTCACCCATGAAGTTCGAACCATAAGGCTGCGGGTTGGACTTGAACCAGATGGCACTGGGCACGGGCTCACCACGGTGGCAGGTGTAGCAGGTCACCCCGGTCTGAGCCACATGGGGTTGCCAGTCGGCGTTGATGTGCTGCGTCATCTCGACCATGCGACGGGCCACCACCTTGGTGTACTTGCTGTCGTCTGCAAAGTTGGGCAGCGCGTGACAATAGGCGCAGCCCTCCTTAGGCGCCACCCAATTGGTCATGGACACCATCAGACGGTTGAATTCACCCACACTCAAATTACCCAAAACTTTGACGTTTTGGTAAGCCTCTGATGCCTTGGGGCCTTCAGAGCCGGGAGACGGAATGACGGGTGGTGGTTGGTTGAGCGCGGTTTTGACTTCGAGCAGGCGGGGGTTATAGACCTGAACCATGCCGGTGCCCCGGTAGCCGCTTTGGACCGATTCTGGAATGGGCCGCTCGCAGCCTGCCAAAACCAGACCCGCCAAAGCCAAGCCCAAAGCTTTGACCATACGGCCGGTCCAGCCAGAAGAGAAAGAAAAATTCATGTTCATGGCTTGCCTCCAGTGCTCAGAGCAGGGTCAACCATCCCTGGAAAAATCTCGGGGTACGGTGGTGCCACACCATGCTTGATGGCCCACAGGTACCAGTTGTCCACCACGGTGCCAGTCAACAAGATGCCAATGCCGCCCGTGATGGGGCACAGGACGGCGAACCACCAAGCCCAGCGGTGAATCGACTCCATGGTGGCATTGAAGCCCATGGTCCAGCGCCAGAACAGGGCAGCACGCTCAGAGGCCGTGCCACGGTCGGTGATCTGTTCGATCTCGCGCTCACCGCCATAACGGGTCACCGCCAAAATGGTGGCACCGTGCATGGCGAACAACAGAGCTGAGCCATACAAAAACACAATGGACAGCGCATGGAAGGGGTTGTAGAACAGGTTGCCGTAGCGCAGCGAGAAGGCCGCCGTCCAGTCCAGGTGAGAAAAGATGCCGTAAGGCACGGCCTCACCCCAAGAACCCATCAAGATGGGGCGGAACAGACCCAGCACCAAGAACAACCAGATGGCTGCGGCAAAAGCCCAAGCGATGTGCAGGCCCATGCCCAGCTCGACAGCGCGACGGTAAGTACGGGCCCACCAAAGCAAAATGGACGCCGTGAGGAACAGGCCCACGATCAGAAACCACCCGCCTTGGTTGAGTGGAGGCAAACTCAGGCCGTAACTTGGGGGTGGCGGCTCCAGCGACAGCCAGAACAACTGGCGCACGAACTGGATGGGGTCGTAGTTGACCGAGGCCAGCATGTTCATGCCGATCAAGGTGAATGCGATCAAACCGCACACCAATGAGGCCAAACCGAGCCCCCCCAGGTAAATCGGACCCAACTGGGCATTGCCCAGCTTTCCGAGCCAGTAACTGATCACGGGTTGTCCTGTGCGCGGACTGTTGCCGTGACCCAGCTCCACCCCGTGATGGACTGGACCCACGGCTTGCACCGTGGTGAACAGGTTTTGATAATCGGCCATTGAAGGTACTCCTCTATTCTTCAGATTCGGACAGGTTTTGTCATCCGACTCACACTGGCCACTGGGACCAGATCGGCAGGTTCAGCCACCAGCTCCACCACTCGGGCCAGCCTCGGCTCCAGAAGGGGCCACTGAGCACAATGCACAGCGCACTGAACAAGACAGCCGCCAATGCCAGGAAGAGACCGACTCGGTGGATACCCAATGTGCCCACCGAATAACCGATGAAATCGCGGAAAAAAGTGTCCTCATGCTCTGGCGTTTTGACCGTTTGCCCAGGCTGAGGGTTGGTCGAGGACAGAACCAGACCACCGTGCAGCGACAGGGCAAACACGCTGGCGAAGAAGAAACTCACAGCGATCATGTGCGCCGGGTTGTAGTGAAAGTGCAGGTACTGGTAACCCACGTTGGACACCCAGTCCAGATGGCTGTAAATACCGTAGGGGAAACCGTGACCCCAAGCGCCCATGAGTACCGGACGCACCACCACCAAAGAGGCGTAACCCAAGATGGCTACACCAAAGGCAAATGGGACGTGGTAGCCCATGCCCAGCTTGCGACAGATTTCAACTTCGCGCATCATCCATGAGCCGAATGCGCCAATGGCGCACACCGTGATGAGCTGCCACAGGCCGCCTTCCATCAGGGGCGCAAAGCGCAGGCCATACGACAGATCAGGCGGTGCGATGCTGATCTGCCAAAGGTTCCAGGTCGGGCCTTGTGAGGCACCCCACAAAATGAGCGCCGTGCCCAGGAACGAAAAGAAAAGGGTTGTGACGCCGAAAAAACCGACGTAAAACGGGCCGACCCAAAAGTCGAACAAATCACCACCCAGCAGGGTACCACCGCGAACACGGTACTTTTTCTCAAAATTCAGCATGGCCATGGTTGGGTCCTCCTGCTTTCAGTGGATGAACAGGCGCTGCATTGAGCGGGGGTCAATGTCAGCACCTGGACGGCAAATCCTGGATCAGGACTTGGGTGGGACGAGTGATGCCACCGAAGTCGGCAGCGGCGAGTTTTGCGCCGATGCTGCTACGGGTTTTTTCGCACCGTCGAGCCAGTTGAATTTGTTGGTGCTGAGCAAGATGAGGTGAATCATCGCGGCCAGGCCAAACAAGAAAATACCCTGCAGTACCATGGCACGCAAAGGGTCGTAAAGTCGCCAAATTCTCCACATGGTGAATCTCCTAAATGATGTGGGACATGAAGGTGTACACAGCCGCTTTCACACCCTGACTCATGCTCTTGGCATCTTCTGCACCAGGCAGCAGATCCCGCCAGTGAACGCCGACCAGTTTGGCCAGTACGACGACCACAAACAGGCATCCGAATCCGATGAGGAAAATGGACCAGTAAGCGGGAGACTCATCCGCACGCGAATGGGCCTCGTTGAGGTGGGTGGTGTTTTGCATGACAGTGACTCCGTCAATCTATGGTTGAAAAATCAGGCTCTGAATCAGAACCAGGGACGCCACGCCCAGACCAGGATGTGTGCCAACACAGCAACTGCTGTGAAGCCCACTAGACCCTGCATCCAGTAGTGGTGGAACTCCTGGGCTTCCTCATCGGTGAGTCCGGAAATTGATGTCTTGGTGGACATGTTTTGCTCCTTTTAAAGAGGCCTTACGACCCGGGTTGCGCACAGCCCGCGCAGATGGGCATCCGCAGCCAAAGGCCACGACATCGGATACGCCGTGCCGCTTGCGGCGGCAACGACTTTTGTGTGTTTGGTGACTTGGCTCATGCCGCCACCCCCAGTCCCAGTTCGCGACTGGCCGCGTTCACATGGGCTTCGGTCACTTCGCTGTGGCCCTGGGCCTGCGAGAGTTGTTCGGCCTGGTCGCGCAAACGCTTGGCCGCTGAGATCTGCACCAAAACCGGCTGGCTTTGCACCACATCGCGCAGGCGTTGCTGGGCCTGGTCTTGCCAGCTGGCATTGGGCGGGGTCATGCCACGCGCTTGGGTGGCTTCGACTTTGTCCATATCGGTGCCCAAGGGCAGGATGTGGAACAGCGCATCAAACAACGCATTGCACACCTCCTGAATCAGGTAGCTCGCACCGCTGTAGCCCATGAAGGGTGTGCCGGTGTGGCGGCGGATGATGGCGCCGGGGAAGGACGCGGGAATGAAGGCCGCGCGCATGGGGCTGCCGCCCGAGATCTCGCTCAGGTACATGCGCTCGTTGTAACTGCCGAACATGATCAAGGGCGTTTGCGTTTTGACCAGCTCGCGCACGGCGGCGTTGTCGGTCTTGTTGCCGGCGGTACGTGACACGCTGAATCGGCACGGCAAGCCCATTTCATTTTCAAGAAAGTTTTTCAGGCCCCGCGAATAGGTCTCACCCGCCACCACGGCGAAGCTGGCGGTGGCGAAAAAATCTTGGGTAACCGAGCGCCACAGGTCCCACATGGGCTTGAGCGTTGTGTGCTTCTCGCGCTCAATGAAGGGTTCAGGGTCCAGATGCAGCAGCTCGCCCAATTTGCGCAAGAAGTTGGTCGTGCTGTGCAGGCCAATCGGCGCTTGCAAATAAGGGCGCTCCAGCGCCTCGCACAGCATGCGGCCAAACTCGCGGTACATGCAAATGTTCACATCGGCTTCGACCAAGCGCGACACATCGGCCAAGTGGCTGGTCAGCGGAAAGACCATGTTCACTTCAGCGCCGATGCCTTGCACCAAGCGGCGAATTTCGGCCAAGTCGCTCGGGCTGTTGAAGGTGCCGTAGCAGGGGCCAATGATGTTGACACGGGGCTTTTCGCCCACAGGACGGTCTTCAAAAGGCTTGCGGGCAGGCACTTTGCGCAGACCGTACTCGCTCCAGAGCCAGTACATGGCGCGGTTGGCGCATTGCCACTGGTCCTCATCGATGGTGCGTGGTAAGAAGCGTGCGATGTTGGTGCCCTCTGGCGTGACACCGCCGCCGATCATCTCGGCGATCGAGCCGGTCACCACCACAGCGGGCAATTCGGGGTCGAGGGTGGCATGCGCCCGTTTCATCGCGCCTTCGGTGCCTTCGCGGCCCAACTGCTCTTCGGCCAGGCCCGTCACCACAATCGGCAATTCGTGTGGGGGTAAAGCGTCGGTGTAATGCAACACCGAAGTCACGGGCAAGTTTTCGCAGCCCACCGGGCCGTCGATCACCACTTGCAAACCCTTGATGGCGGTGAACACATAGACCGCGCCCCAGTAACCGCCTGCGCGGTCATGGTCGAGAATGAGTGGCGACTTGGGCTTGGCCACCGTGCTGGGAGGGGGAGAAATTTGGTTCATGAACCCATCTCCTCGGCTTTGCGCTTTTTCAAGAGCTTTTCAATCTGGCGACGGGTTTCTGCCTTGAACTCAGGCCGGTCTTTGGGCACCGATTCCCAAACCCCTGCGGCGTGACCTGCACCCACATCGCCAAAGAATTCCTTCATGGCATCAAAGCGGGCTTGGTTGCCCATGGCCGCTTGCACCACTTGCACCAGAGACCCAGCCCCCGCCACACCCATCAAAGGACGGGCCGAAATCAAGTTGGTGAAATACAAAGACGGCACGCTGTTTTGCTTGGCGATCTGCACCACCGGGGTGGTCCCGATGGCCAGCTGCGGCCGGTACTCGTACATGGCGTTCAGATCTTGCTCCAGCGAGGCACGCATTTGCACCTGGACACCCTTGGCTTGCAGCCAGGCGATGTCTTGCGCGTTCCATTCCGTTGCTGGGCAGGCCGAGCCCACGTAGCGCAGATCGGCCCCGCACTCGATGAGCAAGCGGCCCACCAACAACTCGGAGCCTTCATAACCACTCAGGGTGATGCGGCCAGAGATGGGTTTTTGCATCAAGAGGCCGCGCATTTGGGCCAGCGACTGGTTGCGCGCCACGTCGATCTGCGCCTGCGCAATGCCCGCGGCTTGGCCGATGTTTTGCAACCAGTCTTGCGTGCCTTCCAAGCCCACCGGGGCCGAGCCCACAATGGGGCGACCGGCGGCTTTGAACTCACGCACGCTGGCGGTGTAGAACGGGTGGATGGCGGCGGCCACCGAGCAATCGAGCGCGGCGTACAACTCGCGCCATTCGCGGGTGGGCACCACCGGGCCTGCGGCCAGGCCCATGGGGGCGAGCATCTGCCCGATGATGACCGGATCGGCTGGGAACATTTCGCCCAGCAGAGCCACGGTTGGCAAGGCACCGCGACCCGCCCGGGGTGCGGCCACTGGGCCACTGATGATTTCTTCGCGGGCGTATTTCAGCATCGCCCCCGCCAGCACGTCTTTGGCTTCGGCATGCGTAGGCACCCCAAAACCGGGCACGTCGATGCCGATGATGCGCACGCCGTTGATCTCTTTGGGCAGCAACTGCAGGGGCACACCGCTGGCCGTGGGCACACACAGGTTGATGATGATGACGGTGTCGACCTGACTCGGGTCGGCCTCGGCGTGCACCGCTTCGCGGATGTCTTCAAACAACTTGCCTGTGACGAGCGACTCGGAGTTGAAGGGCACGTAGCCCACACTGCGGCGGGCGCCGTAAAAATGCGAAGTGAACGTCAAGCCATATACGCAGCAGGCCGAGCCCGACAGAATTGTGGCGGTGCGCTTCATGCGCAAACCCACACGCAGCGATCCAAAGGCCGGGCACATGCTTTGCGGCTGGTCGTGTGGACCGGCATCGGGTTGGCGCGGGTAGTCGCGAGCGAACTGCTCAAGCACCTCGGACTTTCCAGCTTGCTTGGCAGCGGCCACCATGGCTTCGGTACCGGCGTGGCAACCCATGCCGTCGCCTTGCAGCCCCGCAGGGTTGGGGGCGTCGGTGCTGGGGTGAATCGGGATGGTGCGCGACATGGCGTTGTCCTGCTCAGGCGGCGTCGTACACGACTTCGAGCGAGGGTTTGATGTCCTCGTGTTTGCCGACCATGTCGAACACGGTGGCGGGCTCCAGCACCACGTTGCGCCCGACCACGTCGGCGCTGAACAGGCCCAGCAACTGGTCCTGGGTCTGGGGTTTCGGACGCATGGGCGGGGCTTCGGCCACGTTTTTGGCCAAGTCGGCAAACAGCGGGCCCCACTCGCCTTCGGGGCGGCCAATGATTTCGTAGCTGGCGCTCTTGCGGCGGATGTCTTCGTTGGCCGGAATCGCAGCCAGCACCGGAATACCCGCGTTACCCGCAAAGGCTTGCGCTTCGCCTGTGCCGTCGTCCTTGTTGATGACCATGCCGGCCACACCCACGTTGCCACCGAGCTTGCGGAAATATTCCACCGCCGAGCAGACGTTGTTGGCCACGTACAGCGACTGCAAGTCGTTGCTGGCCACCACAATGACCTTTTGGCACATGTCGCGGGCAATGGGCAGACCAAAGCCGCCGCACACCACGTCGCCCAAAAAGTCGAGCAAGACAAAGTCAAAACCCCAGTCATGGAAGCCCAGTTTTTCGAGCGTCTCAAAACCGTGGATGATGCCGCGACCGCCACAGCCGCGACCGACCTCGGGGCCACCGAGTTCCATGGCGAACACACCATCGCGTTTGAAGCAGACGTCACCAATGCTCACGGCCTGGCCGGAGAGTTTGAGGCGCGATGAGGTCTCGATGATGGTGGGGCAAGCCTTGCCACCAAACAGCAAACTGGTGGTGTCGCTTTTAGGGTCACAGCCGATCAGCAGCACTTTTTTGCCCTGCTGCGCCATCATGTAAGAAAGGTTGGCCAGGGTGAAGCTTTTGCCAATGCCGCCTTTGCCGTAGATGGCAATGATTTGTGTCTCTTTGGTCACCTCGGAGGTGCTGACAGGATCGGGTTCCAGGTCGGCTTCACGGCGAAGCACTTCGACAAATTTGATGGGCTGGGTGGCGGTGGTGTCTGTGTTCATGCGGTGGCACTCCAATCAAGGATCATCTTGAGACAGCTCGCATCTCCGAAGGCGGTCTCGTAGGCTGAACCAGCTTGCGTCGATGGCTGGGTGTGGGTGATCAATCCGTCGAGCGACAAGCGGCCGGTGTTCACCAGCTCGTTGACGGCCAACAGGTCCGGGCGCTTCCACTCGGCGGCGATGCGCATGCGCGCTTCGCGCATGAAAGCCGGGGCGTAGGCAAAAGACAGGTCGTGTTTGTAAAAGCCGGCCAGCACCAACTCGCCACCGGGGCGCAGTCGCTGGATCAAGCCGTTGAGCTGGCTGCCGTCGCCACTCACGTCGTAAATGGTACGGTAGTCGCGCCGCGGGTCGTCTTGCGGCTGCACCACGGTGTAGCCTTCGGCCCCCGCAAAGCGCTCGGCCTGGGTTTCCCACACGGTGGGTGCGGGCAGGCCAGCGGCAACGGTCAAACGGGCCAGCAGGCGACCCATGACGCCGTGTCCCACAATGAGTTCGGGGGCTTCAAACGGGTCTTGTTGTCCACCGCCAGAAACAGCGTGGTAGGCCGTTGCGGCGAGCGCCAGCAGCACCGATTGAGCACCCAGATGTTCGGCCACCGGCACCACTTTTTGCTCGCTCACCACCAAGCGTGAAGCCGCGCCACCAAACAGGCTTTTGACACCGGTGAAACAATTGGCCCCCGGCACAAAAACGCGCTGACCGGTTTGCACGCCGGAGTCAGAGGCGGCGCGCACCACGCGGCCCACCGTCTCGTAGCCGGGCACCAGTGGATAACCCATGCCGGGGAAGGGCGGCATGCTGCCGTCCCAGAGCATGCGCTCGGTGCCGGTGCTGATGCCGCTGAACTCCACGGCCACGTCCAACTGACCGGCTTGCAATTCGGGCAAGTCCAAGGCCTGCAGTGACAGGTGCCTGGGGTTGTTGAAAACGACGGCTTGGGATTTCATGCTTGTATTTTTTGCTTTACATCAAATGATGTCAATGCAAATTGACATCATTTGATGATTCTAAGGGTAAACACTGAGATTTACGCCCCACAAGGATGCGGGCATGGATGGGCATGGCGTTGGGCACCAGTTCGACATGGGTGAACCCGGCCACTTGCATCATGGTTTGCAGCTCTTGTGGAGTGCGCAGTCGCCCTGCCCCCATGGCCAAGAGGTAAAAGTGAAAATAAGCATCGACCGAGGCCTCAGGTTGCCCGGCTTCTTCGTCGGGTTGGGCCATGGGCTCGGCCAACAACAACACACCGCCCACCGGCAAAGCCGCATGGGCTTTTTGCAAAATCTGCCGCACCACCGCATCAGGGTGGTCGTGCGCCACACGCACCAAAGTGATCAGGTCTGCCCCTTCGGGCAAGGGATCATCCAGAAAGCTGCCAGGGTGCAAGCTCACCCGTTCGGTCAATCCTTTGGCCTGCAGGCTTTCTCGGGCCAGCGCCAGCACCGGGGGCAGATCGAACATCTTGAATTGCAGGTGCGGCGCATGCGCAGCCAACTCGCTCACAAAGCGCCCCTTGCCCGCCCCGACATCGAGCACACAGCGGTGTTCATCGAAAAAATAGGACGACAAGATTTCTTGCACCACAAAGCCTTGCGAAGCGGCCATGAGCTGCGAATAGCGGGTGAACTTGTCCACCTGCTCAACAGGCATGACCACAGCGGGCTTTTCGTGGGCATAAGGCCAGTACTCGGCCATACCGCCGCTCCAGGCGTTATTTAAGAACTGCACCGGGTCCTGCATGTCTTGGTAGAGCAGGTGGTTGTGCTCGATCATTTGGGCGATGCCCTCGTGCTGCACCAGCGGCACACCCAAGGGACCGAGGCCAAAACGGCCTTGGCTGCGGCGCTCCAAGAGGCCCAACGCCACGGCCGAGAGCAGCAACCGCTGCAAAACCGCCGGGGCCAAGCCGGTGCGGCGGGCCAGGTCGGTCAAACTGGCAGGTGCTTGATGCAAGGCGCGAAACAGGTCTAGGCGTACACAGCCCAACAGCACCTGGCTGTGCACAAAACCGGCCATCAGGTCAAACAACTGGCGGGTGCGGCGGCGCGTGAGCCAGCGCGTGAGGGGGTTGCCCAGTGACCAGCGGTACAGACCAGGGTGCGCGTACCAGCGCTCCAGGCGGGCCTGCCACGCATCCTTGAATGTGGGGGCTGCATGCGCCTGCAAGGCGGCCAAATCCAGCGGTTGAGACATGCGGCTTCCTTCGCTTATAGCGTCTTAGGCGCTCAATGCGCGGCACCAATGCGGGCCGGAGCGACGGCTGGGTGGGTCTTGAAATAGCCTTCGCACAGGGCCTTGGGCACCAGGCGCTCGGCTTCCAGCTGAACCAGCTGGCGCAACATGTCGCGGCACGAGCAAGCCGGGATCGACGAGGCAGCCTGCTCAATCAAGCGGTCAAAGTGGGCGATGGCCCCATCAAGGCCCAGTGCTTGGGCCGAGCTGGGGCGGGCGTGCAAAGCGTCTTGACCAGCGGGTTTACCCAAAGTGGCGGCGTCGGCGATCACGTCGCGGATGTCATCGGCCACTTGGTAGGCCTCGCCCAAGTAAGCCCCCAAAGGGGCCCAAGGCTCCGGCGCTTGGCCGCAGCTGAGCGCTCCTGCGCAAGTGGCCGAAACGAATAAAGCGCCTGTTTTGGCACGTTGGTATTGGCCCAGGTCGGCGCCGGTCTCACACTCCCAGGCTTGCCCTGCGACGATGCCGTTGGGCAGGCCCACGCCGGTGGTCATGTTATCCATCAGGGCCATCAGGCGATCAGGCCGCTGTGCGCCCGCTTGCAACAAAACGCGGTAGGCCATCACAATCAGGCCGTCCCCCGCCAGCAGCGCCAGCGGTTCGCTGAAGGCCTTGTGCACCGTGGGCCGGCCGCGCCGGGTGTCGGCATTGTCAAAGGCGGGCATGTCGTCATGCACCAAAGAGGCGCAATGCATCAACTCCAAAGCCACAGCAGCCGCATTGGTCAGCTGGGGCGCGTCGTCGCCGCAGGCAGTGGCCACCGCCATGCACAGTTGCGGGCGGATGCGTGCGCCGCCCGAAAACACAGCATGCCGCATGGCAGCCACCAACCGAGAGGGGGCACCCACACCCGCGGCTTGCTCAAAATGGGAGCTCAAAGCGTGTTCGGCGCGTGTCAACAGACTCATGGGACCTCCGGCAGGGAAGACCTGTCCACATCAAGTGACAGGCATGAGTGTCAATATAACCTGATAATTTAAAGTGTCAATCTTTGCTGACACATTCACATGCGGGAGGTCAAGTCATGGCGATCTGGTTGGAACTGGGTATTTTTGGGCTGGTGTTTGTGTTTGCCTTTTGGCAAATGCACGATGTGCGCAAGGCGCAGGAACAAACCCGCCAACAACGGGCACGCGAAAAAGCGGCGCAAGATGCGATGGATCAGGCATCGGCCGCCAATGCAGGGGCTGAAACAGACAAAACCGACTTGAAGTCGTGAGTCAATCGCGTGTGGCAGAGGGTTGTGGGGCGTGAGCCCCAGCAGACGTCAGTGGCCTGAGGTGTTGTTGAACTGCAGCGCAGCCAGGCTGGCATACAGCCCGCCTTTGGCTTGCAGCTCGGCGTGGTTGCCCTGCTCCATCAAGCGACCACGCTCCAGCACCCAGATCACATCGGCGCGTTGCACCGTGGCCAAGCGGTGGGCAATGACCAAGGTGGTGCGACCGACCATGGCTTTGTCCAGCGCGGCCTGAACCATTTTTTCGCTCTGTGCATCGAGCGCACTGGTCGCCTCGTCCAGCAGCAGCAGCGGGGCATTTTTCAAGATGGCACGGGCGATGGCGATGCGTTGGCGCTGACCGCCCGACAAACGCACACCCCGGTCGCCCAGGTAAGTGTCATATCCTTCGGGCAGCTCGCGGATGAACTCTTGGGCGTACGCGGCTTCTGCTGCAGCGTGTACGTCTTCCAGGCTGGCGTCGGGTCGGCCATAAAGGATGTTCTCCATCACGGTACCGGAAAAAATCACCGGCTCTTGGGGCACGATGGCCATGCGCTCGCGCAGCGTGTGCAGATCCATCTGGTCGATTGGCACGCCATCGAGCACGATGCGGCCCGATTGTGGGTCGTGAAAGCGCATCAGCAAATCGAACAGGGTGGTTTTGCCTGCGCCGCTCGGGCCCACCACGGCCACGGTCTGTCCGGGGTGGATCTGGCCCGTGAGCTGGTCCAGCGCCCAGGTGTCAGGACGCGACGGGTAATGAAAGCGCACAGAGTCCAGCTGCAAGGACGAGCCACCTTGCGGCCAAGGCGCTTGTTGCGATTGAGCTGCGATTTTCAGGTTCGACTCGGTGTGCAGCAACTCCATCAGGCGCTCGGTGGCACCGGCTGCACGCAGCAAATCGCCGTACACCTCACCCAGCACCGCAAAGGCGCTGGCCAGCAAGATGACGTAAAACACCGTCTCGCCCAACTGGCCCGCTGTGCTGGTGCCCGCCCGCACGGCCAGCGTGCCCATGTACAAGCCCCAGAGCAACACCGCGCTCGAAGCCATGATGATGAAACCCACCAACACGGCGCGGGCGCGGATGCGGCCCAACGCGGAGCTCAGAGCACGCAGGGTGGAGTCGATGAAGCGGCGCGTTTCGCGGCCTTCGGCGGTGTAGCTTTGCACCACACTGATGGCGTTGAGCACCTCAGAGGCGATGGCGCTCGAATCGGCCACGCGGTCCTGGTTGGTGCGCGAGAGGCGGCGCACGCGACGGCCAAGGTAAACGCTTGGAAAAATCACCGCTACCAGCACCGCCACCACCTGAAGCATCAGCACCGGGTTGGTCCACACCAGCATGATCAGCGCCCCCGACCCCATGACCAGGTTGCGCAAGCCCATCGAGAACGAAGAGCCCACCACCGTTTGCACCAGCGTGGTGTCGTTGGTCAGACGCGAGAGCACCTCGCCCGACTGCGTGGTTTCAAAAAAGGCTGGACTTTGTTGGAGCACATGGCCATAGACCGCATTGCGCAAGTCGGCGGTGATGCGCTCGCCCAGCCAGCTCACGGTGTAGTAACGCCCCGCTGAAAACACCGCCAAAGCCGCCGCCACACCAAACAGCTGCAAGAAGTTGCCCGACAACTGATCGGCCGGAGCGCCACTGGACAGGCCTTGGTCTATCAGCTGTCGCAAGACCCACGGGAAAGCCAGCGTGGTGCCTGCGGCCAGTAAAAGAAACAAGGCCGCCACACCCAAGGCCACACGGTAGGGCTTGAAAAAAGGGGCCAGGCCCGAGAGCGATTTGGGAGATGCAGCCATGAACGATCAGAGTAACCAGGAAAAAACGTGAAAGCTTGTCAGCCCATCAAGCATAACGGCAAACCAGCGGATGTCCGTGCGCTGAGCGCAGGCATGGCACCTGAGCCTGGCGGGTGAACTTTCCGCCGAGCCCGCCTCACAAATCGATCACCACATTGCCCACCGTCTGCCCCGCTTCCACCATGCGGTGCGCCTGAGCCACCTGGTCCAGCGCATAGCGCGCCCCAATGCTGTGATGCAACTTCCTGGCAGCCAGCATGGTCGACAAGCGCGCCACAGCCGTTTGGCGGTCAGCGGGTGTCAGGTCGTAGACCAAAAAAAACTTCACACCCATGGACTGGTACAGCCAGGGCCGAAACGGCAGGGGGACTTCCAGCGCATTGGAGCCGTAGCACACCACCTGGCCGTGCGGGGCCAAAGCGCCTGCACAGGCCCAAGCAGCGGTGGTCGAGAAGTCCATGTCGATGATCACATCGGCCCCACGCCCCTGCGTGAGCGCCTTGACGCGCTCGGGCACCGACTCGGTTTTGTAAAAAACAGCCTCCTGCATGCCTGCAGCGCGTGCGTGCAGGGCCTTGGCCTCAGAGCCCACCGTGCCAATCACCCGGCCGCCAGCCTGCGTCACCATTTGGGTGATGTAGTGGCCCACCGCCGACGAAGCCCCCGTCACCAAGACGGTCTGCCCGCGCAAGTCTCCCGACAGGCGCTCGGCCAAGATCACGGCCTGCACCGCCGTCAGGCCCGGAATGCCCATGCAGGCGCCGGCAGCAAAGTCGACGTCCTCGGGCAGAGTCACGGCCTGAGCGCCGGGCAGGGCGATGTATTGCGCGCAAGTGCCCATGGGGCGCTGCCACTGGCCGTTCCAGACCCACACCCGCTCGCCCACGCGTGAGGCAGGTACGCCTTGGCCCACCGCCTCGATCACGCCCGCGCCGTCGCTGTGCGGCACGATCAAAGGGTCAGACAAAGGCCGGGCGCGACGCGACTTGACGTCCGAGGGGTTCACGCCCGAGGTGGCCAGACGCACCCGCACCTCACCGGCTTGGGGGCTGGGTGTGGGCAAATCGCCCAGCTGCATCACGTCTTGGGCTTCGCCGTTGCGGCTGTACCAGGCTGCTTTCATGAAAGGTCTCCTTGAAAATTAAAAAGGTCTGCTCAGCGCCAGCCGTCCCACAAGAGCTTGCAGCCCGTGAGGAACATGCCCAGACGGATGAGGCGGTAAAACAAATCGGGCTGAATGCGCCGCGCCAAGCGCACGCCCATCCACACGCCCATGGGGGCCAGCGGCAAAAGGACCAAGGAGGTCGCGAAGTTGCGCCAGTCCAGCAAGCCCAGCCAAGCATAGGGCACCCACTTGGCCATGTTGATGAAGAAAAACAGGTATGCGAGCGTTCCAGTGAAGAGGATCGGTTTGAGCTTCAAGCGCATCACGTAAGCGTTGAGCGGCGGCCCGCCCGCGTGCGCAATGAAGCTGGTGAAACCCGACGTGATGAGCAGCAAACCACCCAGCCAGCGCGGCGGCGGTGGGCCCTTGCGGTCGGGCTTGAACAGCATTTGCTGCACCAAAAACAACAAGGTGAAAGCGCCCACAATGGCCGCCACTTTTTGGGCGTCCAGCAGTTTGAACATCAAGGCACCCAGCACAATGCCCACCATGGCAAAGGGCACCATGAAGCGCAGCAAGGCCTTGTCTACATCCTTGCGAAAGGCAGACATGCCCAGCAGGTCCATGACCAGCAAAACGGGCATCAAAATCGCAGCGGCCTGGGGCACCGTGACGGCCAAGGCCATCATCGGCACCGCCAGTGAACCGAACCCGGCACCAAAGCCGCTTTTGCTCAAACCCAGCAGCAGCACCGCCGGCACGGCGATCAGGTAAAAAAAGGGGTCGGTGATGAGCGGAAAGTTCATGGGCAATCATTGGGTCAAGCGATCTTAATGGTCAGTGATGCGCTTTGTCGCGCACATTGAGCAGATTGACCGCTTGCACGCTCAACATGTCCACGCAAGCGCCGCATCAATGGCGGCTCAAGGCCAAACCATGGAAAGACCCTCCAAGCGTGCAAGCCTTTGCACGAGGGTGACAGACAGTGTGCGGTGACGCCCACACAATATGCCTCCCATCATCTCTTGCTCTTGGACACCCATGACTCGCTCCGGCTTGAACGTTCTCGGTGGCGAATTGATCCCCTGCTCTTACGACCCGCTCACGGGTTTTTTCAGGGACGGTTGCTGCAACACCAGCGACGAAGATGCAGGCACCCATGTGATCTGCGCCAAAGTCACTCAGGCTTTTCTGGATTTTTCACGGTCACACGGTAACGACTTGATCACACCTCGACCTGAACACCGCTTCGCCGGCCTGAAAGCGGGTGACCGATGGTGCCTCTGCGCCCTGCGCTGGCTCGAAGCCTTTCAGGCCGGGGTGGCACCGCATGTGGTGCTGGAGAGCACCCATCAAAAAGCCCTGCAATACGTGACGCTCGAGCAATTGCGCGAATTCGCTTGGGCCCCGCACTGAGGGCCCAAGTCTCACATCATCATGCTGAGCTGGAACACAGAATTGGGTGCACGCGGCATGACCGGTGCGGGCAGCGGCTTCAAGCGGAACTGACCCAACATGGAGGTCACACGGGCATCGCGCGGCATGAAGGGCACGGCCACATCGGACAGGGTTTGCGCCTGCAGAAGGGCTTGCATGTTGCGCTGAATGTCCGACTCCAGCGCCTTCATGGGGTGCTCTCCTTCGGGATAAAGGGCATCGAAACTGTGGACTTCCTCGAAGTGTTGCACCACGTCCCATAAACTGATGTCTTCGGGATTGCCACGGATTTGGTAGCCGCCGCCAGGACCTCGGTGGGCACGGATCAGGCCCGCCTCGCGGAGCTCTTTCAGGATGGATTCGGTGTACGAAGACGACAGGTTCAGGCCGTGGGCGATCTCTTCCGTGGTCACGGGCTTGACCACCGCTCTCGAGGTGATGAACACAGCGATGTCAAGGGCTTTGACGGTTTTTTTCTGGATCATGGCGTTCTCCGTTAACGATGGGATATTCTATGACCATGCAGTCATAAAACAACCCTAAATTTTCAAAATATCTATAAATTCACGGAACATGCCTGAAACAGCATTCAAAAATACGCAGGGTCATCCCTTATGAAACGCCATGTGGCGGCCATCGTCGCGGTTTTGACCGCCATCTTGGTCATAGACAGCCATGTGGATTGGGTGCGGCAGGACGGCATGCCGCTGCTGGCAGTGAATGGCCAACGCGTGGATGTGCTCGGCTGGACCGCCGAGCAGTGGCTTGCGCTGCGCCGCGATTGCACGTCATTGAGCCAATGGCCCACCGACAGCCCTGCAGAAAACAACCGGGACAGCCCCAACGCCCAAGCCATGCTCACCGCGATACAGCAGCACAGCCTGCCCGACTCACAAAGCGCCCGTTGGCTGCAACTGCAACAGCTGGGTGACTGGAGCGTGGCCGAGGTGGCCTTTGACACCCTCAAGCCCACGCTGGTGGTCTTGCACCTCCAGGATGGGCGTTGGCAAGTACAGGACCAGGCGGTCTGGAGCGGCTCCACCGCCCCTTGGCACAGCGGCGACTTTGTTCGCCGCTACCTGCGCCAGCAAGCGCCTGATTTGCCCCAGGCCTTGCTCGATTGCATCTCGGTGGACCCGGCGCGTTATGGCACCGGGCCTGGCGGGCTGGGGCCAGTTCCACCCGCCGAAGGCAGGCCATGACTTACCGCGTGGTTTGGTTCAAACGCGACTTGCGCCTGCACGACCATGCCGCACTGGCGCACGCTGCTGCCCAAGGGCCGGTGTTGTGCCTGTACATCGTCGAGCCTGAGCTGTGGCAGCAGCCCGACGCGGCCTTGCAACATTTTGAATTCGTGCGCGAATCCCTTTTGGAAGTGCACGAGGCACTGCGGGTCTTGGGCGGAAGTTTGCAAGTGCGCACAGGCGATGCGGTGCAGGTTTTGGCCGCCTTGCATGATCAAGCGCCCTTTGCCGAATTGGTGGCCCACGAAGAAACCGGCAATGCCTTCACCTACGAGCGCGACTTGCAAGTGGGCGCTTGGTGCCGCAGCGCAGGGGTGGGCTGGACAGAGTGGGCGCAGTTTGGCGTGGTGCGCCGCCTCAAAAGCCGCAACACCTGGCAAGCCCGTTGGGAGGCCCACATGGCCGCGCCCCAAGCGGTCTTGCCCGAGCTGCAGTTTTTTCAGCCCCAAACCGATGCTGGGCCCGAGGCCGTGACCCCGCCCCCCGGGCTTCAGCACAACCCCGCCCAGCGCCAGCGTGGTGGTCGTCGTTTGGCGCTGGACACCTTGAACAGTTTTTTGGATGCGCGGGCGCTGGCTTACCGGGGCGGCATCTCGTCCCCCTTGTCCGCGCCCACCGCGTGTTCGCGCCTGTCGGCCTACCTGGCCTATGGCTGCATCAGCATGCGCGAGGTGGTGCAAACCACCCGTATGGCGCTGGACGCCCTGCCCCCGCAAGCGAGCAGGCACAAGGCAGGCCTCACCGGTTTCATCAGCCGCTTGTACTGGCATTGCCACTTCATCCAAAAGCTCGAAAGCGAGCCCGAGATCGAGTGGCGCAACATGCACCGGGGCTACGACGGCCTGCGCGAAGACGGCTGGAACGACGCCCACTTTGCGGCCCTGACCTCGGCCCGCACCGGCTGGCCCATGGTGGACGCTTGTGTGGTCATGCTGCACGAGACCGGCTGGCTCAACTTTCGGATGCGGGCCATGCTGGTGTCGGTTGCGGCTTATCCGCTGTGGCTGGACTGGCGGCCCGTGGGCCATTGGCTGGCCACGCAGTTTCTCGATTACGAGCCCGGCATCCACTGGAGCCAGCTGCAAATGCAGTCGGGCACCACCGGCATCAACACCACGCGGGTGTACAACCCCATCAAACAGGCCCAAGACCACGACCCCAAAGGCATCTTTGTGCGCCGCTGGTTGCCCCACATGCGCCGCGTGCCCGACACCTGGCTGTTCGAGCCCTGGCGCATGCCGCCCGAGGTGCAGCGCCACTGCGGCCTGACGGTGGGCAATGGGCCAAACGCTGACATTCCCCTTCCCGTGGTGGACTTGGCCGAGGCCACTCGACAGTCCAAAGGCGCGCTGCACAAGCGCCGTGCAGAGCCCGGTGTGAAGGCCGGTCAAAAAGCCATCGTCGACAAACACGCCTCGCGCAAACACGGCAGCGGCCAGCAACGCGACGTCTTCACCCGCGACAGCGACACCCCCAAGACCAGCCGCCGAAAGTCCAGGAAGTCATCACCCACCAACACCCCACCCAGCTCACAGCTGGGCTTTGACTTTTAGACCATGCGCTCCACCCTTTTCTGGTTTCGAAACGACTTGCGGCTGCACGACCAACGCGCCCTTCAGCAAGCCATTGAGCACGCCCAAACGCACCAGCAAGCCCTGCTGCTGGTCTATGTGCACGAACCCGTACAAGACGAACCCACCGCCTGGGGCTTTCAGCGCATGGGCGTGCACCGCAGACGCTTTGTGGCCGACACGCTACAAGATTTGCAAACTTCATTACAGGCACTGAATCAGCAACTGGTCTTGCTGCACGGCCCCGTGGCCGAAGTGCTGCCCGCCTGCGCCCGCCAGGTAGGCGCCGACACGGTGTTTTGCGAAGACATCGCCGCGCCCGAAGAAGAGGCCCAGGTGCAGGCCCTGATCAACGCGGGCCTCACGGTCAAAACGCTGTGGCAGTCCAGCCTGATCGAACCCGACGCCCTGCCCTTTGCAGCCGAAGACATGCCACATGTCTTCACCGAGTTTCGCCAACGCATCGAATCCGCAAAGCTCCAACCGCTGGCACCACTGCCCGCGCCCACCCAGCTGCCCGCACCGCCCAATGAGCCACTGACCACTTTGCCCGGCTCGACCGAAAGCCCCTTCACACTGCTGCAAGCGCACACCGAAGGCGATGCGCATCCACGCTCGAACTTCCCTTACACCCAAGCCGCGTGCCGGGGTGGCGAGGCCAGCGCTTTGGCCCACCTGAAAAACTACCTCACCCCGCCTTGGCCCGACCGTTACAAACAAACCCGCAACGCCCTGCAAGGCGAGCACACCAGCAGCCACTGGTCGCCCTGGCTGGCCACGGGCGCGGTGTCGGCCCGCCGCATTTGGGCCCAGCTGCAGGCCTACGAACAACAACACGGCAGCAACGACGGCACCTATTGGCTGTGGTTTGAACTGCTTTGGCGCGACAACTTCCGCATGCTGCACCTGCAACACGGCCCGCAGCTTTATGCCGCGCGAGGTTTGTCCAACTTGCCCAAACCCTCGCATTTCCCCAAAGACTTTGCACGTTGGTGCAGTGGCCAAACTGGCGAGCCCATCGTGGACGCGGGCATGCGCGAGCTGGCCGCCACCGGATTCAGCTCCAACCGCATGCGCCAAATTGTGGCCAGCTTTTTGGTGCACGACCTGTCTTGCGACTGGCGTGCAGGCGCGGCCTGGTTCGAGTCACAGCTGGTGGACTTTGACGTGTGCAGCAACCAAGGCAACTGGCTGTATGTGAGCGGCCGAGGCACCGACCCGCGTGTGGGTCGGCGCTTCAACCCCACCAAACAAACCCAAGACCACGACGCGCAAGGGCGTTATCGGCAAGTTTGGCTGGCCTGATAATTCAGGTCATGCCCCATCACATCACCGCCCTGACAGGCGGCATCTTTTTTTCATTGGCGGCCGGCATGCTCTGGGGCCTGGTGTTTGTGGGTCCGCTGCTGCTGCCGGACTACCCGGCCGCCTTGCAAACCTTCGGACGTTATCTGGCCTTTGGCCTGATCGCCTTGCCACTGGCCTACATCGACCGCGCCGACATCCGGCGTCTGAGCCGCAGTGACTGGCTGGCGGCGCTCAAACTGGCAGCGATTGGCAACGTGCTGTATTACCTGTTCCTGTCCAGCGCCATATTGCGCGCAGGTGGGGCGCTGCCCACCATGATCATCGGCACGCTGCCCGTGGTCATCGCCATCGCCGCCAACTTACTCAACCACCGGCGCGACGGGCGTTTTCCTTGGCTCAAGCTGGCAGCGCCTCTGGCGCTTATTGTACTGGGCATCGCCTGCGTCAACCATGTGGAGTGGACCGCACTGGTGCAGGACCCGGCAGCCGACACCACGCGCTACATCACCGGAGCGGCGCTGGCTATGGGCGCGGTGGTGTGCTGGACCTGGTACCCGCTGAAAAACGCCGACTGGCTGCGCGGCCACCCCGATCGTAACCCCCGCGTGTGGGCCACAGCGCAGGGCATCGCCACCTTGCCGCTGGCCTTGCTGGGCTATGCCGCCTTCTGGCTGTGGGCCAGCACCACCCAAGACCCCTTTCCCATGCCACTGGGCCCTCGTCCCTTGGAGTTTGTTGCACTCATGGTGGCCATCGGCCTGCTGGCGTCATGGCTGGGCACCTTGTGCTGGAACGCCGCCAGCCAACGCTTGCCCACCGCCTTGGCAGGGCAACTCATTGTGTTTGAAACCCTGGCGGCCCTCAGCTATGCCCTTTGGCTGCGCGGCCAATGGCCTGAGCCACTCACGCTGGCAGGCATTGCGCTGCTGGTGGCGGGGGTGATTGGCGGCGTCAGGGTGAAAGCAGAAACTGCAGGAACTGACTAGGGCGACAACCTCCAAGCCTGCTTCACCCGCCTTTTGACATGTTGGGCAGTTGGTGCATCAAGCTGGGCTGACCTGCTTGGCTGCAGCACGCGATCGCGCTGCGTGCAGTTTTTTGTAGCTGTCCAGAAGCCTCTGGTGCCGGACCAAGCCGTCCAGCTGCAGGTTGGTGGGCGAGAGGCCATGAAAACGCACCCTGCCGTCCACCGAGCCGATAGCTGCGTCCATGCGCTCGTCGCCGAACATGCGCCGGAAGTTCAGCTCGTAGTCTTCCAGCGCCAGTTCGTCGTCCAGCGTGACTTCGAGCACCACGTTCAGGGCTTGGTAAAACAAGCGGCGCTCCACGGTGTTGTCGTTGTATTGCAAGAAGGCACCCACCAGCTCATGAGCCTCTTCCAGCTGCTGCAACGCCAGGTGGATCAAGAGCTTGAGCTCCATCACCGTCAGTTGGCCCCACACCGTGTTGTCGTCAAACTCGATGCCGATCAGGGTGGCAATGTCCAGGTAATCGTCGAGCTCGTTGTTCTCCAAGCGATCCAGCAAGGCCTCCAAAGCCTCGTTGTCTAGGCGGTGCAAATTCAGCACATCGGCGCGGAACAAGAGCGCTTTGTTGGTGTTGTCCCAAATCAGGTCATCGACCGGGTACACCTCGGAATAACCGGGCACCAAGATGCGGCAGGCGGTGGCGCCCAGTTGGTCGTGCACCGTCACATAGGCCTCTTTGCCCATGGCCTGCAAGATGCCGAAGAGCGTGGCGGCCTCTTGGGCGGTGGCATCGGCTCCCTTGGCAGAAAAGTCCCACTCCACAAATTCAAAGTCCGATTGCGCGCTGAAAAACCGCCACGACACGATGCCGCTGGAGTCGATGAAGTGCTCCACGAAGTTGTTGGGCTCGGTCACGGCGTTGCTGGTGAAGGTGGGCGCGGGCAAGTCGTTCAGGCCCTCAAAACTGCGGCCCTGCAGCAGCTCGGTCAGGCTGCGCTCCAGCGCCACTTCCAAACGTGGGTGTGCGCCAAAGGACGCGAATACGCCGCCGGTGCGGGGGGTCATCAGGGTCACGCACATCACCGGGTACCGCCCGCCCAGCGAGGCGTCTTTGACCAAGACCGGGAAGCCCTGCGCTTCCAAAGCCTCGATGCCGGCCACGATGCCGGGGTATTTGGCCAACACGGACTGCGGCACATCGGGCAAGGCCATTTCGCCTTCCAGGATCTCGCGCTTGACGGCCCGTTCAAAAATTTCCGACAGGCACTGCACCTGCGCTTCAACCAGCGTGTTGCCCGCGCTCATGCCGTTGCTCACAAACAGGTTTTCCACCAAGTTCGACGGAAAGTACACCACCTCACCATCGGACTGTCGCACATAGGGCAGTGCACAAATGCCACGCTGGGTGTTGCCCGAGTTGGTGTCGAACAGGTGCGAGGCCTTGAGCTCGTCGTCGGGGTTGTAAATGGCCAAGCAATGGGCGTCCAACAAGCCTTTGGGCAGCTCGTCGCGCTTGCCCGGCGGGAACCAGCGCTCGCGGGGGTCGTGCACGAAGTCGGCTTGCGCCAGGTCTTCGCCAAAAAACACGCCCGCGTAAAAGTGGTTGTTGTTCAGGCGCTCGATGTATTCGCCCAGCGCCGAGGCCAAGGCGCTCTCTTTGCTGGAGCCCTTGCCGTTGGTGAAGCACATGGGCGAATGCGCGTCGCGGATGTGCAGCGACCAGACGTTGGGCACCAGGTTGCGCCAAGACGCGATCTCGATCTTGATGCCCAAGTTGGCCAAGACCGCCGTCATGTTGGCGATGGTCTGCTCCAGCGGCAAGTCCTTGCCCGCAATGCGGGTCTGCGCTTGCACATCGGGGCTGAGTGAGAGCAAGGCCTGCGCGTCGGCGTCCAGGTTGTCCACCGCCTCAACGATGAACGTGGGGCCCGCTTGAATCGCCTTTTTGACCGTGCAGCGGTCGATGGACCGCAGGATGCCTTGGCGGTCTTTGTCGGACATGTCGGCCGGCAACTCCACCTGGATCTTGATGGTCTGCAAATAGCGGTTGTTGGGGTCCACGATGTTGTTTTGCGACAGGCGGATGAGCTCGGTGGAGATGCCGCGCGTCTCGCAATACAGCTTCACAAAATACGCCGCACACAAGGCCGACGAAGCCAAAAAATAATCGAAGGGCCCCGGCGCCGAGCCATCGCCCTTGTAACGAATCGGCTGATCGGCCAGCACAGTGAAGTCGTCAAACTTGGCCTCCAGGCGCAGTTTGTCGAGAAAATTAACTTTGATTTCCATGCTGTGCTTCCAAAAAAACAAACGCCCACAACGGGGCGCTTGGTGTGTGATGCGCCAAGGCCAAGACGAATGGCCCGGCGCCGGGGCCTCAACCCCAGAGCTTTTTAACCCGCGCGTCCCGCCCGCAACTCAAGCGATAGTAGCTGTAGCGCATCTCGTTCTTCTTGTAGTAGTCCTGGTGGTAGTCCTCGGCCAGGTGAAACGCTGAGCTGGGCGCCAGCTCGGTGTGGATGGTGCTGAAGCGCCCGCTCTTGATCAAGGCGTCGCGGCTGGCTTCGGCGGTGGCGCGTTCGGCCTCATTTTGCCAATAGATGCCGCTGCGGTATTGCGGGCCCACATCACAAAACTGCTGGTCTTTGACGGTCGGGTCGATGTGCCGCCAAAAGTAGTCGACCAACTGCGCATAACTGACTTGGCTCGGGTCGTACAGCACCCGCACCGCCTCGGTGTGGCCCGTGTGGCCGGCGCTGACTTGCTCATAGGTGGGCTGGGGCGTTTGGCCGGCGGTGTAGCCCGACTCAACGGCCAGCACACCGGCCAGTTTTTCAAAGTCGGCCTCGATGCACCAGAAACAACCACCGGCAAACAAGGCGTAAGCCATGGGCTTGCCGTTGACCACGGGCGCCACCGCCACGTCGGTGGGCGCGGTCTGGGCCGCTGGCGCTGGGCCCGCGCTGGAAGACGGGTTGGGCGTGCAAGCCGTCAACAAGAACGAGCCAGCGGCCCATGCCATGGCCAACCAACGCAGGGGCTTTGAAAGAGTCGTGCGGTTCATGCTCATGCCCTCAATGCGGGAAGGGTTTGGCCTTCGGGCACAAACGCCAAAGCCACACCGTTGTTGCAAAAGCGCTTGCCCGTCGGTCGGGGCCCGTCATCGAACACATGCCCGTGGTGCCCGCCACAGCGCGAGCAGTGGTATTCGGTGCGTGGGTAGATGAGCTTGAAATCGGTGGACGTGCCCAAAGCACCCGGCAAAGCTTGGAAAAAACTGGGCCAACCCGTACCACTCTCGTATTTGTGGGCCGAGCTGAACAAGGGCAAGTTGCAGGCCAAACACACAAAGGTACCGGGCCGCTTCTCGGCGTTGAGCGGGCTGCTGCCCGGGCGTTCGGTGCCGTGCTCGAACAGCACCTCATACGCGCTTGGCGAGACCAACTTGCGCCACTCGGCTTTGGTTTTCTTGAGGGGAAAAGCGGCCGCCGCCGCGCCCAAGGGCACGGTGGCACTGGCCAGCCAAGCTGAGATGGTTTTGATCATGTGGCGTCGTTTCATGGGAGTGACCTGGTGGGTTGCTGAAACACGGGGCTTCATGACTCTATTCGTGCGGCAAACCGGAAAGTTACAACGCGATCAGCGTTGCCCGCTTGATTGTCCTGTTTTTTGACGCTTCAGGCGCTTTATCCTTTGCCCTCACATCAGCCTTCACGCATGGCAAGGATCTGAGCGGTGCCACGTTGTTAGGAAAATCAACGCTGCTCGTGGAACGTCGCCCGCGAACTGACTCAGATCCAACTGCGGTGCCTTCACAACAACACATCCAACCCCTTGCGGTCTAGCAAGTTCAGCAGCTTGAGCGATGGGCCGCTGGGGTGCTTTTCGCCGATCTCCCATTTGCGCACGGTGGAGGCGCTGGTGTTGAGCACCGAAGCCATCACCGTCTGACTCAAATTGTGCTGCTCGCGCAGGGCGCGGATTTGGGCGCTGTCATAGGGCGCAATCGGCTCCATGCACAGCGCGTCGAGCTTTTGCATCTTGCGCTTGTCGATAAAACCCAAACGCTCCAAATCTGCCGCTGTTTCGTAAACCGTTTCCAACACGCGACTGGCGGTTTGGGGTTTGGTTTTGGATTTCGCTTTAGTGCTCATGACAAATCTCCTGTAATGAACCGTCTTGCGCCGCGACTTCAAGCTGAGCCCCGGACAAGTCCAACAGTTGTTTGGCCAGCCACTGCAAAGCTTCCAGCTCGGTGCTGGTCACATTGGCCTTTTCGTTCTTCTCAAAACCAAACACAAAAAACCAACGGCTGGCCCTGCGCGTGGCCACCAAAGTGCGGGCTCCGCCGCGCTTGCCACGACCGGGCAAGGCAACACGCTTCTTGAGCACATCGCCACCCAAATCGGCATCCACCAGTCCGCCGACCATCTCGCTCACGGCCAAGCACAAAGCCTCATCCGTCAGATCGGTTTTACACATCCACTTGGCAAATTGGCGGGTTTTGAAGACGCGGCGCATGATTTAAATTATGACACTAAGTGGCACACATTGTAAAACCATCAACGGTTGAACTGGCCCCAAGCCTTCTCAAGCTGCTTGATTCAAACCAGCTATGGCGTGTGCAAAAGTAAAAACGCAGCCCCAGTCTCCCGGATGCTGCGTTTTGACTTGCAAGCCCTTCCGGACCTGTTCCTCAATAAACCGTCTGATGCTGCTTCAAACTCGAAATGACTTCCGCTGTCAGCGCAAAACCCTGGCCGTATGCGGCCGCCAGTTCGGCACATCGCTTGGCAAACGTATTCACCCCCTGGCCGTAGATGAACTGCAGCGCCCCACCCGTCCAGGCCGGAAAGCCGATGCCGAAGATCGAGCCGATGTTGCCGTCGTGCACCGAGGTCAGCACGCCTTCTTGCAGGCAGCGGGCGGTTTCCACGGCTTGGCGGTACAGCAGGCGGTCTTTGATGTCTTGCTGGTTGTAGGCCACATCCGCTTTTTCAAAGCGGGTTTTGAGTTCGGGCCACAGCACTTTTTTCTGGCCTGCGGGGTAGTCGTAAAAACCGCCGCCTGCGGCGCGGCCGGGACGTTGGAGTTCTTTGACCATGCGCTCGACCAGCAGCTCACCGGGTGTGGCGGTGTGCGATTTACCTTCTTTGGCGAAGTCTTCGCGGGTTTGGTCCAGGACATGCACCGACAGCGAGAGCGCGGTTTCATCCAGCACGGCCAGCGGGCCGACGGGCATGCCCACTTGCATGGCCAGGTTTTCGATCACGGGGGCGGGGATGCCCTCGCCCAGCATGGCCGCGCCTTCCATCACAAAGGTGCCAAAGGTGCGGCTGGTGTAAAAGCCACGCGAGTCGTTCACCACAATCGGCAGCTTGCCCAGCGCCTGCACGTAGTCGTACGCACGGGCGATAGTCTCGTCGTCGGTCTGCGCGCCACGAATGATCTCCACCAGCTGCATCTTGTCGACGGGGCTGAAGAAATGGATGCCGACGAATTTCTCGGGCTTGGCGCTGGCTGTGGCCAAGCCGCTGATGGGCAAGGTCGAGGTGTTGCTGGCAAAGAAGCCGCTGAACTCGGGTGTTAAGGCCAACATCGGCTCGGCCTCTTGTGTGACGCGGGCCTTGAGTTCGCGGTTTTCAAACACGGCCTCGATGATCAAGTCGCAACCCTTGAGGTCTGCAGCGCTGGCGGTGGGTTGGATGAGTGACAACAAGGCCGCTTGTTTGTCTGCGGTCATGTGGCCTTTGTCCACGCGCTTTTGGGTGAGCTTGTGGCTGTAGGCCTTGCCTTTTTCTGCGGCCTCTTGGCTCACGTCTTTGAGCACCGTGGCGATGCCCCGGCTGGCTTGTGAATACGCAATGCCCGAACCCATCATGCCCGCACCCAAGATGCCCACTTTTTGGGGCTTGTAGCGGGGTGCAGCCTTGGGGCGGCTTTGGCCGCCCTTGATGCTGTTCATGTTGAAGAAGAAGGTGTTGATCATGTTGCGCGCCACCTGGCTGGTCATCAGACCCGCCAGATATCGGCTTTCGATGCGCATGGCGGTGTCAAAGTCCACCATCGCGCCTTCGACCATGGCGGCCAACGCCGCTTCGGGCGCAGGGTAGAGGCCGCGTGTTTTTTGTTTGAGCACGGCCGGGGCCACGCTCAGCATGCCCGCGATCTTGGGGTTGCTCGGCGTGCCACCGGGCATTTTGTAGTCCTTGCGGTCCCACAGGTGTTGGGCCGCTTCGGGCTGACCTTGGCTTGCGGCAATGTGCGCCAAAGCGCGAGGGCGCAGCTGGTCGTCACTGGCCACGATCTCGTGCACCAGGCCGAGCTTTTGCGCTTCTTCGGGGCCAAAGAGTTTGCTCTCTAGGACATAGGGCTGCGCGGCCAGCAAGCCCAGTTGGCGCGTCATCTTGGTGATGCCGCCGCCACCGGGGATCAAGCCCAGCGTGACTTCGGGCAAACCAAATTGTGTTTTGGGGTTGGCGGTTGCGATGCGGTGGTGGCCGATCAAAGCTACTTCCCAGCCGCCGCCCAGCGCCGTGCCATTCAGGCAGCTGACCACGGGCACGCCCAATGTCTCGATGGTGCGAAAAGCTTTCTTGATGCCTTCGATCTCGGTAAAGACACGCGGGCCGTCTGAGGCTTGCGAGCGCATCACGCCCTTGAGGTCGGCCCCCGCAAAAAAGGTCGATTTGGCAGAGGCCAGGACGATGCCTTTCAACGCCGCCTTGTCTTTGACCACTTGCTCGGCCGCTTGGGCCAGATCGTCCTGCCATTGCAGGCACATGGTGTTGACCGACGAGCCTTGCTCGTCAAAGGTGATGGTGGCGATGCCGTCCGCCAGTTCGTAGCGCAGTGTTTTCAAAATCATGTTCTGTCTCCATCAGGGGTTGGGTAATACGTCATTGCGAGCGAAGCGTGGCAATCCATTGCCTGAATGAGCACCGCAGCTGGATTGCCACGTCGCTGCGCTCCTCGAAATGACGGTATGAATGGCGACTGCAGGCTTTAAACCCGTTCCACAATCGTGGCAATGCCCATGCCGCCGCCCACACACAAAGTGGCCAAGCCGAAGCGCAATTGCCGGCGGTGCAGCTCGTCGATCAGGGTGCCCAAAATCATTGCGCCCGTGGCCCCCAACGGGTGGCCCATGGCGATCGCGCCGCCGTTCACGTTCACCTTGTCGTGCGACACGCCCATCTCTTGCATGAACTTCATCGGCACGGCGGCAAAGGCTTCGTTCACCTCGAACAAATCGATCTGATCAATCGTCAAGCCCGCCTTGGCCAGCGCCTTGCGTGCAGCAGGCATGGGGCCAGTCAGCATGATGGTCGGGTCGGCGCCCGACAAGGCCACAGCCACAATGCGGGCGCGGGGTGTGAGGCCATGGGTTTTGCCTGCGGCTTCCGAGCCGATCAGCACCGCCGCTGCACCGTCCACGATGCCGGACGAGTTGCCCGCGTGGTGCACATGGTGGATGCGCTCGACCTGCGGGTAGCGCTGCAAGGCCACCGCGTCAAAGCCCATGGCGCCCAGTTGCTCAAACGAGGCTTTGAGGCCGCCCAGTGTTTCCACTGTGGTGCCCGGCTTGATGAATTCGTCTTGCGCCAGGATGACTTGGCCCAGCTTGTCTTTGACCGGCACCACCGAGCCATCGAAGTAGCCCGCCGCACGCGCGGCCGTGGCACGCTTTTGCGACTCCACCGCAAAGGCGTCCACATCGTGACGACTAAACCCACTCATGGTGGCGATCAAATCAGCGCCAATGCCTTGCGGCACAAACAGCGTGGCGCTGTTGGTTTCAGGGTCTTGCGCCCAAGCGCCGCCGTCCGCACCAATCGGCACACGGCTCATGCTCTCGACGCCGCCTGCGACGACCAGGTCTTCCCAGCCGCTGCGCACCTTCATGGCCGCCATGTTGACCGCTTCCAGGCCCGAGGCGCAAAAACGGTTGAGCTGCACGCCCGAGCAGCGCCAGTCCCAACCGGCCGCCAGCGCCGCCACTTTGGGGATGACCGAGCCTTGCTCGCCTATGGGCGAGACCACGCCCATGACCACGTCGTCCACCGCAGCGGTGTCGAATTGGTTACGGCTTTGCAGCTCGCGCAACACGCCTGAGAGCAGGCTGATCGGTTTGACCTCGTGCAGGCTGCCGTCTTTTTTGCCTTTGCCACGCGGGGTGCGTATGGCGTCATAAACAAATGCTTCGCTCATGCTGTCTCCTGGGGGTCATCAGGGGGTTTGCCCTGTGTTGTGGGGGGTTTCAATCAGTATAGACTTTTACCAAGCAAACGCTTTGTATAAATATTCCATCTTCAGTCCAACAGGTGACAGCCATGATCGAACGCACTCTTTTTACCGCCGACCACGAAGCCTTCCGCGACAGCTTTCGCCGCTTCATGGACAAAGAAATCGCCCCCCACCACGACGCCTGGGAAGAGCAGGGCTTCGTGGACCGCGCCGTGTGGGACAAAGCCGGAGAAAACGGATTTTTGTGCATGACACTGCCCGAAGCCTATGGCGGCTCGGATGCCGACAAGCTGTATTCGGTGGTGCAGATGGAGGAACTTTCACGCGCCGGCTTCACCGGCATCGGCTACGGCCTGCACAGCGAAATCGTCGCCCCTTACATCCTGCATTACGGCACCGAGGCGCAAAAGCAAAAGTACCTGCCCAAGCTGGCCATTGGCGAGATGGTGGGCGCGATCGCCATGAGCGAACCGGCGGCGGGCTCGGACTTGCAAGGCGTCAAAACCACGGCGCTCTTGCAAGCAGACGGCACCTACCTCATCAACGGCAGCAAGACCTTCATCACCAACGGCTGGCACGCCGACTTGGTGATCTTGGTGGCCAAGACCGACCCGGCCGCCGGGGCCAAAGGCACCAGCTTGTTCCTCATTGAACGCGGCATGTCCGGCTTTGAAAAAGGCAAGCGCTTGAAAAAACTGGGCCTCAAAGCGCAAGACACCTCCGAGCTGTTCTTTGACAACGTCAAGGTCAGCGCCGAACAGCTGCTGGGCGGCACGGCCATGCAGGGCAAGGGCTTCATTTGCCTGATGGAACAGCTGCCTTGGGAGCGCCTGCAAATCGCCATTGGCGGCATTGCGGCAGCGCAAGCAGCCATTGACTGGACGGTGCAATACGTAAAAGACCGCAAGGTGTTTGGCCAGGCCGTGGGCAATTACCAAAACACCCGCTACACCCTGGCCGAGTTGCAAACCGAGGTGCAGGTGGCGCGTGTGTTTGTAGACAAGTGCACCGAATTGCTGCTGCAAGACAAGCTCGACACGGCGACGGCCAGCATGGCCAAGTACTGGTGCTCGGATTTGCAATGCAAAGTGATGGACGAATGCGTACAGTTGCACGGCGGCTACGGCTACATGTGGGAATACCCCATCACCCGCGCCTATGCCGACGCCCGCGTGCAACGCATTTACGGCGGCACCAACGAGATCATGAAAGAAGTGATTTCGCGCAGCATGGGCTTGGCAGGGCGCTGATCGCATGGCTGAGTTGGCTGAACCGAAACGCGCACGCGGACGCCCCAAAAAAACCGAGGGCGAGCGTGACGACGGCAATCGGCGTCAGGCGCTCATCTCGGCAGCGGCGCAACTCTTCCACCGCAAGGGATATGACGCCACCAGCACACGCGAGATTGCGGCGCAGGTGGGCATGCAACCGGGATCGCCCTTTTATCACTTTGGCCACAAGCAGGACCTGCTGCTGGCCGTGATGGTCGAGGGCATGAAACGGGCAATTGAACGCCAACGCACCGCACTCGCAGGATTGAGCGAAAAGCAAAACGCACGTGAGCGGTTGCGCCTGCTGATCCGCAACCAGTTCGATGTGCTGCTCGGGCCCGACAGTGACTTCATCCCGGTGATGCTGTACGAATGGCGCTCGCTGAGCGCTGATCAACGCCAGACCATCACGCAGATCAAGGACGAGTACGAAGCCACCTGGACGCCTGTGCTGCAAGCGCTGCATGACAGCGGGCAACTGCAAGCGCCCGTGGGTTTGGCCAGGCTGATGATTTTTGGGGCTTTGAACTCGGCGGTGCAGTGGTACCAGGCCCCCAACCCTCGATCACGCGGTCCAGGCCGCCAGCGTGCGTCATTGGACGAATTGACAGATGCTGCTGTGAGCCTGTTTTTGGGATCACCTGTGTCGATGACCGGCCACGCTGTCGCTTGACCTGATTCGCTGGCCACAAGTGTTCCTCAATATTCTGCACAGCTTGAATTTCAAAGGCCCTGAACCCCACTGGCTCAGGGTTTGACCCTAGGTTTCGATCCGAAATGCCGAGACAAATGCAGATAATTTCTCACTGATCATCTGTAAAATACTGATCATGAGAACCACATTCAATTACAAACACCTCTACTACTTTTGGGTTGTGGCCAAAGAAGGTGGCATCACCAAAGCGGCCGATAAATTGGACATGGCGGTCCAGACGGTCAGCGCCCAGGTGCGGGAGTTGGAGCGATCTTTGGGGTTTGAGCTGCTCAAGCCCGCCGGTCGGGGTTTGGTGTTGACCGATGCCGGTTTGGCGGCGATGCAGCAAGCCGATTTGATTTTTCAGCTGGGTGAAAACCTGCCTGCCAAAGTCCGTGACGCCGTCAGCTCGCCCACCGTGCGCCTGGCCGCTGGCATTTCGGATGGTTTGCCCAAATTGGTGGTGCGCCGCCTCATGCAACCCGTGATGAGCGAGCCGCATTTGCGTCTGCTCTGCCACGAGGGTGAGTTTGACGATCTCTTGGGCGATCTGGCATTGCACCGCCTGGACGTGGTTCTTTCAGACCGACCTGCGCCCAGCAACGCCAACATCAAGCTCTACAACCACGCATTGGGGAGCTCTGCCGTCTCCTGGTACGGCAACGCCGCACTGGTCAAAGTGGGCAAGAAAAACTTTCCGGCCTGCCTGGCCGACTTGCCTGTGCTTTTGCCGACGGCCCACACGGCAGTTCGCACCCGGCTCGACCATTGGTTCGAACACCAATCTGTTCAGCCCCGGATTGTGGGAGAGTTTGAAGACAGCGCCTTGCTCAAAACCTTTGGGCAAAGTGGCATGGGTGTTTTCCCAGCTGCGGAATGGATCCACGATGAGCTGCTGGCGCGCTACGAAGTTCAACGACTAGGTCCTTGCGAAGGGGTCAAGGAACACTTCTACGCCATCGGGACCGAAAAGAAAGTTCAACACCCGCTGGTTCAACTTTTGCTGCAAGCCAGCGAAACCTCCAGCTGAATGCACCAAGGACCTGCACAAGCTCGCAAGAGTTGTGCAGGTCCTTGCAGGTGATCAGGACTTGGCTGATCGGACGCTCAAGATCATCGTGGCGACCAAAATCCCCACGACCACACCGAGGGATATGCCCACGGGAATTTTGTAAATGTCGATCAGGCACATCTTGGTGCCGATGAAGACCAGAATCACAGCCAGACCGTAGTTGAGCAAATGGAACTTGTTGGCGACAGCGGCCAGCAAGAAGTACATGGCGCGCAAACCCAGGATCGCGAACACGTTGCTCGTCAACACGATGAAGGGGTCGGTGGTGATCGCGAAGATCGCCGGGATCGAATCGACGGCAAAGATCACATCGGTCAGGGCAATCAGGCAAATCACCATGAACAAGGGCGTTGCAATCTTTTGGCCGTTTTCAATGGTCCAGAACTTTTCGCCGTCGTAGTTTTTGCTCACAGGCAGGAATTTGCGCAGCATCTTGAGTGCCGGGTTGTCTTCCAGGTCAGGCTCCTGACCCGCAGCCCACCACATCTTCACGCCCGTCAAGATCAGAAATGCGCCGAAGACATACAGAATCCAGTGGAACTCGGACAGCAACCAGCCCCCCACCAGAATCATGATGGTGCGCAACACGATGGCGCCGATGATGCCGATCATGAGCACACGTTTCTGGAAGTGCGAGGGCACTGCGAAATAGGTGAAGATCATCAGGAAGACAAAAATATTGTCGACCGCCAGTGACTTCTCGATCAGGTAGCCCGTCAAAAACTCCAGTGACTTGGTGTTGGCCACCTCCACAGAACCGGTGGTGTCCTTAATCGCCCACCAGAACAAGCCGTTGAACATGAAACTCAGTGCAATCCAGATCAAGGACCAGTTCAAGGCCTCCTTGACGCCGATGTCGTGTGCCCCTTGTTTTTTGAGCACCACAAAATCGACAAACAGCGACACCAGTACAATCGCCACAAATGTGGCCCAAAGCCAAAGAGGAGCTACCGTTTCCATAAAAACTTTCCAATCCAGTCAAAGCCAAAACAGCCCCACCCACAACCCAAACGGATGGGCAGCGCTGCCAACAAGGGCTGCAGTCTAGGGCATGGCCAGCAATTTTTTATGGAAATAAACGCTTTTATAGTTCGGATTAAGTGGAGTGTTTGACTGTATTTTTCTGCCTGGAGAAACCTGAACAACCGGCGCAAAACCATGCGCTCATTCACTGAAACAGGCCCCAAATCATGGTCAGTCAAGGCCAGACCTGATGTGATCGGTCATCCGTTGAAACGGAATAACCGTTGCGGGTTGTCCACCAGCAAGGCCTGTCGACCGACTTCATCCGGCACGATCAGCGCGATGGCATCCACCAACGCAGCATCATCCGGAATCAGTAGTGTCCGGTTTATTTGATGGCCAACCCGCTGCAAGCGAGTAACGGCAAGGGTTTCAGAGGTTTCATGGGTGTCCACGATTTGAATTTGATTTTGCGCACGAGGCATGCTCCAGGGGTTCAATCACCTGGAGATGGCCATGAAC
>CAMDFK010000012.1 GCA_945897465.1 Limnohabitans sp. Rim8 | reverse complement strand
TGGCGCATGCGCTTGCAGCTGGCGCGGGCGCTGATGTGCCCGTCGGACATTTTGTTGCTGGACGAACCCACCAACCACTTGGACTTGGACGCTTTGGTCTGGCTGGAAGCCTGGCTGCAACGCTATGCGGGCACCATGATCGTGATCAGCCACGACCGCGAGTTTTTGGACGCGGTGACCAATGTCACGCTGCACATCGACCACGCCAAACTGACGCGTTACGGCAGCAACTACAGTGGCTTTGAAATTTTGCGGGCCCAGCAAATGGAGCTGCAACAGGCCTCGTTTGCCAAACAGCAAGACAAGATTGCTCACCTGCAAAAGTTCATCAACCGCTTCAAGGCGCAGGCCAGCAAGGCCAAGCAGGCGCAAAGCCGTGTCAAAGCCCTGGAGCGCATGGAAAAAGTGGCCCCGCTGCTGGCCGATGCCGAGTTCACCTTCGGCTTCAAAGAGCCCAACAACCTGCCCAACCCGATGCTGGCCATCAGCGAGGCCAGTTTTGGTTACCTGGTCGACGGCGAGCCCAAAACCATCGTGCAAGGCGTGAGCAAATCGGTGCTGGCTGGGCAGCGCATCGGCATTTTGGGGGCCAACGGCCAGGGCAAATCGACCCTGGTCAAGACCATTGCCCGCACCATGACGCAGCTGACAGGCACCTTGACCGAGGGCAAGGGCCTGAACATTGGCTACTTTGCGCAGCAAGAACTCGATGTGCTTCACCCGCAGGACAACCCGCTGGAACACATGATCCGCCTGGCCAAAGAGCTGGGGCCGAACAGCGGCGAGCCGAGCCGCGAGCAAGATTTGCGCAACTACCTGGGCACCTTCAACTTCACAGGCGACATGGTCAAGCAGGCCGTAGGCACCATGAGCGGCGGCGAAAAAGCCCGCTTGGTGCTGGCCATGATCGTGTGGCAGCGCCCCAACCTTTTGCTGCTGGACGAACCCACCAACCACCTGGACTTGGCCACACGCGAAGCGCTGTCCATGGCGCTCAACGAATTCGAAGGCACTGTCATGCTGGTCAGCCACGACCGTGCCTTGTTGCGTGCCGTGTGTGACGAGTTCTGGATGGTGGGCCGGGGCAAGGTCGAGCCGTTTGACGGCGACTTGGACGATTACCAGAAGTATTTGCTGGAAGAATCCAAGCGCTTGCGCGAAGCGGCCAAAAACTCAGCACGAGATGCTGTGGCCACGGCTGTGCCTGAGACACCATCAGTGAACGTTGCCCCCGTGCCCAGCAGCCCGGCCAGTGTGGTGCCCGCTACCAGCGCTGCGACTGCTGCCCCGCCTCTCACCTCAGCGACGCATCTCGGATCTGGACTGAGCAGTGCCGAGCAACGCAAACTGGAAGCACAAAAGCGCCAGCAACTGGCCGCACAAACTCGGCCACTCAAACGCGAATTGGAACAAAACGAGCTGCGCATGGCCAGCATCGAAGCCGAGAAAAATCGCCTAGAAGCGCTGCTGTCCACGCCCATCTCTCCAGCCGACATGGCCGATGCGGGCCGCCGCCTCAAAGCTTTGGCCGACGAAGTGACGAGTTTGGAAGAACGCTGGCTGGAGCTGACGTCTTTGCTCGAAGAAGCCACATCGACCGCCGCTTAAACCCTCTGCCAAGGAGCCCCAATGGTCGGTCTTTGAACGATCGGCCGGTTGGGCGATGGACTTTCGGTCTGGGGTCTTTCAGGACACAACCTGAGACTGAACTGGAACCAAACAAAGTGTAGGTACGATTCAGGAGGCTCAACCGATGGAACGCGCATGAAAAAAGCACTTTGTACCTCGATACAAAGTGCTTTAAATTTGGTGGGACCAGCGGGGGTCGAACCCACGACAAACGGATTAAAAGTCCGCTGCTCTACCAACTGAGCTATGGTCCCTTTGCTGGGCATCTCAGTATTCCAGCAAGCTCTAAATTATAACGTCATTTCTTCCCTCTCTGGGGTGGTCGCTAAATAATTCAAAATTTCTGAAGCCGCGCACATGCCAAAGGTAGCGGTCACGCTGACCACCGAACCATAGCCATGACAGTTGAGCGAACCATCGCTATCGATCAAACAAGTGGCATCGGGCGGTGACACCGATTCTCGGCTGAACACGCCTTGAATGCCGATGCGCTTATCCCCTCTGGCCGCACCATGGTGTTTGCGCAGCCGGTAACGCAGTTGAGCCAAAAGGGGGTCATGTGTAATGCGCGAAAGGTCATCCACGTCGACCTTGTGCGCCAAGCGTTTACCGCCCGCAGCGCCCACGGTGATGAAGCCAACATCTTCGCGAAGTGCCCAATGCGCCAAGCTCACTTTGGCTTTGACTTGATCGCAGGCATCGATCAAGGCATCGGGCTTGCAGGGTAAGAGCGAAGGCCAGTTCTCGGGGCTCACGAAATCGTCCACTGCTTCGACCTGGCACAGCGGGTGAATCAAGGCGATGCGCTCAGACATGGCGAACACTTTGGATTGGCCCGTGGTGGTGCTGAGCGCGTGAATCTGTCGGTTGATGTTGGACTCGGAAATGTGGTCCATGTCGATGAGGGTCAAACGCGCCACGCCACTCCGAGCCAAAGCTTCAGCAGCCCAGGAACCAACGCCACCGATACCGACCACCACCACATGTGATTGCCGAATGCGGTGGGCCCCGGTCATGCCATACAGGCGTTGCAATCCGCTAAATCGCCGTGTGCTTTCGTCGTCCGCTGGGTTCATTCTTGGCATGTCGCTCATGGACTGGTCTTGCAAAAAGAGTGCGCAAACTCGGCGCGTTTTGAAGGTTTCAAGCCTCGCGCATTTGCCAATGCAATGCGGCCCATGTACCTGCAAAAATACCCAACACCGAGAGCATACTGCCAAGGCTCAAAGTGGACAGTCCACTCAAGCCCTGGCCAAAGGTGCACCCCATGGCCAACACACCACCTGTGCCCATGAGCGCACCACCAAGCAAGTGCCGCTCCAAATCGGCGCGATCGGTGAATCCCTCCCAACGAAAGCTGCCTTGCTGGACAGCGCTGAGGCAAGCGCCAACCAGAACACCGGCCACGGAGACCATGCCCAAAGTCAACCTTTTGCTGCCGTCGCTGTAGTACATGAATGAATCGAGCCAGTAGCCCACGGGTGCTGTAAAGCTCAACGCTTCCATGCGGCCACTTTGGGTGGTGAGAAAAACCGACTCCAGCGTGTCGGGGTGCTCGGGCACAAAACCCAGAACGCCACTGACCCACCACAACGCCACCACCAGCAAGCCCAAGCCCACGCCCGTGAACCAGTTCAACACGTTGTGAAATCGGCGATCTTGGATCACCCAGATCAACAACGCCAGAGACGCGAAAGCCGCACTGACCGCAAGGCCTGAACGAAAATCAAGACCCCAAAAAGCCGAGAGCCATTGACCGACAAAATTGCCATAGGGCAAATCGATGGTCAGCGTGTCCAGCCCATTCACACGCCAAACCGCAGTCAGGCCGCGCATGGCTCCCAATGCCGAGATCGCCATGGTCAATAAGACCACCAAGGATTTGACGTTGCCCGCCGCCAGTCGCACCAAGGATTTGCTGCTGCAGCCCGATGCAAGCACCATGCCGATGCCGAACATGCCACCGCCCAAAAGGGCCGAAAGCCAAGCCAATTGGGACGACGCATAAATGGTGCTCAGTGGACTGATCCAACCGAGCCAGCCCATCAGGCCAAATCCGAAGATGGCCACCGCCACGGCCAATGCCCACTGCCGCAGACGTGTGGCATCGCGCATCACCACCCAATCGCTGATGGCTCCCATGGTGCAAAAATGCCCTCGGTGAATCAACACCCCAGCCATGCTGGAGATGCCAAAGCTGGCTCCCAAAACCTGGAGCGTCAACTGCTGGACTTCATCCGCAGACAAAAAGGTCATGGATCATCATTGCAGGCGATTGAGCCGCTGACGGGCTGTAACCGCTGTATCGTCCCGGGGGTAGGCCGCGATCAAATCTTCCAGGGTTCTGCGGGCCGAGTCCATGTCCTTGAGTTCAATGTGCACGTTGGCGATGGCCAGCATGGCTTCTGCCGCACGTGGGTGTTGGGGTGCCATGCTCAGCAGCTTCTGGAAATTACCCATAGACTCCTTGTATGCCTTGTTGGCATACTGGGCATTGCCCAACCAGAAAAGAGCCGACGGCACATAAGCGCTGGTTCCGTGACGCAACACAAAGGACTCCAGAGCGCTTTGAGCCGCGGTAAAGTTGGATTGGCGAAACAGCGCCATGGCTTTGTCGTAATCGGCTTTCTCGGCGGGCTCGACCATCACAACTCGCCCATCAATGGTAACGGGCACAGGCTCGAAGCGGCGCAAGCGGTCCTCCACCGTGCTGAGCACATCTTTTTGTCGCAGTTGCAACTCGGTCAGATCCCTGGCCAATCGCTCTTGCTCACCCAAACTGAGTGCCAACTCCGACTTGAGACGGTCAATTTGCCCCTGTAAATCGAGCAAGGCACTGCGCAACTGCGCAATGGCTTGATTTTGTGTCTGGTTTTGAGACTGGACGCTTTGCTCGATCAAAAGACGCGTGGCGTTTTGGGATTGCTCAAGTCGCTGCCTCAATTCCAAGATGGCTCGGCGCGCTTCATCGTCCCCACCAAAAAAAGCGGCTTGTACCGGGTTGGACAAACCGGCCACGGCTGCGATCATCGCCATGAAAGCAAGATGCCAACCAGATCGAAGGGATTTCATGACAGGCCTCAATACCGGATTTCAACGCGACGGTTTTGCGCTTGGTCCACCTCGGATCCGCCAGTGGCCATGGGCTTTTCTTTTCCAAAACTCACGGCTTCGAGTTGCGATTCGGGCACGCCCAACAAACTCAAGGCTTGGCGCACCGCGTCGGCTCGCTTTTGGCCCAGAGCCAAGTTGTACTCACGGCCACCGCGGTCATCGGTGTGACCTTCCAGATTCGCTTTGCGTTGCTGATTGGACAACAAAAACTGGGCATGCGAGGCAATCACGGGACGGGCTTCAGGGCGAATCACAAAACTGTCGTAATCAAAAAAAACCAAACGGGCAACACCGACAGGGCCTTGAACCGTATTGGTTGGGGCGACAGTAACAGTTGCCACGCCGGTTTGTGCGCCGCCCTGGCTGGCAGCAATGCCCTGAACGGCAACTCCGGGGCCGGTTCCCTGAGAGGTTGCCGACTTGTCCTCAACTTGCACATCATCAAGTTTGACACCCGAGGCACAGCCTGCCAGCACTGCAGAGACCATCAACAAAGACCAAAAATGCTTTTTCATACACTACCTCATGGATAAGAACGGATTTGAAATTCAAACTTCAGGGGCGCACCGGACCCCAATTTGGCTCACGGATGTCGCCTCCTTGCCCGGTCAAGCGGGCTTTGATGCGACCGTCCAAAGTGGTCGTCATCAAAGCATCACCACCTTGTTGTGTGGCATACACCAGCAAACGGCTGTTGGCTGCAAAACTGGGTCGCTCATCGGCGTTGGTTTCTGTCAGCGCGGTGACTTGACCCGTGGCCAGTTCCATCAAGTGCAGGCGAAAACCACTCGACAGGCGTGATACATAAGCCAGCCAACGGCCATCTGGGCTGATGGCGGGCGAAATGTTGTAATTGCCTGAGAAAGTCACCCGATCGGCCGGTCCACCTTGTGCGGGCATTTTGTAGATTTGGGGATTGCCACCGCGGTCGCTGACAAAGTACAAAGTGTTGCCGTCTGGCGAAAAAGCGGGCTCGGTGTTGATGTTGCCCAAGGTCAAACGCTGGGGCTCACCGCCTTGCAAGTTGACTCTGTAAAGTTGGGAGCCACCCCCACCTTTGCTCAGCGTGGCCACAATCGAGCGACCATCCGGAGCCCAGGCTGGCGCACTGTTGGAGCCTTTGAAGTTGGCCACAGCCCGACGTTGGCCACTGGCCAACTCATGCACGTAGACCACAGGCTTGCGGGATTCAAAGGACACATAAGCCAGTTGGGTACCATTGGGCGACCATGAAGGTGAAATGATGGGCTCAGGACTGGTGAGCGCAGAGCGAGCGCCCTCCCCATCGGAGTCAGCGATCCAGAGGTTGTAACGGCCACCGGACTTGGTCACATAACTGATGCGTGAGGTGAAAACACCGGGCACCCCGGTCATCTGTTGGTAAACCCAGTCTGACACCCGGTGAGCCGATAAACGCAGGTCTGCAGCAGAGACGTTGTCCCTGAAATCAGACTTTTCTTGACCCTTGACAGCGTCCCACAGCCGGGCCCGCACCTCATAGCGGCCATTTGCCAAGCGTGTCACCGATCCGGCCACCAGGGCCTCGGCCGATAAGGGTCGCAGGGCAGTCCAGTCCGGCCGACTCATCTCGTCAAGCGACAAAATCCCAGCCGCCAAAGGCTTGAACTGCCCACTGCGGGCCAAATCGGCTTCCACAATCTGGGATAACTTCTGATTGAATTGCGCCTCACCTTTGAATGGGGCCACCACGATGGGCAACTGCGTCAAGCCAACGCCCGTGACCTCGACCCGAAACTGCGCCAGTGCGTTGCTGGACAACAATGACAAACTGAGCAAAGTCAGCAGCAATCCCAATTGGCGGACAAGCAAGTTGGACAGGTTCATGTGAATCTACACAGTGGAAGAGGCCTCAGGAAAACACTGATCGTACACCTTGAAGAGCCCGTTTTCACAGATGGACTCGCTACAAAAGGCAAAGTTTAGTCGGAGAGTTCTTACAAAGCTTGAAGCATGACGGGTTTTTCGGGGTTTGGTCGCCCCATTGAATCCAGCCATTTGGCGTTTCAAGCTTGGCACAGGCCCCTTGGCATTGGGACTGCTTACAATCACTTCAGCCCATGTCTGTTTCCCACTCCAACACCGCCCCAAGCACAGAAACACCGCCACAGCCGGGCATCGCCCAGCGTTTGCTGCGCCTCAAGCCCTATTTTTGGCGTCAACGCAGCGTTTGGGCGCTGGCCATTGGGGCCACCTTGGTTGCGGCCCTGACCGAGCCCCTGATTCCAGCCCTGTTTCAGCCCCTCTTGGACAACGGCTTTGCCCAAAACAGTTTGCCCCTGTGGTCTATTCCTTTGGTGGTCATTGGCCTGTTTGGCCTGCGGGGCTTGGCGCACTTTGTGTCGCAGTACGCTCTGGCGCGTGTGACCAACGATGGCATGGAAAAACTCCGCAGCGACCTGTTTGCCAAACTTGTCAGGGCAGATTTGTCCTTGTTCAACCGACAGTCGGCGAGTGCTTTGTCCAACACCGTGGTCTACGAGGTACAAATTGGCGCCTCCCAACTGGTCTCGGCCTTGATCGGTTTGACCCGCGATGGCTTCACCTTGATGGCCTTGGTGGGGTACTTGATGTGGCTGAACTGGCAGCTCACGCTGGTGGTGTTCACGGTGGCCCCAGGCTTGAGCTGGATCATGAAAGTGCTGTCTCGGCGCTTGTATGGGTTGACCAAAGAAAGCCAGAAAGCCACCGACAACTTGGCCTACGTGGTGGAAGAAAACGTGCTGGCCCACCGCATGGTGCGCTTGCACGGGGCACAAGCTCAGCAAATTGGGCGCTTCAATGCCTTGGGCCAGCAGCTGCGACGCTTGGCCCTCAAATCTACCGTGGCTTCGGCCGCCATGACACCCCTGACCCAAATCATGGCCGCGGTGGCCCTGTCCTTGGTCTTGGTCATCGCCTTGGTGCAGAGCCGCGAAGCCGGATCGGGGGCCACAGTGGGTGGATTTGTGGCCTTCATCACAGCCATGCTGATGCTGATTGCCCCCATCAAACGCTTGGCCGATGTGGCCAACCCCATCACCCGGGGTCTGGCCGCTCTGGAGCGAGGCCTGGCACTGATGCACGATGCCCCCGAAGAAAGCCAAGGCGAGCACCGGGTTCAGCGCGCAAAAGGTGCCTTGGAATGGAACGACGTGAGCGTGCAGTTCAACCCGGACGGTGAACCGGCTTTGGCGCAGATCCATTTGAGCGTTCGGCCCGGCGAAACGGTGGCCTTGGTGGGCACCTCAGGTGCAGGCAAAACCACCCTGATTCAGTTGCTGCCGCGCTTTTTGAATCCAAGCAGCGGACAGGTACTGTTGGACGGCGTGCCCCTTGAGCAGTGGCAACTGGCCAGCCTGCGCCAACAGCTGGCCATGGTCAACCAGGACGTGGTCATGCTCAATGACAGCTTGGTCGTCAACGTGAGCTTGGGCGACACACCCGACCGCGCCAAGGTGCAGGAATGCCTGCAAGCGGCCAATTTGTGGGACCATGTTCAAACTTTACCGCTGGGGATGGACACATTGCTGGGCCACAACGCCAACCAACTCTCGGGGGGTCAGCGACAACGCCTGGCCATTGCCCGCGCCTTGTACAAGGATGCGCCCATTTTGATTCTGGACGAGGCCACCTCGGCCTTGGACAATGAGTCCGAGCGCTTGGTTCAAGACGCCTTGCAAAAACTCATGCAAGGGCGCACCACCTTGATCGTGGCACACCGTCTGTCCACCATCGAACACGCCGACCGGGTGATCGTGATGGAGCGCGGCCGCATTGTGGAACAAGGCGCACCCGCCGAATTGCTGGCGCAAGGCGGCGCTTATGCGCGTTTGCACCACCGGGGTGAATGGGCCAGCGAAGCGCCTGCCCCAACCTGAGCACCAACCGCCAAAACCTCAGAGCAGCACAATGTCGTACTGCTCTGGTCCCATCGAGGCTTCGACCTGCAGCGAAATCGGCTTGGCGATGAAGTCCGATAAACCCGCCAAGTGCTGGCTTTCTTCGTCGAGCAGCAAATCAATGACCGCCGAAGTGGCCACGATGCGGAACTCGCGCGGGTTGAACTGCCGCGCCTCACGCAGGATCTCGCGCAGGATGTCATACACCACCGAGCGCGGCGTCTTGACGATGCCCTTACCCTGACAGCTGGGGCAAGGCTCGCACAGCATATGGGCCAGAGACTCGCGGGTGCGCTTGCGCGTCATCTCCAGCAAACCCAGCGACGAAAAGCCACCTGCCATGGTTTTGACGCGGTCACGTGCCAATTGTTTGCGGAACTCGGCCAACACGGCGTCCTGGTGCTCAGCGCGTGCCATGTCGATGAAGTCGGCAATGATGATGCCGCCCAGGTTGCGCAGGCGCAGCTGCCGCGCAATGGCTTGCGCTGCCTCCAGGTTGGTCTTGAAGATCGTGTCTTCAAAGTTTCGCGCACCGACATAACCGCCCGTGTTCACATCCACCGTGGTCAGTGCCTCGGTCTGGTCGATGATCAAATACCCGCCCGATTTCAGCTCGACCCGGCGGCCCAGCGCCTTGGCGATTTCTTCGTCGATCGAATACAGGTCAAAGATGGGCCGCTCGCCCTTGTAATGCTGCAAGCGTTCGGCCGCTTTGGGCATGAACTCCTGGCCAAAAGACTGCAGCTGAGCAAACTGCTCTTGTGAGTCAATGCGGATGCTTTGTGTAGCCTCGCCCACCAAATCTCGCAAAACCCGCTGCAACAGCGTCAGGTCTTGGTGCAACAAGGACGCTGGCGGCAGTCGCAGCGACGCCTCCTTGATGCGGGCCCAGGTCTTGCGCAGGTAGGCGATGTCGTCGCTCAATTCTTCGTCGCTGGAGTCTTCGGCGTTGGTGCGCAAAATGAAGCCGCCCCCGGCCGGGCCCACCAAGGCTTGCAGTCTTTGGCGCAACGCGTCGCGCTGGTCAGACGGGATTTTTTGGGACACGCCGATGTGGTCATCTTGCGGCAAAAACACCAGATGGCGGCCCGCAATGCTGATTTGCGTGGACAGGCGCGCGCCCTTGGTGCCCATGGGGTCCTTGATGACCTGCACCATGATGGCGCGGCCTTCAAACACCTGCTTTTCAATGGGCACCAGCGGCTGGCCCGTGCGGGCGGCGGCGGCCTCACCCTCGGCATGCTTTTGCCACACATCGGCCACATGCAAAAAGGCCGCTTTGTCGAGACCGATATCGATGAAAGCCGATTGCATGCCCGGCAAAACGCGGGACACTTTGCCCAAATACACATTGCCGACCAAACCCCGCTCGAGCGTGCGCTCGACATGCAACTCCTGCACCGCGCCAAACTCGACCACCGCAACCCGGGCTTCCTGGGGCGACCAGTTGACCAAAATATCTTGTTGCATGGTGGGCATCAGATGGAGAAAAGAATAACAACTCGGAAAACGCCAGGGCGCCAACAGCGCCATGGCTTGCGTGATCGCTCAACAGCTCACACCCAAGGTCCGCAGCAAAGCAGCGGTTTCGAACAGCGGCAAACCCATGATGCCTGAATAACTGCCCCGGATCTGTTCAATATGAGCAGCTGCCCTGCCCTGCACCCCATAAGCCCCGGCTTTGCCCATGGGCTCGCCGGTGGCCACATAGGCACGGATTTGCGCGGCGGTCATGGGCGCGAAGCGCACCCACGATTGAGACACCGTGGCCACCCGTTGGCGCCCTTTTTGTGCGGCAACGGCCGTCAACACACGGTGGGTCTGGCCAGAGAGCATTTTCAGGATGCGCACGGCATCGGCCTCATCCGCTGGTTTGCCCAAAATATCCCGCCCCAGGCACACGGTGGTGTCGGCGCAGAGCACGGGCGCAAGCGGCAGGCCCTGGCGCTTCAAGCGCTGCACGGCGGCGTCGAGTTTGAGCCCGGTGACACGCGCCACATACCGCGCAGGCGCTTCCGCGCCGCGCACGTTCTCCAAAGACTCGGCATCTTCATCAGGCCCGGCCAAAAGCAGCTGGTGGGCCACCCCGATTTGGTCGAGCAGCTGGCTGCGCCGGGGACTTTGGGAAGCGAGGTAGATGAAGTCGCTCATTCGCGGTGGTAGGGATGGTTGGCGTTGATGGACCAAGCGCGGTAGAGCTGCTCGATCAAGAGCACCCTGGCCATGGCGTGGGGCAAGGTCAGGTCAGACAAACGGATGCACTCATGCGCGGCTTGCCGGAATTCGGGCTCCAAACCGTCGGGGCCACCAATGACCAAGGCCACATCGTCACCGCCGAGCTGCCAATGGGTCAGGCGGGTGGCCAGGGCCTGCGTCGTGAGGTTGGTGCCGCGCTCATCGAGCACCACGATGCGGGTGCCGCGCGGAATCGCCGCATCGATGCGCTGGCGCTCAGCGGCATACAGGTTGAGAAGGGTTTTGGAGCCGCGAGGCTCGGTTTTCACAGCCTTGAGCTCAACTTTGAGCTCAGGCGGAAAACGTTTGGCGTAGTCGTCCCAAGCGGTCTGCGCCCAATCCGGCACGCGCAGGCCGACCGCAACGATCAGCAGCTTCATGCAGGATCAGTCGGCTTTGCGGCGTGTGGCCGCTTGCACGGCCTTGCGCTCAGGGGACTTTTTGGCGGCCGACTTGGCAGACGACTTGGCCGCTGCTTTGGCAGCAGGTTTGGCCGTAGGCTTGCCCACTGTCTTCACCGTGGGTTTGCTGTTGGGGCTGCTGGCTTTAGGTGCCGATTTGGCGGCAGTTTTGACTGCAGTTTTGGCTGGGGCTTTGGCCGCAGGTTTGACCGCTTTGGCCGGTGCCTTCAACGCGGGTTTGGCTTTGGCTGGAGATGGCGCGGCAGGTTTGGTGGCGGACTTCTTGGCTACAGGTGTTTTGGCAGTGGCGGATTTGGCCGATGTTTTGGCAGGGGCCTTTTTCACCACCGAGTTTTTGATGTGGCCCTTGGTTTCGGCCGTCGCTGCGGGCTTGGGTGCGCCAAACTTCAGACGCACGGGCGTTCCGCCCCAAATCTCTTCGAGGTTGTAATAAGTGCGGATGGTCGGCTGCATGACATGCACCACGGCGGGGCCGCAATCCACAATGATCCATTCGCCGTTGTCTTCGCCCTCGATGCGGGGCTTGCCAAAACCAGCTTGGCGCACTTTGTCGCGCACACTGGCGGCCAGCGCCTTGGTCTGGCGGTTCGAGGTGCCCGAAGCGATGATGACCCGCTCAAACAGCGAGGACAGGTGTTCGGTGTCAAACACCTGGATTTCTTGGGCCTTGACGTCCTCGAGTGCGTCCACAATGGCCCGCTGGAGTTTCTGGATGTCTTTTTTGGCGGCGTTTTCGGTCATCAATGGGGCCTGTAAAGGTGGTGTTCGTGAATATAGCGCTCAACGGCGGAGGGTACCAAGCCCGTCAGGGCCTGCTCTGTAGCAGCCAGCACACGGATGTCCGTGGCACTGTGGGGCATCAGCGGCATGTCCAGAGTGCGAATGCGCGCTTGCAGGGTGTCAGAAAGGGGTGGGTGTGTGGGTGCTACGCCTGATTGGTCGTTCCAGGCACGCACGGCCATATCGCGGCCTGCGGCGCAGATTATAGCGATGCGCTCGATTTCACCGATCTGATGCCATGCGGACAAGGAGCGGCGCTGGTCGTCGCCCAGCAGCAAATACAGCTGCGCCTGGGGGTATTCGGTCTGCAACTCGTGCAGGGTATCCACCGTGTAGCTGGGGCCGGTGCGCAGAATTTCCCGCTCGTCGACCACCACTTGCGGTACCTGCGCAAAGGCCAATCGGGTCATGGCCAAACGGTGTGCGGCGTCGCTGAGGTGGCGCGGTTTGTGCCAAGCTTGCCCCGTAGGCAACACATGCACATGGTCGAGTTGCAACTGGGCCACGGCCGCCTCGACCAAGGCCACATGGGCCTGATGCGGCGGGTCGAACGCCCCACCAAAAACGCCCAGGCGCTGCACAACGGCCGGAGGTTTTTGCATGGCAGGCTGAAGACTCAAACCCAGTCCTTGGGCACCAGAAAGTGGCTGAGCAAGCGCGCTTCGGGCGAGCCAGCCTCATCTACCCGCTGATACGTCCAGCGCACCTCAGGCGGCATCGACATCAAAATGGACTCGGTGCGGCCACCCGACTGAAGGCCAAAATGCGTGCCTCTGTCCCAGACCAGATTGAACTCGACATAGCGACCACGACGGTACAGTTGAAAGTCTCTTTCCCGCTCGCCATAAGGCGTGTCCTTGCGGCGCATCACGATGGGCATGTAGGCCGTCAGCAATGAATCGGCCACGCTTTGCAGCATCGCAAAGCTCTGGTCCATGCCCAGCTCGGAAAAGTCGTCGAAGAAAATGCCGCCCACACCGCGTTGTTCGTGCCGGTGTTTGTTGCAAAAATAATCGTCGCACCAGGATTTAAAACGCGGGTGCAAGGCCTCGCCAAAGGGCCTCAGGGCATCTTTGCAGGTCTGGTGAAAATGCACCGCGTCTTCGTCAAAGCCGTAATAAGGCGTCAGGTCCATACCGCCACCAAACCAGGCCACAGGCGACCTGCCCTCGGGCTTGGCCGCGATCATGCGCACGTTCATGTGCACCGTCGGCACATAGGGGTTGCGTGGGTGAAACACCAGCGACACGCCCATCGCCTCGAAGGCGGAACCCGCCAGCTCAGGCCGGTGCTGAGTGGCCGAGGGCGGCAACTGTGGCCCCGTGACGTGCGAAAAGCCGCAACCGGCCCGCTCAAAAATCGGACCACCTTCCAGAATCTGGGTGATGCCATTGCCTTGGAGTTTTTCGCCCGGGTCTTTTTGCCAAGCATCGGTCAGAAAGGGCGTGCCATCCAAGTCGGTCAAGGCCCCGGTGATGCGGGACTGCAGGCCCAGCAGGTAGTTTTTGACGGTGCCAAGTTCAAAGGGGGTGGTCATGGTGGATTGGGACCTTCAAAGGGTTCGGAAAATCTTCAGGGTTTTGGTGGGGCAGATGCAAGCTTCTGACCAGGACTGTAGGGAAGTATGGGTCCCATCTGGTGTTCGTGGAAGCCTTTGACCCCTTCAAAGACCTGGGCCATGTGGGCGTAATCGCGATCGACCTGTCCGGTTAGCTCATAAAAATCCACCACACTGAAGCGGCGCTGACCCCAGTCAAGCTTGACCAACGCCAGAGGGACCTGAGCCCCCAAGGCCAGTTGGTAAAAGCCACTGCGCCAGCCCGGGGTGTGGCTGCGTGTGCCCTCAGGGGCCAGAGCCAGCCAGAGCAACTGATTGTTTTGTTTGTGTTGCTCAAACACATGCACCATCTGTCCGACCACCCCGCGTGACGAGCTGCGGTCGATCGGGATGCCCCCGACCCAGCGCATCCAGGCGCCGATCACCGGTAATTTGAACAGCGAGTCCTTGCCCCAGAAGTGCGCCGGTATACCCAGCGCCCATTTGGCCAGCATGCCCATCGGAAAATCCCAGTTGCTGGTGTGCGGGTAAACGATCGCCACACCTTGACGGGTGGGAAAGCCCTCAAAGTCCAAACGCCAGCCCCACATGTTCAAAATCCAAAGGGCCAGACGAGAGCCCTTGAATGTCACAGGATGGCGAATCACAGAACGCATGAAGAAAACTGTTCCTTCAGTTTTTGATGGCACGGTGGCCAATGTCCCGTCGCATTTGCATGCCGTCAAAGGCAATGGCACTGGCGGCTTGGTAAGCCTTTTGCTGCGCCTGCTTGACCGAATCGGCCAGTGCCGTGACGCACAACACACGCCCGCCCGAGGTCTGGATTTGGCCGTCTTTTTCGGTGGTTCCGGCATGAAACACCATGGCATCAATCTCGTCCTTGGGCAAACCGCTGATGACATCGCCTTTGCGGGGATTCATCGGGTAACCGGCTGCAGCCATCACCACACCCAGCGCCACACGGCGGTCCCACTCCATCTCCAATTGGCCCAGACCTTCAGAGGTCGCCGCCAACAGCACCTCCAACAGGTCCGACTTCAGGCGCAACAAAATGGGCTGCGTTTCAGGGTCGCCCATGCGGCAATTGAATTCCAAGGTCTTGATGCGACCTTGTGAATCGATCATCAGACCAGCGTACAAAAACCCGGTGTAGTTGATGCCGTCTTTTTCCATGCCCCGGATGGTGGGCAGGATGACTTCGCGCATGGAACGTGCGTGCACCTCGGCCGTCACCACGGGCGCAGGCGAATACGCGCCCATGCCACCTGTATTGGGGCCCTCGTCTTTGTCCAGCAGGCGTTTGTGGTCCTGGCTGGTGGCCAAGGCCGCCACGTTCTTGCCATCACACAGCACCATGAAGCTGGCTTCTTCGCCTTGCAAAAATTCTTCAATCACTACCCGCGCGCCACCTGCGTTGTGCGCCACACCGAGCGTGTTGTCGAGCAGCATGAAGTCGATCGCCTCGTGGGCTTCGGCCAGCGTCATGGCCACCACCACCCCTTTGCCCGCTGCCAGGCCGTCGGCCTTGACCACAATGGGGGCGCCTTGGCGGTCTACATAGGCATGGGCTTGTGCCGCATCGGTGAAGGTTTCAAATACAGCCGTGGGAATGCCGTGGCGCTGCATAAAAGCTTTGGAAAAGGCCTTGGAGCTTTCCAGCTGGGCAGCCGCTTGAGTGGGGCCAAAAATGCGCAGGCCATGGGCTCGGAAATCGTCCACGATGCCAGCAGCCAAGGGGGCTTCTGGGCCGACCAAGGTCAGACCGATGCCGTTGGTTTGGGCCCACTGGCGCAATGCCGCTAAATCGGTGATGGGCACATTGACCAGATTTTTGTCTTTGGCCGTGCCGCCGTTGCCGGGGGCCACATACACCTGCTGCACTCTGGAGGACTGCGCCAGTTTCCACGCCATGGCGTGCTCGCGGCCACCACTGCCGACGATCAATACTTTCATCCAACTTCCTTAATCTTCAAACTCGGCATTGTGGAAAACGTTTTGCACATCGTCCAAGTCTTCCAATATATCCAATAATTTTTGCATTTTTGCCGCCTCGTCACCGGCCAAAGACACAGAGTTTTCAGCACGCCAAGTGACTTCGGCCATCTCGGCCACCAGTCCAGCCGCTTCCAGCGCATTTTTCACGGCTTCAAAATCTGCGGGTGTGGTCAACACCTCGATCGCACCCTCCGCATCGGTGAGCACGTCTTCGGCCCCCGCCTCCAGGGCCACCTCCATGACGCGGTCTTCTGAAGTGCCGGGTGCAAAAACCAGCTGACCACAGTGCTTGAACTGGAACGCCACCGAGCCCTCGGTGCCCAGGTTGCCGCCGTGCTTGCTCAGGGCATGGCGCATTTCCGCCACAGTGCGCACCCGGTTATCGGTCATGGTGTCCACAATGATGGCCGCGCCACCAATGCCATAGCCCTCGTAACGGATTTCCTCGTAGCTCACACCTTCCAGGTTGCCGGTGGCCTTGTCCACGTTGCGCTTGATGGTGTCGGCTGGCATGTTGGCGGCTTTGGCCTTTTCGATGGCCAAGCGCAGGCGAGGGTTGGCACTGACATCACCGCCACCCGTGCGGGCCGCGACCATGATTTCACGGACCACGCGGGTCCAAATGCGTTGTCTTTTTTCGTCTTGTCGGCCCTTGCGGTGCTGAATATTTGCCCATTTACTGTGGCCAGCCATCGGGATTTCCTTGAATGTTGATTTAACCTATAGGCTAGATTTTACTTTTCACTCCGGCAAGGAAACTTTCTATGGCTGATCCCATGTTGATTGCTCAAAATGCCCAGGCTCAGTGTCACCTGCTGCCCAATCTCGCCAACCGGCACGGCCTGATCACCGGAGCCACCGGCACCGGCAAAACCGTGACCCTGCAAACCCTGGCCGAAAGCTTTTCGCGCATCGGGGTGCCGGTCTTCATGGCCGACGTCAAAGGTGACCTGACCGGCGTCAGCCAAACAGGCAAGATCGGCGAGAAACTGGCCGCCGTTTTGAAAGACCGCGGACTGGCTTTGCCCGATCCTGTGGCCTGCCCCACCACCGTTTGGGACGTGTTTGGCGAGCAAGGCCACCCGGTACGCGCCACCATCTCCGACATGGGCCCCTTGCTGCTCACCCGCATGCTGGGCCTGAACGACACCCAAGCCGGGGTGCTGAACCTGGTGTTCAAGATCGCTGACGACAACGGCTTGCTGCTGCTGGACATGAAAGACCTGCGGGCCATGCTGCAGTACGTGGGCGACAACGCCAAACAGTTCACCACCGAGTACGGCAACATCAGCGCCGCCAGCATCGGCGCCATCCAGCGCGGCCTGGTGCAAATCGAGACCCAGGGCGGTGACCAGTTCTTTGGCGAGCCCATGCTCAACATCGAAGACTTCATGCAAACCGACGCGCAGGGCCTGGGGGTGGTGAACATCCTCGCGGCTGACAAGTTGATGAACTCGCCGCGCCTGTACGCCACCTTCTTGCTGTGGATGCTGTCGGAATTGTTCGAGGTGTTGCCTGAAATCGGTGACCCGGTCAAACCCAAGTTGGTGTTCTTTTTTGACGAAGCTCACTTGCTGTTCAAGGACGCGCCTGCGGTCCTGGTCGAACGGATCGAGCTGGTGGTGCGCCTGGTGCGCTCCAAAGGCGTGGGGGTGTACTTTGTCACGCAAAACCCGCTGGACATCCCCGACAGCGTGCTGGGCCAGCTGGGCAACCGGGTGCAACACGCCCTGCGCGCCTACACGCCGCGCGACCAGAAAGCCGTGAAATCCACTGCCCAAACCATGCGCCCCAAGGCGGGCCTGGACATCGAAGCGGCCATCACCGAACTGGCTGTAGGCGAGGCCCTGGTGAGCTTTCTGGACGCCAAAGGCCGCCCCTGCGAGACCGAGCGAGTGTTTGTTCTGCCGCCCGGCAGTCAATTGGGTCCCATCACACCAGAACAGCGCCAAGCGCTGGTCCAAGGCTCTTTGGTGGCCGGGGTGTACGAACAAGCCCAGGACCGCGAGTCGGCTTATGAACGCATCAAAGGCCAGGCCGCGGTGTCTGGCCCAGCTGGCACACCCAACCCCCTGCCAGGCCAGGCGCCTGCCGCGCCTGAGGCCGCCGGCGTTGGGCTGATGGGCGGCTTGTCTGACATGCTGTTTGGCAGCACCGGTCCCCGCGGGGGACAGCGTGACGGCGTAGCGCAGCTGGTGGTCAAAAGTGCTGTGCGCACTGTAGGCTCGGCCATTGGCCGGGAAATTGTGCGGGGTGTGTTGGGCAGTTTGCTTGGCGGCGGTGGACGGCGCAGATAAGTGCACTGGACTTGCGCAAAAGAAAAAGGCCCTCACGGGCCTTTTTCTTTGACCTGACCCTGAAATCAGGATCTGGCTGGCGCAGCGCTGCCCTTAGCCTGCAGTGGCCTCTTCAGGCTCAGCCGGTTCCGATCGGGAGGCGCGGCTTTCCTTCTTGGGGTTGGCCGTGATGTCCAGCAGCACCTCGTCCTTGTCGTCGATGTCCACTGTCAAGCGACCACCATCGGTCAAACGACCGAACAACAACTCGTCGGCCAAGGCCTTGCGGATGGTGTCCTGAATCAGCCGCTGCATGGGGCGAGCACCCATGAGCGGATCGAAGCCCTTTTTGCCCAGGAACTTGCGCAAAGCATCGGTGAAGGTGACCTCGACCTTTTTCTCACCCAACTGGGTTTCCAGCTGAAGCAAGAATTTGTCCACAACGCGCAAAATGATTTGCTCGTCCAGCGGCTTGAAACTCACGATGGCGTCCAAGCGGTTGCGGAACTCTGGCGTGAACAGGCGCTTGATGTCGCCCATTTCGTCCCCGGCTGCACGCGGATTGGTGAAACCGATGGTCGCCTTATTCATGGTCTCGGCCCCCGCGTTGGTGGTCATGATGATGATCACGTTGCGGAAGTCGGCCTTACGTCCGTTGTTGTCGGTCAAGGTGCCGTGGTCCATGACCTGCAGCAGCACGTTGAAGATGTCCGGATGGGCTTTTTCGATCTCGTCAAGCAAAAGCACGCAGTGCGGCTTCTTGGTCACGGCTTCGGTCAACAGGCCACCCTGGTCAAAGCCCACATAGCCCGGAGGCGCACCAATCAGGCGGCTGACCGCATGGCGCTCCATGTACTCGGACATGTCAAAGCGGATCAGCTCGATGCCCATGATGTAGGCCAGCTGTTTGGCCGCTTCGGTCTTGCCCACACCTGTGGGGCCGGAAAACAGGAAGGAGCCGATCGGCTTGTCGGTCTTGCCCAGTCCAGAGCGGGCCATCTTGACGGCCGAGGCCAGCACTTCCAAGGCTTTGTCTTGGCCAAACACCACCGATTTGAGGTCGCGCTCGATGGTCTGAAGTTTGCTGCGGTCGTCGTTGGACACATTGGCTGGCGGAATGCGGGCGATCTTGGCCACGATGTCTTCGATTTCCGACTTGCCAATCGTCTTTTTGCGTTTGGACGCGACCTGAATGCGCTGGGCGGCACCGGCCTCGTCGATCACGTCAATGGCTTTGTCAGGCAATTGGCGGTCGTTGATGAACTTGGCCGACAACTCGGCCGCCGCTTGCAATGCGGCGATGGTGTATTTGACGCTGTGGTGGTCTTCAAATCGGCTCTTGAGGCCTTTGAGAATGTCCACCGTCTCTGACACGGTGGGCTCGACCACGTCCACTTTCTGGAAGCGGCGGCTCAAAGCAGCGTCTTTTTCGAAAATGCCCCGGTATTCGGTGAAGGTGGTCGCACCAATGCACTTGAGCTGACCACTGGAAAGCGCTGGTTTGAGCAGGTTCGATGCGTCCAAGGTGCCGCCAGAAGCTGCACCCGCACCGATCAGGGTGTGGATTTCGTCGATGAACAAAATGCCGTTCGGCTTGTCCTTGAGCGACTTGAGCACACCTTTGAGGCGTTGCTCAAAATCGCCCCGGTACTTGGTGCCCGCCAGCAGTGCGCCCATGTCGAGCGAATACACCGTGGCTTCGGCCAGGATGTCGGGCACGGTGCCCTGTGTGATGCGCCATGCCAGGCCCTCGGCAATCGCCGTTTTGCCCACACCGGCCTCACCCACCAGCAGCGGGTTGTTTTTGCGGCGGCGGCACAGGATCTGGATGGTGCGCTCGACTTCGTACTCACGGCCAATCAGCGGATCGATCTTGCCTTCTTTGGCAGCCTGGTTCAGGTTGTTGGTGAACTGCTCCAAAGGCGAGGCCTTTTCATTGCGTTCACCACCACCGGCCTCTTCGGCTTCGGAGTTAGCGGGTGCGTCGGACTTGGTGGCTTCGGGTGGATCGCTCTTGCGGATGCCATGGGCGATGAAATTCACCACATCCAAACGCGTGATGCCCTGCTGGTGCAGGTAATACACAGCGTGTGAGTCTTTTTCGCCAAAGATGGCGACCAGCACATTGGCGCCAGTCACTTCCTTTTTGCCATTGCCGGTGGACTGCACATGCATGATGGCGCGTTGGATCACGCGCTGGAAACCCAAGGTGGGCTGGGTGTCCACCTCTTCGGTACCGGCCACCTGGGGTGTGTTGTCCTTGATGAAGTTGCTCAAGGCCTTGCGCAAATCGTCGATGTTGGCGGCGCAAGCACGCAGCACTTCTGCGGCGCTGGGGTTGTCCAGCAGGGCCAGCAACAAATGCTCGACGGTGATGAATTCGTGGCGCTGCTGACGGGCTTCAACAAAGGCCATGTGCAAGCTGACTTCCAATTCTTGGGCAATCATGTGATTTCCTTATGCCTTGCTGAGTAAAAAAGATGAAGAGGATGTGGGGGGTATACCGGCTTATTCAATGGGTTCACTGACACATTGCAGTGGGTGACCGGCCTGTTTGGCCGCGTCCAGCACCTGATCCACCTTGGTGGCCGCCACATCGCGGGAATAAACCCCACAAACGCCTTTGCCATCCAGGTGGATCTTGAGCATGATCTGCGTGGCCGCCTCGCGGTCCTTGCTGAAAAACTCCTGGATCACCATGACCACAAATTCCATGGGGGTGAAGTCGTCGTTGAGCATCGCCACCTGGTACATCTGGGGCGGCTCGATTTTTTGGGCACGTCTTTCGAGGACCACCGCATCGCCGCCATCTGGGGCATGCGGGGTCACGGTCGGCAGCGTGGGATGGGAAGGTTTTTTCGTTGCCATGATTTCATTCTATCGATGGTTTCAAGCCCTTTGAGCCCGGGGTCTGAAAAGACTTGACCACGTGCGGCAGAAATGCCGCACCCCGGGAAAACCTCACATTGACAAATTTACCTGGAATTACTCAAACTGGATCAATTAACAAAAATACGGAGACATAGTATGCCCAGTGGCACGGTCAAATGGTTCAACGATGCCAAAGGTTTTGGCTTCATTCAACCGGATGGCGGCGGCGCAGATGCCTTCGCCCATTTTTCGGCCATCCAGATGGAGGGCTTTAAAAGCCTCAAGGAAGGCCAACGGGTCGATTTCGAGCTGACGCAAGGCGCCAAAGGCCTGATGGCCGCGAACATACTGGCAACTTCCGAAACGCCCGCCATGTCCAAGCCACCCGTACCCCAAGACAGCCAGTTGGCCCGCCATGAACCGATCGATGATGGCGCCAGCGCTTCAAGCCCCGGCCCCGACACGCCTGCCCCCTGATCTTCACCATGCCCCATGGAGGCACCTGTTGGCGGTTTAATCCAGGATGAGCGGGGCATCAGGTGCGACAAGACCTGTGACAGACGGTATCCTAGGGCCTGGTCTGTTTTTTTCCCCAAACCATGTTCACCCTCTTTTTGGCGCCACCTCGCCCTTCACACCGCCCTGCCCGATTGTTGAGCAAGCGCATCACTGCGCTGTGGATGAGCTTTGGCCTGCTGATGGCCGGATCGTTGGCATCGGCCCAATCGATGCCCGCACCCCAATTGGACCTGGCGCGTACCCAATTGACGGCCGGCATGCACCGCCTGGATGTGCAATTGGCCAAGACCCCAGACCAGCGCCAAATCGGTCTGATGTGGCGCAAGGAGATGCCGCAGCATGAGGGCATGTTGTTTGTGTTCGAACAAGCCACAATTCAATGCTTTTGGATGCGCAACACCCTGATTCCCTTGACCGCTGCGTTCGTGGAGGACGATGGCACCATCGTCAATCTGGCCGACATGCAGCCACAAAAAGACGACTCGCACTGCTCCAGCAAACCCGTGCGTTTTGTACTGGAGATGAACCAAGGCTGGTTCGCTAAACGGCAGATCAAGCCCGGTTTCAAACTCGGCGGGGCCGTCTTCAGCAAACGGCCCGGTTGAAGGTCACACGCCCCAAACCATGTCGGAGGGGTCGGCCACGCAATGCTTGAGGAGCTTGAGCATGGGGCTGGCCCGCTGCGCAAGCCGCACTGGATTTAGAGGCTCACCCGCAGTGTCCTGAGCAGTGTCTTCGGGCATAGAGGCTTTTTGCGCCGCTTGGCTGCGCTGCAAACGGGCTGCTTCATCTTGGGCCACAGCCGACTCCAGCTTGGCGATGGCCGCAGGCAGGTCCTTCACCAAAATGATGCCTTTGTCCGGGTCGTGACCCAACATGATGTGCAGCAGCCTTCGGGCATCGGCCTCCAGCATGATGAGGTCGCTGGTGACTTGGGATTTGAACTTGAACAACATGGGCACTCCGATCAAAAAATGATTCAGCGGCCCACCGTCTCCACACTTTCGTCGTCAACCGCATCGCCCTGGATCAAGGCCTTGAGTTTATGGCTGGCATGGAAGGTCGCGACACGACGTGCATCAATAGGGATCAATTCTCCGGTGCGCGGGTTGCGCCCAGGACGCGCGGCCTTGGTGCGGATCTGAAAATTGCCGAAGCCGGATATTTTCACATCGTCTCCCGCAATCAGGCTGTCCACCATCAAGTCAAAAAACGCGTCGACCATGTCCTTGGACTCGCGCTTGTTCAAGCCGATTTGCTCGAACAGCAAGTCGGCCAGATGCGCCTTGGTCAGGGCCGGGGTTTCGAGGGATTCAAAACTGATTTGCATCACAGTCCTCAAGCACGCAGCCGTGCAGCCACTTGCGCTGACAGGCTGGCCATGACAGCGTTCATGGCGGTTTCAATCTGGGCATCGGTCAAGGTGCCCTCGTCGCTGTGCAATCGCAAACGCACCGCCAGACTTTTCTCGCCCACGGCCAAACCGCCCGAGGCTTCCGCCTTGGGACGGTAGACATCAAACAGCACCGCATGGCGCAGCAAACCCTGGGTCGGGGCGCTGTGGATGGCCTGCATCAACTGGGCATGCGTGACCTGCTCGCGCACGATCACAGCGATGTCGCGCTCCACTGCTTGCAACTTGGCCACGGGCTGGGCCACAGGCACGCTGCGCTGGATGACCGCTTCCAGATCCAGCTCGAACACCACAGGCGCATGTGGCAAGTCCCAAGCCTGTCGCCAGCGCGGGTGCAACTCACCCACATGACCGATCACCCGGCCTTGCAGCAGCACTTGGGCTGAGCGGCCGGGGTGCAAGGCGGGGTGCTCGGCGGCCAAAAATTCGGCCTGGGCCGGGGCCAGCAAGCGTTCGACATCGGCTTTGACATCGAAAAAATCCACCAAACGTGACTTGCCTGTCCAGCTCAAGGGCTCCAAAGGGCCCCAGGCCATGCCTGAGACTTTCATGGGCTGGTCATATCCTTGCACCGTGGCATCGCTGTCCGCCACGCGCTCATCACGCAGGAACACGCGGCCCAACTCGAACACGCGCACGCGGTCGGCCTTGCGGTCGGCGTTGAACTTGACGACCTGCAAGAGCGAGCCGATCAGGCTCGAGCGCATCACACTCATCTGGCTGGCGATCGGGTTGAGCAGGTGGATCGGGTGGGCGTTGCCCGCCAGGTCTTTTTCCCAAGCTTCTTCGACGAAGCTGTAGTTGATGGTTTCCTGGTAACCCAGAGCCGCAATGGCGCGACGCACGGCAGACGGGCTGCGCTCGGTCTCAGGGCGCACTTTGGCGGTGATGGGGGCCAGCGGTGGGTTGGTGGGCAGGTTGTTGTAGCCCACCATGCGGGCCACTTCCTCGATCAGATCTTCTTCAATTTGCAAATCAAACCGGAAGCTCGGAGGGGTCACGGTGACGGCGCCTTCGGCTTCTGTTACCTGCAAACCCAAACCGCGCAAAGCGTCAGCGCATTGCATCTGCGTCAGCGGCATGCCAATCACCTTGGCCGCACGGGCCACGCGCAGCGTGACGGGTTGGATCGCGGGGATGTTCAGCGTCTGGTCATCGATGGGGCCGACCTTCGTCTCGGGCGTGCCGCAAATGTCGAGCACCAGCTGGGTGATGCGTTCGATGTGCTCTACCGTCAGCTGAGGGTCCACACCACGCTCAAAGCGGTGACCCGCATCGGTCGAAAAGTTGTAGCGGCGCGAACGGCCAGCAATCGAGGTTGGCCACCAGAAAGCGGCTTCGATGTAGATGTTTTGGGTGTCGTCGGACACGGCGGTGGCGTCTCCACCCATGATGCCTGCGAGCGATTCGACCTGGCTGTCGTCGGCGATCACACCCACTTTGTCGTCCACGGTCACGGTGTTGCCATTGAGCAGCTTGAGCGATTCGCCCTGTCCATTAACGACTTTGCCCCAGCGCACCTGCAGGCCGCCGTGGATTTTGTCGAGATCAAAAATGTGCGAAGGACGACCAAACTCGAACATCACGTAGTTGGAGATGTCCACCAGCGGGCTCACGCTGCGCTGGCCACACCGTGCCAAGCGGTCCACCATCCACTGCGGGGTCTGAGCTTGGGTGTTCACGCCCTTGACCACACGGCCACTGAAACGGCCGCACAGGTCGGTCGCCTGGACCTTCACCGCCAGCTTGTCAGTGATCTGAGGAGGGATGGCCGGGAAAGTCGGGGCTTTCAAAAGCGCACCGGTCAGGGCCGACACTTCGCGGGCGATGCCGTACACACTCAGGCAGTGCGCCAGGTTGGGCGTGAGCTTGAGCGTCATCAGGGTGTCGTCCAGATTCAAGTACTGGCGGATGTCCTGGCCCAGAGGGGCGTCCGCTGGCAATTCCAACAGGCCGCCGTGGTCATCAGCGATTTGAAGTTCTTTGGCCGAGCACAGCATGCCTTGGCTTTCCACGCCACGAAGCTTGCCGACTTTGATCAAGAAAGGCTTGCCGTCTTCACCAGGCGGTAATTCAGCCCCCACCATGGCACATGGCACACGGATGCCCACGCGGGCATTGGGCGCACCACACACAATGTTCAACATGGCGCCCTGCCCCACGTCCACCTGGCACACGCGCAGGCGGTCGGCGTTGGGGTGCTGCACGGCTTCCTTGATTTCACCGACCACGATTTTGGTGAACGGCGGGGCCACAGGCTCGAGCTCTTCAACTTCGAGACCGGCCATGGTCAGCGTGTCGGCCAGTTGCTGGGTCGTCAGGGGCGGGTTGCAGAACTCGCGCAACCAGGATTCAGGAAATTGCATGACTCGTGTCTCGTGTGTCGGACTTGGGAGGAATTACTGGAACTGGCTCAGAAAGCGCACATCGCCGTCAAAGAAGAGGCGCAAGTCGTTCACGCCGTAGCGCAGCATGGTGAAACGGTCCATGCCCATGCCGAAGGCAAAACCAATGAACTGCTCGGGGTCCAGACCCATGTTGCGCACCACGTTCGGGTGCACTTGGCCGGAGCCGCCGACTTCGAGCCAGCGACCGGCCAAGGGGCCGCTCTGGAACTGGATGTCGATCTCGGCGCTGGGCTCGGTGAAGGGGAAAAAGCTGGGACGGAAGCGCAAGACCAAATCATCGCTTTCGAAGAAAGTTCGGCAAAAATCGGTGACCACCACCTTGAGGTCTTTGAAGCTCACGTTCTCACCAATCCACAGGCCTTCGCACTGGTGGAACATCGGAGAATGGGTCGCATCGGAGTCCACGCGGTAGGTGCGGCCGGGCGCGATGACCCGGATCTCCGGCATGCCTTGGCCTGCATCGAGTTGGTTTTTGTAGCGCTTGACGTGCTGTACCGCGTGCCGGATCTGCATGGGGCTGGTGTGTGTGCGCAGCAAGTGACCGCCTTCGACGTAGAAGGTGTCGTGCATGGAGCGGGCTGGGTGGTCTTCGGGCGTGTTGAGCGCGGTGAAGTTGAACCAGTCGGTCTCGATCTCAGGGCCTTGGGCCACGTCAAAACCCATGGAGCCAAAAATGTTTTCGACGCGCTCGAGCGTGAGCGAAACGGGGTGCAAACCACCGACATTGGTGCTGCGCCCAGGCAGCGTCACATCCAGCGCTTCGGCTTTGAGTTGCGATTGCAACTCGGCGTCGGCCAGGGCCTGGCGGCGGTCATTCAAAGCGGCCTCGATCGCCTGCTTGGCGATGTTGATGGCGGCGCCTCGGTTTTTTTTGTCTTCTATGCTCAGAGCGGCCATGCCCTTCATCAACTCGGTGATGCGACCGGCTTTACCCAAAAACTGGGCCTTGGCGTTTTCGAGGTCAGCAGGTGTCAGTGCCTGCACAAAACTCTGGCGGGCGAATTCGACCAGGGTGTCCAGCTCATTCATGGTGTGGAAGATCGAAGATCTGTGTAAAAAAGAACAAAAAAGGGATTGAAGCTTTTGCGAGCCTCAATCCCTTTGATCGAGTGCGTGGCACAGGCCCGAGAGCCCATGTCACTCATGGACTCAAGCTGCGGCCAGTTTGGCTTTGACTTGGTTCACGATGCCAGCAAAAGCGGCCTTGTCGTGCACGGCGATGTCCGCCAGCATCTTACGGTCGATTTCAATGGCAGCCTTTTTGAGGCCGTTGGCGAACTGGCTGTAGGTCAGACCGCATTCACGCGCAGCAGCGTTGATACGGGCAATCCACAACTGACGGAACACACGCTTTTTGGTGCGGCGGTCACGGTAGGCGTATTGGCCGGCCTTCATCACCGCCTGTTTGGCGATGCGGAAGACATTGCCGCGGCGACCGCGGAAACCTTTTGCAAGGGCCAGGACTTTCTTGTGACGGGCGCGTGCCGTTACACCACGTTTAACGCGAGGCATAGTTTTTCTCCTTGTTCGTCAGTGATTACAGGCCAGCCATCGGCAGCATCTGCGCCATGTGACCCATATTGGTCTCATGCACGGACACAGCACCGCGAAGGTGACGCTTGTTTTTGGTGGTCTTCTTGGTCAGGATGTGACGTTTGAAGGCTTGGCCGCGTTTAACGGTTCCACCTGGACGAACACGGAAGCGCTTTTTAGCACTGCTTTTGGTCTTCATCTTGGGCATATTCATGCTCCTTTAATTGTGCTCGTGAGGCGTCTGCAAAAAATTTGCAGCCTTGTTGGCCCCGAGCCACTTTTAACAAAAGCTGCCCAAAGGCAGCTTTTGACTCAACCAGCCCGAAAGCCGGTCAAATTATTGGTCAAACCGATTCGGCAGGCACCGACGCGTCAGAAGCCTTGCCACCCGCAACTGGCTTTTTACGACCAGGCGCAATCATCATGATCATCTGGCGGCCTTCCAACTTCGGAAACTGCTCCACAATGATCGAGTCTGCCAGCTCATCGCGAATGCGGTTGAGCAAGTCCAAACCGAGTTCCTGGTGTGTGATTTCACGACCTCGGAAACGCAGAGTGATCTTGCACTTGTCACCATCGGCCAAAAAGCGGCGGATGTTGCGCATCTTGATGTTGTAGTCACCATCGTCCGTGCCCGGACGAAACTTGACTTCCTTGATGTCAATGACCGTTTGCTTGGCTTTGGCTTCCGCCGCACGCTTTTGCTCTTGGTATTTGAACTTGCCGTAGTCCATCAAACGGCACACTGGCGGGATGGCGGTGGCGGCAATTTCGACCAAATCCACGTCCATCTCACCGGCAAGCCGCAAGGCTTCTGCCAAAGACAAAATACCCATGGGCTCGTTTTCAGGCCCGGAAACACGGACCTCAGGGGCCATGATTTCACGGTTCAAACGGTGTTTACGTTCTTCGCGTTGGCGACGATCACGAAATTCGGTAGCGATGACTCAATCCTTTACGGAACAAAACTGCAAAAAGCAGCCCATCCATCTTTGTGCCCACAGGCCAAAGCTTCTGGCGAAAAACACCTTCAGGCTTTAGAAGCGATGTCGGCAGCAATGAGTTCTATGAACGCATCGATCGACATCACACCGAGGTCTTTGTTGCCTCGGGCGCGCACTGCGACGGTACCTACTGCCTTCTCTTTGTCGCCAGCGACAAGGATGTAGGGCAGCTTTTGCAACGAATGCTCTCGTATTTTATACGTGATTTTCTCGTTACGCAGGTCCAAATCGACCCTAAGGCCTTGATTTGACACCGATTTTTGCAGTTTTGCAGCGATTTCGCGACAGTAATCGGCCTGTGCATCCGTGATGTTCAGCACAGACACTTGCAGGGGTGCCAGCCAGGTGGGCAAGGCGCCCGCATGCTGCTCAACCAGAATACCGATGAAGCGCTCCATGCTGCCCACAATGGCGCGGTGCAGGATCACAGGACGTTGACGGCTGCCGTCCTCGGCGGTGTATTCGGCATCCAGACGCTCGGACAGGTTGAAGTCCACCTGAATCGTGCCGCACTGCCATTCGCGGCCGATGGCGTCCTTGAGGGTGTATTCGATCTTGGGGCCGTAGAAAGCGCCGTCGCCTTCAGAAATGACGTACTCGCAACCCGATGCTGTCAAGCTGTCCATCAAGGCTTTTTCGGCCTTGTCCCACAACTCGTCAGAACCAATGCGGGCTGCTGGACGGGTCGAGACTTTGTACAAGATGTCGGTGAAGCCAAAGTCTTCATAGACCTTCTTGAGCACCTTGGTGAAGGTGTCGCATTCAGGCAGGATCTGGTCTTCGGTGCAGAAGATGTGGCCATCGTCTTGCGTGAAGCCCCGAACGCGCATGATGCCGTGCAAACCGCCCGAAGGCTCGTTGCGGTGGCACTGGCCAAATTCGCCGTAGCGCAAAGGCAGGTCACGGTAGCTCTTGATGCCTTGTTTGAAGATCAGGATGTGACCCGGGCAATTCATCGGCTTCAAGGCGTAATCGCGCTTTTCCGACTCGGTGGTGAACATGTTGTCACGGTACTTGTCCCAGTGACCGGTTTTTTCCCACAAACTCTTGTCGATGATCTGGGGGCCTTTGACCTCTTGATAACCGTTGTCACGGTAAACCTGACGCATGTACTGTTCAATGGTTTGCCAGACGGTCCAGCCTTTGGGGTGCCAGAACACCAAACCCGGGGCATGCTCATCGATGTGGAACAGGTCGAGTTCTCGGCCGAGTTTGCGATGGTCACGCTTTTCCGCTTCTTCCAGGCGTAACAGGTACTGCTGCAAATCGTCCTTGCTCGCCCAGGCCGTGCCATAGACACGCTGCAGCATCTCGTTCTTGCTGTCCCCGCGCCAATAGGCCCCCGCCACTTTCATCAGCTTGAAATGCTTGAGCTTGCCGGTGCTGGGCACGTGGGGGCCACGGCACAGGTCTTCGAAGTTGCCTTCACGGTAGAGACTCACGTCTTCGTCTGCCGGGATGCTGGCGATGATTTCGGCCTTGTAGTGTTCGCCCAAACCTTTGAAGTAGGACACAGCTTCATCTCGGGGCAAAACGCGGCGGACCACCGCTTCGTCTTTGTTGGACAGCTCGGTCATGCGCTTTTCGATGGTGACCAAATCTTCGGGTGTGAACGGACGGCTGCAAGAGAAATCGTAGTAGAAGCCGTTGTCAATCACCGGCCCAATCGTGACTTGCGCCTCGGGAAACAAATCCTTGACCGCATAGGCCAGCAAGTGGGCGGTGGAGTGGCGAATCAGCTCCAAGCCCTCCGGATCTTTGGCCGTCACGATGGCCAGTTGGGCATTCGATGTCATGCTGAAGCTGACGTCAACGAGTTGGCCATTGACTTTGCCACCCAAGGCCGCCTTGGCCAAGCCAGCGCCAATGGATGAAGCCACCTCGGCCACTGTGACCGGGCCTGGAAATTCGCGCAATGAACCGTCGGGAAGCGTGATCTGAACCATGGAATTGAATGCAAAAGCGCGGTGATTGACCGCGCTGGATGATGAAGGGTGAATTGGTTGGCATTTTCCCACAATTGTCAAAGCGTTTGATCGGTCGAAGGAATGGCTCGCGAACCAGGATGAGGAAGTTGAACCCTTAGCGACTTGCTCGACTTGTTTTTGACCGGAATTCACAACGGCCGCCATGCCGATCCACGTGCGCTTGGTTTAAGATAGATACTCCTTTTCATCCTGTAAAAACCTGTACCACGATGACCATGCCAGACAATCGCTCTAAAATCATTTACACACTCACGGATGAAGCCCCCCTGTTGGCCACAGCGGCTTTTTTGCCGGTCATTCGCACGTTCACGCAAGCCGCTGGCATCGATGTTGAAACCAGCGACATCTCGGTCGCCGCTCGCATCTTGGGCGAATTCTCCGACCTGCTGCCCCCCGACCAGCGAGTGCCCAACAACTTGGCCGAACTGGGCAAGCTCACGCTCAACCCCAAAGCCAACATCATCAAGTTGCCCAACATCAGCGCTTCGGTGGGCCAGTTGACCGCGGCCATCAAAGAATTGCAAGGCAAAGGCTACGACCTGCCCGACTACCCAGACGCGCCCAAAAACGACGAAGAAAAAGCCATCAAAGCCCACTATTCCAAGTGCATCGGCTCGGCCGTGAACCCCGTGCTGCGTGAAGGCAACTCGGATCGCCGTGCGCCTCGCGCCGTCAAAGAATTCGCACGCAAAAACCCCCACAGCATGGCCGAATGGAGCCAGGCGTCGCGCTCGCACGTCTCGCACATGCACGCGGGCGACTTCTACCACGGCGAAAAGTCCATGACGCTGGACCGTCCCCGTGACGTGAAGATGGAGCTCATCACCAAGAGCGGCAAAACCATCATCCTCAAGCCCAAAGTCTCTTTGCTTGACCGTGAAGTGATCGACAGCATGTTCATGAGCAAAAAAGCGCTGCTCGAGTTCTATGAAAAAGAGATTGAAGACGCGCACAACACAGGCGTGATGTTTTCCCTGCACGTCAAGGCCACCATGATGAAGGTCTCACACCCGATCGTCTTTGGTCACTGCGTCAAGATTTTTTACAAAGACGCCTTCGAAAAACACGGCGCTTTGTTCAAGGAGTTGGGTGTCAACGTGAACAACGGCATGGCCGATCTGTACGCCAAGATCGCCACGCTGCCCCAGTCCAAGCAAGACGAAATCAAGCGCGACCTGCACGCCTGCCACGAAGGCCGCCCCGAGCTGGCCATGGTGGATTCGGCCAAGGGCATCACCAACTTCCATTCACCTAACGACGTGATCGTCGACGCGTCCATGCCCGCGATGATCCGCAATGGCGGCAAGATGTGGGGTGCCGATGGTCGCTTGAAAGACGTCAAGGCCGTGATGCCCGAATCGACCTTCGCCCGCATCTACATGGAGATGATCAACTTCTGCAAATGGCACGGCGCGTTCGACCCCAAGACCATGGGTACGGTGCCCAACGTGGGCCTGATGGCCCAGCAAGCCGAAGAATACGGCTCGCACGACAAGACCTTTGAAATTCAAGAAGACGGCGTGGCCAACATCACTGACATCAACACCGGTGAGGTGCTGCTGAGCCAAGACGTGGAAGAAGGCGACATCTGGCGCATGTGCCAGGTCAAGGACGCCGCCATCCGCGACTGGGTCAAGCTCGCCGTCACCCGCGCCCGCAACTCCGGCATGCCCGTGGTGTTCTGGCTCGACCAGTACCGCCCACACGAAGCCCAGCTGATCACCAAGGTCAAGATGTACCTGCACGAGCACAACACGGCTGGCCTAGAAATCCAGATCATGAGCCAAGTGCGTGCGATGCGTTACACCCTGGAGCGCGTGGTCCGTGGCTTTGACACCATCAGTGCCACCGGTAACATCCTGCGCGACTACCTGACCGACCTGTTCCCGATCATGGAGTTGGGCACCTCGGCCAAGATGCTCTCCATCGTGCCTTTGATGGCTGGTGGCGGCATGTACGAAACCGGTGCGGGCGGCTCGGCCCCCAAACATGTCCAACAATTGGTCGAAGAAAACCACCTGCGCTGGGACTCGCTGGGTGAATTCCTGGCGCTGGCCGTATCGCTGGAAGACTTGGGCATCAAAACCAGCAACAACCAGGCCAAGATCCTGGCCAAAACCCTGGATGCTGCAACCGGCAAACTGCTGGACAACAACAAAAATCCCTCCCCCAAAACTGGCCAACTGGACAACCGTGGCAGCCAGTTTTATTTGGCGATGTACTGGGCGCAGGAATTGGCAGCGCAAACCGAAGATTTGGCTCTACAAGCCAAATTCACCCCGCTGGCGAAAACCCTGACCGACAAGGAAAAAACCATCGTGGACGAACTCAATGCAGTTCAAGGTCATCCAGTGGACATTGGCGGTTATTACTACCCTTCACCCGAAAAGCTCAAGGCCATCATGTGCCCGAGCGCGACCTTCAACGCAGCTTTGTCATCGGCAGCCTGAAAAGACAAAAATCTCGTCATCCACAAAAAAGCCATCCGATGCCGCAGCATCGGATGGCTTTTGAAGGAAAGCGCCCTTTCAGGCGCCTGTGACAGAGATCAGTGGAACTGCTCTTCTTCGGTCGACCCGGTCAAGGCTTTCACGGAGGACGAGCCGCCCTGGATCACGGTGGTCACGTCGTCGAAGTAACCGGCGCCCACTTCTTGCTGGTGCGACACGAAGGTGTAACCCTTGTCGCGTGCAGCGAATTCAGGCTCTTGCACCATTTCGGTGTAGTGCTTCATGCCTTCGCCGCGGGCGTAAGCGTGGGCAAACTGGAAGGTGTTGAACCAGTTGATGTGGATACCGGCCAGTGTGATGAACTGGTACTTGTAACCCAAAGCCGACAGGTCGTCTTGGAAGGAAGCGATCTGGCTGTCGTTGAGGTTTTTCTTCCAGTTGAAGGATGGCGAGCAGTTGTAGGACAGCAACTTGCCGGGACATGCCGCGTGCACAGCCTGTGCGAATTCGCGGGCAAAGCCAATGTCGGGCACACCGGTTTCGCACCACACCAAGTCAGCGTAAGGGGCGTAAGCCACACCGCGGCTGATGGCTTGTTCCAAACCATTTTTGACGCGGTAGAAACCTTCTTGAGTGCGCTCGCCCGTCAGGAAAGGCTTGTCGTTGGCGTCGTGGTCGGAGGTGATCAAGTTGGCGGCTTCCGCATCGGTGCGGGCCAACACAATGGTGGGCACGCCCATGACGTCGGCAGCGAATCGTGCAGAGATCAATTTTTCGCAGGCTTCTTGAGTGGGCACCAAGACTTTGCCGCCCATGTGACCGCATTTCTTGACAGCGGCCAATTGGTCTTCGAAGTGCACACCAGCCGCGCCGCAGGCAATCATGTTTTTCATCAGTTCGAACGCGTTCAACACGCCGCCAAAACCGGCTTCAGCGTCGGCCACGATGGGCAAAAAGTAGTCGATGAATTCTTTGTCACCGGGATTGATGCCACGGCCCCACTGAATTTCGTCAGCGCGTTTGAAAGTGTTGTTGATGCGGCGAACCATGGTGGGCACCGAGTCGTACGCATAGAGCGACTGGTCAGGGTACATGGTCTCAGACGTGTTGCCATCAGCGGCGACTTGCCAACCTGACAGGTAGACGGCTTCCAAACCAGCTTTGGCTTGCTGCATCGCCTGGCCAGCAGAGATTGCACCGAAAGAATTGACATAACCTTTCTTGGCGCCACCATTGATTTTTTCCCAGAGCTTTTCAGCACCGCGTTTGGCCAGCGTGTGCTCAATGGGCATGCTGCCGCGCAGACGCACCACATCTGCAGCGGAGTAACCGCGTTTGACGCCTTTCCAGCGAGGGTTGTTGGCCCAATCTTTTTCGAGGGCTGCGATTTGCTGCTCACGGCTGAGCTGTTGTGTGATGTCGGCTGGCATGAAAGACTCCTGAGGTCAAGTTAAAAACAAGTGATCGATGCAGAGGTTTCTGTCTCGCACTTGATTCATCTTAACTCTTATAGAAGACTTATTTTTATCTTATGTCTTATACAAGACATATTTTTATTTGTTTAAAATCAATGACTTATTGAAACAATTTTTCAATGTGATAAATAAATCCATAATTCGGAAGAAAAACAAAGTGGGAGAAAATTATAATTTTACTATGTGAAAAATAAATACAGACCGTGAAATGTGACTTTGGAAACAGCACAAAACCCAACAGGCCAATTTTGCATTCCCGCCAAACGGTTCCCCCATCACCTGTCTGGCCAAAGTAAGTTAGCAAGACCAAAAAAAGCCCAACATTGAGGGTAAATCAGCAACAACACCTAGATAAAAATGATTTTTTCACTTGGAAAGTGCCTCTTTCTCCATTAGCATGCCTCTAGCTGAAAACACATCGCTTCTCAGCGGCGAACCTACTTCCGACCAAAGGAACTTCATCATGGCAACTGCGAAAAAAACCCCGGCCAAAAAAGCTGCAGCTCCCGCTAAAAAAGCAGCACCGGCAACCAAGGCTGCGCCCGCCAAAAAAGCGGCCGCTCCTGCTAAGAAGGTGGCTGCCAAAGCACCCGCCAAAAAGGCTGATCCTGCTAAGAAACGCACCCCCAATCCCGCCTTCATGAAGGCACTGACCCCCAGCGCAGCGCTTGCAGCCGTGGTGGGAGCCACCCCCCTGCCACGCACCGAAGTGGTCAGCAAGATGTGGGTCTACATCAAGAAGCACAAACTGCAAGACAGCGTGAACCGTCGCGCCATCAACGCCGACGACAAGCTCAAGGCTGTGTTTGGCAAGGCACAAGTCACCATGTTCGAAATGGCGGGCTTGATTGGTAAGCACCTGAAGTAATTCAGTCGCACTGCCAAGTGGCTGTGAAAAAAACCCGCCTCGGCGGGTTTTTTTATGGGCCTCAGCAAGGGCGAAGTGGATCTGGCATGAAGAAGCATGAGGTTTGATACCCAACGCGCTCATTCAATGGGCATCTTGCCGGGCCAAGGCGGCCTGCTTGATGCCGCTCAAAGTGCCGCGTGTGGTGATCACCTCAGGGTCCAGCATGACCTCGATCAACGTGCCCTGGGGTCGCGCCAGCGCCTCCAACAGGGCCGACTCAAAGGCATGGGTGTGCTCAATGCGCACACCCACATACCCATAAGCCGAAGCCAAAGCGGTAAAGTCTGGGTTTTGCAGCTTCGAGCCCGCCACATGGTCAGGGTATTCGCGCTCTTGGTGCATGCGGATGGTGCCGAACATGCCGTTGTTCAGCAAAACAATGATGCTTTTGCCACCGTGTTGCACTGCTGTGGCCAGTTCCTGACCGTTCATCAAAAAGTCGCCATCACCCGCCATGGTGAAGGCCACTCGGCCCGTCAACAAATTGGCCGCAATACCGGCTGGCACGCCATAACCCATGGCACCCACGGTGGGGGCCAATTGGGTTTTGTGGCCTTTGACCAGTCCGTGGTGCTTGTAAAAACGGTGCATCCAGCTGGCGAAGTTGCCCGCGCCATTGGTCAGCACAGCGTCTGCAGGCAAATGCTTTTGCAGCGTGACCACAATGGCAGGCATGTCGATGTCGCCGGGCAAGGTCTGGGGTTTGAGGTTGTTCAGGTAGTCGGTGTGAGCGGCTTGTGTCCACTCGGCCCAAGGCAGTTCGGTGGGTGCACTCAAAACTTCCAAGCTGCGGGCAGCCGCATTCATGGTGGCGTGGATGGCCAAATCGGCTTGGTAAACACGGTTGAGCTCTTCGGCACTGGCATGGATGTGCACCAGTTTCTGGTGGGTTTTGGGCGCTTGCAGCAAGGTGTAGCCCCCGGTGGTCATTTCACCCAGGCGCGGACCGATGGCCACGATCAGGTCGGCATCGCGCACACGCTGGGCCAACGCGGGGCCAATGCCAATGCCCACATCCCCGGCATACAAGGGGTGGTGGTTGTCAAAGGTGTCTTGAAATCGGAAAGCATTGGTGACGGGCAGCTGCCAGTTTTCGGCAAAGCGTTGCAAAGCTTGCGCCGCTTGGGGCGTCCAGCCACCGCCACCCGCAATCACCAAAGGCTTTTGAGCGACCAACAGCATGTCTCTTAGCGTGCGCAAGGCACCGGGGTCGCTCCAGGCCTGAACGGGCTCCACACGCCCCATCGCCTCGGCCTTGACGGGCTGGGTCAGCATGTCTTCGGGCAGCACCAACACGACAGGCCCCGGCCTGCCGTTCATGGCCGTGGCAAAAGCGCGGGCCACGTATTCGGGCAGACGCTCGGGGTCGTCCACACGCTCGACCCGTTTGGCCATGCCTTTGGTCGAAGGGCCAAAAAAATGGGTGTAATCCATCTCCTGAAAGGCCTCGCGGTCACGCGTATCGCTGGCCACATCGCCCACAAACAGCACCATGGGCGTGGAGTCCTGGAAGGCGGTGTGCACGCCAATAGACGCGTTGGTGGCCCCCGGGCCACGCGTGACAAAGCAGATGCCAGGGCGGCCTGTGAGCTTGCCTTGGGCCTCGGCCATGAAAGCTGCCCCACCCTCCTGCCTGCAGGTCACAAACCGGATCGTGTCGCGGTGCAAATGAAAGCCATCCAGCACCGCCAGATAGCTTTCGCCAGGGACGCCAAACGCATGGGTAACGCCTTGGGCCAGAAGGCATTCAACGAGCAAGTGGCCAGCAATTTTTGAAGTCATCCCCCATTGTGCCCAAGGACGCAGGGCGGGACTGTCACAGCCGTGCAAGCGCTGCTTGCACGGCCTGTCGCGTCACGACGCGTGTTCGACCACCTGGAAGTCGAACTGGCCCGGGGCACGCACCGGGTCCACCGAGACCTCGATGGTGCACTTGGGTGGGAAACGCCCTTCCAGCAACAGTTTGGACAAAGGGTTTTCCAGACGCTGCTGGATCGCCCTTTTCAAAGGCCTTGCGCCAAACACCGGGTCAAAACCCACCTTGGCCAATTCGGACAAGGCGGCAGGACTGACCTTCAAAGTCAGGTCCATGCGGGCCAAGCGGGTTTGCAAGACCTGCAACTGGATTTGCGCAATGGACGCGATGTGCTGGGCATCCAGGCCATGGAAGACCACGGTCTCGTCGATGCGGTTCAAGAACTCGGGGCGGAAGTGGGTCTTGAGTTCGTCCCATACAGCGTCCTTGATGTCTTCAGCGGGTTGCCCCACCATGGACTGGATCAGGTGGGAGCCCAAATTCGAGGTCATCACGATCACCGTGTTCTTGAAGTCCACCGTGCGGCCCTGCCCATCGGTCAGGCGACCATCGTCGAGCACCTGCAATAAAATGTTGAAGACATCCGGGTGAGCTTTCTCCACCTCATCAAGAAGCAGCACGCTGTAGGGCTTGCGACGCACGGCCTCGGTCAGGTAACCACCCTCCTCGTAACCCACATAGCCCGGCGGTGCACCGATCAGGCGGGCCACCGAGTGCTTTTCCATGAACTCGCTCATGTCCATGCGGATCAGGTGTTCTTCGCTGTCAAACAAAAAGCCCGCCAGCGCCTTGCACAACTCGGTTTTACCCACCCCAGTGGGGCCCAAAAACAGGAATGAACCTGTGGGGCGGTTCGGATCGGACAGGCCCGAGCGCGAGCGCCGGATGGCATTGGCCACCGCCGCAATGGCTTCGTCTTGCCCCACCACGCGCTGGTGCAGTTTGTCCTCCATCTGCAGAAGTTTTTCGCGCTCGCCCTGCATCATCTTGGACACCGGAATACCCGTCGCTCTGGACACGACTTCGGCAATTTCTTCAGCGCCCACCTGCGTGCGCAGCAAGCGGTGCACCGGTTTTTCGCCGGGCGCCGCTTCCTTGGCTTGCACCTCCTTGAGGGTTTTTTCAAGCGCAGGCAATTTGCCGTACTGCAACTCGGCCACCTTGTTGAAATCGCCCTTGCGCGTCAACTCCTCGATTTGTTGCTTGATCTGGTCGATTTGCTCGCGCACCTGCTGGCCGCCTTGGGCTTGCGACTTCTCGGCGCGCCAGATTTCTTCCAGATCAGCCGCATCTTTTTTCAGTTTATCGATCTCTTCTTCGATCAAGGCGAAGCGTTTTTGCGAGGCTTCATCGCTCTCTTTGCGAACTGCTTCGCGCTCGATCTGCAGCTGGATCAATCGGCGGTCGAGCTTGTCCATCACCTCGGGCTTGGAATCGATCTCGATCTTGATTTTGGCCGCAGCCTCGTCGATCAGGTCAATGGCTTTGTCGGGCAGAAATCGGTCGGTGATGTAGCGGTGGCTGAGCTCGGCCGCCGCCACAATGGCCGGGTCGGTGATGTCCACGCCGTGGTGGATTTCGTACTTCTCTTGCAAGCCGCGCAAGATGGCAATGGTGGCCTCCACCGTCGGCTCGTTGACCAGAATCTTCTGAAAACGACGCTCCAAGGCCGCGTCTTTTTCAATGTATTTGCGGTATTCGTCCAGTGTGGTCGCACCCACGCAATGCAGCTCACCCCGGGCCAGCGCAGGCTTGAGCATGTTGCCCGCGTCCATGGCCCCTTCGGCCTTGCCCGCGCCCACCATGGTGTGCAACTCGTCGATGAACACGATGGTCTGGCCTTCGTCCTTGGCCAATTCGCTGAGCACGGTTTTCAGGCGCTCTTCAAATTCGCCCCTGAACTTGGCCCCGGCCAGCAAAGCCGCCATGTCGAGCGACAGCACCCGCTTACCCTTGAGCGAATCGGGCACCTCGCCCGCCACGATGCGCTGGGCCAGGCCCTCGACGATCGCGGTCTTGCCCACGCCAGGCTCGCCGATCAGCACCGGGTTATTTTTGGTGCGGCGCTGCAAGACCTGGATAGCGCGGCGAATCTCGTCGTCCCGGCCAATCACCGGGTCGAGCTTGCCGATGCGGGCGCGCTCGGTCAAATCGATGCAGTACTTTTTGAGCGCCTCGCGCTGGCCTTCGGCATCGGCACTGCCCACACTATGGCCCCCACGCACCGCCTCGATGGCCGTCTCCAGGTTTTTACGGTTCAGTCCATGCTCTTTGGCGATGCGTCCGGTCTCGGACTTGCTCTCGGTCAAGGCCAGCAAGAACAATTCGCCAGCGATGAAGGCGTCGCCTCGTTTGATGGCTTCTTTTTCTGCCGCTTGCAAAAGCTTGACCAGGTCCGGCCCCACCGACACCTGGTCTTGTCCAGTGACCTGAGGCAAGCGCGAGACGGCCAATTCGGCTGCTTGCAGCAAAGCGGGCACCTGAACACCCGCACGCAACAAAATGGCTTTGGGGCCGTCGTCTTGCTTGAGCATGGTGACCAGCAGATGCTGGGGTTCGATGTAAGCGTGGTCTTTGCCAAGGGCCAGCGACTGGGCGTCCGACAAGGCTTCCTGGAATTTGGTGGTGAGTTTGTCAATTCGCATGTGTAGATCTCCAATGCTTGGCAACTTGTGCTGAAAATGACATTTTCAAGAGCCTCTGAGGGCGGCACTGTTGCCTAAAATCAAAGCATGAACATTCACCAATTGTCAGTGCACCACGATGAGCGCCAAGACCGCTTGTTGCTGCGTCTGAACACCCAGGACCAGCAAGAGTTCCGTTTCTGGCTGACACGGCGCATGACGCTGCGCTTGATGCCGGCCATTCAACAATCGGCAGTGCGCCTGGAAGCGGCGCAGCCTGGCGTGGCGGCGACCGATGCGCCAACACAACATCTGCTGACCGAACTCAAGCGCGATGCATTTTTGAAAAAGGCCGACTTTGCCACCCCTTTTGACAACCATGCCACGCACTGGCCGCTGGGGGCCGAACCCCTGCTCATCACCGATGCCCAATTGACCATCCAGCCTAGCGGGGGCTTGGAAATCTCTTTTGAGGACAAGTCCAACCCCGCCCAAGCCCGCTCGTGCCAGCTGCATCTGCAAGTCAGCCTGGTGCACTGCCTGGCGCACCTGATCCGGGAAGTCTGCGAAAAAGCCGAATGGGGCCCTGTGGGCAGCACCACCAAAATAACCGACCAGCGCGTTGCGCCCCCCTCCGAGCCGCCTCGCTACGCCCACTGAAACCGTGTCAGCTCAGGCCAGGCTGAGCCTCAGGCGTTGTGGGCCTCAATACCCCAGCGCGACAAAGCCGCATCGTCGGACACACGGGCGTCTACCCATTGCGCACCTCCAGGGGTTTGCTCTTTCTTCCAGAATGGCGCCTGAGTCTTGAGGTAATCCATCAGAAATTCACAGGCTTTGAAGCTCTCGCCCCGGTGCGCCGAGGTCACGGCCACCAGCACGATCTGGTCTGCAGGCAGCAAGCGCCCCACGCGGTGCACCACACGCGCTGAATAGAAGTCAAAGCGTTGGTGGGCTTCATCGATCATGGCTTCAATCGATTTTTCGGTCATGCCCGGGTAGTGCTCGAGTTCCATGGCCTGCACTTCATCGCTCGCCTGACCGGTCAGGGCCCGGGTGTCGCGCACCGTGCCCACAAAGCTGCACACCGCCCCGACCCGTAAGTCCTGGCCTTGCAAGGCGGCCAACTCGGTGGACACGTCAAAGTCATTCGTCTGGATGCTGACTCGGGGTGTCATGGTGTCAACCTCCGGTCACGGGTGGGAAAAAGCCGACCTCGCAGCCCTCGGTCAGGGCGGCGTTGCCCTGCACCATGAGCTGATTCAGGGCAAAGCGCACCGGACGATCCGGCGATAGACAAGCGCGGTAGTGCTCGCCCCGGGCCATCAACTCGGTGCGCAAAGCGGCCACATCGCTCGCCTGGGTCTCCACGGTCTCGTGCGACAAACCAATACTCTCACGCAAAGAGGCGAAATAGCGAACCTGCACTTTCATGCCAAGCACTCCGAAAAAGGCCAAAAATCGACCAGCTGGCCGGGCTCAATCGTCTGTCCACCGGGGTTGTCCACCACCCCATCGGCCCACACCACCGAGGTCAACACCCCCGAGCTTTGGTTGGGAAACAGGTCCAACCCGCCTTGGGCATTGCGGCGCACGCGCAAGAATTCGCGGCGCTTGTCGGCCTTGGGCCACGAAAAATTCGCTGGCAAGCGTTGGGTGTGGGGTGCAGACGCGCACATGCCTTGCATCTGTCGCAGCAAGGGTCTGACCAGCAGCAAAAAGGTCATGAAACTGGACACCGGGTTGCCCGGCAAGCCCACAAAGTGGGCCACGCCCTCGGCGGTCTGACGCCGCACCTGGCCGTAAGCAAAGGGCTTGCCCGGCTTCATGGCGATTTGCCACAGGTTCAACTCGCCCAGAGACTGCACCGCCGGTTTGACGTGGTCTTCTTCGCCCACCGACACGCCGCCGCTGGTCAGGATCAGGTCGTGGTGGTCGGCCGCGGTTTTGAGCGCGGCCACGGTGGCCTCGCGCCGGTCGGGCACGATGCCCAGGTCGCTCACCTCACAACCCATGCGGTGCAACAGGGTGCGCAGGAAAAAGCGGTTGGAGTTGTAAATGCTGCCCGGGGGCATGTCCTGCGGGGTCACATCGCCCGGCATGACCAACTCGTCGCCCGTCGAAAACAAGGCGACTCGGGGGCGGCGCAAAACCAGCAGATGCGCCAGACCCAGGCTCGCAGCCAAGCCCAGCTCGGCAGGCCCCAGCTTTTGGCCACGTTGCAAAGCCGTCTGGCCTTGGCGGATGTCTTCGCCGCTGCGGCGAATCCACTGCCCAGGTTCGGGCACCACGTTAAACCGCACGGCGTCGGGCTCTTCGGGCACGGGCTCGGCTTGCTCCTGCATGATGATGGCATCCGCGCCCTCGGGCACAGGGGCCCCGGTGAAGATGCGAGCGACTTGCCCGGGCTGCAATGGCTGCCCGGTGTGACCGGCGGCAATCCGCTGGCTCACACGCAGCGTGACGCCGGGCTGCAACAAATCGTCACGGCGCACCGCATAGCCATCCATCGATGAGTTGTCAAAAGCGGGCACCTGCAAGGCAGACACCAAGTCCTCGGCCAACACACGGCCATCGGCATCGAAGGTGGCCACCGACTCGGCGTCGGTCAAAGGGGTGATGCGCGCGAGCAGCGCCTGCAGCGCATCGTCCAAGGACATCAAAGGGGCGCGTGGGGCGGTGCTCATGCTTGGTCAGTCGCAGTGCTGCTGGATGTAGGCCTTGACCACGTCCACATCGGCTTTCATGACCTGCACGCGCTTGGGCAAAGCTTCGATGCCTTCAAACTGCGGTGGGCGCTCAGGCTGGCGGCCCAAGGCTTCCACGATGGTGGCCGCGAACTTGATGGGCAAAGCGGTTTCCAGCACGATCATGGGCACCTGCGGGTTCAGGTGCGCTTTGGCCACCTTCACGCCGTCGGCGGTGTGGGTATCGATCATGATGCCGTAAGTGGCAAAGACTTCTTGAATGGTCTTCAGGCGGTCAGCATGGGTGCTGCGGCCGCTGTCAAAACCATAGGTGGTGGCAGCTTGGGCAAAGCGTGGGTCGCCCGACAAATCGAAGAAGCCTTGGCGGCTCAGACCTTCGCCAAAAATGGCTTTGGTATGAGCAGCATCGCGCCCCAGCAGGTCGAACACAAAACGCTCGAAGTTGCTGGCCTTGGAAATGTCCATCGAAGGGCTGGAAGTTTCGTGCGTGTCGGCCGTGCCGCGCACGCGGTAAATGCCGGTGCGGAAGAACTCGTCGAGCACGTCGTTTTCGTTGGTGGCGACCACCAAGCGGTCAATGGGCAAGCCCATCATGCGGGCCACATGGCCTGCACAAACATTGCCGAAGTTGCCGCTCGGCACCGTGAAGCTGACCTTTTGCTCATTGCTTTGGGTGGCCTGGAAGTAACCGGCAAAGTAATACACCACCTGGGCCAGCAAACGCGCCCAGTTGATGGAGTTCACGGTGCCGATTTTGTATTTCCGCTTGAACTCCAGATCATTGGAGACGGCCTTGACGATGTCTTGGCAGTCGTCGAACACGCCTTCGATGGCAATATTGTGGATGTTCTCGTCAAGCAAGCTGAACATCTGCGCTTGCTGGAACGGGCTCATGCGGCCGTTCGGGCTGGTCATGAAGACACGCACGCCCTTTTTGCCGCGCATGGCGTATTCGGCCGCACTGCCGGTGTCGCCCGAGGTGGCCCCAAAAATGTTCAACGCTTCGCCTCGCCGCGCCAACTCGTACTCAAACAAGTTGCCCAGCAACTGCATGGCCATGTCTTTGAAGGCCAAGGTGGGGCCATTCGACAAGGCTTCGAGGAACATCTCGGGTTGGGCTTGGCCCGCGGCCTGCAAGGGCTTGAGCGGCACGATTTCTTTCGTGCCGAACACTTCGGGCGTGTAGGTCTTGCGGCACAGGGTCAGCAAGTCATCGCGTGGAATGTCGTCGATGTACAGCGACAGCACCTCAAAAGCCAAAGCCGCATAGCCCTGGCTTTGCCAGACTTGGCGCAAGCGGGTCAGCGCCGCAGCATCAATCTGCGGGTAGCTTTCGGGCAGGTACAAGCCGCCATCGGGAGCCAGGCCTTCGAGCAGGATTTCACAAAATTGTTTGCGGTCAGCATGACCGCGGGTCGACAGGTAGCGCATCAGTTCAACTCTTCCTTGCGAATGCGAACGATGGGCGCCATCACGGTGGGCAAGGCCTGCATTTGGGCCAGCACATCGTTCAAAGTGCCTTCGCGGGTGTCGTGGGTCAGAATGATCACGTCAGTCTGGTTCTCACCCGCTTGGCTGACCTGATCGGCCTCACGCTGCAAGACCGCGTCGATGCTGATGTCAGCCTGGGCCAGCAAACCGGTGAGTTTGGCGAGCACACCCGCTTGGTCGGCCACGCGCAACCGCAGGTAATAGCTGGTCACCACCTCGGACATGGGCAAGACGCGCAAATCGCTCATGGCCCCCGGCTGGAAAGCCAGATGCGGAACCCGGTTGAGCGGGTCGGCGGTGTGCAAACGGGTGATGTCCACCAGATCAGCGATCACCGCGCTGGCGGTGGGCTCGGAGCCTGCGCCTTTGCCGTAATACAAGGTCGTGCCCACGGCATCACCTTGAACCATCACTGCGTTCATCGCGCCTTCGACGTTGGCGATCAAACGCTGGGTCGGCACCAGACTGGGGTGCACGCGCAACTCGATGCCTTGCGCCGTGCGCTTGGTGATGCCGAGCAGCTTGATGCGGTAGCCCAATTGCTCAGCGTACTTGATGTCGGCCGCGCCCAACTTGGTGATGCCTTCGACATAGGCTTTGTCAAACTGCACCGGAATGCCAAACGCGATCGCGCTCATCAGGGTCACTTTGTGCGCAGCGTCCACGCCTTCGATGTCAAAGGTCGGGTCGGCTTCGGCATAACCCAGGCGCTGGGCCTCCTTGAGCACCACGCCAAAGTCCAGGCCCTTGTCGCGCATCTCGGAGAGGATGAAGTTGGTCGTGCCGTTGATGATGCCCGCCACCCACTGGATGCTGTTGGCCGTCAGGCCTTCGCGCAGTGCCTTGATGATCGGTATGCCACCGGCCACAGCCGCTTCAAACGCCACCATCACGCCTTTGGCCTGGGCAGCCGCAAAAATCTCGGTGCCATGCACGGCCAACAAGGCCTTATTGGCTGTCACCACATGTTTGCCTGCAGCAATGGCTTCCATCACCAAGGCTTTGGCAATGCCATAGCCGCCAATCAACTCGATCACGATGTCGATTTCGGGGTTGGCAATCACCGCACGGGCATCGGCCACCACCTGAACACCCTCACCCACCACGGCCTTGGCACGCGCCACATCCAGATCGGCTACCATGGCAATTTCAATGCCTCGACCGGCACGGCGTTGGATTTCTTCCTGGTTGCGCTGGAGCACGTTGAAGGTGCCGCTGCCCACTGTTCCAATGCCCAACAGGCCCACTTTGATCGGTTTCATTCACTACTCTTTAACGTTGCGCCCGGACATACCGGGCTTTTCTAGAAAAAAATCAGGCCACCAATTTGTCGGTGCCAAAACGCTTGCGGGCGCTTTCCAAGAAACGCGCCACGCGGCCAATGGCTTCGCGCAAGTCGTCTTCATGCGGCAAAAACACGATCCGGAAATGGTCGGCATCGGGCCAGTTGAAACCCGTGCCCTGAACCAGCATGACCTTGGTTTCTTCCAGCAGTTGCAAGAAAAAGTCTTGGTCGTCCTGCACCGGGTAGATCTTCGGATCAAGCTTGGGGAACATGTACAAAGCCGCACGGGGCTTGACGCAGCTGACACCCGGAATCGCCGTGATCAGTTGGTGCGCCAAGTCACGCTGCTTGCGCAAGCGGCCGCCCTCGCCCACAAGTTCATTGATGCTTTGGTGGCCGCCCAAAGCCGTCTGAATGGCCCATTGACCCGGCACGTTGGCGCACAAGCGCATGTTGGAGAGCATGTTCAGGCCTTCGATGTAATCGCGGGCTCTTTTTTTATCGCCCGAAATCACCATCCAACCCGCACGGTAACCGCAAGAGCGGTAACTCTTGGACAAAGAGTTGAAGGTCAAAGTCAAAACGTCTTGTGACAAACTGGCCAGTGGCGTGTGCTTGACGCCGTCGTACAAGACCTTGTCGTACACCTCGTCGGCAAAAATCACCAAGCCGTGCGCTCGGGCAATGGCCACGATGCCCTGCAGCAAGGCATCGCTGTACAAAGCACCCGTGGGGTTGTTGGGGTTGATGACCACGATGCCCTTGGTGCGGGGTGTGACCTTGGCACGGATGTCGTCCAAATCGGGCATCCAGCCGTTGGATTCTTCGCAGCGGTAGTGCACAGGCGTGCCGCCCGACAAACTGGCCGCCGCTGTCCACAGCGGGTAATCGGGCGATGGCAAGAGCAACTCGTCACCATCGTCCAGCAAACCGTTGGTGGCCATCACGATCAATTCGCTGGCGCCATTGCCCAGGTAGATGTCGTCCAGCGTGACGCCCAAAATGCCTTGTTTTTGGGTCTCATGCATCACCGCTTTGCGGGCCGCAAAAATGCCTTTGCTGTCCGAGTAACCCGCCGAATTGGGCAGGTTGCGGATCATGTCTTGCTGGATCTCCTCGGGCGCATCAAAACCAAAAACAGCCAAGTTGCCGATGTTGAGTTTGATGATCTTGTGACCATCCTCTTCCATCTGCCGCGCTCGGTCCATGATGGGCCCCCGGATGTCATAACAAACGTTGGCGAGCTTGGCAGATTTCTGAATGGTCTTCAAAGTGCCTCCAAAGGCAATGTGGGTGAGGGAAAACCTATAATTTGACCACAATTCTTATGCCTCACGAGCGAAGTTTTCCAGAGCTTGACTTCTCATTGCGCTTTCCCTCACTTTTGCCACCCCATGAAACTTCAGCCCGACAAATCCAATGCGCCGACCATCAACGCTTATGACCGGGCATGGATTGAAGTCAACGGCGTTCGGCATGAAAAGTCCTTGTCCGTGAGCAGCCTGCCAAATGTGCCGCCAGCGGCCTGGGCCACAGGCCACTTCGAGGCCCTGAGCGCCAGCGACTTCAGCCCATGGGCCCACAGCGGGGCCGAGCTCATCTTGTTCGGCAGCGGGCATCAACTGCGTTTTGCCAAGCCCCAGTGGCTGAAGGACTTGATCGTGCTTGGCGTTGGGGTAGAAACCATGGACACAGCTGCGGCTTGTCGCACCTACAACATTTTGGCCAGCGAGGGACGCAAAGTGGTGGCCTTGCTTTTGATCGAGTCCTAAAGCATGCATTCTTTCGGGTCGTTTTTGTGCCCCGAGCCAGGGCAAATGCCCTTCTTTGTTCGGAGTAAAATAGACAGTTGTCGAGGCCAATGGCCTACAGCGAAACTGACACCTGTCATTGGTGGCACCCGCTCAACCAGTCAAGCGAGATAAAGTTCCATGGCGATCGTTCTGAACAAACCCCTTCCCGAATTTGAAGCCAATGCCACCAGTGGTCTGAAAGTTTCGAACCTCTCCCATATTGGTCAAACCGTTGTTTTGTTTTTCTACCCCAAAGACAACACCCCCGGCTGCACCACTGAGGCCATGCAATTTCGAGACAAATACAAAGATTTCGTGAAAGCCGGTGCCTTGGTCCTGGGCGTTTCCCGCGACAACATGAAATCGCACGACGACTTCAAAGCCAAACTGGAATTGCCCTTCGAATTGATCGCCGATACCGAAGAAAAAATGTGCCACATGTTTGGTGTGGTCAAAAACAAAATCATGTACGGCAAAAAAGTCAAGGGTATTGAACGCAGCACTTTCCTGATCGGAGCAGACGGCACCCTCAAACAAGAGTGGCGCGGTTTGAAAGTTCCGGGCCACGTTGAAGAAGTGCTGCAAGCCGTCAAGGACCTCAACAAAGCTGCTGCTGTGGCCTGAAGCCCCTGTCCTGTCTTGTCACAGGCCTCGTGCATAATGTTTTCATGACGTTGCAACGCAGCCCTGCCACTCACCTCCCTTCAAGCCGCCCGGCTCTCCTGGCGGCTTTTTCTTTTCTCGAGTCCGAATTCTTCAATCCTCAAGAGACCTTCGCTCATGCCATTGCCACCCGCTCCCACCCATCGCGCCAGCCGCTTGACCCACAAAGCATTTGAGAGCAACGACCAACCAACCGATACATCCGCCATGGTTCAAATTGAACCCCAACGGCATTCTATGAGCGAGACACCCGTTGCACCCGTGGCCAAAAGCCCTGCCCGTTCACGCAAAAATGAAGTCAGGCCTTCGGTGCCCGTGACAGCAGTGGCATCACAGGCCGATTCTGGCCAGATGCTGACGACCAGGTCTCAATCCGAGTCCATCCACTCAGCTGCCAAGGTCGCCAATCGGGTGAGCAAGCCCGCAACAGCCCGAGCCAAAAAGCGCAGCGGTCCAAGCAAGCTTTTTGTCCTCGATACCAACGTGCTGATGCATGACCCCATGAGCTTGTTCCGCTTTGAAGAGCACGATATTTTCTTGCCCATGATCGTGCTGGAAGAACTCGACGGCCATAAAAAAGGAATGACCGAAGTCGCCCGCAATGCGCGTCAGGCCAGCCGCTCGTTGGACGCTCTGGCCTTGGCACAAGCCGCCGATCTGGGCAAAGGCTCACCCTTGAACTCGACTGGTCACAGCGATGCGACGGGGCAATTGTTTTTTCAGACACAGTCGCTCGACCTGAGCCTGCCCTTGGCCTTGCCCCAAGGTAAGGCCGACAACCAAATCCTGGGCGTGGTCAAGGCGCTGGGCCTGTTACACGAACCCCGTGAAGTGGTTCTCGTCTCCAAAGACATCAACATGCGCGTCAAAGCCCGTGCGTTGGGGTTGCAGGCCGAGGATTACCAAAATGACAAAACTTTGGAGGACGGCGATTTGCTCTACCCGGGCTCCATGGCCTTACCCCCTGACTTCTGGCTCAAAAATGGCAAAACAGTCGAGAGCTGGCAACAAGGCAGCCACACGTTCTACCGGATCAGCGGCCCCATCGTCCCCAGCCTGTTCATGAACCAGTTTGTGTATTTCGAGGCACCCGGAGAGCCCAGCCTGTATGCACGCGTGACAGAAATCCGCGGAAAAACTGCGGTCCTGCGAACGCTCAGAGATTTCAACCATCAAAAAAATGCGGTCTGGGGCGTCACCACACGCAACCGCGAACAGAACTTCGCGATGAATTTGCTGACCGATCCTGACGTCGACTTTGTGACGCTCGCAGGCACCGCAGGCACGGGCAAAACCCTCATGGCCTTGGCTGCAGGCCTGACACAGGTTCTGGACGACCGTCGCTACACCGAAATCATCATGACCCGAGCCACCGTGAGCGTGGGCGAAGACATCGGCTTTTTACCCGGCACAGAAGAAGAAAAAATGGGCCCCTGGATGGGTGCCTTGGACGACAACCTGGAGTTTCTGGCCAAGGGCGATGGCGGCAACGCGGGTGAATGGGGCCGCGCTGCAACCAACGAACTCATCAAGAGCCGTATCAAAATCAAGAGCATGAACTTCATGCGGGGCCGCACCTTCATGAACAAGTACGTGATCATCGACGAGGCACAAAACCTGACGCCCAAGCAAATGAAAACGCTGATCACCCGCGCAGGCCCAGGCACCAAGATCATCTGCATGGGCAACTTGGCTCAGATCGACACACCCTACCTGACCGAAGGATCATCGGGATTGACCTATGCAGTTGACCGCTTCAAGGGCTGGGCACACGGGGGGCACATCACACTTGCCCGTGGTGAGCGTTCACGTTTGGCCGACTTTGCCAGCGAAGCGCTTTGATTGCGGATGGGTATATCCCTCAGCGCTTTGCCTCAGTAATCGTCGCTAAGCCCTGAGGCCAAGCTTTCAAATCGGGTCAGGTTCTTCAGGAAAGTCAGTCGAACAGTGCCTGTTGGGCCATTGCGCTGCTTACCGATGATGATTTCCGCGACACCTGGATCCTTCGAATCCTTGTTGTAGTAGTCATCACGGTAAATGAACATGATGATGTCGGCATCCTGTTCGATGGCACCGGACTCTCGCAAGTCGCTCATCATGGGACGCTTGTCGGTGCGCTGCTCCACACTCCGGTTAAGTTGTGACAAGGCAATGACCGGGCACTGCAGCTCTTTGGCCAGCATTTTCAAGCCGCGTGAAATTTCACCCAACTCGGTGGCTCGGTTGTCACCGCCAGCGCCACCTGAGCCGTTCATCAGCTGCAAATAGTCCACCACAATCAGTCCCAATTTGCCACATTGCCGAGCCAATCGACGGGCGTTGGCCCGCAATTCAGATGATGTGAGCCCCGGCGTTTCATCGATGTGCAGGGACACGGTTCGCAGTTTTTCAATCGCCTCCGTCAAGCGTGGCCATTCATCATCACTGAGCTTGCCTGTGCGCAAATGACCCTGATCGATGCGACCGATCGAACCCACCACACGCACGGCCAACTGTGACGCGCCCATTTCCATGGAAAACACGGCCACCGGCAAGCCCTCGTTCAAAGCCACATGCTCGGCAATATTGATCGCAAAAGCGGTCTTACCCATCGATGGACGTGCAGCCAAAACCACCATATCGCCAGGCTGCAAACCGGATGTCATGCGGTCCAGATCGTAAAATCCGGTAGGCACGCCAGTGATGTCATTGGGGTTGTCGGCCATCTCCTGCACGCGGTCCATCAATTCCACCACCAGTGTGTCCATGGACTGAAAGCCCTGCTTCATGCGCGAGCCTTCTTCACCGATGTTGAAGATCTTTTGCTCGGCCTCGTCCAAGATTCGGTCAATCGCCTTGCCTTGAGGGTTGAAGGCATTGGTCGCGATCTCGTCACTGGCAGACACCAGTTTGCGCAGGATCGAGCGCTCACGAACGATCTCGGCATAGCGGCGAATGTTGCTGGCACTGGGCACGTACTGTGCCAAGGAGTTCAGGTAACCCAAGCCGCCCATTTCCTCGGCCTTGCCTTGGTTCTGCAACTGCTCGTTCACGGTGATGACGTCGGCAGGCTTGGAGGCGTTGATCAACGCACCGATCGCCGCATAAATGAGCTTGTGCTCATGACGGTAAAAATCAATGTCGGCCAACAGATCGCCCACACGGTCCCAGGCACCGTTGTCCAGCAACAGCCCGCCCAGAACACTGGATTCAGCTTCAATTGAATGGGGTGGCACTCGCAGCTTGGCCACCTGGCTGTCAGCAGAAAGTTCGGATGGGAAGGCGTTCAAGGAAGGGGCAAAAACGGCAGACATGGTCATGAAACCTCAAAAGACCATGGTAGTCGCAAAAACGCGACGCGCACGGGATAAGGCTGTGGATAAGCTTTGTGCATCCAGTGTTCAGCGCTGTAAATCTCAGATGGCTTGAGCACCCATGAAAAAAGCCGCCCAGCACAAGGCCAGGCGGCTTTTCAGAGCGCAGCGCAGATCAGGCTGTTTCGCCGTAAACCGACACGGTCACGTCCATCACCACATCGGTGTGCAGGGCCACCGACACAGTGGAATCGCTCACCACCTTGATGGGCCCATGGGGCATGCGGATCTGGGACTTGACCAGCTTGTAGCCCTGCTTGTTGAGCTCTTCACAAATGTCATGGTTGGTGACGGATCCGAATAAACGCCCATCCACGCCAGCCTTTTGTGACAATTTGACCACTGTGCCGGACAATTTTTCACCTTGCGCTTGGGCATCGGCCAACTTCGCAGCGGCTGCTTTTTCAAGCTCAACGCGGCGCGCTTCGAACTCGGCCTTATTGGCCTCCGTGGCACGGCGTGCACGGCCTTGAGGGATCAGGAAGTTGCGAGCGTAGCCGTCTTTGACTTTGACGATATCGCCCAGATTACCCAGGTTCACAACCTTTTCGAGCAGGATGATTTGCATGGTTGGACTCCTTAGACTTTGTGCTGGTCGGTGTAGGGCAACATGGCCAAAAAGCGGGCGCGCTTGATGGCAGTGTTGAGCTGGCGCTGGAAGATGGCACGGGTGCCAGTCAAGCGAGCGGGGATGATCTTGCCGTTTTCGGCGATGAAGTCACGCAGGGTGTCCACATCTTTGTAGTCGATTTCTTCGACGCCAGTGACTGTGAAGCGACAAAAACGCTTGCGCTTGAACAGCAGTGACTGGGTGTTGCGCTTGGGGCGCTTGTCTTTGTTGAATTTTTTAAACGTGGCCATGGGGCCTCCTGAAATTAATTTTGCTGAAACTCTTGAATGTGCAACACGACACTTTTGCCTTGACGAGGGGTGGCCAAAAAGCCCTGAAACGTCCAAACACTGCCTACCGCTAGCTTGGCCAGTCTTTCAGCCAATGACCCAATGGCCAAGGCACGAAGTTTCAACTGGACTTGGCGCATTTGCCCGGCCTCTTGGACTTCAGAAGCATGCTCCAGAATCAAATCCAAGGCGGGCAAACCGGCGGGGGTGTATCGCAAAGCGGCTTGCTCGGCAATACAGGCGGTCAGTTCGGTACGGTTCACTCCTCAACAGGCACGTGTCAAGCGGCAAATTCGGCTTGTTGGGACTTGCGGGCTTCTTCGCGCTCGACTTGCTTCATCATGGACGAAGGACCAGTGTCGGCTTTTTTCTTCTGCACCGTCAGGTGACGCAACACGGCGTCGTTGAACTTGAAGGCGTGCTCGAGTTCGGCCATGACCGCTTGGTCGGCTTCGATGTTCACGCACAGGTAGTGGGCTTTGCCCAGCTTGTTGATCTGGTAGGCCAGTTGACGGCGGCCCCAGTCTTCTACACGGTGGATGCTGCCACCGCCGGCAGTGATCATGCCTTTGTAGCGCTCCAGCATGGCCGGCACTTGTTCGGACTGATCGGGGTGGATCAGCAAAATGATTTCGTAATGACGCATTGAGACTCCTTGAGGTTAACCCAAATGGTTGGAATAGCTGCCCCCAGCGTCTGTCGGGGTGCAGCAAGGCGAAGCCCAATATTATAGCCTGAAGTTCACAGCCCCGGATAGCTGCCAGATGGCTCGGCCGAGGAAGACTGTGAACGCTGGTTTTGGCCGATCAGGCGATGAGGGATCAGCCAGGTGGCAAGTACCATGACAGCAAAACCCACTGGAACGCCAAAAACACCTGCAGACAAGGGCTGAATACCCCACCACAAGCCGCCATAAGGGTCCAACTCCCAAAAATGACGCAAGCCCGGCGCATTGACCACCATGTAATAAATGGTCACGCCCAAGCCAGACAACATGCCCATCACCACCGCCTGGCGATGCACCCGCTGCCAGACCATGCCCAAGACCATGCCGGGGAAGAAGGCCGAGGCAGCCAGTGAAAATGAGGCCGACACCAAGGCCAGGATTTCAGCAGGCTTGAAAGCGGCCACCACCGCCGCCAGCATGGCCACAGCCAGCAGGGCGAATTTGGACAGAATCACCCGCCCTTCGGCAGACTTAGGGCCATTGACGCCATTGGGTCGCATGTCGCGCACCAATGCGTTGCTGATGGTCAACAGCAAACCATCGGCAGTCGACAAAGCGGCAGCCAGACCGCCGGCAGCCACCAAACCCGATACCACGAAGGGCATCCCGCCCAATTCGGGCGTGGCCAACATGATCATGTCCGCCCCGAGTTTGAGCTCGCCCAATTGCAAAATCCCGTCGGCATTGACATCCGAAAACTCCAGCAAAGCCGAGTCCAACCGGGCCCATTGCGCCATCCAGCTGGGCAATTCGGCAAAACTGCTGCCCACCAAATTGTTGAGCACCTCGAACTTCACCAACACAGCCAAAGCAGGCACACTCAAATAAATCAGCCCGATAAAAAACAAAGACCAAGCCACAGAGCTGCGTGTTTCAGCCACCGAAGGCGAAGTGTAGAAACGGGTCAAGAGGTGGGGCAAACCTGCCGTGCCAATCATCAAACAAAAAACCAAGGCCAGAAAATTCAAGCGTGACTCACTGAACAGTTTTTCTTGGGCCAAACCACCGCCAGGATCACCGGTGAAAGCCTGCGTGTGGGGTGGCATACCCCCCAAAGGCCTCGCACGCTCCAGGTTGTCATGCATCGCTCGGGTCCATAATTCTCGAGCGCTAGCAGAGTCATGCGGCACGGCCAGCAGATCACGGCGCACCTGGGCAATGGTGGCAAAGTCGGCCCCTTGCGCCTTGAGGATGCGGATTTTTTCCTCCAACTCCAAGCGCAGATCGACCATGGCCGAATCCACATCCTGCAAGCGTGAAGCGTAAATTTTGGCCCTTTGTGCGTATTCACGGCGCACTTCCAACTCGGCCGGGTCGTCCATCAAGCGCTTTTCAATGCTGGCGATGGCCGACAACTGAGCGCCGTAGGCCAATGGCGCCACAGGGTTGCCCAATTGTTTGAACGCCAGCCAGGACACCGGGATGAGAAAGGCCAGCAGCAGCATGATGTACTGCGCCACTTGCGTCCAAGTAATGGCCCGCATCCCGCCCAAAAACGAACACAGCAAAACACCGCCCAAACCCAACAAGATGCCGATTTCAAACTGCACGCCAGTCAAACGCGAAGCGATCAGGCCTATGCCATAAATTTGGGCGACCACGTAGGTGAACGAACACAGCACCGAAGCCAGCGCCGCAATCACCCGCGGCCAGCGACCGCCATAACGCTGATCAAAGTAATCGGGCAAAGTGTACAAGCGCATGGCACGCAATTGAGGCGCAATCAACAAGGCCACCAGGCAAAACCCGCCGGTCCAGCCCATCACATAAGCCAGGCCACCGGGCTGATTGCCGCTGCCTGAAAAGCCTTGCAGGTACAGGGCTCCCGCCAAACTGATGAAGGATGCCGCGCTCATCCAGTCGGCCGCTGTGGCCATGCCGTTGTACATGGCCGGAATACGGCGCCCAGCCACGTAATACTCGTCCTCGTTCGTGGTTCTCGCCGCAATGCCGATCAACGCATAGATCATCACCGTGCTGAACAAAAAGATTGGACCGATCAGGTTGCGGGACAGGCCCGAGCGCTCGGCCCAAGCCATGGCCCCGATCAAGCCCAGCAGGAAAACCACATAAATCAGGACGTTGCGGTGCAGTCGCCAGCGGTAAGCCGAAGACATGGCGATATCCACAGGTTGGCTCATCGCAGGGTCCTGATCATGTGATGGCTGCGGGCTCAGCGCCCTAGGTTGGTCCAGGTCTCGATGACGGTGTCCGGGTTCAGCGAAATCGAGCTGATGCCCTGGTCCATCAACCAATGCGCGAAGTCCGGATGGTCCGAGGGGCCCTGGCCACAAATGCCAATGTATTTGCCCTGGGCCAAGCAGGCTTGGATGGCTTGCGAGATCAAGGCCGTCACAGCCGGATCACGTTCGTCAAAATCAGCGGCCAGCAACGCCATGCCCGAGTCGCGGTCCAGGCCCAAAGTCAGCTGGGTCAGGTCGTTCGAGCCAATCGAGAAGCCGTCAAAGAACTCGAGAAACTGTTCCGCCAGAATGGCGTTGCTGGGCACCTCGCACATCATGATGACTTTGAGATCGTGTTCGCCACGGCGCAGACCTTGGCTGGCCAACAACTGGGTGACCTTTTCGGCTTGGCCCAAAGTGCGCACAAAAGGCACCATGATCTGCACGTTCGTCAGGCCCATCTCACCGCGCACCCGCTTGAGGGCTTCGCACTCCATGGCAAAAGCTTCGCCAAAGTCCGCGCTGATGTACCGCGCAGCACCACGGAAACCCAGCATCGGATTTTCCTCTTCCGGCTCGTAGCGGCTGCCGCCAATGAGCTTGCGGTACTCGTTGCTTTTGAAGTCCGACAAACGCACGATGACCGGCTTGGGCCAAAAAGCGGCGGCGATGCTGGCCACGCCTTCGGCGACCTTGTCGACATAGAAGGCTCGAGGAGATGCATGACCACGGGCCACAGATTCCACGGCTTTTTTCAGGTCGGCATCAATGGCTGGGTAATCCAAGATGGCCTTGGGGTGCACACCGATGTTGTTGTTGATGATGAATTCCAGACGGGCCAGACCCACGCCAGCATTGGGCAACTGGGCAAAGTCAAAGGCCAGCTGCGGGTTACCCACGTTCATCATGATCTTGGTTTTGATCTCGGGCAGCACGCCGCGCTGAATTTCGCTGACCTCGGTTTCCAGCAAACCATCGTAGATGAAGCCGGTATCGCCCTCGGCGCAGCTGACGGTGACCAAGGTCCCTTCATACAGCAGCTCGGTGGCGTTGCCACAACCCACCACCGCCGGAATGCCCAGTTCACGGGCAATGATGGCGGCGTGACAGGTGCGCCCGCCCCGGTTGGTCACGATGGCGCTGGCGCGCTTCATCACGGGCTCCCAATTGGGGTCGGTCATGTCGGTCACCAGCACGTCGCCGGGCTGGACCTTGTCCATTTCGCTGATGTGGTGGACCAAACGGACGGGGCCTGTGCCAATCTTTTGGCCAATCGCGCGGCCCTCGGTCAAGATGGCGCTTTTGCCTTTGAGTTTGTAGCGCAACTCCGGCGTGCCTTTGGCTTGGCTTTTCACGGTTTCAGGGCGGGCTTGCAAAATGTAAAGCAAGCCATCCGCACCATCTTTGCCCCATTCGATGTCCATGGGGCGGCCGTAATGCTGCTCGATCACCACCGCGTAGCGGGCCAGTTGCTCGACCTCGTCATCGGTCAGGCTGTAGCGGTTGCGCAGCTCGGTCGGCACGTCGGTGGTTTTGACCAGCTTGCCCGAGGCCGCTTTTTCTTCTGGGGTGGCAAACACCATCTCAATGAGTTTGGAGCCCAGGTTGCGGCGGATCACGCAGCGCTTGCCCGCAGCCAACATGGGCTTGTGAACATAAAACTCGTCGGGGTTGACTGCGCCCTGCACCACCGTCTCGCCCAAGCCGTAGCTGGAGGTGATGAACACCACATCTTCAAAACCCGACTCGGTGTCGATGGTAAACATGACGCCCGCCGCACCCAAATCAGAGCGCACCATGCGCTGCACGCCAGCGGACAAGGCCACGTCCGCATGCGCGAATCCTTTGTGGACGCGGTAGCTGATGGCGCGGTCGTTGTACAAAGAGGCAAAGACCTCTTTCATCTTGTGCAGCACGTCTTCGATACCGACCACGTTCAAGAAGGTTTCTTGTTGGCCTGCGAACGAAGCGTCGGGCAAGTCTTCGGCGGTGGCCGAGGAACGCACCGCAAACGATGCCTCCGGGTTGCTGCCCTGCAGGCGCACAAAGGCGTCGCGGATGGCTTGTTCCAGATCGGCGGGAAAAGGCTGGGCTTCAACCATGGCGCGGATTTCGGCCCCGGCAGCCGCCAAGGCACGCACGTCCTCGGTGTCCAAGGCGTCCAATCGGGCATTGATGCGCTCGGTCAGGCCGCCAAACGCCAAAAACTGTCGAAAAGCGTGGGCGGTGGTGGCAAAGCCAGTGGGCACCCGAACGCCCGAAGGCAGCTGGGAAATCATTTCCCCCAAGCTGGCGTTTTTGCCACCGACCGACTCGACATCGGTCATGCGCAAAAGCTCAAAGGGAACGACCAAGGCGGTCTCACTGAAAAGAACAGACATGCAAAGCTCCAAAGTTAAAACCGGGCTCCAGAGCGCAGCTCAGGGTGGTGTTGTTCTTTTGATGGAACCCCAATCGGACAGCTGTGGATAATTGGCTGATTTTAGGGGTCTTGTTAACCCCACCATTTAATTAAATTGCACGCATGCCCCAACGCACTGTATTTTTTGTATCCGACGGCACCGGCATCACAGCCGAAACTTTTGGCAATGCCATCTTGGCGCAGTTCGACATGAAGTCCCGGCACGTACGATTGCCCTTCACCGACAGCATTGACAAAGCGCACCAAGCGGTCCGCCAAATCAACCACACCGCAGAAACCGAAGGGACCAAACCGATTGTCTTCACCACCTTGGTGAACATGGAGGTGCTCAAAGTGTTGCAAGAACACTGCCAGGGCATGCTGCTGGACATGTTTGGCACCTTTGTCAACCCACTGGAAGCCGAGCTGGGGATCAAGTCGCACCACCGGGTGGGACGCTTTTCAGATGTCAGCAAAAGCAAGGAATACCACGACCGCATCGAGGCCATCAACTTCTCACTGGCGCATGACGATGGGCAATCGAACCGGGACCTGGAATCGGCCGATGTGATTTTGGTGGGTGTGAGTCGCAGCGGCAAAACCCCGACCAGTCTTTACCTGGCCATGCAGCATGGACTGAAAGCCGCCAACTACCCCTTGATCCCGGATGATTTTGACCGCAAGCAACTGCCACCTGCCTTGGTGCCACATCGCAAAAAAATTTTCGGTCTGAGCATCCACCCAGATCGCTTAGCGGAAATCCGAGCCGAACGGCGCCCCAACTCCCGTTATGCCAGCATCGAAAACTGCCGCATGGAAGTCTCTGAAGCCGAAGCCATGATGCGCCGCTCAGGTATCCGATGGTTGTCCACCACGACCAAATCGATCGAAGAGATCGCGACCACGATCCTTCAGGAAATCAAACCAGAGCGCTTGATTTATTGACGACGGACCTCAGGCCAAGGTGGCCGCAATGCGTTCTGCACACGCTCTGGCCTGATCGGCATCCCGTGCTTCGACCATGACACGAACCAGTGGCTCCGTCCCGCTGGCCCGAATCAACACCCGCCCCGAATCGGCCAACTCGGCCTCTGCGGCACGCGTGGCATCCCACAAAGGTTGGTGGCCCTGCCAGTCGAAACCGGGCTTCAAGCGCACATTGATCAGGGTTTGAGGGAACAGCGTGAGGCCCTCCAGCAACTGCGCCATGGTCTGGCCGCTGCCCACACAGGCCTGCAAAACCTGCAGGGCACTGACCAGGCCGTCCCCGGTGGTGTGCTTGTCCAGGGCCAACAAGTGGCCCGAGCCCTCACCGCCCAGAAGCCAGCCTTTGTCGTGCAGCACCTCCAGCACATACCGGTCACCCACTTGGGCCCGAACAAACTGGACACCGCGTTGCTTGAGCGCCACCTCCACCGCCAAGTTGGTCATCAAAGTGCCGACTGCCCCTGGCACAGCTTCGTCACGGGCTAAGCGGTCCGCAACCATCAAGTACAGTAACTCATCGCCATTAAACAGCCGCCCGGTCGCGTCCACAAACTGCAGGCGGTCGGCATCCCCATCCAGGGCAATGCCGTAATCAGCACGGTGGTCTTTGACAGCTTGGACCAAGGCTTCTGGATGGGTGGCCCCCACACCTTTGTTGATGTTCAGACCATCTGGAGAACAACCGATGGCGATGACCTCCGCACCCAATTCATGAAACACCTTGGGCGCGATTTGGTAGGCAGCGCCATGCGCTGCGTCCACCACGATTTTCAGGCCCTTGAGGGTCAGATCGTTCGAGAAAGTGCTCTTGCAAAACTCAATGTACCGGCCTGCTGCATCGTCCAAACGCCGGGTTTTGCCCAAAGCAGCAGAATCCACCCAGACGGGGTTTTGCAACAAAGCCGCTTCTACAGCCTCTTCCCAAGCATCCGTTAACTTTTGCCCTTGGGCACTGAAGAACTTGATGCCGTTGTCTGCAAACGGGTTGTGGCTCGCGCTGATCACCACCCCCAAGGAAGCACGCTGTGCGCGGGTCAAGTAAGCCACCGCAGGTGTCGGCACTGGCCCGAGCAACACCACATCGACACCCGCAGAATTGAAGCCCGACTCCAAGGCGCTTTCGAGCATATAGCCAGAGATGCGGGTGTCTTTGCCAATCAATACGGTGGGGTGGATTTCCTGCGTCTTCAACACCCGACCCACGGCATGCGCTAACCGCAGAATGAAATCGGGGGTGATGGGGCTCTGACCGACTGTGCCACGGATGCCATCTGTGCCGAAATATTGACGCGCCATGAACAATCCTGATTTTTTTAATGAGCTTTGGATTTTAGTCCTTCAATCCGGCTCGGATCGTCGCAGCCCTCGGACACTTCGCGGCTCATCGCGCTTCAGCGTGTTGATGCATGGCCAGCCAAATCTGAATGGCCTCGGCGGTTTCTTTGACATCGTGCACCCGCACCACCGAAGCCCCACGCTCAAGCGCCAAAAGGGCTGCCGCCACACTGGCCACTTGCCGCTTTGCAGGTTCTGGTACTTGCCCATCATGGACAAGCGCTGCGCCCAAGGCCGACTTTCGGGACCAACCCGCCAGAACGGGGCAGCCCAAACCTAACAAATCGGCCTGGAGAGCGAGCAATTGGAAATTTTGGGCCACCGTTTTGCCAAAACCAATCCCGGGATCAACCACCAATCGGGACGAGGACACGCCCATGCTCCGCAGTGTGTCCAGACGCTCACGCAAAAATTTTTCCACGGCACGCAAAACGTCGCCCGTCATGGGTTCGGTTTGCATGGTCTGTGGGTCTCGGTGCATGTGCATCAGGCAAACGCCGCAGGCTCGATGGGCGGCCACCACCTGCTCAGCCCCCGGTTGGCGCAAGGCCCAAACATCGTTGATGATGTCCACCCCACCATCGAGCACGGTTTGCATCACTTCGGGTTTGTAGGTGTCGACGGAGATGGGGACCTGCCAACGCACCGCCTCTTTCAAAAAAGGCACCAGCCGGGCCAGTTCCTGCGCCAATGGCACCACCTCCGCGCCCGGACGTGTGGACTCGGCGCCTACATCCAAAATATCGGCACCATCGCGCAGCAGTTGCTCCGCATGGCGCAATCCAGCAGTGGTGTCAAAGCATTGCCCACCATCGGAAAAAGAGTCTGGCGTCAGGTTGACGATGCCCATGATTTGGGGCCGAGACAGGTCCAAATCAAAACGTGTGGTTTGCCAACGCAAAGGAGTATCGGGGCGATGAAGTTGAGGGTCCATCAACTGGCTTCCATAAAAAACGGGGCCAAACGGCCCCGTTGATTGAACGGCGATTGAAATATCAAGCCGCTGTAGTGGCAGGTTCCGGTTGAACCGAGGGTGTCCCGCCGCCCTGGCCGCCACCTGAAGGTGGAGTACGGGGTGTCCAGTCCTTGGGCGGCAAAGGATCACGGCCCGCCATGATGTCCGCAATCTGATCTTTGTCAATGGTTTCCCACTCGAGCAAGGCCTTCGCCATGGCGTGCATCTGGTCACTGTGCTCCTCGATCAAACGACGGGCCAGGCTGTATTGCTCGTCGATGATGCGGCGAACTTCCAAGTCGACCTTTTGCATGGTGGACTCACTCATATTGGTGGTTTTGGTGACCGAACGGCCCAGGAACACTTCACCTTCGTTTTCGGCATAGACCATCGGACCCAGGGCATCGGTCATGCCATAACGCATGACCATGTCACGGGCAATGGAGGTGGCTCGCTCGAAGTCGTTGCTGGCACCCGTGGTCATCTGGTTCATGAAGACCTCTTCTGCAATCCGCCCACCAAAGAGCATGCTGATCTGGTTCAACATGAATTCCTTGTCATAGCTGTAGCGGTCTTTCTCGGGCAAGCTCATGGTCACACCCAGGGCTCGGCCACGGGGAATTATGGTGACCTTGTGCACCGGATCGCACTTGGGCAGCAAATTACCAATCAGGGCATGTCCTGCTTCATGGTAGGCCGTGTTACGGCGCTCTTCCTCAGGCATGACCATGCTCTTGCGCTCGGGACCCATGAGGATCTTGTCTTTGGCTTTCTCAAAGTCCACCATCTCGACGACGCGGGCGTTGCGACGCGCAGCCATCAAGGCAGCCTCGTTGCACAGGTTCGCCAGATCGGCGCCACTCATGCCGGGCGTACCACGGGCGATCACAGCGGCGTTCACGTCTTGGCCAATCGGGACCTTGCGCATGTGCACATTCAGGATTTGCTCACGACCACGGATGTCGGGCAAGGTCACATAGACCTGCCGGTCAAAACGGCCTGGGCGCAACAGAGCTGCGTCCAGGATGTCCGGTCGGTTGGTGGCCGCCACAACGATCACACCCAAATTGGTTTCAAAGCCGTCCATCTCGACCAACATCTGGTTGAGGGTTTGCTCGCGCTCATCGTTGCCGCCACCCAGGCCTGCGCCACGCTGGCGACCGACCGCGTCGATTTCGTCAATGAAAATGATGCAAGGCGCGTTCTTTTTCGCGTTTTCAAACATGTCGCGAACACGGGATGCACCCACGCCTACAAACATCTCGACAAAGTCAGAACCAGAAATGCTGAAAAAAGGCACTTTGGCTTCGCCAGCGATGCTCTTGGCGAGCAGGGTTTTGCCGGTTCCGGGAGGCCCCACCAACAACAAACCGCGGGGAATGCGACCGCCCAACTTCTGGAAGCGCTGAGGGTCCTTCAGGAAGTCCACCACTTCTTTGACTTCTTCCTTGGCCTCGTCACAACCGGCCACATCTGCAAACGTGGTGTTGTTGTTGTTCTCGTCCATCATGCGGGCCTTGGATTTGCCAAAACTGAACGCCCCGCCCTTGCCGCCGCCTTGCATCTGGCGCATGAAGTAGACCCAAACGCCAATGAGCAAAAGCATGGGCCCCCAGCTGACCAGCAAGGTCATGAGCAAGGAGCCTTCTTCGCGCGGCTTGACATCGAACTTGATACCGCTGCTGATCAAATCACCCACCAAACCACGATCCAAGTAAGTGGCCGTGGTCTTGATGCGTCGATCATCGACCGTGACAGCCAAGATTTCAGTGCCACCTGGGCTTTCGGAAATCGTGGCGCTCTTGATCCTGTTGCTGCGAACTTCTTCCAAAAAATCAGAATAGCCTATGGCGTTCGCACCAGCGACGCCGCGGTTATCAAATTGTTTGAACAAGGTGAACAGCACCATGGCAATCACCATCCAGACGGCAACTTTGGAAAACCAAGGGTTATTCAAGCGAAACTCCAATCGAAAATGATGTTTGTCACCATTTTAGGCCTGCCTGAAGCCTTGGCGACACAAGCAAAGGGTTTGGCCCTCAAAAAGCTCGGATTTAAGACATCAAGCACCTTGAATCAAGCCCATACCCACCAAAAAAGTCTCCGAAGACTTGTCCCGGGAAGATTTGGGCTTGATCGGCTTGACCACCTTGAAGGTCTCCTTGAACATCTTGACGATCTGGCTGTAGCCGCTGCCATGGAAGACCTTGACCACCAAAGCCCCCTGCGGCTTCATGTGGTTTTGGGCAAATTCCACCGCCAGCCCGATCAAATGTTGGACTCGCGCCGAATCTGACGATTCGATGCCCGACAAATTGGGCGCCATGTCGGACACCACCACATCGGCTTGACGCCCTTGCAAGGCCGCTTCCAGCAGAGTGGCCACTTCGTTTTCGCGAAAATCCCCCTGAATGAACTGCACCCCCTCCACCGGTTCCATGGGCAGAATGTCCAGCGCGATGATGCTGCCGTTGAGTTCGCCCACGGCCGCACCTTCGGGTGACAAGCGGCGGCGCAGGTACTGACTCCATGCGCCGGGGGCCGAGCCCAAGTCCACCACCAGATCACCGGGTCGGATCAGGCCCAAGGTCTCGTCGATTTCTTTGAGTTTGTAAGCGGCTCGCGCCCGGTAACCCTCTTTCAGGGCCAGTTTCACGTAGGTGTCGTTCACATGGTCGTTCAACCAGGCTTTGTTGACCTTTTTACTTTTGGTTTTGACTTTCATGCTTTCGGGTCCTTACGGGGATAATAGGGGATGCCCCAAATACAACTCACTCCTGCCGAGCGCAAAGTTTTTCGCGCCGATGCCCACCATCTGGATCCGGTCGTCATGATCGGCGGTGATGGCCTGACCCCTGCCGTCATCAAGGAATCCGAAGCAGCCCTGAACGCCCACGGCTTGATCAAGATCCGCGTGCTGGGCGATGACCGCGCTGCACGCGAGGCCATGTTCGCGCAACTGGCCGATCAACTCAGCGCCGCGCCCATCCAGCACATTGGCAAATTGCTGATCCTTTGGCGTCCGCAGCCCGAAAAATTCAAAGAGCACGACGACGACCGCAAAGCCGGTCCTCGCGACTTCAAGATCCTCAAATACAGCACACGGGGCGGTCAGCGGCCTGAAGTCAAAACCGTTCGTGTGCTGGGCAACCAGCGCCTGGCCGCTGGCGGACAGATCAAGCGGGCCAAGCCCAAGCAGAAATCGGTCAAAAAAGGCCGCCACGACTGACAGCTCCAGCGCCAATGACAGCGCCTACACAGGGGGTGACACCCCCCACAAAGGCCGCCAAACAGCGCCCTTTGTTTGGGCTCAAATATAGGACACGCCCACGATCTCGTAACGGCGCACGCCCCCTGGCGCCTGCACTTCGGCCACATCGCCCTCTTCTTTGCCAATCAAGGCGCGTGCAATCGGGCTGCTGATATTGATCAAGCCCAGCTTCAAGTCGGCCTCGTCCTCACCCACAATCTGGTAAGTCACCGCTTCGCCTGTGCTCTCGTCTTCCAACTCGACGGTGGTCCCAAAGACCACGCGGCCTCCCGCATCCACCGACGCCGGGTCGATGATCTGTGCGGCCGACAGCTTGCTTTCGATTTCCTGAATCCGGCCTTCGATGAAGCCCTGACGGTCTTTGGCCGCGTCGTATTCGGCGTTCTCACTCAGGTCGCCCTGAGCACGCGCCTCGGCAATGGCCTGGATCACGCCGGGGCGGTCCACCGTTTTGAGTCGGTGCAACTCGTCCTTGAGTTTTTCAGCACCGCGTTGGGTGATCGGGATGGTTGACATGTTCGGTTCTCCAAAAGCAAACCGCCGAGTTTTGAAACTCGGCGGTCAATGCCAGCATTATGCCTTGCACTCCATCAGGAGCGCTGGGCCAAAGGTCTGGGTTCAGGCCGCCAGTTGCGCGTGCATTTCCTGGATGGAAATCACGCCCAGCTGGTCCATGTACTTCATGCCCTCCACAGCCGCTTCCGCCCCTGCTATGGTTGTGAAGGTGGTGACGCGGTTGAGCAAGGCCGAGGTGCGGATGTGGCGCGAGTCGGCGATCGCATTGCGGCGCTCTTCGACCGTGTTGATGACCAGCACAACTTCGTTGTTCTTGATCATGTCCACGATGTGCGGGCGGCCTTCGGTCACCTTGTTCACCGTGGCACAAGCTACGCCTGAAGCTTGAATGGCAGCGGCCGTGCCCTTGGTGGCCACCAACTCAAAGCCCTGTGCAACCAATTGGCGCGCCACTTCGATGGCACGCGCCTTGTCATTGTTTTTCACAGAAATGAACACCTTGCCCGAAGGCGTGCCGTCGGCTTTTGTGGGGCGTGGCAACTTGGTGCCTGCACCCATTTGGCTCTTCACAAAGGCTTCACCAAAGGTTTTGCCAACGCCCATGACTTCGCCGGTGGACTTCATCTCTGGGCCAAGAATCGTATCGACGCCTGGGAACTTCACGAAGGGGAAAACGGCTTCTTTCACGCTGAAATAAGGGGGCGTGACTTCTTTCGTGATGCCTTGCGAAGCGAGTGTTTGACCCGCCATGCAGCGAGCTGCGACCTTGGCCAACTGAATGCCGGTGGCCTTAGAAACGTAAGGCACGGTGCGTGAAGCGCGGGGGTTAACTTCCAGCACGTAGATGACGTCTTGGCCGTCCACATGCTGGATGGCGAACTGCACGTTCATCAAACCCACCACATTCAAAGCACCGGCCATGGCGGCCGATTGACGCTTGAGCTCGTCCACCGTGGCAGGCGACAAGGAGTAAGGTGGCAAGGAGCATGCCGAGTCGCCGCTGTGCACACCGGCTTGTTCGATGTGCTCCATCACGCCGCCGATGAAGGTCTTGCCTTCAGGGTCGCGCAGGCAGTCCACATCACACTCGATCGCGTCGCTCAAGAAGCGGTCGAGCAACACGGGTGAGTCGTGCGACACCTTGACCGCTTCGCGCATGTAGCGCTCGAGGTCACGCTGCTCGTGCACAATTTCCATGGCGCGGCCACCCAACACATAGCTGGGGCGCACCACCAAGGGATAACCCAGTGCAGCCGCTTTTTCCAAAGCCTCGGCTTCGGTGCGGGCCGTGGCATTGGGCGGCTGGCGCAGACCGAGGTCTTGCAGCAATTTCTGGAAACGCTCACGGTCTTCGGCCGCGTCGATCATGTCGGGGCTGGTGCCGATGATGGGCACGCCAGCCGCTTCCAAATCGAGCGCCAACTTCAAAGGCGTTTGACCACCGTATTGCACGATGACGCCTGTGGGCTTTTCCTTGTCCACAATTTCGAGAACATCTTCCAAGGTGACAGGCTCAAAGTACAAACGGTCCGAGGTGTCGTAATCGGTCGACACGGTCTCGGGGTTGCAGTTGACCATGATGGTTTCGTAACCGTCTTCGCGCATGGCGAGCGCGGCGTGCACGCAGCAGTAGTCGAACTCGATGCCCTGGCCTATGCGGTTGGGGCCGCCACCCAGCACCATGATTTTCTTGTTGCTGGTGGGATCTGCTTCGCACTCACCATCGCCATTCCCCTCGTAACAGGAGTACATGTAGGCGGTGTCGGTCGAGAACTCAGCCGCACAGGTGTCCACGCGCTTGTAAACGGGTCGGATGTTCAGGGCATGGCGACGCTCTCGAACCACATGCTCGGTGGCTTTGAGCAACTTGGCCAAACGGCGATCCGAGAAGCCCTTCTTCTTAAGCGCACGCAACTCGTCGGCCGTGATGGCTTCGAGTGTGGTGGTTTCCAGTTCCAATTCGATCTTCACGATCTCCTCAATCTGTACCAGGAACCAAGGGTCGATCTTGGTCAAGGCAAAGACCTCGTCCACACTCAGGCCCATGGCAAACGCATCGCCCACATACCAAATGCGCTCAGGGCCGGGCTCGCCCAGCTCCTTCTCGAGCACTTCGCGGTCTTGGGTTTTTTCGTTCATGCCGTCCACGCCCACTTCCAAGCCGCGCAGAGCTTTTTGGAAGGACTCCTGAAAGGTGCGGCCCATGGCCATGACCTCGCCCACCGACTTCATTTGGGTGGTCAAACGGCTGTCGGCGGTGGGGAATTTCTCAAACGCAAAACGAGGGATCTTGGTGACCACGTAGTCGATTGAAGGCTCAAACGACGCTGGCGTGGCACCACCTGTGATGTCGTTGCGCAGCTCATCGAGCGTGTAGCCCACAGCCAACTTGGCCGCCACTTTCGCAATGGGGAAACCCGTGGCCTTGGAGGCCAAAGCGGAGGAGCGCGAGACGCGGGGATTCATCTCAATGACAACCATGCGGCCATCTTTGGGGTTGATCGAGAACTGCACGTTCGAGCCGCCCGTGTCCACACCGATTTCGCGCAAAACGGCCAAAGAGGCGTTGCGCAAAATCTGGTATTCCTTGTCGGTCAGTGTCTGGGCTGGGGCCACGGTGATGGAGTCGCCCGTGTGCACGCCCATGGGGTCCAAGTTTTCAATCGAGCACACGATGATGCAGTTGTCCGCTTTATCACGCACCACTTCCATCTCATACTCTTTCCAGCCAAGCAGCGATTCTTCAATCAACAACTCGGTGGTGGGCGAGGCTTCGAGACCACGCTTGCAAATGACCTCGAATTCTTCGGGGTTGTAGGCAATGCCGCCGCCCGTGCCGCCCAGGGTGAAGCTGGGGCGAATGACGGTGGGGAAGCCCAAGGTCTTTTGCACCTCCCAGGCTTCTTCCATGCTGTGGGCAATGCCGGAGCGGGCCGAACCCAGACCAATCTTGGTCATGGCATCCTTGAACTTCAGACGGTCTTCGGCTTTGTCGATGGCTTGCGGTGTCGCGCCGATCAGCTCGACTTTGTATTTCTCGAGCACGCCGTGGTGCCAAAGGTCTAAAGCGCAGTTGAGCGCGGTCTGTCCACCCATGGTGGGCAAGATGGCGTCGGGGCGCTCTTTGGCGATGATCTTCTCAACCGTCTGCCAGGTGATGGGCTCGATGTAGGTCACGTCGGCGGTGGCCGGATCGGTCATGATCGTGGCGGGGTTGCTGTTGATCAGAATGACTTTGTAGCCCTCTTCACGCAAAGCTTTGCAGGCCTGCACGCCAGAGTAGTCGAACTCACAGGCTTGACCAATGATGATTGGGCCCGCGCCAATGATGAGGATGCTTTTGAGGTCGGTGCGCTTGGGCATGTTATTTCGCCTCCATCAAGTTGATGAAGCGGTCAAAGAGGTAAGCAATGTCGTGGGGGCCAGGCGACGCTTCGGGGTGACCCTGAAAACAGAACGCAGGCTTGTCGGTGCGGGCCAAGCCCTGCAAAGTACCGTCAAACAAAGACACGTGTGTGGCACGCAGGTTGGCGGGTAAAGACTTTTCGTCCACTGCAAAACCATGGTTTTGGCTGGTGATGGACACGCGGCCGGAATCCAGGTCTTTGACGGGGTGGTTTGCACCGTGGTGGCCAAACTTCATCTTGAAGGTCTTGGCACCACTGGCCAAAGCCATGATCTGGTGGCCCAAGCAAATGCCGAAGGTGGGGATGCCGGTTTCGATCAACTCGGCAGCTGCCGCAATCGCGTAGTCGCAGGGCTGCGGGTCGCCGGGGCCGTTTGACAAAAAGATGCCATCGGGTTTGTGTTGGAGCACTTGGGCGGCGGGTGTCTTGGCTGGCACCACGGTGACTTTGCAGCCACGCTCAGCCAGCATGCGCAAGATGTTTTTCTTCATACCGAAGTCGTAGGCCACCACATGGAACTTTGGGGCGGTCTGCGTGCCATAACCAGAACCCAATTGCCACTCGGTTTGGGACCAGTCGTAAGGCTGGGCCACGGTGACTTGTTGCGCCAAATCGAGGCCCGCCATGTTGGGAGCCGCCTTGGCTGCGGCGATCGCCTGGTCAATGAGCGCTTGGGTGACCACTTGGCCTTTGGCCAAGCCTACGATGGCCCCGTTTTGGGCCCCCTTGGTGCGCAAGATGCGGGTCAGTTGGCGGGTGTCGATGTTGGCAATGGCCACGGCACCTGCATCCCCCAGATAGGACGACAAGGTTTGGCTGGAGCGGAAGTTGCTTGCCACCAAAGGCAGGTCTTTGATGATGAGGCCTGCGGCATGGACTTTATCGGATTCGATGTCTTCTACGTTGACGCCATAGTTGCCGATGTGCGGGTACGTCAGGGTAACGATCTGCTGGCAATAGCTGGGGTCGGTGAGGATTTCCTGGTAGCCGGTGAGCGAGGTGTTGAACACCACTTCGCCGGCGCTGGAGCCGGTGGCTCCGATCGAATTGCCGAGAAAGACCGTGCCGTCTGCGAGCGCCAAGATGGCGGGCGGGAAGATTCCCTGAAGAGACAAAAGCACTGGGTTCTCCGGAATAGTTCGGGTACGCCTCAGCGCTCATCAGAGATGCGATCTCTTTTTGGCTGCTTGTTCGAGGAAGGGGCCTGGGATGGACTGTGGCGTACAGGTTGATGCGGGAAAGCCCACTATTGTAGCCGAGTACCACTCGAAAACCCTGACCTTTGACCATCCATGACTGACACGCAATGCGCGAAAGTGCTCAAGAACCGGCGGTGGCGCTGGCGTGCAGGCAAATGGCCGCTGCCGTGGCCACATTGAGAGACTCTTCCCCGCCCGGTTGGGCAATGCGCACCTGATGGTGAGCCATGGCCATCAGGCTGGCACTGACGCCCTGGCCTTCATGACCGAAGACCCACGCACACTTTTGGGGCAAATCTCCCGCTTGCAGCAAGTCGTGCAAAAACGGCCCTTCGTGGGAGCTGGTGGTGAGCAATGGCAACTGTAAACCCGCTACATCGGCCTCGCCGATTGCCTCGATCAAATACAGACCAAAATGCGCCCCCATGCCCGAGCGCAGCACCTTGGGTGACCACATGGCCGCTGTGCCCTTGATGGCCAGCACCTGGCGGTAACCGAAGGCCGAAGCACAACGCAAAATAGCCCCCACATTGCCTGCGTCCTGCAAACGGTCCAGCACGACAGTGGGGACATCAGGCAGCACCTCATGGGCCACCTGCCACGCCACCACAAACCCCATGCGGGCCGGTGACTCCAGGCCACTTAGGCTGGCAAACAAGGCATCGGGCACCACATACACCTGATCGGTCAGCCCCTGCCATTGGCCGCCCTGCTCGGCTTGAAACGACTCGGTCAGCACCACCTGCAGTGGACGTACACCGCGCTGCAAGGCGGCGCGGCACAGGTGATCTCCTTCCAACCAAAACTGCCCCCACTTACGGTAAGCCGTGCTGTCCTGGGCCAAGCGCCGCCAGGCTTTGAGCTGTGGGTTGTCACGCGAGCTGATCGGTTTCAACGCACACTCCTGGCCACCGGGGCAAATGTCATGCGGTGGCAGTCGGCCGGGCCGTGCGCTTGCAACGCCGCCAAATGCTGGGCTGTGCCGTAGCCCTTGTGCTGGTCAAAACCATACAAGGGGTATTGTTGGTGCATCGCGTCGCACAAACGGTCGCGGTGCACTTTGGCCAAAATCGAAGCCGCCGAGATGGCGGGCACCAGCCCATCGCCTTGGACGATGGCTTCGGCACGAACCGACAAGGTGGGCAAGCGGTTGCCATCGACCAGCACCAATTTAGGCGGCAAGCGCAAGCCTTCCACGGCCCTCTTCATGGCCAGCATAGTGGCTTGCAAAATATTGAACTGATCAATTTCTTGCACCGATGCCTCGGCAATGGCGCAGCACAAAGCACGCGCCCGGATTTCGTCAAACAAGGCCTCGCGTCGCTTGGCCGTGAGTTTTTTGGAGTCGTTCAGACCGTGAATGGGGTTCAAATCGTCCAAGATCACAGCAGCGGCTACCACCGGGCCGGCCAATGGCCCACGCCCGGCCTCGTCCACCCCCGCGGTCAAACCGGAGACTTCAAAATACAAGGCGGTTTGCTCAGCGCGAAAGGATTTTTTCGAGGGCATGGGTCGAGATCTGTGCTGTGTCCCGCTGCAAAGTGAGGTGCAATTGTTCAAAACGGGATTGCAAAGCATCCACGCGGTCAGGTGCAGACAACCAGTCCAGACAAGCACGGGCCAGGGCCTCGGGCGTGCAAAGGTCCTGCAAGAACTCGGGCACGACAAAGTCCGCGCTCAAAATGTTGGGCAAACCTACCCAAGGCTGCAGCTTTTGGCGCTTCATGATTTGCCAGCTGAGCCAGTTCATGTGGTAGCCAATCACCATGGGCCGCTTGAACAAAGCCGCCTCAAGGGTGGCTGTGCCGCTGGCAATCAGGGCCACGTCACAGGCTGCCAAAACCGTGTGTGACAGGCCTTGAATCAAATGCAAACCGGGCAGACCGCCTTGCGCATCGACCAATGCCTGAATGCGTGGCAACAAGCTGGGGATGGCGGGCAACACAAATTGCAGCGCAGTGTTTTGACGCTGCATGAGTTGAGCGGCCTGCACAAAGCGGGGCGTCAGGTATTCAATTTCCGACTGCCTGCTGCCCGGCAAAACCGCCACCACGGGCCTTTGTGCATCCAAGCCCAAGGCTTGGCAAGCGGCCGTGCGGTCCGGGTGCATGGGGATGGATTGAGCCAGTGGGTGCCCCACATAGGTGGCCTCCACCCCGGCTTTGGCCAAGAGGGCTGGCTCAAACGGAAAAATACAGAGCATGTGGTCCACACTGCGGCGGATCTTCTCCATCCGCTCAGGGCGCCACGCCCAGATCGATGGGCAAACAAAATGGACGGTGGGGATGCCGGAGGATTTGAGACGGGCTTCCAGATCGAGGTTGAAATCGGGCGCATCCACCCCGATGAAAACATCGGGCGGCCGGGCCAGCAAACGTTGGCGCAGCTGATCTCGAATGGCGACGATGCCCCGGTAATGGCGCAACACCTCGACATAACCGCGCACGGCCAATTTTTCGTGTGGCCACCAAGCTTCAAAACCTTGCGCTTGCATCCGCGGCCCACCAATGCCAACACCCTGCGCCTGAGGCCAGCGCAAATGCAGGCCCTGAATCAGCAAACCCGCCAGCAAATCACCCGAGGCTTCTCCAGCCACCATGGCAAAGGACAAAGCCCCCGCAGGGGCTTTGGGCACGGGTGTATCGGCGGATTGGGTCACCGCACGATCCCGCGCTGGGGTGAGGCCGCTTGTAAAAAGCTGAGCATCATGTCGACATCGGGCTGGGCCTCAGGCTTTTCGGCAGCCAAAACACCCATGCGCACCATGGCATCGCCAAGCGACAAGCCATCGCGGTACAGCACTTTGTGCATGGCCTTGACGGCGCTGATGCGCTCAGCCGAAAAGCCACGGCGACGCAAACCTTCAAAGTTCATCGAACGCGCTTGCGCGGGCTGCCCTTGTGCCATCACAAAAGGCGGCAGGTCAGCAAAAAGCAAAGAGTTCATGGCTGTGAAACTGTGCGCCCCAATGCGGCAAAACTGATGCACCACGGTGAAGCCGCCCAAAATCACCCAGTCATCAACGACCACATGTCCGGCCAATTGGGTGTTGTTGGCAAAAATCGTGTGGTTGCCCACTTGGCAGTCGTGCGCCAAGTGCACATAGGCCATGATCCAGTTGTCGTGGCCCAACGAAGTCACGGCCCGGTCGCCAGGCGAGCCGATGTTGAAGGTGCAAAACTCGCGGATCGTGTTGCGGTCTCCGATCACCAACTCACACGGCTCGTTGTTGTACTTTTTGTCTTGGGGCACTGCGCCCAGCGAGTTGAACTGGAAAATCCGGTTGTCGCAGCCAATTGTTGTGTGGCCCTCGATCACGCAGTGGCTGGCCACAGTGGTGCCGGCGCCGATGCGCACATGCGGTCCGATCACGGAATAAGGCCCCACGCGCACCGATGTGTCAAGCTCAGCCCCCGGGCTGATGATGGCCGTTGGATGGATTTGGCTCATGCTGCTCAAGCCTGAGGAATTTTCCGCATGGTGCACATCAACTCGGCCTCGGTCGCGATCTCGTCGCCCACCTTGGCGCGTGCCTTGAACTTGAAAATGCCAGCTTTCATCCGGTCGAGCTCGACTTCCAAGATCAGCTGATCACCAGGCTCCACCGGGCGTTTGAATCGGGCGCCGTCGATGCCGGCAAAGTAATACACGGTCTGGTCATCGGGTGTCTCACCCAAGGTATCAAAGGCCAGCAGGGCGGCGGCCTGGGCCAAGGCTTCCAGCATCAACACACCTGGCATCACCGGGCGGTGCGGAAAGTGACCCTGGAAATGGGGTTCGTTGATCGACACGTTTTTCAGCGCTTTGATGCGAACGCCTTTTTCGAGTTCGAGCACGCGGTCCACCAGCAAAATGGGGTAGCGGTGCGGCAGCTGTTTGAGAATTTTATGGATGTCCATCATGGTCATGTTTCCTTGTTATTTTGAATCTCGCTCTCCAGCACCTTGATGCGCTCACGCAAGCGGGAAAGTTGTTTGAGGCTGGCAGCGTTCTTTTCCCAGTTGTCATTGATGTCCAAAGGAAACACGCCGGTGTATTGACCTGGTTGCAAAATGGACCGAGTCACCACAGATGCAGCCGAAATGTGCACATGATCGGCCAGCGTCAAGTGCCCCAACACCACGGCCCCACCACCCACCGTGCAATGGGCACCAATGCGTGCACTGCCCGCGACACCCACACAACCGGCCATGGCCGTGTGGGCACCGATGTGGACGTTGTGGCCAATTTGGATCAGGTTATCGAGTTTGACCCCGTTTTCAATGACCGTGTCTTCAAGCGCACCGCGGTCAATACAGGTGTTGGCCCCGATTTCCACATCGTCGCCTATGCGCACGGCGCCCAGCTGTTCAATTTTTTCCCATTGGCCTTGGTGCTGAGCAAAACCAAAACCATCAGCCCCGACCACCACGCCCGAGTGCAAGATGCATCGCTCTCCCACCACGCAGCCTTCCGACAAGGTCACGCGCGACTTGAGGACCGTGCCTGCGCCGACTTTGGAGCCTCGCTCGAGCACACACAAAGGGCCAATGAACGCATCCTCGGCCACCCAAGCGAGCGGATCAACCACCGCGGAGGGGTGGATTCGAGGTCCCGTCTGGGGTTGATGGATCTGCTTCCACAGACGGGTCAGGCGCGCAAAATACAGGTAAGGGTCGTCGGTGACGATGGCCGATCGCCCCTGACTGGCCAGGGCTTCAAAAGCGGGTGCCACGATCACACATGCGGCCTGGCTGGCCGTGAGTTGATGTTGGTATTTGGGGTGGCTGAGAAAACTGATTTGGTCATGCCCGGCGGACTGCAAAGGGGCCAAACCAGCAATCACCCGATCGGGGTCACCACACAAACGCCCACCGAGACGATCCACCAGATTTGCAAGCGTCAAAGTCACGGGGTCCAACCCGACACACGCTGTTACTTGGCCGCCGAAGCGTTCAGTGTCTTGATCACTTTTTCGGTGATGTCGTGCTTGGGATTGACATAGACCGCTTCCTGGAAAATCACATCGTACTTTTCCGACTCGGCCACTTGCTTGACCGCTCGGTTCGCACGTTCGACCACAATTTGCTGCTCTTCGTTTTTGCGCGCATTCAGGTCTTCCTGAAACTCGCGACGCTTGCGTTGAAACTCGCGATCTTGATCGATCAACTGTTTCTGGCGAGCAGCCCGCTGGGACTCGGCCAAGGTCGGCGCTTCACGTTCAAACTTTTCGGAGGCTAGCTTGAGGTTGTTGCCGATTTCCACCAAATCTTTTTCACGGCGCGAGAATTCCTGCTCAAGCTTGGCCTGGGCTTGTTTAGCGGTTGCCGCCTCACGAAAGATGCGCTCGGTATTGACAAAACCCATCTTGAAGTCCTGGGCATGCACCAAACCACCGACACAAGTCGCAGAGACCAACAAGGCCAAGGAAAAATTTTGACGAAACGTGTTCATTAGAAGGAGGTTCCAATTTGGAATTGAAGTCGCTGGATTTTATCGCCTGTCTGTTGACGTATTGGCGTCGCAAAGGAAAAGCGTAAAGGGCCCATGGGCGAAATCCAACTCAAGCCTATGCCCGCAGAGGCGCGCAGGGCTTGTGATGAGATCTTTTCATCCTCGCCAAAAGCGCTGCCGATATCGGTGAAACCAAACAACCGGAGGGTCCTGTCGTTACCGGCGCCAGGAAAAGGCATCAAGAGTTCAGCGTTGAAAACCAGCTTAGTCGGCCCGCCTAAGTAGATCGGAGCGGTGTTGGAAATGCTGGTTTGTCGAGCAGGTCCCAATGTTGACTGTTCGAAACCCCGCACACTGCCAAGTCCACCGACAAAGTAGTTCTTGAACAGTGGATATGGCTGACCCTTCAAACCTTGACCCCAGCCCAGATCGGTGTTGAAAGCCAAGGTGTATTTTTTGCTGAGCGGGACATACTGCTGATATTGGTAACTGGCCCGCGCGTAGCGGATATCCCCCGCCACACTCATGTCCGCATTGACACGTTGCAAACTGCCCCGTGTAGGCACGAGGGCACTGTCTCGACCGTCACGGGACCAGCCCAAAGTCAAGGGCAAGGCGGTACTGGTGGTGCCAAATCTTTCACCGTATTCGCGATAAGCGTCTGGCAAACCTGTGCCTTCACGGATTTCGGTTTGCTCAGCATTGATGCCAACAAACACCGTGTCTGTCTCCGTGACAGGAACACCAAAACGCAATCCCAAGCCCGAGTTGATGAGGCTGTAGGCGTCCACATCCCCCAAATAGGGACGTGTGGTGCGCTGGAACACATCCAAAGTCCTGGAGATGCCTGTTTGGGTGAAATAGGGATCGGTCGTACTGAGCACCAAATTGCGGTTGAATTTGCTGGTGTTGACTTCCACAGCCAAGTAGTTACCCGAGCCAAAGGCGTTCTCTTGGCGAATGCCAAAGCTCAGGGCCACTTTTTCAGCAGAAGAAAAACCTGCCCCCAAAGAAATGCTGCCCGTGGGCTTTTCGGCCACTGTGAACAACAGGTCCACTTGATCGGGCGCCCCGGGCACCTCCAGAGTTTCAACGTTCACTTGGGTGAAAAAGCCCAGTCGGTCCACCCGGTCGCGGGACAGGCGGATTTTGTCGCTGTCATACCAGGCCGCCTCAAACTGTCGAAATTCTCGGCGGATGACCTCATCTCGTGTTCGGTCATTGCCGGCGACCTGAATTCGTCGCACATAGGCGCGTCGCGAGGGCTCGGCCTGAAGCACAAACTGCACCCGGTTATTGCGTCGGTCAATTTGTGGTTTGGCCTCGACGCGGGCAAAAGCGAAACCAAATTTCCCGAAGTATTCAGTGAAAGCTTTGGTGGTTTCGGCCACAGTTTCAGCGTTGTAAGGCTTGCCCACAGCGATTTTGATCAGCGCCTTGAACTCGTCATCGCGGTTGAGGTAGTTGCCTTCCAACTCGACGCCGGAGATCACAAAACGCTCACCCTCAGTGATGTTGACGGTGATCGTCATGTCCTGTTTATTGGGCGACATGGCCACTTGGGTCGAATCAATTCGGAATTCCAAAAAGCCCTGCGACAAGTAAAACGAGCGCAAGGCCTCCAAGTCTGCGTTCAGCTTGGTGCGCGAATAACGGTCGGACTTGGTGTACCAACTCATCCAGCCGCCTGTGTCCAGATTGAACTGGTCACGCAAGGCTCCATCGCTGAAAGCTTGGTTGCCGACAAAGTCTATTTGGGCAATTTTGGCGGGCCCGCCCTCGGTGATGGTGAACGTCAGATTGACCCGATTGCGATCAATCGGTGTGGCGGTAGAGACCACCTCAGCACCATAAAGACTGCGGCTGATGTACTGTCGTTTGAGTTCCTGCTCTGCCTTGTCCGCCAAAGCCTTGTCATAAGGCCGTCCCTCAGACAACCCCACATCCTTTAAAGCTTTGACCAGCACGTCCTTGTCAAACTCCTTGAGCCCAATGAACTCCACCGAAGCCACCGAGGGTCGCTCCTGTACCACCACCACCAGCACATCGCCTTGGGTTTCCAAGCGCACATCTTTGAACAAGCCCAAGGCAAACAAAGCACGGATAGCCGCAGACCCTTTGTCGTCGGTGTAGCGATCTCCCACACGCAACGGCATGGACGCAAAGACCGTGCCGGGCTCGATCCGCTGCAAACCCTCAACACGGATATCGCGCACCGTGAAGGGATCAACCGCCCAAGCAGGCCAGCTGAGCATGGCAAAGGCCAGCGCCTTCAAGCAAGAGGACAAGACATGGAAGCGAAAATCAGGAAAATTCATGTTGTATTCAATTGAGCGCCAAGGGCCAGTTTCAGGGTTAAAAATCAGGCTTTGAAAACCGCCTTGCTCACACGGTCCAACGCCTTCAAGTCTGACAGGTGGCTGTGTTGGGAGTTTTGTTTGCTGACAGCTCATCAAGCAAAACCATGAAAAGATAATACATCAGGACCGTTCTTCGGTCACCGATGAAAAGACCGCCGACTTTGCAATTTTTCAGCTCAGCCGGGCGACGTTGCGCACAGCTTCCTCGCGACTGCGAGCATCCAAGGCCAGCAAATCGTCCAGACCATCCGGTGGCGAGTACTGCAAACTGTCCAGCGTGGCACGGTTGAGCTCATGGATTTGGTCAAAGCGGATGCGCTTATTCAAGAAGGCCTCCACAGCGACTTCGTTGGCCGCGTTCAAAATCGCGCAACTGCCCGGCGCACCACGCAAGGTTTCCCAGGCCAGACGCAAACCCGGAAAACGCGCCAAATGATCTGGCGCATCCATGGCTTCAAAGGTCATGGCGGCCAGTGTGTGAAAGTCCAGCGGAGCGGCCCCCGATTCAATGCGTTCCGGCCAGCTCAACCCATAAGCAATGGGCACGCGCATGTCAGGCGTGCCCAGCTGCGCCACCACCGAATGGTCGCGGTACTGCACCATGGAATGGATGACGCTTTGCGGGTGAATCACCACCTCCAGCTGATCGGGCGACAGTCCAAACAAGTACCGCGCCTCGATCACCTCCAAAGCCTTGTTCATCATGGTGGCCGAATCCACAGAAATTTTGCGACCCATGACCCAATTGGGGTGTGCACAGGCTTGCTCGGGTGTGACATCCCTCAAGGTGCTTGGATCTCGGGTACGAAACGGGCCACCCGAGGCGGTTAAGATGATCTTTTGTACACGCCGCTGCCAGCTCGATGGATCCTCGGGCAAAGACTGAAAAATCGCCGAATGCTCGCTGTCGATGGGCAGCAGCAGTGCGCCGCCCTCTCGCACAGCCCGAAGAAACACCTCGCCGCCCACCACCAAGGCTTCTTTGTTGGCCAACATCAGGCGCTTGCCCGCACGCGCTGCCGCGATACAAGGCGACAAACCCGCCGCTCCGACGATGGCGGCCATCACGGCATCCACCTGGGGGGCTGTGGCCACCTCGTCCAAAGCCGCAGCGCCCCAACGCACCTGAACGGGCAGGCCTTCAGCCTTCACCCTTTCGGCCAATTGCAGACCCGCCGACTCCTGCACCATCACGGCCACTTCGGGCTTGAATCGAGCACATTGGGCCAGCATCAAATCCACTTGGCTGGAGGCGGTCAGCGCGTGGATTCGGTATTGCGCAGGATGACGACTGAGCACATCCAGCGTGCTGGTGCCTATGGAGCCAGTTGAGCCCAAAATGGTGATGCACTGTTGTTTGTTCATGCCAGAGGTCTCCACATCAAATCCAGGCCACCAGCATCATGGCCAAAGGCAAAGTAGGCAGCAAGGCGTCCACCCTGTCCAGCACACCGCCATGGCCGGGCAACAAGCCTGAGCTGTCTTTCATGCCCGCGCTGCGTTTGACCAAAGACTCCACCAAATCGCCCACCACGCTCATGGCCGACATCAAAAGCAAGGCCGGCACCGCCACCCAAGCGCCCTGAGTCCAAAGCAAGGTGTAAAAACTGGGCTCTGTGACGGCTTGGGTTTGGTCAAACGCGGTCCAAGCCCAAGACACCAAAAACACGCCCAACATGCCGCCCAAAACACCTTCCCAGCTTTTGCCCGGACTGATGGCTGGGGCCAGTTTGGCAGCGATCCATTGACCACCCAGTGCGCGCCCAAAAAAATAGGCAAACACATCGGCAGCCCAGACCAGCACCAACACCGACAACAAGAAGTTGACGCCCCTGTGGTGACCTTGGGCCAAAGCCAACCAAGCCAAAGCCAGCAGCATCAAGCCAGCACCCCAACGCAATGGGCGCGGCCAAAGCGCCCAGGCGCTTACACCCCGATGGATCATCCAAGCACCCAACAGCACCCACATGGCTCCGGCCAGCAGCCACAGTTGTGGGGGTGTCGATTGCACCCACCCCACTTGCTGAGCCAAGAGGCAAGCGGCCAAACACAGGAGTGCGCCCAACCATGCCTGAACAGGGTGCACGCCGTTCAACCGGCCCCACTCCCAAGCCCCAGCCGCCATCAACAACACCGTGAGCGCCATAAAGGGCCAAGGCTGGCTCGCAAACAAAGCGGGCAGCAGCAAGGCCAGCAAAGCCAGGGCGGTGATGACGCGTTGTTTGAGCAAGGGTTCTCCAGAAAAAAAGGCCGCCCCAAAAAAGGGCCACAAAAAAAAGGGCCGCCTTATGGGCGGCCCATCAGGCCGTGATGAGCCACGGCACCCAATTCAAACTCAAACGGCCATGATCTCTTGTTCTTTGGCCGCCACCAACTGGTCAATTTCGGTCATGCGCTTGTCGGTCAGTTTCTGAACATCGGCTTCGGCACGCTTTTGGTCGTCCTCAGAGGCTTCTTTATCCTTGACCAATTTCTTCACAGATTCATTGGCATCACGGCGCAAATTGCGGATCGCGATCTTGCCATTCTCGCCTTCGGTACGGGCCAGTTTGGTCATTTCCTTGCGGCGCTCTTCGCTCATGGGCGGCATGGGCACGCGAATCAAATCACCCATGGAAGCGGGGTTAAGGCCCAGTTCGCTTTCACGGATGGCTTTTTCGATCTTGGCACCCATGCCTTTTTCCCAAGGCTGCACACTGATGGTGCGTGCATCCATCAAAGACACGTTGGCCACTTGCGACAAAGGGACCATCGAGCCGTAGTAATCGACATGGATGGTGTCGAGCAAGGCCGGGTTGGCACGACCGGTGCGGATCTTGGTCAGGTTGTTCTTGAATGCCGCAATGGATTGATCCATTTTGGTTTCGGTTATTTTCTTGATGTCTGCAATGGTCATGGGGTTCTCCTCGTCAGAACAGTCTCAAGCATAAACCAAGGTACCTTCGTCCTCACCCAGCACCACGCGCTTCAGAGCGCCGTTCTTGATGATCGAAAACACCTTGATCGGCAATTTTTGGTCGCGGCACAAGGCAAAAGCCGTGGCGTCCATAATGCCCAAATTGCGCGAAATGGCCTCGTCGAAGCTGATTTCGCTGTAACGCGTGGCAGACGGGTCTTTTTTAGGGTCGGCCGTGTACACACCGTCCACCTTGGTGGCCTTGAGCACCATCTCGGCACCAATTTCGGCACCGCGCAAAGCAGCGGCCGTGTCGGTCGTGAAAAACGGATTGCCCGTGCCCGCTGCGAACACCACGACCTTGGCCTCTTCGAGGTATTGCAAGGCCTTGGGGCGCACATAGGGCTCTACCACTTGGTCAATGCCTATGGCCGACATGACACGAGCCGTCAGGCCCGCCTTGTCCAAGGCGTCGGCCAAGGCCAGGGAGTTCATCACCGTGGCGAGCATGCCCATGTAATCGGCCGTGGCACGGTCCATGCCCACTGCCCCACCGGCCACACCACGAAAAATGTTGCCGCCACCAATGACCACCGCCACCTGCACGCCCAGGCGGTTGATCTCGGCGATCTCTTCGGCCATGCGCACGATGGTGGCGCGGTTGATGCCAAAAGCATCGTCCCCCATCAAGGCCTCGCCGGACAGCTTGAGCAAAATGCGCTTATAGGCTGGCTTGGCTGAGGACATGAGAAGCTCCTGGTGATTGAATGGGAACGAAAGGTAGGCGAATCAGCAGATCGGTCAAATCAGGCTGCGCCTTGGGCGGCCGCCACTTGGGCAGCCACTTCGGCGGCGAAGTCGTCGACCTTCTTCTCGATGCCTTCGCCGACCACGTACAAGGTGAATGCCTTGACGGTGGTGTCAGCGGCCTTGAGCATTTGCTCGACGGTCTGCTTGTCGTTCTTGACAAAAGACTGGTTGAACAAAGACACTTCTTTGAGGTATTTCTGCACTGAGCCTTCGACCATCTTGGTGGCAATGTCAGCAGGCTTACCGGACTCAGCAGCCTTGGCCGCAGCGACCGAGCGCTCTTTTTCGATCAAGTCAGCAGGCACTTCAGCACTGGTCAACGAGACAGGCTTCATCGCAGCCACATGCATGGCGACGTCTTTGGCAGCAGTTTCGTCACCTTCATATTCGACCAACACGCCGATGCGGGTGCCGTGCAAATAGTTGGCAATCTTGGCAGCGCCCGCAGCACGCTTGAAGCGGCGAAAGCTCATGTTCTCGCCGATCTTGCCGATCAGGCCCTTACGCACTTCTTCCAAGGTGGGACCAAAGCCGTCTTGGCTGTAAGGCAACTCGCCCAATGCAGCGATATCGAGAGGGTTGTGTTCAGCCACCAATTTAGCAGCGGCATTGGCCAGAGCCAAGAAGCTGTCGTTTTTGGTCACGAAGTCGGTTTCGCAGTTGACTTCGATCATGGCGCCGGTGGTGCCGTTCACAAAGCTGGTCACCACGCCTTCGGCGGTCACGCGGGAAGCGGCTTTGCCAGCCTTGGTGCCCAGCTTGACGCGCAGCAATTCTTCAGCTTTGGCCATGTCGCCTTCGGCTTCGGTCAAGGCTTTTTTGCACTCCATCATGGGAGCGTCGGTTTTTGCACGCAGTTCAGCGACCATGCTTGCGGTAATTGCAGCCATTTGATTTCTCCGTAGTCAGTTAAAAAGTCAGATTAAAAAAAAGGGGCCACAAAGCCCCTTTTATCGAGTGTTGGGAGCTCAGGCGGAAGCATTGGCTTCTTCGACGAATTCATCATCGCCTTCGGTCACGGCCTTGACCACATCGTTGACCGCATTGGCACGGCCTTCGATGATCGCGTCAGCGATGCCACGGGCGTACAAAGCCACGGCCTTGGCCGAGTCGTCGTTGCCGGGGATGATGTAGTCGATGCCTTCGGGCGAATGGTTGGAGTCCACCACACCGATCAATGGGATGCCCAA
>CAMDFK010000011.1 GCA_945897465.1 Limnohabitans sp. Rim8 | reverse complement strand
TTTGGTCGTAGGCCTTGGCCTCACCACCAAACTTCGCCGACAAAATCGTCGTGATCGCCGCTGTCAGCGTCGTCTTGCCATGGTCAACGTGGCCAATCGTGCCAACGTTCACGTGCGGTTTGGTCCGCTCAAACTTGCCTTTTGCCATTCTTCGACTCCGAAAAAAAACTCACAACAAAAAACCTAAACTCTGGTGCCCTTGGCGGGAATCGGACCCGCGACCTCTCCCTTACCAAGGGAGTGCTCTACCACTGAGCCACAAGGGCGAAAACTCTTCACCTGCACACCAAAAACCGCTTGGAGCGGGAGACGGGAATCGAACCCGTGTCATTAGCTTGGAAGGCTAAGGTTCTACCATTAAACTACTCCCGCACTGATTGCGTCACATGAGTGGATGAGACGCCAATGCTTGGAAACCATTTCCAATTGCTCAAATCAATCCGGCATTTGCCAGTTAGCTGGTGGAGGAGACTGGATTCGAACCAGTGTAGGCGTAAGCCAACAGATTTACAGTCTGCCCCCTTTAGCCACTCGGGCACCCCTCCAGAAGCGAGCCTTGTATTATGCCATCTTTTGGTGACGCTCCGCAAGACGGCTCACGAAAATTTCACCAGACGATGGTTTTTCCGCCGGATTGCGCCAAGAAGGCAATGGCCTTCGCGAAATGGCCGCAGCCTATGAATGGCATGGGCGCTCGCATGGCTGACAAAGGCGAAGGGTGATTGGCCATCAGCACCAAATGCCTGCAAGGGTTTCCGATTTGATCGATCAAGGCTTTTTTGGACTGAGCTTGGGCACCCCACAACATGAATACCACCGGCTTGGAACTTTGGGCGACCCTTTGAATGATCTGGTCGCTCAGCACCTCCCAACCCCAGCGGGCATGGCTGGCCGCTTGACCGGCTTCCACCGTGAAACAGGTGTTGAGCAGCAAGACGCCTTGATGTGCCCAGCGCACCAAAGACCCATCCGCAGGAGGAGACACACCCAGGCTTTGATGCAGTTCCTTGAAGATGTTGCGCAAACTGGGCGGCAGGCGAACACCTGGCGCGACCGAGAAGGCCAAGCCCTCTGCCTGACCCGGCCCATGGTACGGGTCTTGCCCCAGAATCACCACCCGCACCTGGCTCAAAGGGGTCAGGCTCATCGCCCGAAAGGGCTCGGGCGGGTAAATGGTGTGGCCCGCTTGCAGGGCAGCGGTCAATCGCTTGGACAAGGCAAGCCCAGCCTCGGAGCTCAGAAAGTCGTCAACCAAGGGTCGCCAACCCGCGTCCAAGCCTTGAAGATCTGCAGGCCAATTCAGACCTTGATTGGGCACGGAAGGCGCATCTTCAAACACCAAGCTTTGCTGCCCCAGCATGCCAACCATCAGGCAAAGAGTTTGGCCAGCGCCTCACCGGGCTCGCTGGCGCGCATGAAAGCCTCTCCCACCAAAAACGCGTTGACCTTGGCCTCGCGCATGCGCCGGACATCTTCCGGGATTTGAATCCCGCTTTCGGTGATCAGCAAGCGATCGGCAGGCACATCGGGCAGCATGTCCAGCGTGGTCTGCAGGGACACCTCGAAGGTTTTCAGGTTGCGGTTGTTGATGCCGACCAGACGCGTTTTGAGTTTCAGGGCGCGTTCCAACTCGGCTCTGTCGTGCACCTCCACCAACACCGCCATGTCCAGGCTGCGGGCCACGGCCTCCATGTCGGTCATGTGGGCGTCGTCCAGGCAGGCGGCGATGAGCAAGATGGCATCGGCCCCCATGGCCCGGGCTTCGTAGACCTGGTAGGCATCGATCATGAAGTCCTTGCGCAGCACCGGCAAGTTGCAACTGGCGCGGGCTTGCTTGAGGTAATCCACACTGCCTTGGAAGAACTGCTTGTCCGTCAACACCGACAGACAAGCCGCGCCGTATTCGGCGTAGCTTTGGGCGATGTCGGCCGGAATGAAATCGGCCCGCAACACACCTTTGGACGGACTGGCCTTTTTGATTTCGGCGATCACTGCCGCTTGGCCTGCGGCGATCTTGGCGCGCATCGCGCCTTCGAAGTCGCGGGTCAGCACCCGGCTTTCGGCATCGGCGCGCACCAAGGCCAACGATTTTTGCTTCAGGGCCGCCGCCACTTCCTCGCGTTTGACCGCGACGATTTTGTCCAGGATGTCACTCATGATTTTCTTTCTGTGCGGGCGCGTGGGCACCGTTTTTTGAAATGACTCAAGCCGCCTTATGGCCAAAGGCCACAAACTGCGCCAACTTGGCTTTGGCCGCGCCCGACTCGATGGCCACAAGCGCCCTTGCCAAGCCATCGGCGATGCTGCTGGCCACATTGGCCGCGTACAAGGCTGCCCCCGCATTGATCAAGACGATGTCGCGTGCCGCTCCGAGCTCATTGTCCAGCACACCACGCAACATGGCCATGGATTGCTCGGGCGTATCCACTTTCAGGGCCCGATTGCTGGCCATGGTCAGGCCAAAGTCTTCCGGGTGGATTTCGTATTCAGTGATTTGACCGTCCTTGAGCTCACCCACCAAGGTGGCCGCGCCCAGGCTGATTTCGTCCATGCCATCACGCCCATACACCACCACCGCATGTTCGGCCCCCAAGCGTTGCAGGGCGCGCACCTGAATACCCACCAAGTCGGAGTGGAACACACCCATCAAGATGTTGGGTGCGCTGGCCGGATTGGTCAGTGGGCCCAAGATGTTGAACATCGTGCGCACCCCCAGCTCCTTGCGCACCGGGGCCACGTTTTTCATGGCCGGGTGGTGGTTAGGGGCGAACATGAAGCCGATGCCCACCTTTTCAATGGATCGTGCAATTTGCTCGGGCGACAGGTGGATATTGCCGCCCAGGGCTTCGACCACGTCGGCGCTGCCCGATTTGCTGCTGACGCTGCGCCCGCCGTGCTTGGCCGCTTTGGCCCCAGCGGCAGCGGCCACAAACATGGCGCAGGTCGAAATGTTGAAAGTGTGGGCCCCATCGCCACCCGTGCCCACGATGTCCACCAGGTGTGTGGGGTCGGCCACATGCACTTTGGTCGAGAACTCTCGCATCACTTGGGCAGCTGCCGTGATCTCGCCAATGGTTTCCTTTTTCACGCGCAGACCTGTAACGAGTGCCGCCGTCATCAAAGGCGATAGCTCGCCATTCATGATCATGCGCATGAGGTGGAGCATCTCGTCGTGAAAAATTTCGCGGTGCTCAATGGTGCGTTGCAGCGCTTCCTGAGGGGTGATGGGCATGGTCGGTTTCCTGTCGGATGTGGGTTTCGTGAAATGATTCAGTGAGATGGCGCGTTGGTCGGTATGCGATCAGCCGAAAGACTCGATACATGAGGCCCTGTCATGCTCGCACCATGCCTTCAGTAAACGCCTACTCGTGCGCAGGCCGGACTTGTCTGTTCAGGCGCGTTTTCCATGAAGCGCTGGATGCAATCGATGGCATGGTCGATGCCCGACGCATCCAGGCCCAGATGCGTCACAAAGCGCAGGCCAATCAAACCTGTGGCCAACACACCTTGGGCCTTCAGATCTTCGAGCAGCGCTGGGCCTCGGCCATCGGCCACATCCACAAACACGATGTTGGTTTGCGCCGAACGCACGCTCAGACCCGGCACGCCGTGCAGGCCTTGGGCCAATCGATGTGCCAGCGCATGGTCAACGGCCAAACGGTCCACATGGTGCTCCAATGCGTGCAAAGCAGCGGCCGCCAAAATGCCGGACTGGCGTAAGCCACCGCCCAACACCTTGCGCCAGCGCAGCGCCTTAGCGATCAGCTCATGCGATCCGCACAAGGCCGAACCCACGGGCGCGCCCAGGCCCTTGCTGAAGCAAACCGACACACTGTCAAAGTGGTCCACGATGCGCCGTACACTGGCCGTGACTGGCCCACCCTCGGCCTGCGCCACGGCCGCATTGAAGAGGCGTGCACCGTCCAGGTGCACACCCAAGCCGTGCTGCCGGGCAAGCGCTGTGGCTTGCGCCAGATAGGCCTGCGACATGGGGTGGCCGTTCCAGGTGTTTTCCAGCGCCAGCAAGCGGGTGCGTGCAAAGTGGCAGTCGATGGGTTTGATGGCTGCCGCGATGTCGCCCAGCGCCATTTCTCCCACGCTGTTTTGCGCCAGCGGCTGGGGCTGAATGCTGCCCAACACGGCCGCGCCACCGCCTTCGTAGCGGTAGGTGTGTGCGTTTTGCCCCACGATGTACTCGTCGCCCCGCTCACAATGCGCCATCAAGGCGCACAGATTGCTTTGTGTGCCCGAGGGCATGAAGAGCGCCGCTTCTTTGCCGGTGATCTGCGCGATGCGCGCTTGCAAGGCGTTGACTGTGGGGTCGTCGCCAAACACATCGTCGCCCACAGGCGCAGCCAGCATGGCCTCGCGCATGGCAGCGGTAGGCTGAGTCACGGTGTCGCTGCGCAGATCAATGGTCGTGTTCATGGTCGCACCAAAAAGTTTTTGAGCAGGGCATGGCCATGCTCGGTCAGGATGGATTCGGGGTGAAACTGCACGCCTTCGATGGCCAGCTCGGTGTGCCGTACACCCATGATTTCGCCGTCGTCTGTCCAGGCGGTGACTTTCAGGCAGGGCGGGCAAGTGGCCCGCTCAATGGCCAAGGAGTGGTAGCGGTTGACGGTGAACTGTTGGGGAAGTCCCGCGAACACGCCGTCTTGCGTGGTGGTGATGACACTGGTCTTGCCGTGCATCAACTCTTGCGCACGAACAATCTTGCCGCCAAAGGCCGCGCCAATGCTTTGGTGCCCTAGGCACACGCCCAAAATCGGCAGCTGGCCTGCGAAATGTTGAATCGCTGACACCGATATACCCGCTTCGGCTGGCGAACAGGGGCCGGGCGAAATCACCAAGCGGTCAGGCTGGCGGGCCGCAATGCCTTCGAGCGTGATGTGGTCGTTGCGATAGACCTCGACCTCTGCGCCCAGTTCACCGAAGTACTGCACGATGTTGAAGGTGAACGAGTCGTAGTTGTCGACCATCAGGAGTTTGATTTTTTGGGTCATGATCACTCCAAGCCTTCTTCGACCAACTCGCTGGCCCGCAACAAGGCACGCGCCTTGTGCTCGGTTTCGCGCCACTCCATCTCGGGCACCGAATCGGCCACCACCCCGGCTGCGGCCTGCACATGCAGCGTCTGGTTCTTGATGACGGCGGTACGGATTGCAATCGCCACATCCATGTCGCCCGCATAGCTGATGTAGCCACACGCGCCGCCGTAGATGCCGCGCTTTACCGGTTCAAACTGGTCGATCAATTCCATGGCGTGCACTTTGGGCGCGCCTGTCAGCGTACCCGCCGGGAAGGTGGCTTTGAGCACGTCCATATTGCTCATGCCTTCGTTGAGCAAGCCCTCGACGTTGCTCACGATGTGCATGACATGGCTGTAGCGCTCGACCACAAAGGCCTCGGTCACCTTGACCGATCCGATCTGGGCGATGCGGCCAATGTCATTGCGCGCCAGATCGATCAGCATCACATGCTCGGCCCGCTCCTTGGGGTCGTTGATCAGTTCCTGCTCGGCAGCCTTGTCTTTCTCCGGCGTCGCGCCACGAGGGCGTGTGCCCGCCAGAGGACGGATGATGACTTTGGCGCCCTCGTCGGTTTGCTCCTGACGCACCAAAATTTCGGGGCTGGCTCCGACGACATGGAAGTCGCCGAAGTTGTAGAAGTACATGTAGGGGCTGGGGTTGAGCGAACGCAGCGCACGGTACAAGGACAGCGGGCTTTCGGTGTATCGCTTTTTGATACGCTGCCCCACCTGCACCTGCATGAAGTCGCCTCCGGCGATCAGCTCCTTGGCTTTTTCCACGGCAGCGATGTAATCGGCCTTGGCAAAATCCCGCTCGGCGGGGTACGACTGGGTGGGTTTGACGACCGGGGCGCTCACCGAGTACTTGAGTTGCTCTTTAAGGTCACGCAGTCGTTTTTTCGCGCCCACATAGGCCTCGGGCGTTGCCGGGTCGGCATAAACAATCAGGTAGAGCTTGCCCGACAGGTTGTCGATCACCGCCAGTTCTTCACACTGCAGCAGCAAGATGTCGGGTGTGCCCAAGGTGTCGGGCGGGCAGGATTTTTCGAGTTTTTTCTCGATGTAACGGACTGCGTCATAGCCAAAATAGCCCGCCAAGCCACCGCAAAAACGCGGCAGGCCCGGGCGCAAGGCCACTTTAAATCGCTTTTGGTATTGGTCGATGAAGTCGAGCGGGTTGCCCGCAGCCGACTCGATGACCAGGCCATCACGCACCACTTCGGTCTTGGCCTCGTGGCCAAAACCGCTGGCGCGCAGCAGAGTACGGGCAGGTAAACCAATGAAGCTGTATCGGCCAAAACGCTCGCCACCCACCACCGACTCGAGCAAGAAGCTGTATTGGCCGTTGTCCTTGGTGTGGGCCAGCTTGAGGTAAAGCGACAGGGGCGTTTCCAGGTCCGCAAAGGCCTCCAGCATGAGGGGAATTCGGTTGTAGCCTTGGCTGGCCAGGCTTTTGAATTCAAGTTCAGTGATCACAGGCTAGAGCCTCCAAAGCGCTCAGCGACCTCGGGCGAGGTACTTTTCATTCATCCAAGTGCCCGTTCATGGTGCACATGAAACCGGGCGCGGGTGGCGGGCAAGCCGCACAGTCGATGGGGTCAGGCTGGCCGACGCCAGGGCCAGGCTCCCCGGCCTACTGCAAAAGAGTGGCTCGGCAGGCTGGCTGCGCTGAAATGGCTTTGGATGATGAACATGGTTTGTCTAGTGTAGCAAAGCCCGGAGACACATTTCCACCGGATCTGCAGCCTGCCTGGCCTGAGCTCATCGGCCCGTGGCGTTCATTCGTTCTGGCAAGTCAGCCAGTGTGTCCAACCAAGCCGCCGCTGGGGTGTCTTGCACGCGCTGGCCGTGGTTGTAGCCGTACGTGACCAGCACCACCGGGCAACCCGCTGCGTGGGCGGCCTGCGCGTCGTTGCTGGAATCGCCCACCATCAAGGTGTGAGCTGCCGCAGTGCCCAGCGCCTCACAAGTTTTGATCAAGGGCAAGGGATCGGGCTTTTTGCGCTCAAAACTGTCCCCGCCAAACACCGGGCCAAAAAAGTGCGCCAGTGACTTTTCTTCCAGCAAGGCCTGGGCAAAGGCCAAGGGCTTGTTGGTCAGGCACGCCATGGGCATGCCTTGCGCGGCCAAAGCCTCCAGTGCGTCGAGAGCACCCGGGTAGACATCGGCAAACTGCCCATTGATTGCCAGATAGTGGTGCTGGTAACGCTGCCATGCACGGCCAAAAAGGGCGTCCACCGACAGGGCCGGGCAAGCCTGGCCCACGCCTTTGACCTCGGGCCGATTGATTTGATGCGCCAGCAAGGTGCGGATCAGGTGCTCAGAGCCTTTGCCAATGGTTTGCGCTATCAGCGAGTCCGACACCGGCGGCAAGTTCAGATCGGCCATGGTGCGGTGCAAAGCCACCTGAAAATCACCCAAGGTGTGCACCAGGGTGCCGTCCAGGTCAAAAATGACCGCATCAATTTGCGTCAGATCCTGCATGGAGTGCCCCCTTCAGGACAAAGCGACGCGCATCTGGTCGATCACGGCTTTGTAATCGGGTTTGCCAAAAATGGCGCTGCCCGCCACAAAGGTGTCGGCCCCCGCATCGGCCACACGGCGGATGTTGTCGGCCTTGATGCCCCCGTCCACTTCCAGGCGAATGTCGCGGCCACTGCGCTCAATCCACTGACGCGCCAACTCCACCTTGCGCAAGGCCGAGTCGATGAAGCTTTGGCCACCAAAGCCCGGGTTGACACTCATGATCAGAATCAGGTCGATCTCGTCGATGGTCCACTCCAGCACATCCAGGGGTTCGGCCGGGTTGAACACCAGCCCGGCCTTGACGCCCTTGGACTTGATGGCCTGAATGCTGCGGTGCACATGCGCGCTGGCGTCGGGGTGAAAGCTGATGAGGTTGGCACCGGCTTCGGCAAAAGAAGCGGCCAGTGCATCGACGGGCGAAATCATCAAGTGCACATCGATCGGCACGGCCAGGCCAGCAGCCGTTTTGGCATGCGGCTTGAGGGCTTGGCAAATCATGGGGCCAAACGTGAGGTTGGGCACGTAATGGTTGTCCATCACATCAAAATGGACCCAGTCAGCACCGGCATTGATGACGCTTTTGACTTCCTCGCCCAAACGGGCGAAATCAGCCGAGAGGATGGAAGGGGCAATGCGGTGGATCGTTGTCATCCGTGAATTGTCGCAGTTAACATGCGTACATGACCACCTACACCGTCCAAATTGACGTGCTGCCGCAGTACGTGGCCCAGCAAAGTGACCCTTTGCAGGCTGTTTTTGCATTCGCCTACACCGTTACAGTCACCAACACGGGCCTGGTGCCTGTGCAGTTGATTTCTCGCCATTGGGTGATTCAGGACGAGCGCGGTCACAGCGAGGAAGTCAAGGGTCTGGGCGTGGTTGGGCAGCAGCCCTTGTTGCGTCCTGGTGAATCTTTTCAATACACCAGCGGCTGCCGCTTGCGTGCAGCCAGTGGCACCATGCACGGCAGCTACTTTTTTGTTGCCGAGGACGGCCACCGTTTCGATGCGCCCATTGGCACTTTCGTGCTCGACGCCTCCAACGCCATCCCCGGCGGTCGCACATTGCATTGAGTCGGCTGCAAGGTTTGGCTCTCGGTTAAGCTTTGGCCATGGGTGAATTTGAACTGATCGACCGGTATTTCAAACGTGCTGCGCGGCAAGCGGATGTGGGCATCGGTGACGACTGCGCCATCTGGACACCCAGTCCAGGGCACCAACTGGCCATTTCTGCCGACATGCTGGTCGAAGGTCGGCACTTTCTTTCGACAGTGAATCCCCGTGATTTGGGTCACAAAGCCTTGGCGGTCAATTTGAGTGATCTGGCCGCCTGTGGTGCGACGCCACGCGCTTTTTTGCTGTCCTTGTCCTTGCCGCGTGTGGATGAGGATTGGTTGTCAGGTTTTTCAGAAGGCTTGTGCGCCTTGGCCGATGCACAGGGTTGTGAATTGATTGGTGGCGACACCACCCAGGGCCCCTTGAATGTGTCCATCACGGTGATGGGCGAGGTGCCTGCGCATCAAGCCATTTTGCGTTCGGGTGCCCAAGTCGGTGACGACATCTATGTGAGCGGCCATCTGGGCGATGCCCGTCTGGCTCTGGAGGCATTTCGCGGCTCGGTCAGCTTGCCGCAAAATGTTTTTGAATTGGCGCGTTCACGCTTAGAGCGGCCCGAGCCGCGCACAGCGCTGGGTATCGCATTGCGCAGCGTGGCCAGCGCGATGGCCGACATCAGTGATGGCCTTTTGGGTGATCTGGGCCATATTCTCAAAGCCAGTCGTGTAGGTGCCGCTGTGGACATGGCAGCCCTGCATTGTTTGATGCTGACCCGCGATGCATGGTCTTGCCCACAAGACTTGTTGCAGCGATGTGTTGTGTCGGGTGGCGATGATTACGAACTTGTTTTCACTGCTCACCCCGATCATCAACAGCAGGTTTTGACCTTGAGCGAGGCTTGTGGCACACCGGTCACACGCATTGGCCGCATCACGGCCGATCCCCACTTGCTTTTGTTGTCTGAAGATGGGGGCGTTTTGCCCAACACCTTCACTTCTTTTGACCATTTCTCCTGAAGATGTCTTCAACTTCTGAATTTCCCACTGTTTCAGTGGCGCATCCCATTCGCCCCACAGCTGCGTTCATGCTGCGGCATCCTGCCCATGCCATTGCTTTGGGCTTTGGCTCCGGTTTATCGCCCAAAGCGCCGGGTACAGTGGGCAGCCTTTGGGGTTGGGCCTCTTGGTTGCTGATACAAAACAGTTTGTCGCTCACCTCTCAGGCGGCCTTGATCTTGGTTTCGCTGTTTATCGGATGGTGGGCGTGCACCTTGACGGCACGCCATATGGGGGTGAGCGATCCTGGTTCGATTGTTTGGGATGAAATCGTGGCCATGTGGTTGATCTTGTTTCTGCTCATGCCCGCTGGCTTCATGGCTCAACTCTCGGCCTTTTTGTTGTTCCGGTTTTTTGATACCGTCAAACCCGGCCCCGTGGCTTGGGCCGACCGTTTGTTCAAAGGTTTTGGTTGGCGAGGCGGCTGGGGGATAATGTTTGACGATCTGGTCGCTGCCCTTTGCACCCTGATCGTCTTGGCCTTGTGGAGGTGGTTCTGATGACCCATATCACCCATGTTTTGGCAGACAAACTGACGTCTTTGAGCTGGATGATGGCCACAGCCGAGAGCTGTACAGGCGGATTGATTGCAGCGCAATGCACCGATTTGCCCGGTTCAAGTCGCTGGTTTGACCGTGGCTTGATCACCTATTCCAATGCTGCCAAAACAGAACTGTTGGGTGTGGAACCGTCATTGATTGCAGCGCATGGCGCTGTCAGTGAAGAAGTTGCCCGAGCCATGGCCTTGGGTGCTGTTTACAGAACACAAGCCCGGGCAGCTGTTTCGGTCACTGGCATTGCAGGACCCGATGGCGGCAGCGACGCCAAACCTGTGGGCACGGTGTGGTTTGGCTGGTGCATCGGTGGCTTGGTCTATTCAGAGTGCCGACTTTTTACCGGCAACCGACAAGACGTGCGACAAGCCAGTTGCGTGCATGCACTTCAGGGTTTGATTCAACGCTTGCCGATGGCGGCATGACGTCTTCGACGAAACGGTCATTTCATTGAAGATGCACTTGATCGGCAGCACTAACGAAAAAACCCTCCGAAGAGGGTTTTTAATGTTCAACTGCAGTTGAAATTTTGGTTGCGGGGGCCGGATTTGAACCAACGACCTTTGGGTTATGAGCCCAACGAGCTACCAGACTGCTCCACCCCGCGGTATTTTATCATTGTACCTTACTCAGCTGCTGTTTCAGCAGGAGTTTCAGCACGATCGACCAACTCAACCAAGGCCATTGGCGCGTTGTCACCCACGCGGTAACCCATTTTCAGGATGCGCGTGTAGCCACCAGGTCGCTTGGCAAAACGTGGACCCAAATCGGCAAACAATTTGACAACGCTGTCACGGTCACGAAGGCGGTTGAAGGCCAGACGCTTGTTCGACAGGTTGTCTTCTTTGGCCAATGTGATCATCGGCTCAATGACGCGACGCAGCTCTTTGGCTTTGGGCAATGTGGTCTTGATGACTTCGTGCTCGATGAGCGAGTTCATCATGTTACGCAGCATGGCGAGGCGGTGCTCGCTGGTGCGGTTCAATTTACGGAGGCCGTGTCCGTGACGCATGGTGCTTTCCTTTCTTTATTAAACAGGCAGCCGTGTCAGGTACTGCCCGTGCACACCCCAGAATTTTCTGGGAACTTCGATTTATCGTTTTTCAAGACCTGCTGGTGGCCAAGCTTCGAGCTTCATGCCCAACGTCAAACCACGTGAAGCCAGAACTTCCTTGATTTCGTTGAGTGATTTGCGACCCAGGTTAGGGGTCTTGAGCAATTCATTCTCGGTACGCTGGATCAAGTCGCCGATGTAGTAAATGTTTTCTGCTTTGAGGCAGTTGGCCGAACGAACAGTGAGTTCGAGTTCATCCACGGGTCGCAACAGGATTGGATCGAAACTGCCCGCACCACCGCGCACTGCAGGTGCATCAAAGGCTGACAGCTCGCTGCCTTCCAGTTGTGCAAATACAGCCAGCTGTTCCACCAGAATCTTGGACGATGCACGCACAGCGTCTTCGGCTGTGATGGCACCGTTGGTTTCGATCTCAATGACCAGCTTGTCCAGATCGGTACGCTGCTCGACACGTGCGCTTTCAACGGTGTAGCTCACACGCTTGACGGGTGAAAACGACGCGTCGAGCACGATACGACCCAAAGCTTTGGTGGGCTCATCGGCATAGCGACGCATGCTGCCTGGCACATAACCACGGCCTTTTTCGACCTTGATTTGCATGTCCAGTTTGCCGCCTTGCGACAGGTTGGCAATCACGTGCTCAGGGTTGATGATCTCGACATCGTGCGGCGTCTGGATGTCGGCCGCCATAACTGGGCCTTCACCATCCTTGCGCAGGCTGAGTGTGACTTCATCACGGTTGTGCAGTTTGAAGACCACGCCTTTGAGGTTCAACAGGATGTTCACCACATCTTGCTGGACGCCATCGATGGAGGAATACTCGTGCACAACACCTGCAATGGTGACCTCAGTGGCAGAGTAACCGACCATGGAAGACAGCAAAACACGGCGCAGGGCATTACCCAAGGTATGGCCGTAACCACGCTCAAAAGGCTCCAACGTGACTTTGGCGCGGTTGGCAGCCAATTGTTCGACCTGGATGGCTTTGGGTTTCAACAGATTGGTTTGCATTCAGACTTCCTCTCAATACCCCCGGTTCGTTACACCGGTAAGGCTGATGAAGCACCCGACCCACAATGCCTTGTGCGTCGGGAACGATTGAAACAGCGAATTAACGTGAATACAGTTCGACGATCAACGATTCGTTGATGTCGGCACCGAATTCGTCGCGGTCAGGCACTTTCTTGAAAGTACCTTCGGCTTTGTCGGCATTGACTTCGACCCACGCAGGCATGCCGACTTGGGCAGCCAATTGCAGAGCTTCAACCACGCGGTTTTGCTTTTTGGATTTTTCACGAACCGCCACCACATCACCGGCCTTGACGAGGTATGAAGGGATGTTCACGGATTGACCGTTCACGGTGATGGCCTTGTGTGAAACCATTTGACGGGCTTCTGCACGTGTTGAGCCAAAGCCCATGCGGTAAACCACGTTGTCCAGACGGCACTCGAGCAAGGCCAACAGGTTGGAGCCCGTGTTGCCTTTGCGGCGATCGGCCTCGGCAAAGTAGCGGCGGAACTGCTTCTCGAGCACGCCGTACATGCGTTTGACCTTTTGCTTTTCACGCAATTGAAGACCATAGTCTGAGGTACGCTGGCCGGATGTGCGTCCATGTTGGCCAGGCTTAGAGTCAAATTTGGACTTGTCTGCGATGGAACGACGCGCGCTCTTGAGGAACAGGTCCGTGCCTTCACGGCGAGAGAGTTTGGCCTTGGGGCCGAGGTAGCGTGCCACTTGATTTTCCTTTTTTCAGCTGCCGCATCAACCAATGCGGGAGCCAGGCGATGCAAGCAAGGCCTGGCGGTGGGCTTGGTTTGAGATTAAATACGACGGCGCTTTTGAGGGCGGCAGCCGTTGTGTGGGACCGGCGTCACATCGGCAATCGATGTGATACGGATGCCCAAAGCACCCAAGGCACGAACTGAAGACTCACGACCAGGACCGGGGCCCTTGATCTCGACGTCTAGGTTTTTGATGCCCTGTTCTTGCGCAGCACGACCGGCCACTTCAGAGGCAACCTGAGCTGCAAAGGGTGTCGATTTGCGCGAACCCTTGAAACCCTGGCCACCCGATGAGGCCCACGACAAGGCATTGCCTTGTCGATCGGTGATCGTGATGATGGTGTTGTTGAACGAAGCGTGAACGTGTGCAATGCCGTCGGCAATGTTCTTGCGGACCTTTTTACGGACACGTTGTGCGGCGCTGTTGGATTGTGCTTTTGCCATGATGGTCTCTCAATCTGCTTATTTCTTCAGAGCCGTAGCGCCTTTGCGCGGACCCTTGCGAGTACGTGCATTGGTACGTGTACGCTGACCGCGCATCGGCAGACCGCGACGGTGGCGGAAACCACGGTAGCAACCAATGTCCATCAAACGCTTGATGTTCATGGTCGTTTCGCGGCGCAGATCACCTTCAATGGTGAACAGTGCGATTTGGTCGCGAATTTTTTCCAGGTCTGCGTCGGTCAGGTCCTTGATCTTCTTCGAATAGGCGATGCCAGAGGCTTCGCAAATTTGTCGAGCGCGGGTGCGACCAATACCAAAAATGGCGGTCAAGCCAATTTCAGCATGTTTGTGCGGCGGAATGTTGATGCCAGCGATACGTGCCATTTTTGTCCTCTAAAACTATTTCAATCAGCCTTGACGCTGCTTGTGACGTGGATCGGTGCAGATCACACGAACAACGCCCTTACGGCGGATAACTTTGCAGTTACGGCAAATTTTTTTCACCGAAGCAGAAACTCTCATGGTTCTCTCCTAAAACTCATCGATACCCAGACATTACAGACCAGGTGAAAAATGTGGCCCCGTGCGATCGCTCAGGGTTCTCTACCAAACTTGCTTCAAGTCGATCACGTCTTGAAGTTCGCTTTCTTCAAAAGCGAGTCGTACTGTTGTGACATCAAGTAATTTTGTACTTGGGCCATGAAATCCATGGTCACGACCACAATGATCAGCAGGGAAGTGCCGCCAAAATAAAACGGGACATTGTATTTCAGAATCAAAAATTCAGGCAGCAAACACACGAAGGTGATGTAAACCGCACCGACTGCGGTCAAACGCAACAATATTTTGTCAATGTACTTAGCGGTTTGATCACCGGGCCGAATGCCAGGAATGAACGCACCACTTTTCTTCAGGTTGTCTGCCGTTTCACGGCTGTTGAACACCAATGCCGTGTAGAAGAAACAAAAGAAAATAATGGCTGCTGCGTAAAACATCACATAGACCGGTTGTCCAGGGGCCAGTGCACTGGCTACATCCTTGAAAAACCTGACCACGAAGCTCTCAGATGTTCCCGAACTGAACCAACCAATCAAGGTGGCCGGCAAAAGAATGATCGATGAAGCAAAGATCGGTGGAATCACACCTGCCATGTTCAGCTTAAGAGGCAAGTGAGACGACTGACCGCCGTATACCTTGTTGCCCACCTGACGCCGTGCGTAATTCACCAAAATCTTGCGCTGACCACGCTCAACGAAGACCACAAAGTAAGTGACCAAGGCCACCACCACAATGATCAACACCGAAATCAGGGGATTCATCGCACCAGTACGAACCAGTTCAAACAAACCACCCAAGGCACTGGGCAAACCTGCAGCAATACCTGCAAAAATCAAAATCGAAATTCCGTTACCCAGCCCTCGCTCGGTGATTTGCTCACCCAACCACATCAAAAACATGGCACCTGCTGTCAAGCTGACCACCGCCGTCATTCTGAAACCCAAGCCCGGATCAATCACCAAGCCAGCCGAAGCTTCCAGCGCAACAGCAATACCGAAGGATTGAAAAATCGCCAGGCCCAATGCACCAAAACGCGTGTACTGCGTGATCTTTCGACGGCCTGCTTCGCCTTCTTTCTTCATTTGCTCGAACATGGGAACCACGTAAGTCATCAACTGCATCACAATGGATGCAGAGATGTAGGGCATGATGCCCAAAGCAAATACCGTGAACCGAGACAAAGCGCCGCCTGAAAACATGTTGAAAAGGCTCAAGATGCCGCCCTGCTGACCGTTGAACAACTGCTTGAGTTGGTCTGGATCGATACCAGGAACAGGAATGTGTGCGCCAATTCGGTAGACCACCAACGCCAACAGCAGAAAGACGAGTCGGCGACGCAAGTCGCCGTACTTGCCTGCTTTGGCTGTTTGATTAACGTTGGTTGCCACGTTGTTTCTCGTCCATCCAGTTTCAGGCCACAGAGCCACCGGCAGCTTCAATCGCGGCCTTGGCACCTGCGGTGGCGCCAATGCCTGTCAGCTTGACGGCTTTGGTCAACTCACCGGTGTTGATGACTTTGACCACTTTGGCCATGTGTGCCACCAAACCCGCTTGCTTCAAAGACAAGACATCGACTTCAGCCAAGTCCAGACGCGACAGCGTGGTCAAGGTGATTTCGGCGTTGTACTTGAGACTTTGCGATTTGAAGCCACGCTTAGGCAAACGGCGCTGCAAAGGCATTTGACCGCCTTCGAAACCCACTTTGTGGTAGCCACCGGAACGAGACTTCTGACCTTTGTGGCCACGACCGGCGGTTTTGCCCAGACCAGAGCCGATACCACGGCCCACGCGACGTGCCGGGTGCTTAGAGCCTTCTGCGGGCTTGATGCTGTTGAGTTCCATCATTCGCCTCTTAGAGAACTTTGACCAGGTAACTGATCTTGTTGATCATGCCGCGGACTGCGGGCGTGTCTTGCAACTCGCTCACAGAGTTGAGCTTGCGCAAGCCCAAACCACGTACGGTGGCACGGTGGGAAACTTTGGTGCCAATCGGGCTGCGAACCAGTTGGACTTTCACAGTTGTTGCTGTCGTCATGTTCGTTCTCCGGTTCAGCCGAACAGCTCTTCAACCGACTTGCCACGCTTGGCAGCCACGTTGGAAGCTGTTGTGCAGTTGGACAAAGCGTCCAAAGTGGCACGAACCATGTTGTAAGGGTTGGACGATCCATGGCTCTTGGCCACGATGTCGGTGATACCCACCACTTCGAACACAGCGCGCATAGGACCACCAGCAATGATGCCGGTACCCTTGGGCGCTGGTGCCATCATGACGCGGGCTGCACCATGGTGACCGTTCACGGCATGGTGAATCGTGCCATTTTTGAGGTGGACTTTGGACAGGTTGCGACGGGCTTCTTCCATCGCCTTTTGCACAGCTGCTGGCACTTCTTTCGACTTGCCCTTGCCCATGCCGACCTTGCCATCGCCGTCACCCACCACGGTCAAAGCTGCGAAACCGAGAATACGGCCGCCCTTCACCACTTTGGTCACGCGGTTGACCGCGATCATTTTTTCGCGGAGACCGTCTTCAGGACCGTCGCTCTGCGGTTTTGCTGTAAATTTAGCCATTTGTATCTCCGATCCGTTTAGAACTGCAGACCTGCTTCACGGGCTGCTTCGGCCAAAGCCTTGACACGACCGTGGTAAGCGAAGCCTGCGCGGTCGAAGGCGACCTTCTCAACGCCAACAGCTTTTGCTTTTTCAGCAATGCGCTTGCCAATGACGGTGGCTGCGGCGGCATTGCCACCTTTGCCGGCTGCACCCAATTCCGTGCGCACTTCGGCTTCGGCAGTAGAGGCACTGGCCAACACTTTGGTGCCACAGCCTGAAATAACGCTGGCGTAGATGTGCAAGTTGGTGCGGCTCACGGTCAAACGGGCCACGCCTTGCTGTGCAATGCGGATGCGTGTTTGGCGTGCACGACGCAGACGCTGCTCTTTCTTGGTCAACATGATGCAGCTCCTTATTTCTTCTTGGTCTCTTTGATCGTGATCTTCTCATCCGAATAACGGATGCCTTTGCCTTTGTAGGGCTCAGGAGGACGAACAGCACGGATCTCAGCAGCAATTTGGCCAACACGTTGACGGTCAGCACCCTTGATCACGATCTCAGTCGCGCTGGGTGTGGCTACCGTGATGCCTGCAGGCATATCGATGTTGACGGGATGGGAATAACCGACGGCCAGGTTCAATTTGGCGCCCGAGGCGGCCGCTTTGTAACCCACACCGACCAGGTTCAGCTTCTTTTCAAAACCTTTGGTAACACCAGTCACCATGTTGTTCACCAACTGACGCATGGTGCCACTCATGGCATTGGCTTCACGTGAATCATTGACCGGGGCAAAGCTCAATTTGCCACCCTCGTTGTTCACGGTCACCAGCATGTTGGCGGAGATGGCCAGTTGACCACCTGTGCCCTTCACACTGATCTGTGTTGCATTGATCGACACATCCACACCAGCGGGGATGGTCACAGGCATTTTTGCTACTCGGGACATTCAGTCTCTCCTGCCTTTAAGCTACGTAGCAAAGAACTTCGCCGCCGACACCGGCTGCGCGCGCTTTGCGGTCGGTCATCACGCCTTGAGGTGTGGTGACGATGGCGACGCCCAAGCCATTTTGGACTTGAGGAATCGCATCACGGCCTTTGTACACACGCAGGCCTGGCCGGCTCACGCGCTCGATGCGCTCAATCACTGGGCGACCGGCGTAGTACTTCAGGGCGATTTCGAGGGTGGCTTTGCCATCTTCGGATCTGACTTGGAAGCCATCAATGTAGCCCTCATCTTTCAGCACTTGAGCAATGGCCACCTTCACTTTGGAAGAAGGCACCATCACAGCGGCTTTGGCCACCATTTGTGCGTTGCGAATTCGGGTCAACAGATCGGCAATGGGATCACTCATGCTCATGTTGTTCTCTCCTGCCGATTACCAGCTGGCCTTGGTCACGCCCGGGATGTGACCTGCGAAGGCCATTTCACGGATCTTGGCGCGGCCCAGACCAAATTGACGGAACGTACCGCGTGGGCGACCGGTGATTTCACAGCGGTTGCGTTGACGGGTCGGGTTGGCGTTGCGTGGGAGCTTTTGCAGACCCAGACGGGCAGCTGCACGCTCTTCATCGCTGCGCTTGGCATCGTTGGCAACGGCCTTCAATTCCGCGTATTTCTTCGCGAATTTGGCTGCCAGTTTTTCACGCTTGAGCTCGCGCTCGATCAAAGCTACTTTAGCCACGTGGCACCTCAGTTCTTGAAGGGGAAGCGGAAAGCTGTCAAGAGCGCTTTGCACTCTTCGTCAGACTTGGCCGTTGTGGTGATGCTGATGTTGAGACCGCGCAAGGCATCGACCTTGTCGTACTCAATTTCAGGGAAAATAATTTGCTCTTTGACACCGATGTTGTAGTTGCCGCGGCCATCAAAAGCGCGTCCTGAAATACCACGGAAGTCACGCACTCGGGGCAGAGCCACGGTGACGAAACGGTCTAGGAATTCATACATCTGAACGCCGCGCAGGGTGACCATGCAGCCGATGGGCTGCTGTTCACGAATCTTGAAGCCGGCAATCGCTTTCTTGGCCTTGGTGACTACAGGCTTTTGGCCCGCGATCTTGGTCAAGTCGCTCACGGCGTGGTCCATGACTTTTTTGTCAGCCACGGCTTCAGACACACCCATGTTCAAGGTGATCTTGGTGATGCGAGGCACCTGCATGGGCGACGTGTAGCCAAATTTAGCTGTCAGGTCAGCAGCGATTTTCTCGCGGAAGAGTTGTTGCAAACGTGCCATGGTCATGCCACCTTGATTTCTTCGCCGCTGGACTTGTAAACGCGAACGCGCTTGCCGTCAGCCTGCAACTTGATGCCCACGCGATCCGCCTTGCCCGTTGCAGCGTTGAAAATCGCCACATTGGATTGGTGAATCGGCATGGCCTTTTCGATGATGCCGCCAGTGGTGCCCTTCATGGGATTTGGCTTGGCATGTTTTTTGACGATGTTGATGCCATCAATCAACAGGTGCGAGTCGCTGGCGCGCGACGACACTTTGCCACGCTTGCCTTTGTCACGACCTGTGATCACGATGATTTCGTCGCCTGTGCGAATCTTGTTCATGGCGCGTCCTTACAGTACTTCAGGAGCCAGGGACACGATCTTCATGAACTTCTCGGTACGCAATTCACGCGTGACCGGGCCGAAGATGCGGGTGCCAATGGGCTCCAATTTGGCGTTCAGCAACACAGCCGCGTTGCCATCGAATTTGATGAGTGAACCATCACCACGGCGAATGCCTTTGGCAGTGCGAACAACGACTGCGCTGTAAATCTCGCCTTTTTTGACGCGACCACGTGGGGCGGCTTCTTTGATGCTCACTTTGATGATGTCGCCAACACTTGCATAACGACGCTTGGACCCGCCGAGCACCTTGATGCACAGCACGGACTTGGCGCCGGTGTTGTCGGCCACATCCAACCGAGATTCTGTCTGGATCATTTCTTTGTTCCCAACTTGTATTCTTTATCTGCCAGCCTAAAAGCCAACAAATTAGAATCAGTCTTGGACCCGTCATTCACACTGCGAACCACTCGCCTTGCTTCAGTTTGGGTTGATATCGACACCTTAATTAAGGCGAAGCCCACTATTATGCCTGTAAAAAAGCATGCCCGCAAGTCGTTTGTGAAAATTTTTGTGTTTCTCAACGGTTTGGCTGTGTTTTTGGCGCACGGAGCGGCCAAGCAATCAACGCTCTGCGGCTGCAGGCTTCAGTTTTTGGCCCAGGCGTGCGAACGGCCGACAGCCTCTCGCCAACGTGCCACGTGGGCAGTCCTTTGGGCTTCATGCCATTGCGGCAAAAACCGCCTCTCCTCTTGCCACTGCGCAGCCAATTCCATGGCGCCAGACCAATAGCCTGTGGCCAGCCCCGCCAGGTAAGCGGCCCCGAGCGCCGTGGTCTCAGTGATGCGGCTGCGAACCACAGGCACGCCCAGCACATTCGCCTGGATCTGCATCAACAGGTCGTTTTTGCTCGCACCACCGTCTACGCGCAGTTCGGTCAGCGCCAAACCACTGTCCGCACTCATGGCCCGAAAGACATCGGCCGTCTGCAGTGCAATGGCCTCCAAAGCCGCCCTGGCAATGTGCGCCCGGCCTGTTCCCCGCGTCATCCCCACCAAGGTGCCTCGGGCCTGGCCATCCCAGTCGGGTGTACCCAATCCAGCAAAGGCCGGCACCAAGAAGACGTCCCCGGTGTCCTGCACACTGGCGGCCAGGGCTTCGACCTGGGCTGCACTGTCGATGATTTGCAAGCCATCTCGCAACCATTGCACGGTGGCACCGGCCATAAAAACCGATCCTTCCAAGGCATAAGCCATGGGCCGTTGTGCCGCGCCCGGGCCTTGCCAGGCGACGGTGCTGAGCAATTGGTGGTGACTGGCCACGGGTTGATCGCCCGTGTTCATCAGCATGAAGCACCCCGTGCCATAGGTGTTTTTGGCCATGCCAGGTGCAAAGCAAGCCTGACCGAACAGCGCTGCTTGCTGATCACCCGCCCAGCCTGCAATCGGCACACTGGCCCCCAGCAGGCGGGCGTCCGTCTCGGCCAGCTGGCCGCAAGAGGGCAAGATCCGGGGCAACACAGCGGCCGGAATGTTCAGCAGGGCCAGCATCTCGTCATCCCAGGCAACGGTTTTCAGGTTGAACAGCAGGGTACGCGAGGCGTTGCTGGGCTCGGTGGCATGCACCCGCCCGCCCGTCAGTTGCCACAACAGCCAACTGTCCACCGTGCCGAAGGCCAACTCACCCCGCTGCGCCCGCACCCGGGCACCCGGCACGTGATCCAGCAGCCACGCCAGCTTGGTGCCTGAAAAATAAGCATCAATGACCAAACCTGTTTTGGCGGCGATCTCAGAGGCGTGGCCTGCCGCGCGCAAGTCTGCGCAAAGCCCAGCGGTGCGCCGGTCTTGCCAGACGATGGCCGGAGCCACCGGCTCGCCCGTTCGGCGATCCCACAGCACCGTGGTTTCGCGCTGGTTTGTGATGCCAATGGCCCGCACCTGTCGGGCTGTGATGCCCGCATGCACCAACGCCTCGCGAAGCACGGCCAACTGGGTGGTCCAGATTTCGTTGGCATCGTGTTCCACCCAACCCGGACGTGGGAAATACTGGGTAAATTCACGTTGTGCCATGGCCACCACTTGGCCGGCACGGTCAAACACCACCGCCCGTGAGCTGGTGGTGCCTTGGTCGATCGAAAGGATGTAGTCCATGCACTCAAGATTAGCGCAAAGCAGCCCGCACAAACAGCGACAATTCCCCGATTGACGTTTCAACAAAGACACCTGCGAGACTGGGCACCATGACGACTTTTGCACACCACATGGCCTTCATTGGCGGCGGCAACATGGCCAGCGCCATCATTGGCGGCTTGATTCGCCAAGGCATGAAGCCCGATCAATTCACCGTGGTCGAACCCTTTGCCGACACCGCTGCCAAGCTCTTGAACGACTTCGGCATCACCGCCTTGCCCGCCGCAGGCCCAGCCCTGGCCCAGGCAGACCTGGTGGTCTGGGCGGTCAAGCCGCAAATTTTCAGCGAAGCCGCTGCCCCGGTCATGCCCCACACCCGCGCCGCCTTGCACCTGTCGGTGGCCGCAGGCATCCGCACCGACAGCATCTGCCGTTGGGTCGCCAGCGACCGGGTGGTGCGTTGTATGCCCAACACACCGGCGCTGGTGGGCCAAGGCATCACTGGCTTGTTTGCCTGCCATTCGGTCACGGTTGCGGACAAAGCGCTGGTGGAGCAAGTCATTGGCACCACCGGGCAATTCATCTGGGTGCACAAGGAGTCTCAGCTGGACGCCGTGACCGCCTTGTCAGGCTCCGGTCCGGCCTATGTGTTTTATTTCCTCGAAGCCATGACCGAAGCCGGTGTGGGCATGGGGCTGAGCGCAGATCAGGCCTATCAACTGGCCATGGCCACGTTTTCGGGCGCCTCTTCGCTGGCTGCAGCTTCTACCGAATCACCCGAGGTGCTGCGCCAGCGCGTCACATCCAAAGGCGGCACCACCTATGCTGCACTCACCGCGATGGAAGCAGCCGGCATCAAGCCCGCTTTTGTCAAAGCCATGCAAGCAGCTGAGCAACGCGCCCGCGAATTGGGCGATGAGTTTGGCAAGGCCTGAACGCGGCCCAGCCGCGGTCTGGTGTTCTGGTCTTCAGGTATAAGACAAAACCAGGCCCGCAAACACGCTCAAACCCACCCAGTGGTTCAGCCTGAAGGCCTTGAAGCAGCCCTCGCGGCTGCGGTCTTTGATCAACCACACATGCCAAAGCGCCTGAAGGGCCGCCCCCGTCAGACCCAACCACAGCCAAACCCCTCGATCAGGGGCATTCAAGAGCAGCGCCCAGATCGTCAAAAAGGCTACATAAAACCCCATGATGGCGGCTACATCCCATCGCCCCAAGGTGATGGCCGAGGTTTTCATGCCGATCTTCAGATCGTCATCGCGGTCCACCATGGCGTATTCGGTGTCATAGGCCAAAACCCAAAACAAATTACCCAAGAGCAAACCCCAAGCCAGTGGTGGCACTTCGCTTTGAACTGCGGCAAAAGCCATCGGAATCCCAAAACTGAAGGCCACCCCCAACACCGCTTGCGGCATGGCCACCCAACGCTTGGCATAGGGATAGACCAAAGTCACGGCCAAAGCTGCAAATGACCAGGCCACCGTCACACGGTTGGTGCTGAGCACCAGCATGAAAGCCAGCAAGGCCAGCACGCCGCCCAAGCCCAGCGCCTCTTTGACGCCCAAACGCCCACTCGTCACCGGTCGCTGCGCCGTGCGTTTGACATGCTTGTCAAATTCGCGGTCAGCCACATCGTTGACACAACAACCCGCGCTGCGCATCAAGATGGTGCCCAAAGTGAACACCGCCACCATATGCCAACCCGGAAAACCGTCAGCGGCCACCCACAAAGCAGACAAAGTTGGCCACAGCAGCAACAACCAGCCTGCAGGTCGGTTCCAGCGAATCAGGTCGAGGTATAGCTTGAATCGGTCAGTCATATCGGAATTATCCGTCTGACGACCTATGCTGCCCGCAACATACACATCGCTACAGGCTCAGCCTTCTTAACATCCAAGTGAATGAACCGATTTCGATCGAGCGACATGACCAGTCCCCCAAGAGGGCAATGTTTTCAGCGCACCCAATCGATGCCTTTAATCCAACCCACACTCAGAGCGCCTGTGTTGTCACTGTCCGCTCCAATCAGCACCGCTCGCACTTTGGGTGCGGCAGTACTTGCAGGCAGTTCATCGCCAAACAAGTTCACAAAGTCGGCAGCCACATCGCGGGTTTCGGTTTGCCATTGGGCCAAAGGCGCACCCTTGCCTTGCAGTGTGATGAAGCGCACGCGCTGGGTGTAGGGGTTGGCGCCTTGCAGGCCCGCCGGGTGCACGCTGTCCCACACGTAGCAAAGCGTTGCGGCGGGCAGGTCTTCGCCGCTCACGCTGCGGGCGATTCGCAGCAGGGTACGCTCCACAAAAGGCACGCGGTCCAGCGGGTGGTCGAACATCACACACACTTTGAGGGCCGCGTCGTCACCAGCTTTGGTTTGGATGTCGGCAACGACTTTGCCGCCGGTGAGTGGCTGGTCGAGGCGCCAGCGCCACTGCAAGCGCCCGGGATTGACTTTGGGCAAATCGTGCACCCAGGTGCCATACGAAGCGCGGGTGCTGACCTTGAGCGCCCGCTCGCCCTGCACATCAGCCAACTCGAAGCGCGTGGCGGGAATGTCTGCTTTGGATTTGGGAAAGCCCACAAAGCGCCAAGTGCTGGCGGCTGCGCCATCGGCGGGCACCAAAGGCGACAGGCTTTGCGCAAAGGAAGCGGCTGTGGCGCAGGCCATGCTCAGCGCCAACAGCGCAGGAACAGGTTTCAACAAGCGGTTCATCCGCGCCGCCAATCGTGGAACTTCTTCACCCAAGCCAGCAACTTTTGCGGCGCGTGGGCCCGCTTCCATTCACCAGCCGCGTACTTGTTGGCCTCGGCCATGGTCGGGTAGGTGTGGATGGTGCCCAAAATTTTGTTCAAGCCCAGGCCATGCTTCATGGCCAGCACGTATTCGGCCAGCAAGTCGCCCGCATGCGAGCCCATGATGGTCACGCCCAAAATGCGGTCTTTGCCGGGCACGGTGAGCACTTTCACAAAGCCGTGTGCTTCGCTGTCGGCAATCGCTCGGTCCAAGTCGTCGATGCCGTACTTCGTCACCTCGTACGGGATGCCTTGGGCTTGCGCCTCTTGTTCGTTCAGGCCCACACGCGCCACCTCGGGGTCGATGAAGGTGGCCCAGGGGATCACGCGGTAATCGACCTTGAAGGATTTGAAGTCGCCAAACAGCGCGTTGACTGCCGCATACCAAGCTTGGTGCGCGGCCGTGTGGGTGAACTGGTAAGGCCCGGCCACATCGCCTGCGGCATAGATGTTGGGGTAGAGCGTTTGCAGATACTCGTTGGTCTCGACGGTGCGGTGCGTGGGCACACCCATGTCTTCCAAGCCATAACCTTGCAGACGGGCCACACGGCCCACGGCGCAAACCAGAACGTCAAAAGGAATGGCGTGTTCTTGACCTCCATGCTCGACGATCAGGTATTTGGTCATCGCAGTCGACTGATCCTCATTCATCGCGAGCAACTTGTCTCCCTGCATCGCAGGCAACTTGTCTGCTGTCATCGCGAGCGAAGCGTGGCGATCCATGGACTGCTTCGCTTCGCTCGCAGTGACGGAGATCTCGCTCGTTGTGAAGGGGAGCCGCCATTCGCAACGCAGCGCCTTGTGCCCGGTCAGCACCCGCACGCCATCGGACTGCAGCGCGTCGCGTGCCAGCGCAGACACCTCTTCGTCCTCGCGCACCATGATGCGTTCGCCCATCTCGACCTGCGTGACCTGTGCACCCAAGCGAGCAAAACTTTGTGACAGCTCGCAGCCAATCGGCCCGCCGCCCAGCACCACGATGCGCTTCGGGATGTCGTCGAGCTTGGCCAACTCGTCCCACAGCGTGTCGCTGGTGACGTAGCCCACGTCATCAAGGCCCGGCAAAGGCGGCACCATGGGGCGTGCGCCCGCCGCAATCACAATGCTGCGCGCGGTCAAGCGCTGCACCTGGCCGTCGTTCAAAGTCACTTCCACGGTCCACGGGTTCACCAACTTGCCGTAACCCTGCAACACATCTACACCCAAGCCGGTGTAGCGCGCCACACTGTCGTGCGGTTCGATGGCTTTGATCACGTCGTGCACACGCTGCATCACCGCCTTGAAGCTGAAGCTGGGCGCGGTGTCGCTCAGGCCGTACTGTGCGCCGTGGCGCATCTGGTGGGCCAACTTGGCGCTCTTAATCAAGGCCTTGCTCGGCACGCAGCCGTAGTTCAGGCAGTCGCCACCCATTTTGTGCGCCTCGATCAAAGTGACTTTGGCTTTGACAGCGGCAGCAATGTAGGCCGACACCAAACCTGCCGCGCCGCCGCCGATCACGATCAGGTTGCGGTCAAAGGTCTTGGGTCGCACGCTGGCCCAGCGGGCATAGACCTTGCGCTTTTGAACGGCCGCCACCACACGCCGCGCCAACAGAGGGAAGATACCCAGCAGCACAAAGCTGCCCAACAGCGCCGGGCTCAGAATGCCCCGCACCGAGTCCAGCTGCGCCAGTTGCGTGCCCGCATTCACATACACCGCGGTGCCCGCCAACATGCCCAACTGGCTCACCCAGTAATAGGTCCAGGTCTTCATGCGCGTCAGACCCATGAGCAGATTGATCAGGAAAAACGGCACCACCGGGATCAAGCGCAAAGTGAAGAGGTAAAACGCGCCCTCTTTGTCCACACCCGCATTGATGTCGGCCAAGCGCTGACCAAAACGCGCTTCGACCCACTCGCGCAGCACAAAACGCGAAGCCAGAAAAGCCAATGTGGCACCGAGCGTGGAAGCAAACGACACCAGCAGCAAACCCTGCCACAGGCCAAACACCGCGCCACCGGCCAAGGTGATGATGACCGCGCCAGGAATCGACAGCGCCGTGGCTAAGACGTACACCCCAAAGTAAACGGCGGCCACCATCACCGGCTGCTGTGCATAGAGCTGGTCAAAACTGGCCTGGCTGGCCTTGAGCTGCTCAAAGCTCAGATAACGCCCCAGGTCTAGGGCGACAAAAGCACCGATGGCCAGCGCCAGCAAGAGCAACAAAACAATTTGACGAAGGCGCATGAGATGAAAGCTCCGGGATGACCCTATGATTTAAAAAGTGAACAGCTGCTGATTGATGATTCGCCGCCACAAGTTGAAAGGTTACAGCCTGCGTCAGGAACGGGTTCTAGCTTGAAGCCGCCTATAGCCCCACACCACCCGCATCCCCGTAGAAACAACACACAAACCCGCAAACACATAAGCCAACACCGCAAAGTGTTCAGGCCACACGCACATGGCGGCAAACACGCTGATGGTTTCGGTGGCTTCGGTCAAACCGCCTAAAAAGTAAAAGCTTTTGCCCGGCAAGGCGGTGTCCGTCAGGCCGCGTTTTTCGGCGAGTGCGGCGAAGGCCAAGAAGCTGCTGCCGGTGCCGATGAAGCTGGCCAAGAGCACGGCCGCGGGCAGGGCGTTGTTCGTGGGGTCGGCCACGGCAAAGGCCAAGGGAATGGCGGCATAAAACACGAAGTCCAGTGCGATGTCCAAAAAGCCGCCCGCGTCGGTGGGCTGGGTCAGGCGGGCCACGCTGCCGTCCAGGCCGTCGAGCAAGCGCGAGGCCAGCAGCAGCGCCAAGCCCCACCACCACGCTTGCAGCGCAATGGCCACGGCGGCGGCCATGCCGATGGCAAAGCCCAGCCAGGTCAGCGCGTCGGCGCTGATGCCAACGCGCACCAAGCCGCGTGCGGCAGCGTTCAGCGCGGGGCGCAAAAGGGTTTGGGCGTGGCGGTCAAACATGGCTTGGGCTTTCTTCGGTGGCACGCAAGTGCACCACGCGCTGCGGGTCGGCCACGTCTTGTTCGTCGTGGGTGACCAGCACCACCGGGATGCGCCGCTCGCGCACATGCGCAAACACCCACGGACGCAGCTGGGCGCGCAAGGCGGCATCGAGTTTAGAAAACGGCTCGTCCAGTAGCAGCGCTTGCGGCTCGGCCAGCAGCGCCCGCATGAGCGCGACGCGGGCGCGTTGCCCGCCAGACAAGGTAGAAGGATCACGCTCACCCAAGCCCGACAACTCCGCCTCTTGCAACGCTTGCTGCACACGCGCCTGGCGCTGTGCAAGCGGCAAGGCGCGGGGCACGGCAAACAGCAGGTTTTCGGCCACCGTCATGTGGGCAAACAGCAAAGCATCCTGAAACACCAAGCCAACACCGCGCAGGTGCGTGGGCAAGGCGGTGAGATCATGGCCGTTCAGCTGCACGCGGCCTTCAAACTGCAAAGGCTGCAAACCTTCGGACACGCTGGCCAGCGTGCCCGCAGTGGCGGCCAGCACCGAGCTTTTGCCGCAACCACTTGGCCCCATGAGCGTGAGGATCTCGCCTGCGGGCGCATGCAGATGCAGGTCTTGCACCAAGGTCTGCGCCACCGTGCCCAGGCGTTCGATGTCGATCTGGAGTCCCGCGTTCATGTGTTGTCTTTCATCGGCCCGATCTTCTCAAATTGGCGTGGCCTGCCCAAGTAAGCGGCCAAAGCAAAGGCCAACACGGGCAAGAGCATCTGCAAGGCGGCATAAGCGCTCATGAGCGAGCGCTGCGCGCCAGACGCCAGTGTCACGGCCTCGGTGGTCACCGTGGCAAAGCGCCCCGCCCCCACATACAAGGTGGGCAAATACTGCGCCACACTGACCGCAAAACCCACCGCCCAGGCCGAGGCGATGGCGCGTTTGAGCAGCGGCCATTTGATGCGCAGCAAGTCAGTCCATCGGCCCTGACCCAAGCTGGCCACCACCGCCGATTGGCGCGGATCGACCGCCAAATAGGCGGGCTCCAAGGCCAGCAGCACATATGGCAGCACCATGACCGCATGCGCCAAAAGCAGGCCCAGCCACTGCCCCTCCAGCCGCCACTGCAACGCCACGCTGTAGAGGCCTACCACCCACAGCACCGAGGGCAACACCAACGGCAGCAACCACCAGGGCCGCAAAGCCTGTTGCCAGCGGCGCGGTGTCAGCTCCAGCCAAGCCACCGACCAAATCAGACACACACTGGCAGAGGCCGCCGCCAAACCCAAGGTGGTCCACACCGTGGGGGCACTGGCGATCACCTGCGCCCAGGCATCACCCGTCCACAGTGATGGCCAAAGCTGCGGAAAAGGCCAGACGCCCGACACACTGCCCACCGCCAAGGCCCACCAAACAGCCAGATATGCCCCACCGATGGCCCAACCCACCCAGGGCGAATCACCCTGCAACAACAGGGGACTGCTCGCGGATCTGCGCAGACGCGCCCATGCGCGCAGCACCATGACGGTCACCCCCGCCAACATCGCCACACTGACCGTGAGACAACCCGCCGCTGCCGCGCCTTGCGCCTGCATGGCCGCATCGGCATCACCCAGCCATTGCCAGGCCAGCACGGCCAAAGTAGGTGGCGTCGCAGGGCCAATGATGAGCGCCATGTCCACCACCGTGAGGCCATAGGCCAACACCGCCAGCAGCGGCCAGCGCAAGCGCGGTCCCAGCTGCGGCCAGACCACTTGGGCAAAAGCTTGTGTGGGCGTGTGGCCCAAGGTTTGGGCCAATGCAAATTCAGCTTGCCATCGTCGGCGCAGGTCTTCGCGTTGCAGTTGCGTGGCCGCCACCCAGAGCAAAAATGGCACTTCTTTGAGCCACAGCGCCAAAATCAAGCCCAAGCCCCACGGGTCTTGTGTGGTCAACCAAGGCGGTGGCGCATCAAAACCCGACAGGCCTGGCGACACCAGGCGCAAAGCCCAGCCGCTGGGTGCAAGCCACAGCACCAAACCAATGGCCATGGCCGCGTGCGGCGTGGCCAGCAAGGCGGGCACATGGGTTAGCCAGCGGGCCAATTGCTGCCGAATGAAACCATGGGCCAACAAACGCGCCACGGTCCACCACAAAAGAGCTGTCGAAGCCAGCCCGGTCCACAGCGTCATGCCCCAAGCACGCAGCATTTGCGGATCGGCCCACAAGGCCTGCCAAGCGCTGACATCCAGCGCTTGCGAAGCGGCCGCCCACAGCGCCCAGCCCATGGGCACGGCAGCGATCAAGGCCAGCAAAAAGGCGGGCAAGAAGCTCACACGCCGTAACGGCGGGTCCACTCTTTTTCGAGTGCATCGACCCAAGACGCATGCGGCTCGGGCAGCGCGGGGGCCGTCACAGCCACTTGCCCGGGTCGTGAGGCGGATTGAAAACGCGCACGCTCAGCCGCAGGCAAGCGCGCCACACCCAGCACCGTCGGGTCGCCCCACACATCGATGTCGGCCTTGCGTGCTTGCGCAGCGGGTGACAGCAAAAAGTTGGCGACCACCTGCGCACCCGCTTTGCTGGGCGCGTTGTATGGAATGGCCACAAAGTGGGTGTTGCCAATCGTGCCCTTGGCGAACTGCCAGCTCTGCACTGTGGCGGGCAGGCGTTTGGCAGCGATCTCGTTGGCCGCTTCATTGGGGTTGAACGTCAAAGCCATCACCAACTCACCATCGGCCATCATCTGGCGCACGGCGGCCGAGTTTTGCGGGAACTGTTTGCCACCGCGCCACAAGTGCGGGTGCAGCGCATCCAAAAAGCGCCACAGCGGCGCAGCTTGCGCCGCCAAAGCTGCAGGCGTGACGGGCTGGGCCAGCGCTTTCACGTCGAGCGCGTGTTCGATCAAGGCCTGCTTGACGAAGGTGGTGCCGTGAAATTCCGGCGGGCGCGGGTAGGTGATACGCCCGGGCTGGCTGCGGGCCAGGGCCAGCAACTCGGCCATGTTTTGTGGTGGTTTGGCCAGACGCTTGGCATCCGCAAAAAACGTCAGCTGCGCCATGCCCCAGGGCGATTCGAGACCATCGGTGGGCACCGAAAAATCGACCAGCGTGGTGGGCTTGCCCACCGTGTCCACCCACTGGAAATTGGGCAATGCTGTTGCGAAGGGCGCAGACAACAAACCACCCTGCTTCATGGCAGCAAAGTTCTCGCCGTTGATCCAGACCAGGTCTACCGTGCCCTCGGTGTCTTTGCGGCCAGCTTGCTTTTCGGCGCGAATGCGTTTGACCACATCGGCCGCATCGCTGATCTTGACGTGCTGCAGCTTCACGCCAAAGTCGCGCTGCAACTCGCCTGCCGCCCATTGCAGATAAGCGTTGATGCGTTCGCTGCCGGCCCAGGCATTGAAGTACACCGTCTGGCCACGGGCGGCACGCTCGGTGGCAGCCCAATCGGCCTTTTGCGCTTGCGCCCAAGCGGGCACTGCGGCGAGCGTCCAGAAAGCGAGCGATTGACGCCGTGTCAAGTTGACCACCGACACACCCGGAGCAAGATATTTGAACTGCATAAGTGTTTTATTCAAAAAAAGCTTTGGCCATTGGCCCACTGTGATTCATGAGACAAACTGTAGGGCATTCGTCCTATTGACGACCTTGGGCAATGCTCAAGTAACCGCATCAACGGTCGTCCTTTTGTCATTCGAGGCCCTTGTCCAAATGGTTACAGTACTCAAAAATTTTTTATTTTCCGGCAAGCTTGTCACTTTTCCACCCACCAAAACGAACTGACGTTGTGAGCGAAAGCCTGCAAACCCATGAAGCCGAACTGCACGCCGCATGGATGCAATCCCTGCAAGGCGATCACGCCAGTTACCAACGGGCCTTGAGCCTGATGAGTGGCCATGTGCGGCGCTTTTTGCAAAAACGGATGCAATCCCAACTCAGCGATGTCGAGGACCTTGTGCAAGAAACCCTGATGGCGATCCATCAAAAGCGCCACACCTACCAAAGCGACCAGCCCCTGACGGCCTGGATGTATGCGATTGCGCGTTACAAATGGGTGGACCATTTGCGCGCCCACGGCCGCCGTGAGGGCCTGCACGACGACATCGACGACTGGTCTGAAATCCTGGCGGTGGACAGCGATGAAGCCGCCAGCGATGCACACAAGGACTTGGATGTGATGTTGGCCGATTTGCCTGTGCGCCAACGTGAAGCCATCGAGCACACGCGGCTGATGGGTTTGTCGATCACCGAGACCGCCGAGCGGACCGGGCAAAGCGAAGCCTCGGTCAAAGTCAACATCCACAGGGGCCTGAAAACCTTGATGGCCAAATGGGGAGCGAAGTCATGAAAACGAACGACCTGATTGCCTTGCTGGCCAGCGATACGCTGCAGCCACAACCTCCCGTGCGCCAGCAATTGCTGCAGAAACTGGTGCTCGGTGCGGCGGTCTGTGGCGTGCTGCTGCTCGCTTTGTTCGGCCTGAACCCACGCATGGACGAAATGGCAACGCACCCCGCCTTTGCCACCAAGATGCTGTGGTTGGCGGCCCTGATGGGCTTCAGTTTGTATGGTTTGTTTCGCCTGGCCCGGCCCGGCATGGGGGCGGGTCACACCCTGTGGGGCATGGGCCTGGCGCTGATGGCCATGTTCAGCTTGGGTCTGGTGCAGCTGCTGCAAACCGATGCAGGTACACGCACCGCACACTGGATGGGCGGCTCCTGGCAGGTTTGCTCGGTGAGCATCGCGGCCTTGGCTTTGCCGATATTGGGCGCCATGTTTTGGGCCTTGCGCCAGCTGGCCCCCACCCGCCCGGTACTCACGGGTGCCGTAGCGGGTATGTTGGCGGGCAGCTTGTCAGCCAGTATTTATTCGCTGCATTGCCCCGAAACCAGCCTGACGTTTTTCGCCGTCTGGTACGTGGGGGGCATGGCCTTGGCCACCGGTTTGGGCGCCCTGCTCGGTGGGCGATGGCTGCGCTGGTGAGCGCACGGCTTTACGCCACTCCTGGCAGCTGAGCGAGCGTTTTTAAACCTCGCTGGCCAGTGGCAAATTGAGCAACAGGTTTTGAGGTTTGAGCTTGAGCAAGCCTAGCTCATTCATGGCCAAGCCCAAATAAACCGGCTTGCCCTGCACGACGGCACGCATGTCTTGCGGATTGTCAAAACTCAATTTAAAAGGCTGATGAGTTGCTGTTGGCGCTGGGTTGACAGCTCGGTGCCCTGGTACAGGTCGTTGAGCAGGGCGGTCGCCGTCACATCCAGCCCCACATGCCAGCGCCAGGCCGGGTCGTCCACCTGTTGCACAGGCTCGATGCTGACGGCCACACCCAAAAAGTGCTGAACCCAGCGGGCCAGCACCACCGACAAGGCCTTGAGGCCTGAGCGGGCGTTGACCATGCTCAAAATCAAGCCGTGCGGCAATTCGTTCTTCAGCTCGTGTGTCATGTCGAGCAAAAAGGCGTAGCGCCCCAAGCCCTCGCGCTGCGCTAGGTAGCGCTCCGCATTGTCCGGGTGCAGCACCTTCACATCGACCGCCTTGAGCGCGGCCCCACCCTCCATCAAGATGCGGCCCATCTCACCCAAGCCACCTGTGGATTTCAGACTGTCCAGCGTCTCGCTGTCGCCCGACAGCACACGGCCGCCTTCGATGGTGATGCACTGGCGGCGAAACAGCAACTCGGCCGCACGCCAGACCCAAGCGTCCTGCACATCGGCCAGCACATTGCACACGATGGCTTGGACCACCAGGTCGATGAACAGCGGGGGCAGCTGGATCTGACCATGGCGCATCCAGGCAATGTAGGCCGACTCCAGCGAACCTGCGGCTTCCACGTCGTCACGAAAGCGCCGAAAAAGCTCGTAGTTTTCCCGCGCATCCCCGTCCTTGAAGGCCTTCATTTGCGCGGGCGCAACCTGCATCCCGGGCGCATCCAGCAGGGCCTGGTGCAAACGCTTTTCGGCGGGGCACGATTCCGGCACCAGCGCCAGCTCGGGGCGCTGCAGCCACAAACGCCAGTAGTCGGGCGTGGCGCTCATCCAGCCGCGGGCGTTGCGGGTCAGGTGTTGGTGGCCGCAAGCGGTCCAGAGGTTGTGCATGTTGAGTCTTTGGTCTTGCCACCCCGAAGGGTGTCGATGGTCTTTGTTCTGGTTCGGCCCCGAGCTCAGGCCCAAATCACCCGGTTGCACAGTTCATTCGGATTCGCCTCATCGGGCTGCAGCGGGAAGTGCTGCACCAGCAGCGCCGAGACTTCCTGCAGCGCCTGGGTGAGACCGCTGTCGAAGTCCCCGGTTTGCAAGTGCTCACCCAAATGCAGCACCACCGCTTGCCAGTGTGCATCGGGCACATGGCGGCTGATGCCCCGGTCGGCCACGATCTCAACCCGGCGCTCGGCCAGCAGCAAATAGATGAGCACGCCATTGTTGTGCTCGGTGTCCCACAAGCGTTGCTTGCCAAACCACGATAGTGCGCGCTCACGTATCACCACGGGCAAAGGCGTTTCGCGGCCCGCCCGCCACAGGTAGCTGTTGGGCAAAGCGGCTTCGACGCACAGCACGATTTCGCCGCTGTGTCGCGCTTCGCTGGCCTTCACCCGGGCCTGCAGCTGCTCGGCCAGGGCCGGCGGCACCGCCCGCACGGCGGCCCGCTCGTCCATCCAGCGGTGTCGCCACCAACGCACCCAAAAGCTCAGAAGCGATTCACGCATGTCACCAGCTCCCGGAGGCACCACCGCCCCCAAAATCACCACCGCCGCCCGATGAAAATCCGCCCCCGCCCAAACCGCCAGATTCGCCCGATCCACCCCAGCCGCCGTGCCCACCATGGCCACCACCCCAACTTGGAAAGTCGCTGCGGCCTGTGCCACGCTGGCTGCGCCGCACCGCCGGGCTGGGCAGGGCCTGCATGAACAAGGCCGTCATCAAGCCGATCATGGCGGCGATCACGCCCAGCCAAATCAAGCCCGTCATGTTCCAGGCCAGAAAACCGGCCGCGCCCCCTGCGGCCAATGCGCCAAAGCGCTGGCCCAGCAGACGCCGCAGCACCGTGGCCACCAAGGGCACGGCCACGATGAACAACACGGCCAGGTCCAGCCAATCCACCCCATCTGCCTGCCGGGGTGCACCGGGTTCAGGCAGCGGCAAGGCCTCGCCCACGATGCGGGCTTGCAAGTGGCTGAGACCTGCACGCAGCCCCCGGGCCACATCGCCCTGGCGAAATGCGGGCGCAATCACTTGATCGATGATGCGTTGGGCCGCCAAGTCGGGCACCGCGCCTTCGAGTGACTTGGCTGGCGCGATGCGCAATCGGCGGTCATTGAGCGCCACCACCAGCAGAAGACCATCGCCCACCTTGCGCCGACCGATCTTCCAGGCATCCCCCAAACGTTGCGTGAAGTCGACGATGTCCTCGGGCGCGGTGCTGGGCAACACCAGCACCACGATCTGGGTGCCGCGCTGCTGTTCAAAGGTTTGGAGTTGCTGCTCCAAAGCCGCCACATCGGCGGCGGTCAAGGCGCCGGTCTGGTCCATGACCCGAGCGGTCAGGGGTGGCACAGGCACAAGTGCTTGGGCCCATGCGGGCGACAGGCTCAACGTGACCCACGCCAACACGACCAACAGCAGCCGGGTCAAGCCTTTGGACAGGGCCTGAGCGCTGACCCCGCACATCGGCCCAGGTTGGGGCATGCGGGGGTGAGTCACTTGCCGAAGTCCACCTTGGGCGGCGCACTGAGGGCGGCTTCGTTGGCCACCGTGAAATTGGCCTTGGGCGCGTAGCCAAAGACCTTGGCGGTCAGGTTGCTCGGGAAACTGCGCGCCAGCACGTTGTATTCCTGCACAGCAGCGATGTAGCGGTTGCGCGCCACGGTGATGCGGTTTTCAGTGCCTTCAAGCTGCACGCGCAAATCGGCAAAGCCCTGGTTGGCCTTGAGGTTGGGATACTGCTCAGACACCACCATCAGGCGCGACAGGGCGCTCGAGAGTTGCCCCTGCATGGCCTGGAACTGCTGCAAAGCCTGTGGGTTGGTCAGCACCTCGGGGGTGATCTGGAAACTTGTGGCCTTGGCCCGCGCTTCAATCACTTGGGTCAGGGTTTCCTGCTCGAAATTGGCCTCGCCCTTGACCGTAGCCACGATGTTGGGCACCAGATCGGCACGGCGCTGGTACTGGTTGAGCACTTCGGACCAAGCGGACGTGGTCTGCTCGTCCAGGCGCTGGAAATCGTTGTAGCCGCAGCCGGTCAGGCTGAGCGCCAAGGCTGCGGTGGCCATCCAGGCGCTGACGCGCATCGCGATACGGTTCATAAGTCTTTTCTCCCAAGCGGTGTGACAAAGAAAAGCTTAACCCATGTGATCGCGGACAAACGCACACCCCGATCAACAACCCGCTCAATTACCCGTCAAGCCGCCTCTGTCTGAGCGTCTGACCGCCACTTCAGAGGTTGGGTGCCAACAAACGTTGCAGGTCTTTGACTTGCACGCCGCTGCGCTGCGCCAAGTCCTGCACTTGGTCATCACCCACTTTGCCGACGTTGAAATACTGCGCCTCGGGGTGGGCGATGTAAAAACCAATCACGCTGGCCGCAGGCGTCATGGCCAGGCTTTCGGTCAGGCCCATGCCAATGTCCTCGCATTGCAGCAAGTCAAACATCGCTTTTTTGGCGCTGTGGTCGGGGCAAGCGGGGTAGCCGGGCGCGGGGCGGATGCCTTGGTATTTTTCAGCAATGAGTTCTTCGTTGCTCAGCGCCTCAGCGGCAGCGTAACCCCACAGGTCGGTGCGCACTTTTTTGTGCAGGCATTCGGCCAATGCTTCGGCCAGGCGGTCGGCCAGGGACTTGAGCATGATGGCGCTGTAGTCGTCGTGTGCGGCTTCAAAAGCGGCGGCGCGTTTGTCGGCACCAATGCCTGCGGTGACGGCGAACACGCCCACATGGTCAGGCGCTGTGCCTTGCGGCGCGACAAAGTCAGCCAGGCAACGGCTGGGGCGCTGGACTTTTTTTCCATCCGGGCCATCGATCATGTGTTTCTCGGACTGCTGACGCAGGCCGCGCCAGGTCATGGCCACTTGGCTGCGCGAGGCGTCGGCATACAGCGCGATATCGTCGTCGTTCACGCTGTTGGCGGGGTACAGGCCCAGCACCGCGTTGGCCGTGACCCAGCGGCCGTCGATGATTTTTTGCAGCATGGCTTGGCCGTCGGCATAGACCTTGCGGGCTTGCTCACCCACGACCTCGTCGTTGAGGATCGCGGGGAAAGGCCCGGCCAAGTCCCAGGTCTGGAAGAAGGGGCCCCAGTCGATGTATTGCGCGATTTCGGCCAGGTCGTAGTTCTTGAACACACGGCGGCCAATGAACTTGGGCGCAGCAGGCACGCCTTGTGACCAGTCGATGGGCGTCTTGTTGGCGCGGGCCTGTGCCAGCGTCCACATGGGGGTTTGTTTTTTGTTGGCGTGCTGCTCGCGCACCTTGTCGTAGTCGGTGTTCAGGTCGGCGATGAACTTGGCCGCTTGCTCAGACAGCAAGCCCTGCGCCACCCCCACACTGCGCGAGGCGTCGGGCACATAGACCACGGGGCCTGAGTAGTTGGGCGCGATCTTCACAGCCGTGTGCACGCGGCTGCAGGTGGCGCCGCCAATCAAGAGCGGCATCTGGCGCTCGCGGAAGTAGGGGTCTTTTTCCATCTCGGCCGCCACGTATTGCATCTCTTCCAAGCTGGGCGTGATCAGGCCCGAGAGGCCGATGATATCGGCGTTTTCTGCCTTGGCTTTGGCCAAAATTTCGTGGCAAGGCACCATCACGCCCATGTTCACCACTTCAAAGTTGTTGCACTGCAAGACCACGGTGACGATGTTTTTGCCGATGTCGTGCACATCGCCCTTGACGGTGGCGATCACGATCTTGCCCTTGGCTTTGACATCTTCGCCTGCCGCTTCTTGTGCGAGCTTTTCAGCCTCGATGTAGGGCAGCAAATGCGCCACGGCCTGCTTCATCACGCGGGCGCTTTTCACCACTTGGGGCAAGAACATCTTGCCTTGGCCGAACAGGTCACCGACCACGTTCATGCCATCCATCAGCGGGCCTTCGATCACATGCAGTGGGCGACCGCCCTTAGCCAAAATCTCGCGGTAGGCCTCTTCGGTGTCATCGCTGATGAAGTCGGTGATGCCATGCACCAAAGAATGTGACAAACGCTGCGCCACGCGCACAGGCGCATCGGGCGTGCCGCGCCAGGCCAGCTTGGTGGATTCATCTTTGGCGGCGCCCTTGGCGCTGTCGGCTACCTGGATTAAACGCTCGCCCGCATCAGGTCGGCGGTTCAGCACCACGTCCTCCACCCGCTCGCGCAGCGTGGGCTCGAGGTCGTCGTACACGCCGACCATGCCCGCATTGACGATGCCCATGTCCATGCCCGCCTGGATGGCGTGGTACAGGAACACCGTGTGGATGGCCTCGCGCACCGGGTCGTTGCCGCGGAAGGAAAAACTCACGTTGGACACGCCACCGCTGACCTTGGCGCCCGGCAGGTTCTGCTTGATCCAGCGCGTGGCTTCTATGAAATCCACCGCGTAGTTGTTGTGCTCTTCGATGCCGGTGGCGATGGCAAAAATGTTCGGGTCAAAAATGATGTCTTCGGGTGGAAAGCCGACCTCGTCCACCAGCACGCGGTAAGCGCGTTCGCAAATCTCGATTTTGCGGGCGTAGGTGTCAGCCTGGCCTTTTTCGTCAAACGCCATGACCACAGCCGCCGCGCCGTAACGCTTGACCAGCTTGGCTTGGCGCTTGAATTCGTCCACGCCTTCTTTCATGCTGATCGAGTTGACTATTGGCTTGCCTTGAATGCAGCGCAAACCGGCTTCGATCACCGACCACTTGGAGGAGTCCACCATCACCGGCACGCGGGCGATGTCGGGCTCACCGGCCATGAGGTTCAAGAACCGCACCATGGCCGCCTGGCTGTCGAGCATGGCTTCATCCATGTTCACGTCAATGATTTGTGCGCCGTTCTCGACTTGCTGACGTGCCACGGCCAAAGCCTGCTCGTACTCGCCGTTCAAGATCATGCGGGCAAAGGCTTTGGAGCCGGTGACGTTGGTGCGCTCGCCCACGTTGACGAACAGGGAACCGCTGCCGATGGAGACCGGCTCCAGTCCGGACAACTTCATGGGGGGAACAGACACGATGGAAGACGAGACAACGGACACAGGCTCACCTTGGAATAACAGGTGAGCGTCGTTGTGCAAAATCATTCAAACATTGAACGACCCCAAGCCTGACCCGCTGCGCTTTGACGGCGGCGGGCTGCAACGCTCCTTGGAACAAGTGAATATTTTAACCGCGCCCAAGCAAAACCACGGCACTGATTCAACGGTTGACAGTTTACACAAGAGGAAACGTCAACACCGTCCTCTGCATCACGTCGGAACCTTTCGAGTGAATTTGTCATTTTCAAAACGCATGGGCCATCAGTCCAAACGGTTGATGGGTGAAAACCTCCACCCAAGCGGTCAGTGTTCAAGGTTGGCGGTGGTACGCCCAGGCCAAGTAGGCTTGCGGATAAACACGCTGGAAATGCTTTTTATGTTTTTCATAAAGTGTGTCTTCCCCCTGCAATCGGGCACTGTCGAGCAGCTTTTCAATCACGCGTGGCTCGGGCGAGGTATGCATGGCCTCCAAACTGGCCGCCAGCATGGTGCGGGCATTGCCTGCGTGGACCGGCGTGGTCGTCACCAGCGCAAACACGGCCGTGCCATGGAACAGCCAAGAGCGCTGGGCCACTTGCAGCGCTGGCTCACGCCAAAAGCCATAGCGCTGCGCTGCAGGCAGGTAAATTTGCCGAACTTGCGCATGGTCATAGGCCACAAACGCCATAACGCCCCCCAATACCAGGGCCAGCCCCCGCGCGCGGCCCTTCACTTGTAAGACTTGCCAAATGCGCCCCTTCATGAGCCACAAGCACAACAGCAAGGCCACTTGAAAGGGCCCATACCAAAGCGGGTACTCGAGCAAACTGTGCAAAGCCAAAACACCCAGCACGCCCCAAGCGAGCTGTTGCCCCCCACCCTTGTGTTGCCATGGCTTTGCGCGAACCACCCACACCATCACACCCAGGCAGCCCAACACGGCCACGGGCACCCCCCAAACAAAGGCGATGTGCAAGGGCAGGTTGTGGGCGTTGCCCAACATGTCACAAAAACGCAGTGAGGGGTATTCGGTGATGTAGTGCGCATAGCGCAACTGGTCCCAACCCCACCCGCCCAGCGGATGCTGCGCCACCAAGTGCAGCACATTGGCCCAGAGCGCCTGGCGGCTGCCGCAGCCGCCCAGGGCGCCCATGCGGGCCATGGCGCTGTCTGTGGCCTGTCCAATCAGGTGCTGCAAGAGCTGTGGCAAAAGCCAGGAAGCCAGGGCATACACACCCAGCGCGAATCCAGTAAACAGCAAAGCCTCGCGCCCTTTGGGGGCTGCGCGGTGCAGCAGCATCCACAGGCCGATGAACACCAGCTGGAGCAATCCCGTACGTGAAGCGGTGGCGGCCATGCCCATGGCCAACAAGGCCAGCATCCAAAGCGAATGGGCGATGGTCAGGCCCAAAGCACGCCAGACCAAGACTGCCAGCACGCCCATGGCCAGCAGCGTGGCCAACTGGTTGCGCTGGCGCAAATTGCCCATCGCATCACCCAAGTAGGATGGGACGTGCAAGAAGGGTGCCAAAAGCTCGGCCTGCCCAAAAAACTGCACCAGACCCATGGCACTGCTGAGCAAGGCTGCGAGCACCCAGCCTTGAACCACGGTGGCCAGACTCATGCGCTGCCACGTCCACAAGGCCAACGCCAAACACGTCCAGCTGGTCAGCCAAGGCCAGACATTGGGCAAGGGACTGCTGGAAAAAGGCTGAACCCATGGCCAAGCCAACAGCAACACCAGCCACAAATGGTGGATGCGGCCCGTGTCCTGCGCTGAGGCCCGAAGCACTGTCATGTGAACTCAGTTCACAAACAAAGGCCCGGCTCGGGCCGGGCGTTCAGGTGAGCGCCCAAAAATCAGGATGCCTTGCACGAAGCGGGCAGGTATTTGAGCGGTAAAGCATTGGTGGCTGCCGGGCCACAGCGCCAGCTGGCAATGGGCTTGCCGCCGTCGGTGCTGCCGTTGACAGCGGTGCTGCCCGTCTGGATCGGGGTCAGGCTGATGCTGTTGGCCGCTGCACTGGTGTTGCCGCGCAGCGCCTCATGGTTGCCGACCACAGTGATCACACCGTTGGCATCGGCACTGAGGCGGCTGACGTATTTGCTGGTCTGGTTTTCGCAGATTTGGGGCAAAGTGGCCGAAACATCGGCCTGTGAAGCGGTGGTGATGGCCTCATTGACAGCGGTTTTGCAACCGCTTGCCGCCAGCAGCATTTCCGAGACTCTTGCCCGGATGCTGTAGTCTTGGTAGGCTGGCAGGGCCAAAGCGCCTAAGATGCCGATGATCGCAATGACGATCATCAGCTCGATTAATGTCAAACCTTGTTGCCTTTTTTGCATGGCATGTCCTCCCTGGTGATTGGGTCATGATGGTAATTCATGCATGACCCGAATTCCAGTGCTGAAATTGGCATTGTGGTGACAGCGGCCACACAAGCCCAGGCAGGGCAATAGAGTCCTCTGTTCAAGCCGCTTCTTGCGAGGCCGGACGGCGCGACATGATGATTTTGCCCAGGGCCAGCACCAGCAAAGCACCCGCCAAGCCCATGCCATAACCCCACACCTTGTCTTGAGGCAAATAATCCACCAAGCCAGGGTCCGTTTGCATCATGGTGCCCGCGATCCAACCCAGCAGCATGCCACCGGCGGTAATGATCATCGGGAAACGGTCCATTAACTTGAGCACCAACTGGCTGCCCCAGACGATGATCGGGATGCTGACCAGCAAACCGAAGATGACCAAAGGCATCTGGTGGTCGGCGTTGCCCGAGGTCTGGGCGGCACCGGCGATGGCGATGACGTTGTCCACGCTCATGACCAAGTCGGCAATGATCACGGTTTTGACCGCGCCCCAGAGCTTGTCGCTGCCTTGGATATTGCTGTGATCGTCTTCTGCATCGGGGGTGAGCAGTTTGACGCCAATCCAAATCAGCAAGAGGGCGCCCACGAATTTGAGGAAGGGGATGGCCAGCAGTGTGAGCGCAAAGAAAATGAGGATGACACGCAAAATGATGGCACCCGCGGTGCCCCAAATGATGCCTTTGGTTCGTTGATGGTCTGGCAGCTGGCGGCAGGCCAGTGCAATCACCACAGCGTTGTCACCGCCCAGCAGGATGTCGATCATGATGATCTGGCCGACGGCGAACCAAAAGGCGGGGGTCAGAAATTCTTCCACGGTGGTCCTTCAGCCCGTTGTGGCGGGCGCTTACATTTGATGTGCAAAAAAGAAGCCGGATTTTCCCTCAGAAAATCCGGCTTTTATATTGTGGCAAACCACATCCCTGCTGGCAACAAGGGGTTTCAGCTTGGAAGAATTTGAATTACTTCAACTGAGCCTTGAGCAATTTGCCCAGTTCAGAGGGGTTGCGTGTGACGATGAAGCCGCATTCTTCCATGATGGCCAGCTTGGCATCGGCCGTGTCGGCGCCGCCTGAAATCAAAGCACCCGCATGGCCCATGCGCTTGCCGGGAGGGGCAGTCACACCGGCGATGAAACCGACCACGGGCTTTTTCATGTTGGCCTTGCACCACTGAGCGGCTTCGGCTTCGTCTGGACCGCCGATTTCGCCAATCATGATGACGGCGTCGGTGTCGGGATCGTCGTTGAAAGCTTGCATCACTTCGATGTGCTTCAAACCGTTGATCGGGTCGCCACCGATACCGACGGCGCTGGATTGGCCGAGGCCCACTTCGGTCAACATCGCCACGGCTTCATAGGTCAAAGTGCCCGAGCGGGACACCACGCCAATGCGGCCTTTGCGGTGGATATGACCGGGCATGATGCCGATCTTGATTTCGTCAGGGGTGATCAGACCAGGGCAGTTGGGGCCCAGCAGCAGCGTGCGCTTGCCGCCAGCCGCTTCTTTGGCCTTCATCTTGTTGCGTACTTCGAGCATGTCGCGCACTGGAATGCCTTCGGTGATGCAAATCGCCATGTCCAGGTCAGCCTCGACAGCTTCCCAGATCGCAGCGGCTGCGCCTGCTGGGGGCACGTAGATCACGGACACGGTCGCGCCAGTTTGGGTGGCGGCTTCTTTGACCGAGGCGTAGATGGGGATGTTGAAGATGGACTCGCCAGCCTTCTTGGGGTTCACACCCGCGACGAAGCAGTTTTTGCCGTTCGCGTATTCCTGGCACTTTTCAGTGTGGAACTGACCGGTTTTGCCGGTGATGCCTTGGGTTATGACTTTGGTGTCTTTGTTGATGTAGATCGACATGGGGTTTCCTAATCAGTAGGGGACAGAGCTGAAGATCTGTCCCACAAAGTCATTTATTTAACGGCGGCGACAATGGCGGTCGCGGCTTCGGCCATGGTGTCGGCAGAGATGATCGGCAGACCGGATTCAGCCAGCATCTTCTTGCCCAGCTCGTCGTTGGTGCCCTTCATGCGCACCACCAATGGCACGGACAGGTTCACGGCCTTGCAAGCAGTGATCACGCCGGTGGCGATGGTGTCGCACTTCATGATGCCGCCGAAGATGTTGACCAAAATGCCTTTGACATTCTTGTTGGCCAACATGATCTTGAAGGCTTCGGTGACCTTCTCGGCTGTTGCGCCGCCGCCCACGTCCAGGAAGTTGGCGGGCTCGCCGCCGAACAACTTGATGGTGTCCATGGTGGCCATGGCCAAGCCAGCGCCGTTGACCAAGCAACCGATGTTGCCGTCCAGGCTGATGTAGGCCAGGTCGAACTTGGAAGCTTCCACTTCGGCGGGATCTTCTTCGTCCAGATCGCGGTAAGCCACGATTTCGGGATGACGGAACAGGGCGTTGGCGTCAAAGTTGAACTTCGCGTCCAAAGCCATCACGTTGCCCTTGCTGTCACGGTTCAGGGGGTTGATTTCGACCAGCGAAGCGTCGGTTTCCATGTAGCACTGGTACAGCTTCTTGAAGATGTCCACAGCTTGAGCGGTGGAGTCAGCAGGCATGCCAATGGCGTCAGCGATCTTCTTGGCTTGTTCGTCGCCCAGACCGGTCAGGGGATCGATGAACTCGGTGATGATCTTCTCGGGGGTGGCGTGTGCCACTTCCTCGATGTCCATGCCGCCTTCGCTGGACGCGATGAAAGCGATCTTTTGGGTGGCGCGGTCGGTGACCACGGACACGTAATACTCTTTGTGGATGTCGGCGCCGTCTTCGACGTACAGGCGTCGGACTTTTTGACCTTCAGGGCCGGTCTGGTGCGTCTTGAGTTGCATGCCCAGGATCTCACCAGCGATGCGCTTGACGTCTTCAATGGTCTTGGCCACTTTGACGCCACCACCCTTGCCACGGCCGCCGGCGTGGATCTGGGCCTTGACCACCCACACGGGGCCGCCGAGTTTTTGAGCGGCTTCGACCGCCTCTTGTACGGTGAACGCCGGGATGCCACGGGGGACTGGCACACCGAATTGACGCAAGATTTCCTTGCCTTGGTACTCGTGAATCTTCATGAGGTCTTCTCTCAGAGGGTGGTTGATTTGACCGGTCTGCCGCGGTGATTCACCCGTCAGCAGGCTCTGGACACTGCAGCGTGCGACTGTATCATGCTGCAACGCACCAATCCTGAGCTTTGCGTCTTACATTGAATTGACGCAAGGCAAGAACAGTCCTGAGAAAGTAATACCCATGGCCAGAATATTCATCGATGGCGAAGCCGGCACCACTGGTTTGCAAATTCGCGAGCGCCTGGCACGGATGCCCCAAGTCGAGGTGCTCAGCATCGACCCAGCCCGCCGCAAAGACCCCGAAGCCAAACGCGAGTTGATGGCCGCGGCCGATTTGGTCGTGTTGTGCCTGCACGACGATGCGGCCATCGAGTCGGTGGCCATGATCGACAGTCTGCCCGGGCGCAAGCCGCGCATTGTGGACGCCTCGACCGCCCACCGCTGCCACCCGGACTGGGTGTTTGGCTTTCCCGAGTTGGCCCCTGACCAGTTGCTTGCTGTACGCCAAGCCCAGCGCGTGGCCAACCCTGGCTGCTACGCCACAGGCGCGATCGCCATCTTGCGCCCCTTGATCGATGCCGGTCTGCTGCCACCTGATTTTCCGGTGTGTTTGCCTTCAGTGAGTGGTTACTCCGGTGGCGGCCGCGCCATGATCGAAGACTATGAAGCCGGTCGTGCCCCTCTGTTCGAGGCCTACGCCCTGACCCTGAAGCACAAGCACATCCCTGAAATCATGCGCTACACCGGCTTGACCAGTCGGCCCATGTTTGTGCCCGCTGTAGGCAATTTCCGCCAAGGCATGCTGGTGCAACTGCCCCTGCATCTCGACACCTTACCCGGCAAACCCACCGGTGCGGATGTGCATGCGGCATTGACAGCGCACTATGCGGCAAGCCAGGCTGCAGGAGGCTGGGTCAGCGTGGAGAGCGCCACTGCCGATGCCAAACTCAACGCCACAGCACTGAACGACACCAACAAGCTGGAATTGCGTGTCTTTGCCAATGAAGAAGCACGTCACGCGGTGGTCATCGCCCGTCTGGACAACCTGGGCAAGGGTGCCAGCGGCGCGGCGGTGCAAAACATCGAGTTGATGTTGGGCTTGTAAACCGCTTGCGCTTTGTCCATGACCACAAAGGTCATGGTTGATTTGGCCCCATCAAAGGGGCCAAGTGTTGTTCACTTCCAGCGGCTCAGCTCAATGTGCACGCTGCCTTTGTCGCTGCTGAAGGTCACGCTGCCTTCTTGCACCGTGGCTTGCAGCTGCATGCTGCGCTCGGCCAGTTTGGCCAGTTCCTGAGAGCCTTCAGTCGGCACGCGCCAGACCTGCAGCTTGTCCAGGCGTGTCAGTTTGGTTTCGATGCCTTTCCACCAGACTTCGGCCGCGTGGTTGAAGCAATACAGCAAGACCTCATCGGCCTTTTGGCAGGCTTTCATGATCGGCTTGTCTTCGGGCTGGCCGACCTCGATCCACATGCGGGTCTGCCCGGTGAAGTCGCGCAGGCTGCAGTCCGGATCGTCCGGGTCCGACAGACCCGCGCCAAAAGCCAGCTTGCCGTCGCCCTGGCACACGGCCTGCAGCTTGTAGGCATTGATGGCCAGCGCCAGCAAGCGGATCATCATGCGCTCATCGGTTTCGCTGGGGTGACGCGCCAACGTGAGTTGGTGGTCTTCGTAATAACTGTGATCGATGTCAGCGATCGACAGGTTGGCTTTGTAGATGGTGGATTTGAGGGCCATGTGAACCTTAAACCCGGCGGGCCAACTCGTCGGCCTTGCCGACATAGCTGCCCGGCGTCATGGCCAGCAGGCGGTCCTTGTCGGCTTGCGGTATGTCCAAGCCTTGGATCAAGCCATGCAAGTCAGCAGCGCTCACCGTTTTGCCACGGGTGACTTCCTTGAGTTTTTCGTAAGCGCCCTGCACGCCATAGCGGCGCATCACGGTCTGGATCGGCTCGGCCAGCACTTCCCAGGCGGCGGCCAAGTCGGCGGCCAAGGCCTCTTCGTTGAGTTCGAGCTTGTTTAAACCCGTCATCAGCGAAGCATGGGCCAGCGCGGTGTAACCCAAGCCCACGCCCATGTTGCGCAGCACGGTCGAGTCGGACAGGTCGCGCTGCCAGCGGCTGATCGGCAGCTTCTCGCTCAGGTGCTTGAGCACGGCGTTGGCCAGGCCCAGATTGCCTTCGGCGTTTTCAAAGTCAATCGGGTTGACCTTGTGCGGCATGGTCGATGAGCCGATCTCACCGGCTTTGAGCCGCTGCTTGAAGTAGCCCAAGCTCACATAGCCCCAGATGTCGCGCGACAGGTCAATGAGGATGGTGTTGCTGCGGGCCACGGCATCGAACAGCTCGGCCATGTAGTCGTGCGGCTCGATCTGGATGCTGTAGGGCTGGAACGTCAGGCCCAAGCCCCAGTGGCTGGCTTGGGTCTCACCCAATTCAGGCGTCTCCACCACTTTTTGGGCAAAGGCTTCCCAGTCAAATTCAGGCCAGGCCGACAGGTGGGCGTTGTAGTTGCCCACGGCACCGTTCATCTTGCCCATGAGCTGCACGGCCGCAATTTTGTCGCGGCAGCCCCTCAGGCGCATTACCGCGTTGGCCATTTCCTTGCCCACGGTGGTGGGGCTGGCGGTTTGGCCATGAGTGCGGCTGAGCATGGGCACTTCGGCAAATTGGTGCGCCATCTCGCGCAGCTTGGCGATCAAGCCATCCAGGCCCGGCAAAATCACCAGGGCGCGTGCCCCCTTGAGTTGCAGGGCATGGCTGGTGTTGTTGATGTCTTCGCTGGTGCATGCAAAGTGCACAAACTCGGCCGCTTTTTCCAGCTCTGGGCGGTCCTTGAACTTGGACTTGATCCAGTACTCGACGGCTTTCACATCGTGGTTGGTGGTCTTCTCGAACTCTTTGATGGCCTCGGCATCGGCTTCGCTGAAGTTCTTGACCAGACCCGTCAGATACGTGCGTGCACCGGCCGAAAGGGGTTTGAATTCGGAAAAGCCTGCATCGGACAAGGCGATGAACCAAGCGATTTCAACCTGAACACGGCGGTGCATGTAACCAAGCTCGCTCATCAGAGGCCGCAGGGCATGGAGTTTGCTTGCATAACGGCCATCCAGTGGCGACAGCGCGGAAATGGGGGTGAAATTCATTCATGGATTGTAATTGCCGCGTTGCACCAACACGATGACGCCCTTCCGATGGAAATATCTTGTCCCCTCAAACGAGCAGCTTGACGAAAGACGCCAAAAACATTCCTCGGCTTCACCTAGAATCCAATATCCATTTATTTGTTGCTTCTTTTAATTTATGAAACTCATCGGCTCTGTCACCAGTCCCTACGTTCGCAAGGTGCGTGTTGTCATGGCCGAGAAAAAGCTGGACTACCAGTTCATCACCGAAGACGTGTGGTCGGCACAGACCCAGATCCATGTGTCCAACCCTTTGGGCAAGGTGCCTTGCTTGGTGATGGAAGGTGGCGAGGCGGTGTTTGATTCGCGTGTGATCGTGGAGTACCTGGACACCTTATCGCCTGTGGGCAAGCTCATTCCCACTGCCGGACGTGAGCGTGCCGAAGCCAAGACCTGGGAAGCCTTGGCCGATGGCCTGCTCGACGCAGCTTTGCTGGCACGTATGGAGTCCGTCTGGACAGGCCGTGAAGACAGCCAGCGCAGCCAGGCCTGGATCGATCGTCAACTCGACAAAATTCAGCACGCGCTGCGGGCCATGAGCACCGGTTTGGGCGACATAGCCTTTTGTTCAGGTATCCACCTGAGCTTGTCCGACATTGCCGTGGGCTGCGCCTTGGCCTATCTGGACTTCAGATTCCCCCAGATCGACTGGCGCACGCCTTACCCCAATCTGCACAAACTGCACGACAAATTGGCGCAGCGGCCAAGCTTCATCGACACCTCCCCCACTTGATGAGCCAGGGTAGCCCGCTGCCAGCGAGTCAATAGTTCAATAAATTGCGCCGCACATGAACCAAGTGTTGAACGGCCAAGGCCTTGGCTTGCACCGGGTCTCGCGCCTTGATGGCCTGCAGCAAAGCACGGTGTTCTAACTGGTAGGCCAAACGCCGCTCTGGCGTGAGGCTGCGTTTTTTCAACATGCCCCACTCGCCTTGGGCGCGGGCCTGGTTCATGAGTTTGAACAAGCGGGCCACAAAACCATTGTGCGCGGCACGCGCAATGACCTCGTGAAACATGCCATCCCACTCTTCAAACTCTTCGACACTGGTGGCCGCTTCCGCGCGTGTGCAGCAGTGCGCCATCTGCTCAAAATCGGCCGTTGTGGCGTTGCCAATGACCATCTCAATGATGGCGGGCTCCAAGGCCATGCGAGCCTCCATGAGTTCCGCAGGGCTGGTGTGCCAGCCCGCATTGGGCGAACTGCCTGTGCTTGCCTTGTTGTGAGGGACAGCGACCAAGGCCTTATCGGTGACATACGTGCCGCTGCCCACCGTCTGTGCAATCCAACCTTGGGCCTTCATCTCAGCCAGCACCTTGCGCACGGTACTGCGGCTGATCTGGTACTGCTCACCAAACTCGCGCTCGGTGGGCAATCGATCGCCCGCCTGCCATTGACCACTGTGCAATTGGTCCAGCAAGGTGACGCGAAAAAGGTATGTGGAGTTCACGTTATTGGTTGAGTCAAAAAATACCAAATCATACCAATTTAACGCGCTGACCGAAAGCACTTTGTTGCCCAGATCACGCTCCACATCCCCGTAAAAACCCTCATCAAAATTGTCGGTTCATGCCTTGACCAGGCTCTCTTGCGCCTTATGATGGTTCGCTTTGGTTGAATTTCAACCAATTCACCTGACCTGGCTTTGAAGCCGGTCACCCGCATCTGGAGAGAATTTTGCGCATCGCCACATTTGTTCATAATGGAAAACGCCACGTCGGCCAAGTGTCTGCCGATGGCCAGCATGTCACACCATTTGCTCTGAACGATTCACAAGCCCATCGCGGCGCACAGCCCATCATTGAAGCCCTGGTTGCCGGGCAGGCCCTGCCGGCCTTGGCGGGTGCCGCGCTGGACATGTCCTCCGTCAAGCTCGAATCACCCCTGCCTGTGCCGCGCCGCAACGTCTGGTGCGTGGGCCGCAACTACCATGCGCACGCCAAAGAGCTGCAGGCCTCGGTCTTCAAGGACAGCAACTCCGACTCCAAGGCTTGGCCCATCGTGTTCACCAAAGTGCCCGAGTGTGTGGTCGGTCCGACCGACGACGTGCAGCTGCCGGGAGCCGCCGTGTCAGAGCAGATCGACTACGAAGCCGAGTTGGCCGTGATCATTGGCCGAGGCGGCAAAAACATCAGCCAAGCCGACGCCATGCAGCATGTGTTCGGCTATACCGTGGTCAACGACGTGACCGCCCGCGATGTGCAGATGCGCCACCAGCAATGGGACATGGGCAAGTCCTTTGACACCTTTTGCCCCATGGGCCCGTGGATCGTCACCGCCGATGAAGTGGATGGCCGCCAAACCCGGGTGCGTTGCTGGGTCAACGGCGAGTTGCGCCAAGACGGCCCCACCGAGAACATGATTTTCGACATCCCCACCCTGATTGAAACCATCTCGCGCGGCATCACGCTCTACCCCGGCGACATCATCGCCACGGGCACGCCAGCCGGTGTGGGCATGGGATTCAATCCACCTCGCTACATCGCCAGAGGCGATGTGATCCGTGTCGAAATCGATGGCGTAGGTCTGATCGAAAACCGTTTTGTTTGAACCGATGCGAACAGCCAAAGTCTGGCTTTCGCAGCACCCCACCACCAGGAGACTTCACATGAACCGACGCCCCCTCATCTGCGCCGCACTGAGCATTTCGCTGGCCGTGGCCGGTTTAGGCCAAACGGCCTTCGCCCAAGCCTACCCCGCCAAACCCATCACCATGGTGGTGCCATTTCCGCCTGGTGGTGTGGCCGACACCGTGGGGCGACCTGTGGCCGAGGCCATGTCAAGGCATCTCAAGCAAAGTGTGGTGGTGGAAAACAAGGGGGGCGCAGGAGGCGGTATCGGCATGGCCCAAGTTGCCAAAGCCAAAGGGGACGGCTACACCGTCCTGATGTCCTTGTCGTCCTTGGTGGTCTTACCAGAAGCCGCCAAAATTTTGCAACGTGCGCCCATGTACGAGACAAACCAACTCAAAGCTGTGGCGCGCTTCACTGCTGACCCGACCGTTTTGGTGGTGCGTGCCGACAGCCCCTGGAAAACCTATGCCGACTTCATTGCTTACGCCAAGGCCAACCCGGGCCGCATCAGCTTCGGATCGTCTGGCAACTACGGCACGATGCATGTGCCCATGGAACAGCTCAAAGCCGCCACCTCGACCTTCATGCTGCATGTGCCCTACACGGGTGCTGGCCCGGCCGTCTTGTCATTGCTCGGCGGTCAAATCGAAGCCTTGTCCACCGGACCTGCCAGTGTGAAGCAACACATCGCTTCTGGCCGCTTGCGCCCCTTGGCGCATTGGGGGAATGGACGTTTGGCCAGCATGCCCGAGGTACCCAGCTTCAGGGAATTGGGTGTGCCGATCCAATACTCACAATGGGCCGGTATGTTTGTGCCTGCCGACACCCCTGCTGCGGTGGTTGACAGTTTGCGCCAAGCCGCCAAATTCGCTGCACAAGATGCCCGCGCCGTGGGTGCTTTGACAGCTGCAGGCACATCCTTCATGTACCAGGATGCGCCTGAATTTGAGCGCTTTGTACAAGCCGATGCCACGGAAATGCGTGCCTTGGTCAAGCGCATCGGCAAGGTTGATTGAATGGCTTCATGGCGCAGAGTCACCCGCCAAAACAGCTTTGGAGAGACGGTGATCCGCTGCCATTTTGAAACCTCAGTAAAGGAAAAAATGTGATTTGGAGCCATGGGTATTTTGTCACCCGCGAAGATGTTCGCCTGTATGTTTACCGCAAGCGCGCCACAGCGCCTGCGGCCGGCGAAACTGCCAAGCCCGTCTTGCTTCTGGTTCACGGCTCGACCGTGTCGGGCCGCAGCACCTACGACCTGCAAGTACCCGGAGGCCAAGACTATTCGGTGATGGATTACTTTGCGGAGCGTGGCTACGACGTCTGGACAGTGGACCACGAAGGCTACGGCCGCTCCAGCTGGTCGGGCAGAGGCAACAGCGATGTGCGTACAGGTGCCAAAGATTTGGCATCGGTCGTGCCCTTCATAATGCAAGAAACTGGCGTTGAAAAAATCAACATTTTTGGCTCGTCATCGGGGGCACTGCGAGCTTGCCTCTACACCGAAGCGCACCCCCAAACCGTGTCTCGCCTGGGCTTGTCGGCACTGGTCTACACCGGCGAAGGCTCACCCACACTGGAGCAGCGCCGCAAAAAACTGCCCGAATACAGCGCCAGCCCCCGCCGCAAGGTGGACTTGGCTTTTTACGAGGGCATGTTCAACCGCGACAAGCCAGGCTCCAGCGAAGACAGCGTGCCCAAAGCCATTGCCGCGGCCGAGTTGCCCTTGGTCAGCGAAGTACCCACAGGCACCTATGTGGACATGTGCGCCAACTTGCCTTTGGCCAAGCCAGAGGCGATTCCCTGCCCCACTTTGGTGATTCGAGGCGAATTCGATGGCATTGCCGCAGAACCCGATTTGCTGGATTTCTTCACACGCTTGCCGACCAAAGACAAGCAGTTTGTGGTGCTGTCGGGCATTGCACACAACCCCATGATGGGGGTGGTGCGCAACAAATTCCACTTTGCCTTGGAGAACTTCCTCAAAGCACCCTTGTGATCGGACTTTATAAAGGAATCTCTCAGGCGGTGGAAACACCCTGCTGTTCAGATGTGTACAGCAGCGTTTGCCAAAACCCCAATCAAGCGTCTGATCAAACACACACCAAAGCACCAAAAAGGTCCATCTAGAGACCCGATCAGAGACCTCGAATTCCAAACAGGAGACACGCAACATGACAAACGTTCAATGGTCTGGTGGCCAGGAACACTGGACCCACAAAGAAGATATCCGTCTCTTCTTGTGGAACAAACCCGCATCTCCTGATGCTCCGTCTGCGGGCACCATCTTGTTTGTCCATGGCTCTTCCATGGCCTCACAACCCACGTTTGATTTGCACGTTCCGGGCAGGCCCCACTCCTCGGTGATGGACTGGTTTGCCGAGCGTGGCTTTGACACCTGGTGCATGGACAACGAAGGCTATGGCCGCTCGGACAAACACCGCCCCATCAACTTCGACATCAGCAACGGCGCCGATGACTTGGCGGCGGGCAGCGAGTACATCCTGAAAACCACCGGCGCTCAGCAGCTGCTGGTTTATGGGATTTCTTCGGGCGCCCTGAAGGCCGCCTTGTTTGCGCAGCGCCACCCGGAGCGCGTGGCCAAACTCGCACTCGACGCCTTTGTCTGGACTGGTGAAGGAAGCCCCACACTGGCCGAAAGAACCAAAAAACTGCCCGAGTTTTTGGCCAAAAACAGTCGCCCTATCGACCGTGCTTTTGTGCACAGCATTTTCAACCGCGACCACGCCGCTTGCGCCGACGAAGCCACCAAAGATGCTTTTGCCGACGCCATCCTCACACTCGACTCCTCCATGCCCACGGGCACGTATGTGGACATGTGCTCCAAATTGCCGCTGGTGGACCCTACCCAAGTCAAATCGGCCACACTCATCATGCGCGGCGAATATGACGGCATTGCGAGTCTCGATGATCTGCTCAACTTCTTCAAACTACTGCCCTGCACCAACAAACAATTCAGCATCATGCAAGGCATCTCGCATGCCAGCTTTCAGCAAAAAAACCATCTGATGGTTTATCAGATTTTGCACAGTTTTTTTTCCCAACCCCAACCCGCCTACAAAGGTTAAATCATGAAAAAGCTATTGAACGCCGTATGCACTGCAGCCTTGTTGACCTTCTCGGCAAGTGCTGTTTGGGCCCAAACCTATCCCAGTAAACCCGTCAAAATTGTGGTGCCCTTTGGGCCCGGCGGCTTCACCGATGTGGTGGCGCGCATTTTGGGTGTGAAGCTGAGTGAAAGCCTTGGCCAGCCCGTGGTGATTGAAAACAAGCCTGGCGCTGGCTCCACGATCGGCTCCGACCAGGTCGCCAAATCGAACCCGGATGGACACACCCTGTTGATTGTGTCTTCCACCCACGTGATCAGCCCTTGGATTTACAAAACCATCCCCTATGACCCGATCAAAGCCTTCACACCTGTGACCAAGTTGGTGGACTCACCTTATGTTTTATTGACCAACCCCAAGGTCCCTGCCAAAAACGTCCAGGAGTTCATTGCTCTGGCCAAAGCGCAACCCAATGGTGTCCATTTCGCTTCATCGGGCAATGGCAGCGCTCAGCACTTGATTGGCGGGCTGTTTGCCTCCATGACCAAGACCCAACTCAAGCATGTGCCCTACCGAAGTAGCAATTTGGCAGCCACAGACTTGGTCGCCGGTGTCGTGGAGAGCAGTTTTGCAGGCGTGCCCAATGCACTGGCCCAAGTGCCCAATGGCCGACTCAACGCATTGGCTGTGACCAGCGCCAAACGCATTCCCCAACTGCCCAATGTGCCCACCATGCAAGAAGCGGGCGTGCCCGGTTATGACGCCACGATTTGGCTGGCCCTTTTGGCCCCCGCAGGCACACCTGCCAACATCGTCAACCGCCTCAACAGCGACGTCGCCAAGATCATGAACACGCCCGAGACCCAAAAAGCCATGTTCGACGCTGGCGTTCAAGTCAGCCTGTCAACACCCGATGCGATGTCCCAGTTGATGGTGTCTGAACTCGACAAATGGGGCAAAGTGGTGAAAGAAGCAGGAATCAAGATTGAATAACTCACTTGAATCAAGCGCATTCTAAATTGCACCGTAGCCAATCCTGTCAAGCCCCGACACGGTTGGCTGTGCCTCAACTGTTGGCGCGTTTTTTGAGCCAACGCATCACGCCGCCGAGCACCGGCAGTTTTTCGTACAGCTCTTCGGCCGCATCCCAGTAGTCGCGGTGCATCGTCACCAAGCCTTGCTCGTTGAACACCACATGGCTGGCACCCCGCACGGCTTGCAGTGTGGCGGTGTCAAAGCGCTTGAAACGAAAGCGAAACTCCCAGGTCAGGAAGGCCTGTGAGCCGTCCACCACCTGGCCGGTCACCACAAAGTGCGGCTGCTCGAGTGCCACATACATGTGCCGAAAAATGCGCTCAATCTCGGGCAGGCCCTGCACCTCATTAAAAGGGTCCTTGAAGGTGGCTTGTGCGTGGTAGACCGTATTCAGCTGGGTCACGCTTTGCGGTGACAGGGTTTCAAAAAACGTGGCCAGTTTTTGTGTGGTTTGTCGCTTGTCCATGATCGGCTTTCAATTCAGACTTACAGCCCCGTGAACTTGCGCACCAACGGGAAGTAGAGGCGATAAGGCAGCAAGCGCAGCAGTTTGAGCCAAAGCGTGAAACGCTTGGGGAAATGGATGTCGAACTGACCTGCAGCCCAGCCTTTGAGCATTTGGCGGGCGGCCTCTTCGGGACTGATCAGGGCGGGCATGGTGAATTCGTTTTGCGCCGTGAGCGGTGTCGCCACAAAGCCGGGGTTGACCACGCTCACGCCAATGCCTCGGTCTTGCAAATCCATGAACATCGTCTCGGCCAAGTGGGTGAGGGCGGCCTTGGTCGGGCCGTAAGCCAGACCATTGGGCAGGCCACGCCAACCGGCCACGCTGCTGAGCAGGCTGATGTGCCCGCTGCCTCGCGCGAGCATGCCGGGCAGCACCGCGTGAATCACCTGCAAAGCGCCTTGGTAGTTGACCCTGTCGTGCTGAAGCAAGTCGTTGATGTCCATGGCCGTGGCGCGTTGGGCGCGGTAGTAACCCGCCGCATAAACGACCATATCGAGTGGGCCTTCGGCCAACAAGGCTCGGGCCATGGCCTGCACTTGGGCGGCATCGCTCACATCCAGCGCACACCACTTCACGCCCGCATCTTTCTTGGCCCATTCCAACACGCCTTGCGGATTGCGGGCCGACACCACCACCTGCGCCCCGGCCGAGCGCAGCGCTTGTGCACAAGCCAAGCCAATGCCGGTGGAAGCACCCACCAGCCAAACCCGGCGGCCCTGCCAATCGGTGATGGGCGTGTTCAGCTGCAGCCAGTTTCTGGCTGGGGCCTGCGGGGAAGGCGAAGCAGTTTGTGGACCCACTTTGGGCATGGGCATATCGGCCGTTTCAGTGGGCAGTGCAGCGGCGCCAGAGGAATGGGGGTTCATGCGCATCAACCCGGCTTGGCCGCCAAAGGCATGCGGCGTGTGAACGACAAAGTGACCTCGCCCAGTTTCACGCCCCATTTGCTCATGGTGGCTTTGTTGAGCATGACACGGTCGTCCATGAGATACATCCAGTCGTCAAAATCAACATTCCAGACCCGGCCATCGACCGGCAAAGCCAGGGTGTAGCCCCAGCGGAACGCGTTGCCACTGACTTGGCCCGAGGCCTCGCCCACCACATCGTCGGCGCGGCCGGTGTAGCTGCCGTTGGGCCCAGCTTTGAGCCGCCAGACACGGCGCTGCTTGGTGCCATCCGAGTACACAAAGGCCTCGTCCAGCACGCCATCGTCGCCGTTCCAGCTGCAGTCCATGACCACGGTGAAACGTTTGACCACCTGGCCACTGCGGTCGGTGAACACGCCCCAAGCGTCGATGGTGCCGGTGAAGTAGGTGCGCAAATCCAGCAGCGGTTTTTCTTGTGCGTACTGTTGCACCTGCGGCCCAGCGCAGCTGGCCACAAAGGGCGTGGCCGCGACCACGGACAAAGCGCCCAGGCGGCTCAGGGCGGTGCGGCGGTGAATCATGGCGATGTGCGGTTGTTGCATGGGGGGCTCCCGTGTTGTCTGTTCAAAGCGGCATCACGCCGGGGGGTGGGCTTGGGTTGCATCAGACCCCGAAATCAAATCAGGGCGACGCATCAGGCCCGCATACAAAGCCAGTCCGGCCAAAAGCTTGAGTACACAAGGCAGCAGGCCATAGGCCAGGCCCAGCGCCAGCACAGCATCGGCACCTTGCTGGCCTGGGGTGTAACCCCACAGACCGAGCAATGGCAGCGACAGCCCAGCGGCCAAAGCCAAATTGAGTTTGGTGGCCAAATTCCACCAACCCATGAACGCGCCGTCTGTGCGCCCGCGCTCACCACAGCGGTCGATCAGCTGATTGAGCAGGGCACCAGGCACCGTGAGGTCTGCGCCCAGTGCCATGCCAGACAAAGTACACACGATCAAAAACCCTGTGGTGTCACCCGCGCCCAGCGTGACCACCCCCACAAAAGCCAGTACCGACAAAACCATGCCAGTGGCCCAGGTGCGCAGCAGTCCCACGCGGTCGATCACCTTGAGCCACAAGGGAAACGACAGCGCTCCAGCAGCAAAGTACAGACCTAAAAAGAGCGGCTCCATGGTCTTGGGCGCTTGGATCAGGTCTTGCACAAAAAACAGCACCAGCGTAGCGGGCACGGCACTGGCCAGGCCGTTGAGCATAAAAACCATCAACAAGCGGCGAAAGCCCGCGTGCTGCCAGGGCTGCCAGAGGCTGCCCACGGCATGACTGGCGACCACCGGGACGGTCGATGCCAAGGGGCTGCGTGCCACCCGCCGCCAAAAGAGCAAGCCCAGCGCCAGCATGAGCACCAGCAAGGCCGTTGTTGGCCCCCAACCCCACAGCGCGGGCAGGGCAGACGCCAGCAAGACACCCACCAGCGCGAATCCCTCGCGCCAAGCCACCCAGCGGCTTTGCGCGACCCCACCACCGCCTTGCCGCGCCGCCCAGGCCTGGTGCAAGATGCCCAAGCCGCTGTACGCCAAGTGACTGAGCGTGAGCGCACAAGCTACCCACACCAGCAAACCCGTAGGCGACAAAGCCGCTGCGGGTGGAAAAAACAAAGCCGCAAAACCCAGCGCCACGGCCAGGGCCAACAAGACAGCCGCCAGCCACACAGCCTGCCATGAATGGCGGTACAACTTGTCGCCCCAACGCCCCAGCCAAGGGTCCACCACCGCGTCAATGCTGCGGCTGAGCAAAAGCACGGCGCCCAAAGCGGCCAGCGTCACACCGTACTGTTGGGCATACAAATTGGGCAAATGCACATACACCGGCAAGGCCACAAAAGCCAATGGCAAGCCCAGCAAGCCATACGCAGCCGAGGCCTGGCTCGGCAGAGTTGCCGGGTCTAACAGGACAGAACCGCTCATGGCTGCAAACCTTGAAGCAGCTGGGCACGCATTTTGGGCTCCGATGTGCGCTCATCCAACCAGATGCCAAAAAACAAACGCGCAAAAGCTGGGTCTTTCACCGCGCCCACACGCTGCCCATTGACCCAAAATTCGGCCCCCACGCCCGGCAGGTTCACGCCCGTGATGCGTTCCCCCGCAGCCACATTGGGAAACAGCTCTCGCATGGCGGTCAGCCAGCTTTGCGCTTGGGCGTCATTGAACGAACCCACGCGCCGCATCTCATCGATCGAGCGGCTGGCAATCGCCGCGCCTTCGAGTTTGCGCAAATACTGCAACTCCAGCGCAAACGGAAACTGCGTGTAAGCGCTGTGCCGAAAACCCACGGGCGTCCACAAACGGGCGTCGTACACCTCAAAACCCCAGACCCGCAAACGCACAGGCGCGGTCGGCACCACGCCGCCCAAGCTGGTCACTTCGGGGCGCGAGAAGGCCGCATTCGGGCTGCTCACGGTCGTGCTTTGCGCCCGCACCTCACACGCCAAGGCACCCAACAACAGCGCACAAGCCAGCACCTGCAGACCCCATGGGTGAAGGCGCGGTGCGCGGATGTTTTGGAACAAGTGGCTCATGGGCATCAGGCCGGTTTGGCCAATGTAAATTGGATGACGTCGATACTGGCTTCGTCAAAAGCCGCTTCGCAGTACGCCAGGTAAAAGGACCACAGCCGAATGAATCTGTCGTCAAATTTCAGCGAGCGCACGGTGTCCAATTGCGACATGAAGCTGCCGCGCCAACGGCGCAGGGTTTCGGCGTAATCGGGTCCAAAGTTGAGCTCGTCCACCACCTGCAAGCCCGCTGCTTTCGCCTGTTTGCGGAACTCGCTGGGACTGGGCAAACAACCCCCTGGAAAGATGTACTGCTGAATGAAGTCGGTCGATTGCAAGTAGCGCTCAAAAAATCGGTCATCGATGGTGATGCTTTGGATACACGCGCGTCCACCGGGCTTGAGCATGCGGCTCACGGTCTGGAAATAGGTCGGCCAATATTCTTGCCCCACCGCCTCGATCATCTCGATCGAGCACACCGCGTCGTAAGGGCCGTCGTGGATGTCACGGTAGTCTTGCAATCGCAAGTCAGCGCTTCCTTGAACACCGAACGATTGCATGCGGGCGTTGGCAAAAGCCAACTGCTCAGTGGACAAGGTCACACCCGTGATGTGTGCACCAAACTCGGTGGTGGCCGCCTCGGCCAATGCGCCCCAGCCGCAGCCGATTTCCAGCACCCGGTCGCCTGGCTTGGCATTCACCATACGCAAGGCGCGGCGCACCTTGGCCCTTTGGGCTTCGGCCATGTCTTTCGTGTGGTCGCCCTCGAACCAGGCCGACGAGTAGTTCATCGTGCCATCCAGCCACAGCTCGTAAAAAGCATTGCCCAGGTCGTAATGCGCGTGGATGTTTTTGCGGCTGTTGGTTCGGTTGTTGCGGTTGAGCAAGTGCTTGATGCGGTAGAACAAACGTCCCAGCCAATGGCCATAAATCGCGCTCTCGATGTGGTCGCGGTTGGCGATCGTCAGGCGCAGCAGGGCGGCCAGATCGGGCGTTGTCCAATCCCCCGCCATGTAGCCCTCGGCAAAACCAATGTCGCCCGATTTGAGCACCTCGGCACACATGTCCCAGCGATGGATATGCACAGCCGCAAAGGGCGCTTCGTGTGTGCCAAAAACCTGTTGATGGCCATCCGGCGCATGCACCGTGAGCGTGCCGATTTTCAGGCGTGTCAACAGGCTCAGCAAGCGCGTTGCGGCTTTGGGCAAGCTGGCGTGCGAAATGGTGTTGGCACGGCTTCCCAAGGATTGGGCGTGGTCGGCGGTCTTCATCGTGGTGGGCATCCAGTGGGGTCCAGTGTTCATCGGGTCACAAAATCGCGGGGCAACTCGGGCTTGCGCCAAAACGGTACTTTTTTCAGCCACAGCAACAGCGCATGCCAGTGGATGCGGGCCACCACGCCAAACGTCAGCAGCGGAAAACGCCACATCACGCGGCGCAGCGCGGCAGCGGTGGCGGGCTCGAGCACGCCGCTCCAGCTGGTGTCAATCAAGGGGCCGTCGGCGTCGCCATGGTCCACACGCGCCACGATGCGGTCTTGCCCGCCGTGCGTCACACGCATGAAGCGGAATCGGTACTCGCCTTGCACATCACAAAAGGGCGAGACGTGGAAGACTTTGTGGGCCAACATGGTTTGACCGTATTGCGGCTCGGGCAGCAGGTAGCAATGGCGTTCACCAAAGGTGTTGTTCACCTCGGCCACGATGGCGGCCAGGCTGCCGTCAGTGCGGTGCGCATACCAAAAACTCACGGGCTTGAAGGCATGGCCCAGCACACGCGGGAAAGCCTGCAGCCAGACCTCGCCTGTGGCGTCTTCAATGCCCTCGCGCTGCAGCAAGGCATCGAGCCAGGCCAAGGCCCCGCCCGTCTCTGCCGGGCGGCCGTCGCCATGGTCGGCATCGTGAAAGGCAATCCAGGCGCTGCGGTTGATGCTCAGGGCCAAAGCGGGGTTGAAGGTCGACCCCGCCATGGACTGCCGCGCTTCGCTCGCAGTGACGGCGATTTTGAGGGGCCCAGTCGATCCATGGACCTGTTGCGCTTGTATAACCTGCAAGCTGCGCATGGGCAGCATCAAAAACGCGGTGGGGTAAGCAAACGCGTGGTGCGCCGGGCGGTGGCGCGTGTGGCGCACCTGTCCCCAGCCGATGAGGGCGGTGGCAGCAGGGACCTGTGTGGACTTCATGCGACCAGTCTGTCCTGAACAGGGCTGGCCTGTTCGTGGATGAGTTTGAGCAAGGCGCGGCCCACTTGCAGGCCAGACTTCAAGCCGTCTTCGTGGAAGCCATACCCTGCCCATGCCCCGGCAAACCAGGTGCTCTGCTGGCCTTGCAGCAAGGGCAGACGTTTTTGCGCCTCGATGGCGGCCAAGTCAAACACCGGGTGGGCGTAGTCGAATTCACCCAAGATGGTGGCCGGGTCGATGTCCTGCAAAGGATTGAGTGACACCACCACGGGCTGCGCAAACGGGATGCGCTGCAAACGGTTGAGCAAGTAATGCAAGCACACGCGCGAGGACTCGCGCTCGCTGCTGGCGGCGCGTTCGTAATTCCAAGCGGCCCAGGTCTTGGGGTTGGCCGGCAGCACGCTGGCATCGGTGTGCAGCACCGCGCGGTTGTCTTGGTATCGAATGGCGCCCAACAAACTGCGCTCCTCACCAGAAGCCTGGCGCAGCAGGTTCAGCGCCTGGTCGGTGTGGGTCGCAATGACCACTTGGTCAAAGCGCTCGGCGTGTCCGTCGGTGATGATGCGCACGCCTTTTGCGTCGCGCTCGATCAAGCGCACGGGCGTGTTCAAGCGCTTGTCGTGCAGGCCCGCCAAAATTTTCTCGACGTAGTTTCGGGCGCCGCCCACCACGCTGAACCACTGCGGGCGGTTCGTCACCTGAATCAGGCCATGGTTGTGGCAAAAACGGATCATGGTCGCCACCGGGAACTGCAGCATCTGGTCGGTCGGGCAACTCCAGATGCAGCCCAGCATGGGCAAAAAGTACCAGTCGCGAAACGGCTCGCTGAATTGGTGCGTGCGCAAAAAGTCGGACAGGGGCTGCTGCAGCTCTTTTTCGCGCTGCTCTTTGGCAATGCGGGTGCACAGCGCGTTGAAGCGCATCACGTCGGCCAACATGCGCCAAAAACGTGGGTTGACCAAATTGCCGCGCTGCGCGAACACGCTGTTCAGGTCGGTGCCGCTCCACTCCAGGGTTTTGCCGTTCAGGGCCCCGGGCACCTTGACTGAAAACGACATGTCGGACGGCGCAGTCTCGACCTTCAATTCGGCAAACAGATTGATCAGGTTGGGGTAGGTGCGCTCATTGAACACCAAAAAACCCGTGTCCACGCCGTGTGTGACCAGGCCTTTGGGCGTGGGCAGCGTGACGTCCACCGTGTGGGTATGGCCACCAAAGTAGTCACCCGCCTCGAACAGGGTGATGTCGGCATGGTCTTTCAGGGTGTGGGCCACAGCCAAGCCGGAGATGCCCGAACCCACAATGGCCAGTTTCATGCGCGGCTGGGTTATCACACTCATGGCTGCGCCTTCAGGGCTTTGTCGATGGCCGCCAACAGGGTTTTGCTCTCGGGCCCAACCATGCTGTTGTATTGGTCAATCACCTTGCCGTCGCGGCCAATCAGGTATTTGTGAAAGTTCCAGCGGGGCTTTTGGCCAGTTTGTGCGGTGAGCTGTTTGAACAGGGGGGCTGCGCCCTCGCCAGTCACTTGGGTTTTGGTGAACATCGGGAACTTCACGCCGAAGGTGCTTTCGCAAAAGGCCGCAATGTCCTTGTTGCTGCCTTTTTCCTGCGAGAAATCGTTGGACGGGAAGCCAAGCACCACCAAGCCTTTGTCTTTGTACTGGGTGTTCAGGGCTTCGAGACCTTTGTATTGGGACGTGAAGCCGCAAAAACTCGCAGTGTTGACCACCAGCACCACTTTGCCTGCATATTGGCACAGAGATTGGGGCTTTTCGTCTTGTAAACGGTCAACCGTGTGGTTGAGGATGGCGGGACAGGCCTGAGCGTTAGCCGCTTTTGGAGGGCTGGCCTGCACGGTTTCGAGTCCCAAGCCCAGCATGGCAGCCACGATGGCCATCAGCAGACTGGCACCCCATTGTTTTACCCATGAGTGGTTCATTTGCACTTGAAAATCCATTTTGTGACTGCTCAGTTTAAACTTGTTTGGATCAATTGTCACGTCAGCACCTTTTCACCGGAGACGAACATGCCCAAAACCTCGGGTTTTAAAGGGAACAAACAGGATTTGCCGCAAAAGCCGTGCACCGTCTGTGGCCGGGCCATGAGCTGGCGCAAAAGCTGGGCCAAAAACTGGGATAACGTGCTGTATTGCAGCGACCGCTGCAGAGCCGACAAGTCCAAAAGCCCCAACGGCGACCGAGGTGCCCGATGACCCGCCACCTGATTTTGGTGCTGGGCGACCAGCTCGGCTGGGACAACCCGGCCTTGGCCGACTTTGACCCTGCCCAAGACCGGCTCTTGATGATCGAGGCCGACAGCGAAGCCGATGAAGTCTGGAACCATCAAGCCCGGATCGCCATCTTTTTGTCGGGCATGCGGCACTTTGCCAATGAAGCGCACCGCCGCCGCTGGCCCTGCACTTATGTGAAGGTGGACGACACCGAGCTCCCCTTGAACTTTGCCGGGCGCTTGGCCCACGCCTTGGCCACCCACCGACCCCAAGCCCTGGTGGTCATGGAAGCCGGGGCCTGGCGCATGGAAAGGCTGATCGAAGACACCACAGCCCAAGCCCAGATACTGCTGCGTTGGGTGGGCGACAAGCACTTTTTGTGCAGCCGCGCCGAATTTGCCAAGTGGGCGGGCGACAAAAAAGAGCTGCGCATGGAATTCTTTTACCGCGAGATGCGCAAAAAGCACGGCGTGCTGATGGAAGGCAAAGAGCCCATCGGCGGCCAATGGAACTACGACGCCGAAAACCGCAAAGGTTTTGGCGCCAAAGGCCCGGGTACCGTGCCGCCGCCCGCCCGCTTTGCACCCGACCGCGTCACACAAGACGTGATCACGCTGGTGCAAACACGCTTTGCCCAGCACCCGGGCACACTCGAGCACTTTGCTTGGCCCGTGACCCGCGAGGACGCGCTGGTGGCGCTGCAGCACTTCATCGACCAGCGGCTCGAAAATTTTGGCGCATGGCAAGACGCCATGTGGACCACGCTGCCCTTTGGCTGGCACGCCCTGGTGGGCAGCAGCCTGAACCTGCACCTGCTCCACCCGCGCGAAGTGATTGTGGCGGCCGAGCAGGCTTATCACGAACGCGGCCTGCCGCTGGCCAGCGTGGAAGGCTTCATCCGCCAGGTGCTGGGCTGGCGCGAGTTCATCCGCGGGGTGTATTGGCTGGACATGCCGCACATGGCCGAAGCCAACCACTACGGCCACAGCCGCGACTTGCCCAAGTGGTACTGGACAGGCAACACCCACATGGCCTGCATGCAAGCCACCATTGGGCAAAGCCTGCAGCACGGCTACGCCCACCACATCCAGCGCCTCATGGTCACCGGGCAATTTGCGGTGCTGGCCGGGCTGTCACCGCAGCAAGTCAGCGCCTGGTACCGCGCCATGTATATCGATGCGGTGGAATGGGTGGAAACGCCCAACACCCTGGGCATGGCCCTGCACGCCAACGGCGGGCGATTCACCAGCAAGCCCTATGTGGCCAGCGGCCAATACGTCAGCCGCATGAGCAACTTCTGCAAAGGCTGCCGTTACCAGCCTGAAGTGCGCACCGGCCCCAGCGCCTGCCCCATGACCACCTTGTATTGGGATTTTTTGATCCGCCACGAACAAGACTTTGCGGGCAACCCGCGCACCGCGCTCATGGTCAAGCATGTGGGCAAGATGAGCGCGGAAAACAAGGCGCAGATCAATCTGCAAGCGGATGCCACGCGGGCGGGGCTGGACAGCGTCTGAGACGCCACGGTCATTTGCGCCGACTGATTTGTTGGAGCACATGCTGCTTGAAGGCCAGCGCCAGCGGTGAGAGTTTTTTACCGGCCGGATAGACGATGTGCCAGGCTGAGGGCAGGGGAAAGCCCTGCACGTCGATCACACGCACACCGTTTTCTTTCTGGTGGCCATGCAAGGCGTGGCGCGAGACCACGCCCACCCCCAGCCCTCCAGCCACGGACTCCTTGATGGCCTCGTTGCTGCCCAGCTCCAGCCGCACATCGGGTCGGAACTTCATCTGCTTGAAAAACTGGTCAGCGGCCATGCGCGTGCCCGAGCCTTTTTCGCGAAAGATAAAACGACGCTGCACCAGCTCGTGCAAAGGCACAGCGCTGCGCTTGGCCAATGGGTCGGACATGGGCGCGATCACCACAATCGGGTTGGGCATGAAGGCCTCATCGCCCAAGTCCATGTCTTTGGGTGGCATGGACATGATGTAGAGGTCGTCAAGGTTGTCACGCAGGCGCTGCACCACACCATCGCGGTTGAGAATTTCGAGCGACACGTCAATGGCCGGATGCCGCTTGCAAAAACTGCCAATCAGGTGCGGCATGAAGTACTTGGCCGTGCTCACCACCGCCACCCGCAGCTTGCCGCGCGACAAGCCCTTGGCGGCGTCCACGTTTTGCTCAAAGGCATCCCAGGTGTGCGCCACAGCACGGGCGGTCTTCGCCAGCTCTTGGCCCACCTCGGTCAGGTAGAGCTTTTTGCCCACCAGCTCATACAGCGGCAAGCCCACGGATCCGCTCATGTCTTTGAGCTGCATCGAGGCGGTGGGCTGGGTGACGTGCATCACCTTGGCCGCAGCACTCACGCTGCCGGTTTCGGCCAAAGCCAGAAAAAGTCGCAATTGACGAAAGCTGACGTTCATAGAATTTTATCTATACCTAAAAGTTGAAGAATCGATTTTACAAGTGCCCTGTCCGTTTCTATGATCGGCGCCAGGAACACCCTCATGCAAAATCTGATCGATCCCGCCATTCTCTTTTTCATCTTCGGCGTGCTGGCGGGCACCGTCAAATCCAACCTCGAAATTCCGCCCGCCATCTCCCGCTTTTTGTCGCTCTACCTGTTGATGGCCTTAGGTCTGAAGGGCGGCTTTGCGCTGTCGCAATCGGGCCTGACGACGTCCGTGGGCATCAGCTTGGCCGCTGCGGTGTTGTTGGCCATCGTCATCCCGCTCATCGGTTACGCCGTGCTGCGCCGCTTTGTCTCGGGTTTTGACGCAGCGGCTGTGGCCGCCACCTATGGCTCGGTCAGCGCGGTGACCTTTGTCACGGCGGTGCAGACGCTAGAGAACCAAGGCGTGCCTTATGGCGGCCACATGGCCGCGGCCATGGCCCTGATGGAATCGCCCGCCATCATCTTGGCGGTGGTGTTGGCCAATTCATTGCGGCAAAAGCAGGCCTCCGGCGGGGTTCTGCAAGGGGGAGGCGGGGTCGCCTTGGGTGGGTCTACCACGCCTCATGGCGCCTCGGTGGGCAAGATCCTGCACGAGTCTTTCACGGATGGCGCCCAGTTGCTGCTCTTGGGGGCCATGGTGATTGGCCTGATCACGGGCGAAGCGGGCAAAGAGGCGATGGCCCCCTTCTCGGTAGACCTGTTCAAAGGCATGCTGGCCTTCTTCCTGCTCGACATGGGCTTGATGGCGGCACGCAACCTGCCGCAAGTCAAAGGCCAATCACCTGCGCTCATCGCTTATGCGGTGATCGGCCCCCTGGTGCACGCAAGCCTGGCCCTGGGCCTGGCCATGCTCTTGAAACTGAGCCCGGGTGACGGGGCCTTGCTCATGGTGCTGGCCGCCAGCGCGTCCTACATCGCCGTGCCCGCCGTGTTGCGCACCGCTTTGCCCGAGGCCAAACCTGCTCTGTATTTCGGGCTGAGCCTGGGGCTGACCTTTCCCTTGAACATCGTGCTGGGCATCCCGGTCTATCTGGCGGTGGCGCGGTCGGTGCTGATTTGAAACGTCACCGCACCCGCATCAAACGCACCCACATGCGGCCAGCCCACAGCCCCAAATCATCCAGATAAGTAAACACCACCGGCACCACCAGCAAGCTGAGCACCGTGCTGGTGAGCAAGCCGCCGATCACGGCAATCGCCATGGGCGAGCGGAAACTCGCGTCGGCCGCGCCCCAGCCCACCGCAATCGGCAGCATGCCCGCACCCATGGCAATGGTGGTCATGACGATGGGGCGAGCACGCTTGTGGCAAGCGTCCAGCATGGCGTCCCAGCGGCTCATGGGCGGTACAGCGGGACGGTCACCCTCGGCAGGTTTGCCGCGCCGCGCCTCGATCGCGTATTCCACCAGCAAGATGGAGTTCTTGGTGGCGATGCCCATGAGCATGATGAGGCCAATGAGCGAGGGCATAGAGAAGCTCTTTTGTGCGATCAACAGGCCCACAAAGGCGCCGCCCAGCGACAGCGGCAGCGCCGCCAAGATGGTGATGGGGTGCAAAAAGCCTTTGAACAGCAGCACCAGCACGATGTAGATGCACAGCACACCAATCGTCATGGCCAAGCCAAAACTGGCGAACAATTCGCCCATGACTTCGGCGTCACCCACTTCCACCACCTTCACGCCCGGCGGCAGGCTTTGCAGCGCAGGCAGTTTTTGCACTGCCGCCGTCACGTCGCCCAGCGGCATGCCCGAGAGTTCAATCTCGAAGTTGATGTTGCGCTGGCGGTCATAGCGGTCAATCACCGCCGGGCCACCCGCCACCTCGATGCTGGCCACCTGACCCAGCATGACCGGGCCGCGGCTGCCGGGCACCATGAGGCGCTCGAGCGTGGTCAGATCGTGCCGGGACTCGTCACCCAATTTCACGACGATGGGCACTTGGCGCTCAGACAAATTGAGCTTGGGCAGGGCCGCGTCGTAATCGCCCAAAGTGGCCACACGCAAGGTGTCGCTGATGGCCGCGCTGGTCACGCCCAAATCGGCGGCCTTGGCAAAATCGGGGCGCACCGCGATCTCGGGGCGCACCAAGCTGGCGGTGGACGCAATCGAGCCCAAGCCTGAAATGGTGCGCAGGTCGCGCTCCACCGCCATGGCGGCGGTTTGCAGGGCTTGCGGGTCTTCGCCCGTGAGCACCAGCACGTATTTCTCACCCGAGCCGCCCAAGCCCACCTTGCTGCGCACACCGGGCAGCTGCTGCAAAGCCACTCGGATGTCGTTTTCGATCGCTTGCTTGCGCGGGCGTGTGCCGCGCTCGCTCAATTGGATGGTGAGCGTGGCCTTGCGCACCTCGGCCGCGCCACCGCCTGCAAACGGGTCGCTGCCTGCGCTGCCGCCGCCAATGGTGGTGTAAACGCTTTTCACGTCGTTCACCGTCATGAGCAGCTTGCGGGCGTGCTCGGCGCTGGCCTGGGTTTGCGCCAAGGTCGAACCCGGAGGCAGCTCCACATAAACCTGGGTTTGGGAGTTGTCGTCCGGCGGAATGAAGCCCTTGGGCAGCAAAGGCACCAGCATGATGGAGCCGATGAAAAACAGGGTCGCCAGCACCATGGTGACCAAGCGGTGTTTCATGCACCAAGTGGCCCAGACCATGTAGCGCTTGAGCCAGCCAGATTCGCGCTCGGCCGTGACGATGGGCTTCAAGATGTAAGCCGCCATCATGGGCGTGAGCACCCGCGCCACCACCAGCGAGGCGAACACCGCGAGCGACGCCGTCCAGCCAAACTGCTTGAAGAACTTGCCCGGAATGCCGCTCATGAAGGCCGTGGGCAAAAACACCGCAATCAGGGTGAAGGTGGTGGCGATCACGGCCAGACCGATTTCATCGGCCGCCTCCATGGCCGCCTGATACGGCGACTTGCCCATGCGCAAATGGCGCACGATGTTTTCCACCTCGACAATCGCGTCGTCCACCAGCACACCAATCACCAAAGACAGCGCCAGCAAAGTCACCACGTTGATGGAAAAGCCCAGATACGCCATGCCGATGAAAGCCGGGATGACCGACAGCGGCAGCGCCACCGCCGAGACAAAGGTGGCCCGCCAGTCTCGCAAAAACAGCCACACCACCAGCACCGCCAAAATCGCGCCCTCATAAAGCAAGACGAGCGAGCCGTCGTACTCCTCTTCCACCGGGGTCACAAAGTCGAAGGATTCGGTGATCTCGATGTCCGGGTTTTGCAAGCGGTATTCGGCCAGGGCCTGGCGCACCAAGCGGCCCACGGCCACCTCGCTCTCGCCTTTGCTGCGCACCACCTCAAAACCGACCACAGGCACACCGTCCAAAGTGGCTGCCGAGCGAGCATCGGCCAGCGTGTCACTCACCGTGGCCACTTGGTCCAAGCGAACACGACCGCCGCGCGATGTGGCCAGCTCAATTTGGCCCACTTCTTGCGCCGTTTTGACGGTGGCCAAAGTGCGCACGGGTTGCTCACCCACGCCCAAATCCATGCGCCCGCCCGAGCCCTCTTGCTGCACCTGCTTGAGCTGGCGCGACACCTCGGCCGCCGTGATGCCCAGCGACTGCAAGCGGTTCACATCGAGGGCCACACGCACCTCGCGCGTCACCCCACCCACGCGGTTGACGGCGCCCACACCGCGCAGCGACAAAAGCTTGCGGGTGATGTCTTTGTCCACCAACCAAGACAGGGCCTCATCGTCCATGCGCGACGAGCGCACGGTGTAGGCCAGCACGGGCGAGCCCGCCAGGTTGAGCTTTTGCACCACCGGGTCGCGCAGGTCACCCGGCAAATCGGCCCGCACGCCCTGGATGGCTGAGCGCACATCGTCCACCGCTTCTTGGGTGGGCTTTTCCATGCGGAATTCGGCAGTGATGGACACCACGCCGTCTTGCACCTTGGTGGTGATGTGTTTGAGGCCTTGCAGCGGCGCCAGCGCGTTTTCGAGCTTGCGGGCCACATCGGTTTCAAGCTGCGAGGGCGCAACCCCGGGCAAGCTGGCGGTGACCGAGATGGTGGGCACGTCCAGGTCCGGAAAGTTTTGCACCTTCATCGAACCGAAGGCGATGAAACCTGCCACCGTCAGCAGCACAAACAGCATGACGGCCGGAATCGGGTTGCGGATCGACCAAGAGGAGACGTTGAGCATGACGTCCCTTTATTGGGTGGCTGGGGCAGCTGGTGCGGCTTGAGCTGCTTGAGCGGCTGGCGCATCCACGACGCGCACGGTGTCGCCGTGGTTCAAGAAGGCACCGCCACTGGCCACGACGCGGGCATCGGCTTTCAGGCCGCTGGTCACCTCAATGCGTTCACCGCTTCGGCGTCCGGTTTGCACCTTGATCTGGCTGACCTTTTGCTCGGCCCCCACGGTGTAGACATAGCTGAAACCATCGCGCACCACCACCGCCGCTTGCGGCACGGTGAGCGCCTGGCTTTGACCCAGCGCGATCTCGCCTTGGGCGTACATGCCTGCGCGGGCGCTGCCGGTTTGCGCAAGCAAGTCCACATACACCAAGGCATTGCGGGTTTGGGCATCGACCGAAGGCGCCACCATGCGCACCTTGCCTTGCAGCAGCTGGCCACTGGCCGCTTTGATTTGCACAGGCGCGCCCACTTGGATGCGGCCAATTTCGGCAGCCGTCACCTCAGCCCGCCACTCGAGGCGGCCCTGGCGAATGAGGCGGAACAATTCGGTGCCTGCACCCACCACGCTGCCCACGGTGGCCTGACGGGCCGAAATCACACCCGCATCGGGGGCACGCACCTGGGTTTGGGACAAGCGCACGTTTTGCAGCTGCACCAGGGCGCGAGCCGACTGCACACGCGCCTGCGCCGACGCATCGGCGGCAAGCGCTTGGCTCAATTGAGCATTACTGAAAAAGCCTTGCTGCTGCAGGCTGCGGGCGCGTTCGGCCTGGGCCTTGGCCTCTTGGGCGCTGGCTGTGGCTTCAGCCAGCGTGCCTTCGGCTTGCGCCAATTCGGCCCGCAAGGTCTCGCTTTGCAACAGCGCCAACACATCGCCACGCCGCACACGGTCACCCACGTTCACACGCACCTCGGTGATCTTCAATCCATTGGCCTCAGCCCCTACGATGGCTTCCTGCCAGGCGGCCAGATTGCCATTGGCGCTTATTTTTTGCGCCAAGCTGGTCACTTGCGCTTCCACCACCGTGACCGTCAAAGACGGTTTGGACCGACTGGGTACTTTGATGTCATCTGTGGCATAAACCTGAGAAGACACAGATGCCCAAGCGCCCATGATCAACCAAACCCGCGCACTGCATTTTTTCATGACTTTTCTCTTGATCGATTGCCGTTTTTTGCGCTGCAGAGTTTAGCGGCTGAGATTTTCCAAGGAACTTCAAGGCCATCTCGCTGAAGCCATGGGTCCTTGTTTAAATTAATATTTAAACGTTACTCCCAGTTGAATTTTTCTCCCCAATAAACTGTTGTTCTGGCTGTTTACACCCCAAACAGCCGTTGTGGGCGAATAAAAAGACAAGGGCGGCTTGCGGTCTGTGATGTTGGTGATCCCAAAACGCAAACGGGTCGATTGACTCACCTGATGACCGCCATAAAGATCCCATGTCAGGTAACTTCCTACACGTCGACCCTCTACAGTCTCAAATTTACTGTCGGTGGTGTTGTATGCGCGCACGCTCTTGTCGCGGTATCCGCTGTTGTAATTGGCGTTCAGCTGCCAATTTGTGTGGACAGTTTCCCAATTGAACATCAAACGCCCTCGCACCCTTGGCGTCACCATTTCTGTGATGGATGAATAAGCCGCCAAGTCCGAGGACCATGCCGCCTGTGGATTGGTTTTTTCCTTGGATGTGATCATGTAGGTCGCCTGTGCACCCACCATCAATCGACCCGAATTGAAGGGAATTCGATAACGCAAATCCACATCAACGCCTTCTTTGACAGAAGCTCCTAAATTTTGCATCTGCAAATAAAAGCCCAACCAATGAAATCGCTCTGTCCCAAAGTTGCGCACCCGCACCTCAGGGTTGACCACATAGGCTGCTGCATAAGCCACTGGATCAGCCAAGACCGCACTCAAACTTTCAAATTGCAATGTATCGCGCATTTCTACCCGCCAATAATCGGCTGACACGCTCATGTTGCGGGTTGGGGCAAAAGCCAGCCCCAAGGTGGCTTGTGTGGATTTTTCTGGACGCAGGTCAGGATTGCCATTTGTGAACAGCGACGCTGGCCCATTGGATGGGCACAGAACCGGCAATCCTGTGCTTGACACCAGTTGGCGTGTTCTGACCTCCATCGCCTCTGTACACGCTTTCAAATTGGTCTGCCCGTTGCGGAATGGTTCAGCGACCACCTGCACTTGTCCGATGGAAGGCGCCCGAAAACCGGTGCCTATCGAACTCCTCAAAGCCCACCGGGAATTGATTTTCCACCTTGTAGCCAGTTTGCCGTTATGGCTCGGTCCCACATCGTTGTAGTGGTCGCTTCGAATGGCTGCAATCACATCCCAATCAGGCTTTACAGGAATCTGCGCTTCTGCGTAAGCCGCTGCATTGCGTCGAGTGCCCTGGAAACTTGGCGGCGGAAAGGTGGCTGCACTCAAATCGGGGTTCACCATTGACGCCACCTGCTCACGCCTTATTTCCAAGCCCCAGCCGATCATGACATCTTTGCCCTCTATTTCGAACCATGGCCGGGACGCCCGAACTTCGCTCGTTGTCAAAGTGGTCTGCCCTGTCACTTGCGGCTCCCAAAACCGCTGGTTCAACAATTGGCCAGTGAGGCTGTTGTTGGCATCCAATGGTCTCAACAGCCGTTCGTCCATCAAGGGTGACGAGAGCCCCGTATTGAAAATGCCTAAATTGTTGTAGTTTTCTCGCTCATGGATTTGTTTCACTTGCGATCTGCTTTGGAAAATGTTGGCTTGGTAGTCCCAATTTGCCAACTCCCCGCGCAAGCCAATCAGTGCACGCATCTGTGACTTGTCAAAACTTTGTCTCAATGCCCTCAAGTCAGGTTGCCAATAATAAAAACCAAAATTGGGATCCATCCCATTTTCAATCATCTCGGTGTAACCGACAGAGCCAGGTGTACTCATTACCCGGCCACTAATCATCGGCCAGTCGTTGATGGCCAATTGCTCTTTTTGCTTGCCATAGAGGAACTCCGCATACACCGTGGCGTTGGCATTGAGCAATTTCTCTCCCGTCCAATGGAGCTTGTGGCTTGCTCTTTCTGGGTAAATGTCATACGTGGGTAAAAGGCTCTGCCGACACCCGCCGGGAAAGTTGCGGTAACTCCAGCTGCCTTGAACACAAGCGCCATCCATGAACAAGCCCGAATAGGCCTTGCGAGTTGTTCGAGGTGAATACAACCAAGCCGGCGATGAATACTCCATCAACTTCAAACTGTCGGCTTCATATGCCTTACCTCCTTGTTCAAAGCCAACCCTGCCTTGTGCAGCACCGGGGCGATCAGCGGTTCGGAGGGCCTCGTACTGGTCCATTTCTGCTGACAAACGGAAACTGAATCCGTCTCGACGCATTTGCCCAAGACCCCAATTTAAGCTAACCACGTGTCCCTGCCCAGCGCCTGCTCGGGGTCGGCCATGGTTGACATGGATCTCTGTGCCATTGAATTCAGTTCGGGTGATGATGTTGATCACGCCCGCGATGGCATCGGTGCCGTAAAGTGTGGAAGCGCCATCGGTGAGCACTTCAATCCGCTCGACCGACGACAACGGAACCAATCCCAAATCGACACTGCTGCGCTCCTTGCCAGAAATGGTTTGAATGGCATATGGCGCCAACCGCTTTCCATTGAGCAAGACCAAGGTTCCGTTCGGCATCCCGTGCAATGCTGCCGTACTCATGGCGCCCTGATTCGATCCGATTTGCGTCCCATCGAGGCCATTGAACACAGCCGTCAGCCCTTGCACCACCTCGGTCAAGCTTTCTTCGCCGCGGCGCTGTATGTCTTGGCGCGTGATGACTTGCACAGGCAAGGCCTGTGTCTGCTCTTTTCTGACAATCGAAGACCCTGTAATCTCAACTTTCTCAAACTGCCGAAATTCACTGACCTTGCCTTGTACAAGAATTGTGGGGTAACTTGTGGTTGCCGAAACGGCGTTTTGGGCCATTGCGCAAGCCACGGGGCCTGCACAAACCCAAATGCTGACAAGCTGTCGATTTGTGAAAAATTGTCTTTTACCCATGCCCTATCCCCTCTGTATGCACCCAGCATAGGCACGATTCTGTCATTGATTGAACTTTGGTATTCCTATTTTCCAAAAAATTATTGGCCATACACACCCCGATTTGCCGTTTTGAACCTCACGGACAGGGCCCGGCAAGCAGGCCTGCGGGGTTCGCATGGCAAAGACATCAAGGCTTGACACACAAGTTGAGTGAGGACTATTGATAGGCGTTGTTATTCACAATATTTGACAAAATATTTAACTTTTAGGCCTTGAGTATTTAATTTTGATGTATCTTTCTCTTTGGCGAGGCCGTTAAAAGAGCGAAGCATGAACCGATTGATCTCTTGGTGCTGCTTTTCAGCACTGAACGTTGTTGCAACAAACTGGGTTGCTGCGAACACAGTCATCCGTGAATATGCGCCCATCACCGTGGTTGGACAGCCACAAGAATTCCGACAGTTCGAAAAAGTAGAAATCACGGGCTCTTCCATTGTTCGCAAAGAACAAACACGAGCCCTGCCTGTACAAGTGATCACCCAAGAGGACATCAGGCGCAGTGGACTGCAATCCATCACCGATGTGGTGCAGTCCCTGCCGCTGATGTATGGTTTTACCAACGCAAGCCTGGTCGGAATGGTCATCGGCGGTTACAGCAGCGCCGCAATTCGGGGCATGCGAAATCAGACACTGGTGTTGGTCAACGGCCTTCGACTTGCCCCATTTGGCCTAACACCCATCTCAGGACCTGAGCGTTCTGGCGTGGATTTGAGTACTCTGCCGCTTGCAGCTGTGGAACGGATCGAGGTGCTCAGCGATGGCGCTTCCTCGCTTTACGGCACAGATGCCATTGCCGGCGTAGTGAACATCATCTTGCGCAATGAACGCAAAGGGCTTGAAATATCGGCCAACACCACACGTCCCTATGGCGGGGCTGGCACAGGATGGACCTCCAACTTCGGCTGGGGCACAGGAGACACCCATAAGGACGGCTACAACTTGATGGTGTCGGCAGAGGCATCTGCAAACCATGAATTACTGGGTAAAGACCGGCCCTATGCATCCAACAACGTGCGAGCGTTTGAGTGGAAGGGCGAAAAATATTGGCCCCTGAACAATTTCACCAACATCTATACAAGCCCGCCAGGCTTGGTTCAATTGCCATCCGCCAACAAACCCAACGGCGCATTTTCAAACCATCTGTACCAAAACGGCCAGTGCGATGCGGAAAGCCTGCCCCTGCTGCCCTTAATGGGCCCCATTGAGCATGTCAGTGGGTGCCTGCTTAACTCTTATCCCAGACTTGGTATTTATCCAGCACAAGAAAAAATGAATTTGTACATCAAAGGGGAACGCGTCTTGGGGGGGAATGCACGTGTTTTTGCCGACTGGCTCATTGGTCGCAATGTGATGGTCAAGTCCATCCGCAACTGGTCCTGGGCCGAAAGTGCTTACGGTCTCTTGCCGAACTCTGTGGGCTACGAGCAAGCCATGAAGGCCGGCTTGGATCCACAAAAAACAGCGCTCTTCTGGATGCCTGAGTTGGCTGCTTTACGCCAGGCTTCGGCCCAAACGAATTCGCGCATCAGTGCAGGCGTTTCAGGCCAATGGCAAGATTGGTTCTTCCGATCACGTGCTTATTTGTCGCAATCTCAGGCCAAAACCCAATACGATGCTTTTGGCGAATTGGACTACAGCGGCTTGGGACTGGGCAATAAACAGGTCTGGACCAACGCATCTGTCATGCAGCCTCTGGATCAAAGCAACCCCTTGACTGGGCAACTTCTGAGCTTGAGAGGGGGCCTGAAAGACGCAGAAATAGGCACCAATCGTTTCACTGGTGTCCAGGCGACTGGCTCAAGAAGCCTCATGGAACTCAACGGGCACGATGTCTCACTGGCCTTGGGAGCCGAAGTCAGACAAGAACGAACCACTTATGAAAACTTGGCGCCTGAACTGCAACTTCAACCCCCCACATTTTCCAACTCACGGCAATTGACCGCAGGCTTTGCTGAATTGCTGATCCCTGTCCAGCCCAATTGGGAGGTGAACACCAGCGTGCGGGCTGACCATTACAGCGACCTTGGAAGCACCTTCAACGGCAAGGTTTTCAGCCGATGGGCCATCACGCCACAATGGTCCATGCGTGGCTCCGTTGGTACTGGTTTTCGCGCGCCCGTGGTGGCACAGACCAAAGAATTGGAAAACCCTTTTGTGGTTGGGCAGTCCATCGTACCGGTGCCGTGTGATGACTCAAGGAAAGCGATCGCCCAAAGGCTGGGCGGAAACTGTTCTTTATCCAACCTGTTCAACCCTGACATCCTCAGCAACGGAAATGTGGATCTCAAACCCGAAAAATCCACGCAACTGACCTGGGGTCTTGCCTTCATGCCTCAGCGAAACCTGAGGATAGCCGTCGATGCATGGGCCCTGAGGGTTCGGGACCGCATCAAGCCCTTCGAATTGGGACTTGTGCTCAATAACCCTTTGGCATACGAAGCCAATTACCTTCTGAGAAATGATCTTCTCGCGATTTATTTGCCCATGCAGAATGAAGGCGCCATCACGCGTTCAGGTTTGGATTTTGAAGGGGCCTTTCGTCATCCTGGTCATTGGGGTCGCTGGAGCATTGGCGCAAAAGCCACCTACATTTTGAAGTCTGAAATTTTCAACGAAGTCTTAGGCAAAACCAGTGACCGCGGGATCAGCTCCCCCAGAATGCGGGCCCAGATCATAGGCACTCTTGAGCGGGACAAATGGACGAACACGGTAACCATCAACTACAACGGGAAGTATTCGGGAAATGCCAACCCAGCATGGCGACAGAGTGATGGTGACCTGACCAATGTGGCCCGCGACGTGGAAGCTTTTTATACGCTCGATGCGAATGTGTCTTACAGACCACGACCGGATGTGGATTTCCGTTTTGGTGTGCAAAACGCATTCAACAAAGCAGCGCCACTGTCCTTTGTCGACAATTCGTCGGCTCAGGCGTATGGAATTGACACCCGATTGCACAGTGCATGGGGGCGTACCTGGCGAATCGGTTTGAATCTGCGCTTTTGAAAAACAGCCTTGTTCTCAACCCATCACCGCTCGCCACAACGCCAATACAGCACCGCGCTCGTCAGCCAATTCGGCCATCGGCACGTCGGTGGGCTCTTCGTTCAGGCGGGCGCGGTGTTGCACCCGGCGCAGCTCACGGTAAGCATTGGCGGCGGCCTGTCCCGTGCCCAGCGGCAGCAAACCCACGGCTTCAGCACGGATCAATAAAGCAATGTTGCCCACGTTGTCGGCCAGCTCGGGGTGGGACGCGGTGTGCAGCAGCACCAGGTATTGCACGGCAAACTCGGCATCCACCATGCCACCGGGGCTGTGTTTCACGTCAAAACGCTCGGCTTTGACCGGGTGGCCCTGGCGCACTTTGTCGCGCATGGCCACGATTTCGGCCTTGAGGCTGTCCGCATCGCGCGGGGCGCTGATGACCGCGTGGCGCACCCCATCGAAGCGCGGGGCCAAGCTTGGTAGGCCCATGACAAAGCGGGCGCGGGTCATGGCCTGGTGTTCCCAAGTCCAGGCGGTGTTGCTGCCGCGCTGCTGCTGGTAATCGGCAAACGCCTCAAAGCGGGTGACCAACAAACCCGAGTTGCCGTTGGGCCTGAGCGCGGTGTCGATTTCGTACAGGTCGCCGTCGGCGGTTTTCACCGTCATCCAGTTGATGAGTTTGCGCACATAGGCGGCATAGATTTCCTGGGCGCGTTCGTCCTCGTCTTCGTACACAAAAACGATGTCCAGGTCGCTGCCGTAGCCCAGCTCCTTGCCGCCGAGCTTGCCGTAGCCAATGATGGCAATCGCTGGCACCTCACGGTGACGGGTTTTGAGGCGGCTCCAGCACCAGCGGGCCGTCACGCGCAGCACGGCATCGGCCAGGGCACTCAGGTCGTCGGCCACTTGCTCTACCGTGAGCACGCCTTCCACATCACGCGCGAGCGTGCGGAACTGCTCGGCATGGTGGGCGCGGCGCAGCAAATTGAGCAAGCTCTCCTCGTCGTCTTCGCCCGTGCGCTGCAGCGCCACCAAGCGGGCCTGCAACTCACCCTCGAATTCGGCAGCGTCAAAGCGGCTGTCAAACAGGTTGCCCCCGGCCAGCTCGTCGATCACCCCCGGGTGTTGCAGCAGGTAGCGGGCAGGCCACTTGGCCGCGCCCAGCAAGCGCAGCAAGCGTTCGTGCACCGACGGGCGCTCGAGCATGAGGGCCAGATAGCTTTCGCGGCGCAGCAGCGGCTCGATCCAGTCGACCATGCGCAGCACGGCTTCCTCGCTCACGCGGCCTGTGTCCAGCCATTGGGCGGTGCGCTGCAGCAATCGCATCAAACGGCCCCGGGCGTCGTCGCGCAAAGACTGCACTCGCGGGTTGTCGACCCATTGCGCCAAGCGCTCGCGCACCGGGCCACTGAAATCACCCAACACCCCGTCCAGCTCGGCGTGCTCGCGGTTGGTTTTACCGTTCTTGCCGTTGCAGGTTTTGCATTCGCGGTCACCGCCGAGCAAGGTGTCGAACTCCTGCGCCACCACCTCGCGGTGGGCATCCAGTTCGCTCAAAAAGGCGCAGGCGTCGGTGTGGCCCAGGGACTGCGCAATCCAGGCCAGGTCGTCGTCGCGGGTGGGCAACACATGGGTTTGCTGGTCGTCCAGGTACTGGATGCGGTGCTCCACCTGGCGCAAAAACACATACGCCGCGCCCAATGCGTCGGCTGTGGCCTGCGGCATGAGCCCGGCCTTGGCCACGCGCTGCAGGGCGTCCAGCGTGGGGCGGGTGCGCAATTCGGGAAACTGGCCGCCGCGCACCACCTGCAAAAGTTGCACCGTGAACTCGATTTCGCGGATACCGCCGCGTGAGAGCTTCACATCGTTGGCGCGTTCGGGGTGGCCCGCACTGCGCTTGGAGGCATGGTCGCGGATTTGCTGGTGCAAGGTGCGCAGCGACTCGAACACGTTGTAGTCGAGGTAGCGCCGGAACACAAAAGGCAGCACCACGGCCCGCAACGCCTGGGAGGAACCATTGAGCACCGCACTGCGGGGCGCCACCACACGGCTTTTCATCCAGGCAAAGCGCTCCCACTCGCGGCCTTGCACCAGCAAATACTCTTCCAGGGCGTCGAGCGACACCACGCTGGGGCCGGAGTTGCCGTTGGGGCGCAGCGCCAAATCCACCCGGAACACAAAGCCGTGCTCGGTGGTGTCGCCGATCAGGGCGTACATGCGCTTGACCGCGCGGGTGAAGTACTCCTGGCACGAGACCTTGTTGCGGCCTTCGCTGTTGCCCAAGGTCTGGCCGTCTTCGTCGTAGACATAAATCAGGTCGATGTCGCTCGACACGTTCAGCTCGCGGGCACCCAGTTTGCCCATGCCCACAATCCACATCTCGGCGCGCTGGCCGTCGGACTTGGTCGGGGCGCCGTGCAAGGCGTCCAGGTCGGCCATGACTTGCTGCCAGGCGATGTCAAGGGTGACCTCGGCCAGCCAGGTCATGCCGTGAGTGACCGCCGTCAAATCGGCTTGGCGGCTGCAGTCAAGCTGGGCCAGGCGCTCCAGCGAGAGTTGGCGCAGCACACGCAAAGCCGCACTGGTGTCCAGGCCTTTGGCCTGCAAGGCGGCGTAGGCGGCGTTCAAGCTGGCGCGTGTCGGTGCGCCGGGGGGCAGCAGTGGGAGTTCATCGGCATACCGACGGTGCAGGCGCTGCACAAAGCGGGAGTACACGGTCAATTCAGCGGGGAAACCCTGAGGTCCAGACACACCAAGGGGCAAAACAATCGCGGCGCAAGGGTCAAAACGATCGTCCAAGGACGGGTTGCGGGTCATAATTCCTGCTGACTTTCTAATTCATACGTTTGTGTCGTCTTCACCCACCCAGCCCACGACCGAAACCCCGCTGCTGCCTTGGCTGGCGTGGGTGATTCGGCTTGTCTTATGGGGCCTGCTGGTTGCCGGGCTGGTGTTGGGTTTGGCCTGGGCAACGCTGCATTTCTGGATTGTGCCGCGAATCGCCGAATTTCGCCCTGCCCTGGAAACCCTTGCCCGACAATCGCTGGGTGTTCCCGTTCGAATTGGTGGCGTATCAGCCCAAAGTACAGGCTGGGTGCCGTCTTTTGAGCTGCGCGACATTGAACTGCTGGACGCCGTAGGGCGGCCCGCACTGCACCTGCCCAAAGTACAGGTGGCGCTCAGTCTGCACGCCGTGGTGCAAGGCAAGCTGGACCAATTGGTGCTGGATGCGCCCGAACTGACGCTGCGCCTACTGGACGATGGGCAATGGCAAATCGCCGGAATCGATTGGGGCCCCACCGCCAGCGCAAATTCGCCTGCTGCTGACTGGCTGCTGAGCCAGCGCGAGGTGGTGGTACGGGGCGCTAAGGTGCATTGGTATGGGCCAGGCCAAGGCCTGAGCAGCACACCCGCTCAACCCCGCACCAGCCCAGAGCCTGTGACGCTGCGCGACGTGGACTTGGTGATGCGCAACTCGGCCCGGCAACACGCGCTGCGCCTGGACGCCACCCCGCCCCCAGGCTGGGGCGAACGTTTTGTGCTGATGGGCCAGTTCAAGCGCAAGTTGCTGTCTTTGCACCCAGGGCGATTGAGCGATTGGTCAGGCCAAGCCTTTGCCCACTTTCCGCAACTGGACATGGCTCGCTGGTCCGCCCAGGGCCTGCCAGGGCCTGCCAGCGGGTCGGCCCAACACGGGCCCATCAAAGGAGTGGGGCGTTTGCACCTGTGGGCCGATGTTTTCGAAGGCCAGTGGCGAGGTGGTTTGGCCGATCTGGACCTGAAAGACCTGCAACTCCGATTCAACCCCAACCAGCCGCCCCTGAACTTGCAAAGCCTGACGGGTCGATTGGGCCTGCAAGTGCATGCCGAAGGCTTTGTGGCCGAATCACAGGCGCTGCGCATCATCGGCGAACAAGGCCTGCGCTGGCCCGGGGGCCCATTGAAGCTGAATTACACAAATGCCCAAGGCGCTCGCCCGGCCAAAGGCCACTTGCAAGCGGCGCAACTGGACTTACAAGCCCTTCGGGCCTTGGCTTTGCGCATGCCTGCGGACATGGCGCTGCCCCCACGGTTGCGCAGTGCTTTGCAGGCGCGTGATGTGCAAGGCCAACTCACGTCCTTGAACCTGCTGTGGCATGGCGACTGGCACAAACCCGACATTCAAGAGGCGCAGGCCCAAGTCGAGGGCCTGAGTTGGGCGCCCGGCTCCGAGGTGGTGGCCGCCTGGGGCGCGCTCCCCGGTGCCGATGTGCCCGGCCTGAACGGTGGGCAATTGACGCTGGCCATGACCGCCAACGGTGGCCGTTTGGACCTGCAAACCGGCGAGGGCAGTACCCTGTGGTTACCGGGGCTGCTGGAGCCATCCAAAGTGTCCTTGCAAGAAATGCACGCGGGACTGAGCTGGGCTCGAGAAACAGGCCAAAGTGGCGACGCCAGCTGGCATGTGCCGAACTGGTCCTTGCGTCTGGCCAATGCCGACTTACAAGGCCAATGGCAGGGCCAATGGCGGCCTGGCCCGCTAGGCCATGGCCCTGGCATCTTGAGCTTACAAGGGCGCATTCAGCGGGCGCAAGCCGCATCCGTACACCGCTACCTGCCCCTAAGCTTGCCACCTGAGGTGCGCCATTACCTGCGCGATGCGCTGGTGCAAGGCCGCTATGAAAATGTGCAGGTTCAAATCCAGGGAGATCTGGACAAACTGCCCTTTGCGCGGCCCGAAGACGGCACATTCCTCTTTACAGGGGAATTGAAAGACGGCGAACTGGACATGGTGCCCGCCTCCCTGATGAATCCCGGTGAAGTTCCTTGGCCACGCTTGCGTGGCTTACAAGGCCAACTGACTTTTGACCGCTTGGGCATGCAACTGCACGAAGCCCGCGCCTTGATGGGGGAGGGCGTACAAGCCGTCGAGCTGAAAGCCGATGCGGTAGTCATCGACGATATGACCCAAGAGCCTGTACTGCGTGTACAAGCCCAAAGTCAGGCCGATGCGCCCTTGTTGCTGGGTCTGGTGCGGCAATCGCCGTTGAACGAGATGCTCGCGAGCGCCTTGCAGCCCGCACAGGCCAGCGGGCCTGTGCTCACCCGCTTTGCCTTGCAGCTGCCCTTGCAAGACTTGAGCAAAAGCCGCGTTCAAGGCAGCGTGCAGTTCAATGGCAACGACTTGCGCATGCTGCCCGGTACACCCTGGCTGAGAAAACTGAACGGCACACTGACGTTCAACGAACGAGGGTTTGAGGTGCGCCAGCTGCAGGCCACGCTGCTGGGTGGCCCTGCCCTGATCGATGGCGGCATGAACACGCCTGAACCGGTTGCGGGTCAAACAGCCTCCAAGGTAGCCCAGACGGTGTTGGAGGCCCGGGGCCGTGTGAGCGCGGCGGGCCTGCTCGCGGCAGACGATGTAGCCCCGCTGGCCCTGCTGGCCCAGCACGCCAACGGTGCCACCGACTACCACGCCCGCCTGGCATGGCCAAAAGGCCTGCCCGAGCTGACGGTGCGCAGCCAGCTTGGCGGCCTGGGCTTGCAACTGCCCGCCCCCTTGGGCAAAACCGCTGCAGCCGAACAGCCTCTGAGCCTGCAGATCCGCAGCCTACAAACGCCAGCTGGACTCCAAGATGAAATCAAGCTCGCTTTGGGCAACAAAGTGCACGTGCAGTACGTGCGCGATTTGAGCAGTGACACCCCCAAGGTGTTGCGCGGCCGACTGGGTCTGGGCGTGTTGCCCGAAAACCTGCCCGCGCTGCCCAGAACCGGGGTGACCGCCCACATCGTCATGGACCAACTGGTGGTGGACGAGTGGTTGGCTTTGATGCCCGCACCAACGGCTCAGGCAAGACCCGCTTCACCAACACCCTCCCCTGTTTGGCAAGACTACCTGCCGACACGCCTGGGCCTGAAAGCCAGCCGCTTGTTAGCCAAGGACCGCCATCTGCATCAGGTGCAAGCGGGCGGCATTCACGAAGCAGGTCGCTGGCGCGTCAACATCGACGCCGACGAACTCAGCGGCCATCTGGTCTTTGAGCCCGCCCAACCCGAGAAATCCGAACAAGCCGGTCAATTGTTTGCTCGACTGAGCCGCCTAAATTTACCGCCTTCGAGTGCAAACGAGGTAGAAAGCCTGCTTGAAGCACCGCCCACCAGCCTGCCCGGCCTCGATATCGTGGTGGATGCGATGGTGCTGCGCGGCAAACCCTTGGGGCGTGTCGAAATCGAAGCCGTCAACACCGTCAAAGGCATCACCCAAACCTCGGCATCCCGTGAATGGCAACTGAAAAAATTCAACATCGATTTGCCCGAAGCCTCGTTGCGCGGCACGGGCCGCTGGCTGGCCGCCCGCGAAGGCAGCCCTTGGCGCAAGACCGAGATGGATTTTGTGATGGACGTGCACGATGCTGGCGCATTGTTGATCCGAATGGGTACGCCCGACGCTTTGCGCGGCGGCGCGGGCCAACTCGAAGGCGTGATCAGTTGGCAAGGCTCACCACTCAGCTTGCATTACCCTAGCCTGAACGGCCACCTGGATGTGCGAATGGGTCGAGGTCAATTCCTCAAAGCCGAACCCGGCGTGGCCAAACTGCTGGGCGTATTGAGCCTGCAGGCCTTGCCCAGGCGCTTGCTGCTTGATTTCAGGGATGTATTTGCACAAGGCTTTGCGTTTGACGCTGTTCAAGGCGACGTGACCATCGTGCATGGCATGGCCAATACCCGCAACTTGAACATCAAAGGTGTCAACGCGTTGGTGCAGATGGACGGCTCGGCCGATCTGGCTCGCGAGACCCAAAAATTGCGTGTACAAATTCTGCCCATTGTGGACACAGGCACCGCGTCCTTGGTGGCGGCCCTGGCCGTGAACCCCGTGGTTGGCCTGACCACCTTCATTGCCCAGTGGCTGCTGAAAAACCCCCTTGCACGCGCCTCGGCCCAGGAGTTTTTGGTGGAAGGCAGTTGGGCCAGCCCTCAAGTCACCCGGGTTGACGAACGCGCGGTCCAAGCCACCCCACCGAAAACCCCGCCATGATCAGAACCGGCCAAAAACGACCATCCGTCCATTTCTGAAGCTTGGGTGCAGGACAATGCAGGGATGACATCCCAAGCGCTGCAGCATCTGATCTCCACATTCAAAGCTCGCACCTTGGCCTGGTGGCTGGCGTTGGAGGACGCACTGCCCGGCGGGCGAGGGCGCCGAAGTCTTTGGAGCGCCTTGATCGCGCTGGTCATGGCGGTGCTGGTGACCCTGGTCTGGCTGGCTGGGCGTTACGAAGCCAGCCAACTGCAGGCTGAATTGGAACGCGACACTGCCAATGCGGTCAATGATTTACACACCCAACTGGCTCGCCATGTGCAGGTCTTTCAGGGTCTTCAATCGAGCCTCCCCACAGATGACTTCTGGTCCTTGGAGGCACAAGCCCTGTTGCGCGACAACCGCGACATGCTGCGCATCGAGTGGCGTGACACGGAGCTGAACCTGAACCGATCTGCTGATTCCTTTTTGCGCAGTCCTGTCTTCGAACGTGTGCCCCGAAGCGAAACACTGAGCGAAGCCCAACAAGCTTGTCTGCGGGCCCAGCGCAGCAGTGGGGCGAGTTATTCACGTTCATATTTTTTGCCTCAAAACAATGGGCTGGGCCTGGAGGTCATGGACATGTGCTTGCCCAACACCCAAAGTGGCGTATTGGTGGGTTTCACGGTCGTGACCTACGGGCTGCAAGAGCTCATCAGCGAACGCTTGAGCGAGAACTTTGGTCGACGCAACGAAATCTCGTTCACCGAACCCGACGGCACCCGCCTGGCCATTGCGGGCACCCAAAGCCGAGGCCTGCGGGTGTTCACTGCCCAACAACTGGTGGACCTGCCTGGCAACACCCTGGTCTTGCGCATGGACGGCCGCCGAGGCGAGCCTGACCTGTTCCCCAACGTGCTGACCGCCTTGGTGACGGGCATGTCGATCGCCCTGATCACCGTGATGGTCTTGCTCGCCAAAGACTCGCGCCGTCGCCTGAAAGCCGAAAACGACTTGGCCGAGGCCCTGGCTTTTCGCAAGGCCATGGAGGACTCGCTGGTGACCGGCTTGCGTGCCCGCGACCTGGAAGGGCGCATCACCTACGTGAACCCGGCCTTTTGCCAAATGGTGGGGCTGACGGCCGAACAGCTCACCGGCAAGCTGGCCCCCATGCCCTATTGGCCCCCAGAAATGGTGGACGAATACCAGCAGCGTCAGGCCATCCGGCTGGCAGGCAACGCCCCACCACGCGAAGGCTTCGAGTCGGTCTTCATGCGAGCGGACGGCACGCGATTTGAGGTGCTCATCATCGAAGCGCCGCTCATCAGTGGCCAAGGCCAACAAACCGGCTGGATGGGCGCGGTGATCGATATCAGCGAACAGCGACGCATCGAAGAACTCTCGCGGGCCAGCCAAGAGCGCCTGCAGGCCACCGCCCGCCTGGCCACCGTGGGCGAGATGGCCTCCTTGCTCAGCCACGAGCTGAACCAGCCGCTGGCCGCCATCGCCAGCTATGCCAATGGCTCGCTCAACCTGCTCAAAGACCCCGCCGCCGTGCCACAAACCCTGGACGATGTGCACATGGCCCTGCGCCGCATTGCCGAGCAAGCTGGGCGGGCGGGCAAGGTCATCAACAGCGTGCACGACTTTGTGCGCCGCCGCGACCAGGCCCGCGAAGCCGTGGCGCCTGTGGCCCTGCTCGACGCGATTGCCCCGCTGGTCAATCTGCAGGCCCGCAAACTCCAGGTCAGGGTGCACACCCGCATCGAGGCCAAACTGCCCCCGGTCCTGTGCGACCGCACCATGGTCGAGCAGGTGCTGCTGAACCTGGCGCGCAACGGCATGCAGGCCATGGACCAGCCCGGCAGCACCGATCGGGTGCTGGTGCTGCAGGTGCGGCGTACCGCTCCCAACGACACCTCCCACGCCGAACACGGCTGGGTGGAATTCTCGGTCAGCGATGTCGGTGTAGGCATTGGCGAGGACGTGGCCGGGCAACTGTTCACCCCGTTTTTCACCACCAAGGCCGAAGGCATGGGCTTGGGCCTGAGCCTGTGCCGCACAGTGGTTGAGCAGCACGGCGGTCACCTGAGTTTCGAGCCCCTGACACCCCGGGGCACGGTCTTTCGCTTCACCTTGCCCGCTGTGCTTTTGGATAAGATCAGCGCATGAATTTCACCGACACGCCCACCGTTTTCATTGTCGATGACGACGCCAGTGTGCGTGAGGGCATGGCTTGGTTGCTGCGCACGCGGCGCTTGTTCAGTGAATCTTTTGACAGCGCCGAAGCTTTCTTGGCCATGGTGCAGGGCAAGGGCACAGGCCACGGCAGTGCTTGGCAACCCGACCCGTTAAGGCTGCAGCAGTCGGGCTGCATTTTGCTGGACGTGCGCATGCCCGGCATGAGCGGCTTGGCCTTGTTTGAGCAACTGCTGGCCAAAGGCATGGGGCAGGCCTGGCCCGTGATTTTTTTGACTGGCCACGCCGATGTGCCTACCGCGGTGGACAGCGTCAAACGCGGGGCTTTTGATTTTTGCGAAAAGCCTTTCTCGGACAACGCCTTGGTCGACCGGGTCGAACAGGCCCTGGCCTTGTCACAAGCGCGTTTGCTGGCCCGCCAAACCCAGCAGCGCCTGCAGTCGCGCCTGCTGGAGTTGACCGAGCGTGAACGTGACGTGATGCGCCTGGTGGTCGAAGGCCTGCCCAACAAACTGATCGCCGACCAGCTCGACATCAGCGTGCGCACGGTGGAAGTGCACCGCGCTCGGGTGTTCGACAAGATGGAAGTGAAGTCGGCCGTCGAGCTGGCCAACCTGATGCGGCAAATGGCATGAAGGCAACTGCGCAATCCAACAAACGACGCAGCTGCTTGCTCAGCGGTCTGGGGGCTGCCCTCTTGCTGGCGGGTTGCTCATCGCCCCCAGCCAAACGACCTGCGCCCGCCAGTGGTGTGCCCGCCAACCCTGCTGCATCGCGCCCGCGGCCACCCGGCCCCTACAACAGCGTGCGCAACGATGTGGCCATGGCGGCGCTGTCTTTGCTCGACACGCCTTATGCATGGGGCGGCCGTGGCCCGGCCACCGGTTTTGACTGCTCCGGCCTGGTGGCCCATGTGATGCGCGTAGGGGGCGGCTTGCGGGTCCAGGGCTCTGCGGCCGACTTAGGCCGCATGTCCCGCCCCATCGACCGGTCCGATTTGCAACCGGGCGATCTGGTATTTTTCAACTCCCTGGGCGCACGCCACTCGCATGTCGGGGTGTACGTGGGTGACAACCGTTTTGTGCACGCCAGCAACCCACGCACCGGGGTACGCATCGATGCGCTCAGCAACCGCTATTACGCCCAACGCTTTGAAGGAGCACACACCCTGTTGGACTGAGCACTTCAGCGGCGGGTATCGTCTGGTGTTGCGTGGTTTGTTGGGGCATCTTTTGACGCTGATGTTGGCGATGGTGTTGGGGCCACCTCGCTCAATACAGCACCCGGGGCATGCGGGCTGGCCTCGTTGGGCGCTTTTTCAGGCGCGGCCGGGGCCTGGCGCAATTCACCTTTGCTGCGGCCGGAAAACATGGTCCACCAAACAATCACAATGAAAATAAGCAAGGCCAGCAAAGCTTCCAGCAAAATCAGACCCATGCAAAAACCCCGTTTCTTATCCCGCCGCCCGTTGCGGGTCGGCTTCTTGATGGCCGCGATTGTAGGCATGCTGGCCGCTTGCTCGGTCGCCCCCGTGGTGCAAACCCCGACCACCTCAAGCCCATCGCCGCTGCCCAGTGTCCAAAACATCCCAGCCATGGAAGACACCCGGCCCCTGCCGCCGCCTCTGTTGCGCGAGCAAAGCCGCTGGGTACCCGTGCGCTGGTCCGAGCTGCCCGGCTTGGAACTCGATGCCATCAACGAAGCCTGGCCCGCTTGGCTACAAAGCTGCCAACGCCCGGCACCCGCTTGGCGGGCGCTCTGCCCAGAGATTGCCCGACTGGCCAATGCCAGCGCCGATGAACAGCGCCACTGGATGCGCGAAAAACTTCAGCCCTACCGTATCGAGACACTGGACCAAGGTACACAGGGTCTGCTAACAGGGTATTACGAACCCGCCTTGACGGGCTCACGCCGGGCACAAGGCGTTTTCCAGGTGCCGCTCTACGCGCCGCCTGCCCAACTGGCCCAGCGCAAGCCTTGGTTCAGCCGACAAGAAATGGAAACCCTGCCCGCCGCACGCGCTGCCCTGCGCGGCAAAGAGCTGCTGTATTTGGCCGACCCGGTAGACGCCATGGTGCTGCACATCCAAGGCTCGGGCCTGGTGAATGTGACCGAGCCCGACGGCCGCCAGCGCTGGGTGCGCATGGCCTTTGCAGGCACCAACAACCAACCCTACAAAAGCATTGGCCGCTGGCTGCTCGACCGCAAACTCATCACCGACGCCAGCTGGCCCGGCATCAAAGCGTGGATCGACCGCAACCCCTCGCGGGTGAATGAGTTGCTATGGCAAAACCCGCGCGTGGTGTTCTTCCGCGAAGAAGCCCTGCCCCAGGGCACCACACCACCCGGCCCCAAAGGCGCACAAGGCGTGCCGCTCACAGCTGAGCGGTCCATCGCAGTGGACCGCCGCAGCATCCCCTACGGCACTCCGGTGTGGATGAAGTCCACCGGCCCCCAAACGTCTTTTGACCGCTTGGTGCTGGCCCAAGACACCGGCACCGCCATCGTCGGCGCCGTGCGGGCCGACTATTACGCAGGCTCCGGCCCGGCAGCAGGAGAATTGGCCGGGCGCCTCAAGCAACCATTGCAAATGTGGGCCTTGTGGCCACGCTGAAGCGGATGCCCAAAACCTGATGCCTTTGACCTGCCGCCCCGGCTGCGCCGCTTGCTGCTCCGCACCCTCCATCTCCTCGCCCATCCCCGGCATGCCCCAAGGTAAACCTGCGGGCGTGCCTTGTATTCAACTCGACGAGCAACTGCGCTGCAAAATTTTTGGACAATCCGAACGGCCTGCGGTGTGCGGGCAACTGCAAGCGTCGGTGGAGATGTGTGGGGCTGTAGAGGATGGCGGGGTGCACGCCCGGGCTTGGCTGATTCGATTGGAGGAGTTGACGCGGCCGAGGTGATGTATGACCCCATTAGGGCTTAACCTCCACGCCCAGTCACCAACAAGTCATCCCCCCCTCCCCGCTTGCCGCTAAGCTGAAGCCCTTTTGCTGACCCCTCGGAGCACGGCCATGGCGTTTGAAATTCCTTCTTTAAAAGACAGCGTTCACCCCGACGAATGGCAGCTGCGGCTGGACTTGGCCGCGTGTTACCGGCTGGTGGCGCTTTACGGCTGGAGCGATCTGGTGTTCACCCACATCAGCGCCAAGCTGCCCGAGTCGGTGGCAGGTCAGGACCATCAGTTTTTGATCAACCCCTACGGGCTGATGTTTGACGAGATCACCGCGTCCAGCCTGGTCAAGGTGGACATGCAGTGCAACAAGCTGCACGACAGCCCCTTTCCGGTCAATCCGGCGGGCTTTGTGATCCACAGCGCGGTGCACGAGGCGCGGCCCGATGCCGGTTGCGTGCTGCACACCCACACCCGGGCGGGCGTGGCCGTGAGCGCGCAGGCGCACGGCGTGTTGCCCATCAGCCAGCAAAGCACGTTTGTGCTGGCCTCGCTGGCCTACCATGGCTACGAGGGCGTGGCTATTCACGACGAAGAAAAGCTGCGCCTGCAAGCCGATTTGGGCACCGCCAATTACCTGATGCTGCGCAACCACGGCTTGCTCACCGTGGGCAAAACCATTGCCGACGCGTTCTTGTCGATGTACACCTTCGAGAACACCTGCCGCATCCAGGTCGATGCGCTGGCAGGCCAAGCGGGCCTCAAAGATCTGACGGCTGTGGACCCGCAAATTTTGAACGGCGTGGCCAACGCCATGCGCGTGCAAACCGGTGGTTTGGGCGGCGCGTTTGTTTGGCCTTCGCTGCTGCGCAAGCTGCAACGCGAAAGCCCCGATTACACCCATTAAGGACCCCATGCGCTCTTTGTTTGAACCCTGCCAGGTCGACAGCATCACTTTGGCCTCACGCATCGTGATGGCCCCACTCACGCGCAACCGCGCACCTGGCTCGCTGGCCAACGCCCGCATGGGCACCTATTACCGCCAACGCGCTAACCCAACCACAGGGGCGGGCCTGATCGTCACCGAGGCCACGGCCATCAGCCACCAGGGCCAGGGTTACGCCGATGTGCCCGGCATCTGGAGCGCCGAACAAGTCGCCTCTTGGAAACAAGTGACCGATGCGGTGCACGCCGAAGGCGGCAAGATCGTGATGCAGCTGTGGCATGTAGGCCGTGTCTCGCACACCAGCTTGCAGCCCGGCGGCGCAGCGCCTGTGGCGCCATCGGCCATCACGGCCCAAACCAAGACCGTGTTGCTGGTCGACGGCCAGCCCAAGTTTGAGCCCGTGTCCGCGCCGCGTGCGCTCGACGCGGCCGAGCTGCCGGGCATCGTGCAGGATTACCGCCGCGCAGCGGCCAACGCGATTGCTGCCGGGTTTGACGGCGTGGAGGTGCACGCGGCCAATGGCTATTTGATCGACCAGTTTTTGCGCAGCAGCAGCAACCACCGCAGCGATGCTTATGGCGGCTCCATTGAGAACCGCGCCCGCTTTTTGCAAGAAGTGATGCAGGCCATCGTGGCCGAAATTGGTGGCGCACGCACGGGCATCCGCATTTCGCCCGTGACACCCGCCAACGGCGTGAGCGACGACCAGCCTCAGCCTTTGTTTGAGCATGTGGCGCGTTTGTTGGCCCCGATGGATTTGGCTTTTGTGCATGTGATCTAAGGCTCGACGGGCGCGGCACGCGACCACCAACAAGGCGAGTTGCCGTTTGACTACGCCGCTTTGCGCCAGGCCTACAGCCAAGCGGGTGGGCGCGCCGCATGGATGCTGAACAACGGTTACGACCTGAGCTTGGCCGATCAGTCTCTAGCCAGTGGTGCGGACCTGATCGCCTTCGGTCGCCCCTTCATTGCCAACCCCGATTTGGGTGCACGCCTGCGCCAAGGCGGCCCCTTCAAAATACCCGACCGCGCTACTTTTATGGTGGTGGCGATGTGGGGTACATTGATTACCCCTTTTTGACCTAACAAAATCCAATCATGAAGACCTCAACCCAATTGCCTAAAATGCTATTTTTGTTGCTGGGCTTGAGTGGCCTGCTGAGCGCCCAAGCCGGTCGGCCCTTGACCGTGGACGACGCCAGCGTGAACGATGTGGGCCAAGGCCATGTGGAAGGCTGGTGGACGCGGGCACCCGACGGTTCACGCAACTGGACCGTTGCGCCCGCCTATGCGCCTATCCAGAACGTTGAACTGGGCGCGGGCCTAGCGCGTGAACAAAAAACAGGGCTTGAGACCCAAAACATTCAAGCCAAGTTCCGCATCACCCCGTCACAAGACAACGGCTGCAATGTGGGCGCTGTGGTGGGCACTGCCCGCACCACCGGCGAGACATCCAAAGGCTATGTGAACGCGCTGTTCACCTGCAACCATGCCAATCTGGGCAGCTTACACACCAATTTGGGAGCGTTGGATGTTTCCAGCAGCCAACGCATCGGCACATGGGGCCTGGCTTGGGAACGTGCGTATGGCGTCATCACCGCCCATGTAGAGGTGTATGGCCAACAACATGACAAGCCCACCTGGGCTACTGGCTTGCGCACCAACGTCTTGCCCAGCTTGCAGCTGGACGCCAGCGTTGGCCGTCAGAGCGGGCTCAACTTGCTGACACTCGGGACGAAATGGATTTTTTGAACAACATGTTGTTTTAAGCGCCTTTAGGGCTTCCAGCGCTTGAGCAGCAGGGCATTGGCCATGACACTCACCGAGCTGAGCGCCATGGCCGCGCCCGCCATCATGGGGTTGAGGTAACCTAAAGCAGCCAAAGGGATGCCCGCCACGTTGTAGGCAAAAGCCCAAAACAGGTTCTGCCGAATCTTGGCCACGGTGCGGGCCGAGATGTCAAGCGCTGCGCCCACCAAAGCCACTTCACCGCGCATGAGGGTGATGCCGGCCGCGTGCATGGCCACATCGGTGCCGTTGCCCATGGCCATGCCCACATCGGCGGCGGCCAAGGCGGGCGCATCGTTCACCCCATCACCCACCATGGCCACCACTTGGCCACCCGCACGCAGTTTTTGCACCTGCGCCGACTTTTCACCGGGCAGCACATTGGCCAGCACTTCTCCCGTTTCGGGGTGCAGGCCCAAGCGGCGGGCCATGGCTTCGGCAGCGGCCTGGTTGTCGCCCGAAATCATCACCAGCTTCAAGCCGCGATCGCGCAGCGCACCCAATGCTTGTGCAGCGCCCACTTTGGGTTCATCGCCAAAACCCATGAGCAGCAAGGCCTGCAAACCCGCATCGGTGCGCTCGGCCAAGGCCGACAAGCTCGCGCCTTGCGCCTGCAGGGCGTCAATGTCTGGCTGCCACATGCCGATGTCCAGACCTTCTTCTTGGAGCCAGCGCAAACTGCCCAGCAACAGCTGCTTACCATCCACCTCGGCCAACACGCCCTTGCCGGGTACGGCTTGCAGGTCTTGGGCTGTGGGGCCTGACAGGCCCTGTTTTTCTGCGGCACTCACCACCGCACGGGCCAAGGGGTGTTCGCTGCCGCTTTGCACGCGTGCGGCCAGCGCCAAAGCGGTTGGCGCATCTTGCCCGGGCGCGGGCACATGGGCCAGCAAGCGCGGTTGGCCCACGGTGAGCGTGCCGGTTTTATCAAAAGCCACGGTTTGCACGCGGTGCGCCAATTCCAGCGCCTGCACGTCTTTAATCAAGATGCCGTGTTTGGCCGCTACACCCGTGCCCGCCATGATGGCCACAGGCGTGGCCAGGCCCAGGGCGCAGGGGCAGGCAATGACGAGCACCGCCACCGCGTGGATGAGAGCGGTTTCAAAATCGACACCGGTCACCATCCACGCACCCAAGGTAATCAGGGCGATCAGCAGCACCACGGGCACAAACACTTCGGCCACTTTATCTACCAGCCGCTGGATGGGCGCTTTCGCCGCTTGTGCGTCTTCGACCAATCGGATGATGTGCGAGAGCACGGTTTCGTGGCCCACGGCCGTCACGCGCATCAGCACGCGCCCTTCGCCATTGATCGACCCGCCTGTCAAGGCAGCACCCAATGCCTTGCCTACGGGCAAGGGTTCACCGGTCAGCATGGATTCGTTCACCTGGGTTTGCCCTTCGACCAGTTCACCGTCCAGCGGAAAACGCTCACCGGGCCGCACCACGATCCGGTCGCCCACCAGGATTTCGTCCACAGGCATATCGACTTCGCCGTCTTCGCCCAACCAATGCGCTTTGTCCGGCCGCAAGGCGTGCAAAGCACGGATCGCCTCGGTGGTTTGGCGCTTGGCACGCGTCTCCAGCCATTTGCCGAGCATCACCAAAGTGATGACCATTGCCGAGCCTTCAAAATACAGGTGCGGTGCATGCTCTTCGTGCGCCGTGAGCCACGACCAAACCGACAAGGCCCAGCCTGCGGTGGTGCCTAAAGACACCAACAAATCCATGTTGCCCGTGAGCGCCTTCAAAGCGTGCCAACCGGCTTTGTAAAAACGTGCGCCCAGCACAAACTGAACGGGTGTGGCCAATGCAAATTGAGCCCAAGCGGGCAGCGTCCAGTGCTGCCCCCACAATTCGGCCAGCATGGGCAAGACCAAAGGCGTGGTCAGTAACAGGCCCATACCGACCGGCATGAAGCCTGCCCAGGGTGATTCACGGCCTGCATCGGCTTGTGCTTCGGGTGTTCGGGGCTCATACCCAGCGTCGCGCACAGCGCGGCGCAGGCGGGCGTCGCTCACGTCGTTTGACGCCACTTCGATGCGGGCTAATTCGGTGGCCAGGTTGACCGTGGCGCTGAGCACACCAGGCATTCTTTTCAGGGCTTTTTCGACCCGCGCCACACACGATGCGCAAGTCATGCCGCTGATACCGATGTCATAGGTGATGGGGGGTTCAATCTTGATCTGTGTCATGGCATGTAGTCCTAGATGGTCTATGCTTAGACCAGACCCTAACGGGTCGTGTTCAGTTCATTGGAGAGAATGCATCATGAACCAAATTTTCACCGTTGAAGGCATGACGTGTGGCCATTGCGAAAAAGCAGTGACCAAAGCCATATTGTCCTTAGATGCACAGGCCAAGGTTGTGATCGACCGCACACACAACAGCGTACAAGTGGATTCAGAAAAAAGACGCGAGACTTTGGCTCAGGCCATTGTCGATGAAGGTTACCGCGTCACCGCTTGAATTTTTTAACCAACCGGGAGTTTCTTATGACCAAAAACATTGGCAACATCGAACGCATCATCCGCATTGTGGGTGGACTTGTTTTGATCGCTCTGGCCGCTACAAATACCGTGGGCGTTTGGGGCTGGGTAGGCTTGGTGCCTTTGGTCGCAGGCTTGATGGGTTGGTGCCCGCCTTACAGCTTGCTGGGCATCAACACCTGCAAGAATAAAAATACCTGATCTTTACAAATCAGCACCATTTGGGCACAGCCCGTATACATGGGCGGATCACACTGGAGGCATCCCATCAACGAAAGGATGTTTCCATGAAATCGATTCGCACCACCTTGATCGCCACCGCCCTGATGGCCGGTTTGACCGGTCTGGCTTTGGCACAAAATACCACCCCTCCTGCCGACAACGACCGCGTTGGCCGCATGGAGAAAATGCGTGAACACAGGGGTGAGCGCCACATGCAACATTTGGCCCAACTCAAGGCCAAACTGAATTTGCAAGCGGCGCAAGAGCCTGCTTGGAATACTTTTATTCAGTCGATGGAACCGCCTACCCGCATAGCGCGACCTGAACGCGCAAGCGTTGAAAAAATGACCACGCCCGAACGCTTGGACATGATGCAAGCCATGAAAGCCCAACGCGACGCTCATATCCAACAACGTTCAGAAGCCACCAAAGCTTTCTACACCACCTTGAATGCTGAACAAAAACAAGTGTTTGACAAAGAAACTGTACGCAGAATGAAGGGTTTTGGCATGCATGGCACAAAACACGAAGGTGGTCGCGGTCATCATTGACAAAGTCGCTGGGTCTGAGATCCACAGTACTGTATTCAAAAGGCTGCTTGGCAGCCTTTTGTCATTTGATACAGGTCAAATTCACAAATCGAGTGACGGGTAAGCTCAATGGCATGACACATGCACCTCCTCCCCCACAGCCCTCCCCCAATCCGCTGCCTGAACCTCCCAAAACAAGTCATGGACGTCTGAACTTGCCCGATGTTCTGCCGATTGATGGCAAGCAACCCTTGTTTTGGCTTTATCTGGGCCTGAAGGACATTGGTCACTCCCCGTGGTTGAGCTTGGTGCATGGCTTACTCATAGTCACAGGTGGTGCTTTGATCACTGGGTTGGCTCACGATCGGTTTTGGCTGCTTGCTGGCGCAATTTCTGGCTTTTTGGTGATCGCCCCGGTTTTGGCCACCAGCCTGTACGCCATGAGTCGAGCCATCGAAAGAAACGAGGCCGTGAACCTGCACCTTTTATTCAAAACTTGGACGCAATGGCAAACGCTGCACAACAAAGAGCCTGTGAGTTCAGTAGTGTCCGGTTTATTTGATGGCCAACCCGCTGCAAGCGAGTAACGGCAAGGGTTTCAGAGGTTTCATGGGTGTCCACGATTTGAATTTGATTTTGCGCACGAGGCATGCTCCAGGGGTTCAATCACCTGGAGATGGCCATGAAC
>CAMDFK010000010.1 GCA_945897465.1 Limnohabitans sp. Rim8 | reverse complement strand
AGGCTTCGAGCACCTGCACCTCAACCGGGAGCGGCGCTTCGCCCTCCTCCAGACCCAGCAAGTCCTGCGCGTCTTGCACATGCACCGGGAAATAAGGCCGGTCGCCCAAATGCCGCCCGCCGCGCACCATGGCCAGGTTCACACAAGCGCGGCCGCCCTGAACCTTGGCCACCAAAATGTCGGCATCGGTGTCCACCGCCGTGTCCACCGACTGCTGGTGCAAGACCCGCGACAGCGCCGTCAGCTGGTTGCGCACCTCGGCGGCCAGCTCAAACTCCAGGCGCTCGGCATGCTGCATCATCCGCGCTTCCATCTCGCGCATCAGCGCCTGGGTCTCACCACGCAAAAACTGCTCGGCGTGATGCACATCGGCCTTGTAGTCCTCGGGGCTGATCAGGTTCACACATGGCCCCGAGCAACGCTTGATCTGAAACAGCAGGCAAGGCCGGGTGCGGTTGGCAAACACCGTGTCCTCGCAGGTACGCAGCCTGAACACCTTTTGGATCAGCTGAATCGACTCCTTGACCGCCCAGGCGCTTGGGAATGGCCCGAAGTAGCGGTGTTTCTTTTCCACCGCCCCCCGGTAATAGGCCACTCGCGGGTAATGCTGCGCCTCGGGCGTCTTGACCACAGCGGGCAGCGCCACGCGGCCGTTGCCCGTGAGCTTGAGGTAGGGGTAACTCTTGTCGTCCCGAAACAGGATGTTGAAGCGTGGGTGCAGCGTCTTGATGAGGTTGTTTTCCAGCAGCAGCGCTTCGGCCTCGGAGCGCACCACGGTGGTTTCCATGCGCGTGATCTTGCTGACCATGTGCCCAATGCGGGTGCCGCCGTGGTCCTTCTGGAAATAGCTCGACACCCGGCGCTTGAGGTTCAGCGCCTTGCCCACATAAAGCAGCTGCTCCTGCGCATCAAAGTAGCGGTACACACCCGGCAAGGCGGGCAGCGCGGCAACTTGCGCGAGCAGGGCTTCATCATGGGTGTTCGACATGGCAGCTATTGTCTGTGAAAAGAGGTGTGTGAAATCTCCAGCGACAATCGCCGCATGCAAACTGGCCAACTCTGGGACATCTTCTGCACCGTCATCGACAACCACGGCGACCTGGGCGTGTGCTGGCGCCTGACGCGCCAGTTGCGCGACGCGGGCCAACGCGTGCGCCTGTGGGTGGACGACGCCTCGGCCCTGGCCTGGATGGCCCCCACCGCCCACCAAGAGCCTGGCATTGAAGTGCGGCCGTGGGCCGATGCCAGCCAAGCCAGCACCCTGCAAGCGCTGCCCCCAGCCGACGTCTGGGTTGAGGCCTTTGGCTGCGACATCCCTGAAGCCTTTGTGGCGCATGGTGTAGCCACCCGAGCGCAACAACCCAGGTGGATCAACCTCGAATACCTGAGTGCCGAAGACTGGGTGCCCCGCATGCACCAGCTGCCTTCGCCCATCATGAGAGGCCCGGCCAAGGGCTGGACCAAGACCTTTTTTTACCCCGGCTTCACCCCAGACACGGGTGGCCTGATGCGCGAAACCGACTTGGTGGCACGACAACAACGCTTTGACCGCGCTGCCTGGCGCGAGCAACACGCACCCAACTTGGCCCCGCATGGCCTGCTGATCAGCCTATTCTGCTACGAACCCGCTGCCCTGCCCCAGCTGCTGGCGCAACTGGTGGGCACACCCCACCACCTGCTCGTCACCCCCGGCCGCCCGGTGGCTGCGGTGCAGCAAGCATTGACAGGCATGCCCGAGCACCCCAGCTGGAGCGCCCTGCCCTACACCGACCAAAACGGCTTCGACGAGATGCTGTGGGCCTGCGACCTCAACTTTGTGCGCGGCGAAGACTCTCTGGTGCGGGCGCTGTGGGCAGGCCAGCCCTTCATTTGGCACATCTACCCACAAGACGACAACGCGCACCATGCCAAGCTCGAAGCGTTTATGGATTGGTTGCAGGCCCCGGAAAGCTTGCGCAAGGCGCATCGGGCTTGGAATGGGATGGAAGCGGGTGAATGGCCTGCGCTCAATTCCAAAACGCTGCAGATTTGGAGCCACAATACCAAAACCAAGCGCCATCAAATTTCTGGGCAAACTGATTTGGTCACGCAACTGATCCATTGCGTGGGTTGAAAATGAACAAGGGCAACTTCAGGTTTGCACCCGTCATTTATTTGCAGCCATCGCTGGCACACACCAGCGCCATGCCACAGCAAAACTTCGAACAAATCGTTGAAAAGTACGTGGAAATGAACCTGCCCTACCCGTTTCAGTAAGGCAACGGGCGTGCAACCCGCATCTGGCTAGACCTGATGCTGAAAAAAGAAATCCAGCAAGTCATTGACTGGAACTTGGTGGACAAAGCCGGGTATTTGTCGGACATGGAGCGGAGCGTGGTGAAAGACCTGGAAATCAAACACCTGCTCAAGGGCGCTTTGACCGACCAAATCGACGACCGCGCACTGTACATGAAGGGAATCGACGTGAGCTTTTACTACGAAGGCTACAGCAAGTTCAAGGTTGAGGATTTGTGAATCAAGGCATTTGCAAGGAAATGCCCAATGAAAACTCAAAAACCATCACCTTTGGCACCTTCGCGGGACAGGGTGCGCATTGGCAGCAACAGTTAGGCGTCTCTGTTCGCATGGCCCCGCTCTTGATCTAGGACTGAGCCTCTTGGGACGACAGTTGCCGGCCTCAAAAGTGCGCCCGGTGCGACTACTGCGTTTGCCCCAAGGCGGCAATCGTCCCCGATTAGGGCGCCAAACTTGTCTCGGCCAGTCGAAATGAGAGAACCTTGTGACATAGCAAGTACCAGCTTGTCATCTCTCTCGTTCCGGTAGTTGCAAATGATGCTACCAGCCTCAAGATTGACACGTTCACCAAGGATGGAGTCTCCTACAAAGTTGAAGTGCGCAAGCTTGGTACCAGCAAAAACAAACGACGACTTCAATTCAGAACCGGGACCAAAAGTACATCGCTCACCGATCCAGTTTCCGCCGCGCAGATAAGCACCTGCAGCAACGAGACATTGAGGGCCGATCACAAGTGGCCCCTTCAGTACGGCTCCGCTTTCGATGATCGTTGTTCGATGTACGGCAATATTGTCGTTGACGGAGTACTCAGTCAGGTCCATTTGCTTAAGTAGTAACTGCACGATAGACGCCGATTCGGACGTCAAGTCCCAGGGTGCGTCCAGGCTCAAAGAATTGAGTGGCGACTCTGACCAAGCGGATATGAAGGACTTGAGATGATTGAAGTAGTTCATGGCTGGGTTGAAACACCTAACGTGATGTAGACCGCAAAACCCGGTGGATACATCCGTGCCGAGTCGATACATCCTTTTGATGAATAGGCTGAAAACCACATCGGACAAGGCCTTCACCCCACATGCCTAATTTTTTGTACAGGTATAAATTGACCATGAAACCCGGCACTCCTTGTTGGCTATCCGCTGATGTCAGTCGGTCGTTGCAGAACGAAACTATATCCTTATCACCTACATCTCCTGGAGGCTCTCTCTGGCAAGATAAAAATTGAAGGCCCCCTGAACCCTAGAACCTATAAGGTGGATGTCCGAAAAATTGACCCGATCCGCGTGCCTGATAATCCCGACCCATGACTCTGATTGACACCCTCTTTCCCCTCGGCTGGCAGCACTACCTGCTGGGCGGCCTCACCATTGGCGCTGGCGTGGCGCTGCTGTATTTGTTCAACGGCTGGGTTGGCGGCATGAGTTCCGTCTTTTCCAGCAGTTGGTCGTTCGTGTCCAAGCGGGCGTTCTTCCAGCAAGAGCGCTTTCTCAGCACCCGCAACTGGCGACTGGTTTACGCGTTGGGCGTGGTGCTGGGGGCGCTGGTTTGGCGGTTCACGCTGGCGGGCGGCGAGGCGCAACACACCAGCGTGCCTGTTTGGCAGCTGCTGGTGGGCGGCTTTTTGGTGGGCTTCGGTGCCCGCTTGGGCAATGGCTGCACATCCGGTCACGGCATTTGCGGGCTGGGCTCGTTGCAGCTGCCTTCGCTGGGTGCGGTGCTGACCTTCATGGCCACCGCTTTCATGACCGCCAACCTGATGGCCATCTTCACGAAAGGCCTGGTATGAACCCGCTGAACCCTCACACCCTGACCCTGCCCAAAGCATTGGTCACCCTCGTCGCCGGGGCCTTGTTTGGCTTTGGCTTGTCGCTGGCCACCATGGTTCAGCCCGATGTGGTTTTGAGCTTTTTGCGATTTCAGGACTGGGGCCTGATGCTGGTCATGGGCGGCGCAGCGGGCCTGGCCATGTTGGCTTACAAAGGTTTTCCGCGCTGGCTGTCTCGCCCCCTGCTGGGCGGTGAGTTCCTGACACAACCGGCCAGCTGGAACCGCCAAACCGTGATCGGCTCGGCCATTTTTGGCGTGGGCTGGGGTTTGAGCGGGGTGTGCCCCGGCCCGGCCATTGCGGCTTTGGGCACGGGCAACACCGACATCCTGTGGGCTTTGGGCGGCATTGTTTTGGGCGCTTTGGTGCATGGCCTGACGACGCGGGACTGAACGGGACTGAGCGCCTACATGCACCATCCGTCGAAAACCAAGCCCCACAGGTTAGAATAATGGGCTTGGCTTCATGCCACCCCCTTTCATTTCAGACTCAATTCCTATGAAAACCGCTCAAGAAATCCGCGTCGGCAACGTCATCATGCACGGCAAAGACCCCATGGTCGTCCTGCGCACCGAATACCAACGCGGTGGCCGCGGCTCGTCCACCGTGCGCATGAAGCTCAAAAGCCTGATCGCCAACTTCGGCACCGAAGTCGTGTTCCGTGCCGACGACAAGATGGACCAAGTCATCTTGGACAAGAAAGAGTGCACCTACTCTTACTTCGCTGACCCCATGTACGTTTGCATGGACACCGATTTCAACCAGTACGAAGTCGAAGCCACCAACATGGGCGACGCTTTGAACTACCTCGAAGACGGCATGGAACTCGAAGTGGTGTTCTACAACGAGAAAGCCATCTCGGTGGAATTGCCCACCAGCGTGGTGCGCGAGATCACCTGGACAGAGCCCGCTGTCAAAGGCGACACCTCGGGCAAAGTGCTCAAGCCCGCCAAGATCGCTACCGGCATGGAAGTGCCAGTGCCTTTGTTCGTGAGCCAAGGCGACAAGATCGAGATCGACACCCGCACTGGCGAATACCGCAAGCGCGTCTGATCTTCCGATCGAGCCCCCCGTGAAAGCCCCGCAAGGGGCTTTTTTCATGGGTGATCGCGTATCTTGTGGCCGGTGCACAATCGGCTCTATGCAAAGCACTCAAAACTTGAAAGACACTTCTCTTCCGCATGCTTGGGCCGACTTGCAGGCGCAAACCAAGCTGAGTGAGTGGCTGGAGCCCGAGGCACATCGCCTTGCCTTTGCCGACCCCGAATTTTTGTTGCGCCGCGAAACCCGGGGCATTCGCTTTCAGCTGGAAATGCTCAAGCCTGATCTGGCCCAGGCCGAAGCAGGTATTGAACACACGGTGGTCGTCTTTGGCAGCGCCCGCTTTGTTGACCGGGCCACCGCCCAAGCCCAACTTGAGGCAGCGCAGCAAAGCGGCCATGCGCAGGACCTGGCCAAAGCCCAGGCGATGGTGCGCAACGCCGAGCATTACGAAAATGCCCGTGTGTTTGCCCAACTGGTCGCCCGCGCCTGCTCCTGTTTGCCAGACGATGAAAAGCTCTTCATCTGCACCGGAGGGGGCCCCGGCATCATGGAGGCGGCCAACCGGGGGGCGCAGGAGGTTGGAGCGCCATCGGTGGCGCTCAACATCGCCCTGCCCCACGAGCAACACCCCAACCCTTATGTCACGCCCGATCTGAGCTTCAAGTTCCATTACTTCGCGCTGCGCAAAATGCACTTCATGATGCGGGCCAAGGCCTTGGTGGCGTTTCCCGGTGGCTTTGGCACCCTGGACGAGTTGTTTGAGGTCATGACGCTGGTGCAAACCCGCAAAGCCCGCCCGGTGCCCATCTTGCTGTTTGGCACGGCGTTCTGGAAAGGGCTGATCAACATGGACGTGCTCATCGAAGAGGGCACGATTTCAGCACAAGACCTGAACCTGTTTCACTACGTCGACACACCCGAAGCGGCTTGGCAAGCCATTTGCAATTTTTATCAACTGGACGTGTCTTGAGATTTGTGTTGCGGCCCTGGCCGCAAATGCCAAGCACCACGGGCCCCTGAGCCTACCGCTGCGCCCACCACCCAAAACAAAGGCGCAATACCGACCACAGCGCCCAGCGAACCAAACAACATGGGCATGACCACACTCGAAGCGTTGATGCTCATCAGGCGCAGACCCAGCGCCTCGCCTTGCCGGTGTGGCGGAGTGATTTGGTGCAAGGTGCTCATGATCATGGGTTGCACTGTACCCAGCACCAATCCCAACAACACCGAGCACACCCCCATGGCCAGGGCACTCGGCATCAAGGGATAAACCGCGAACAACAAACCCGTGCACACCATGGCCGTGGTGATGATTTGATGCTCTTTCACGTGCCGTGCAATGAAGGGCAAACACACACGAATAAAGGCCGCTGCCAAGGCAAAAGCGCCCAAGATGGAACCCACCACCGAGGCGCTGTACCCCCGCTCATGGCCGAGCACCGGGACCACAAAGGTATGGACATCCCAACAAGAGGACAACAACCAATTCACGCCCAGCAAACGGCGCATCATGGGCTCGGCCAGCAAATCGAGGGCGCGTCGAGGTTGCGCATGGGGCGAATCTGGCGAGACGGCCAACTCTGGCACTCGGCGCACCCACAACCAAGTGAAGATCGGGAGAACCGCCAGCAAGAAAAAAGCCCACCGATAGCCCCATTCGTGCCCAGCCTCTGGACCTGAAAAATCGATCAGCAAACCCGCCAACACTGGGCCCATGAAGTTAGAAACGGCAGGTCCCAAAGACAACCAACTGAAGGCCACTTTCAGCTCGGCTGGATTTTTAGCCATGCGCCCCACATGGCGCTGTAAGGCGATCACGGCCATCCCGGTGGCGCCACCAGCGGCCAAGGCACTGACACACATGACCGGAAAAATAGGCCAAAGGGCAGAAAGCAGGACACCTGAAGCCGCTAAAAACACGCTCAAGCGCATGATCTTTTGCAAACCCTTGCGATCGCTGTAGCGGCCAGCAGGCAAGGCCAAAAACATCGGGGCCAATGCAAACAATGCCAACAGCGCCCCAACGGCCGCAGCACTGAAGCCTTGCTGCAAGGCCAACAAAGGCGTGGCCATGCGCGCTCCAGCCATGCAGGCATGCAAGAACATTTGGCCAGCAATCAGGCGGGCCAGTTCAGGGCTCACGCTGCACCTTCTTGGGGTCCCTCAGAATGGTCTGGCAAGAGCGCTTTCGCCTGTGACTCCGGCAAGGCATCGACCTGGCGCAGCGCCCGGTTCATGACGTTGCTGCGGGTCTGCGCTTGGTCCAGGGTGTTGAGCACGGTTTGTGTCTGGTTGCGCACTTTGTCCAGCACGTCACCAAACTTGCCAAACTCGGTCTTGACCGCGCCCAGCACCTGCCAGACTTCGCTGGAGCGCTTTTCGAGGGCCAGGGTTCTGAAGCCCATTTGCAGGGCGTTGAGCATGGCCATGAGGTTGGTGGGGCCCGCCAGCGTCACGCGGTGGTCGCGTTGCAGGGTCTCCATCAAACCCGGGCGGCGCAAGACCTCGGCATACAGGCCTTCGGTGGGCAAGAACATCACCGCAAAGTCGGTGGTGTGCGGCGGCTCGAGGTATTTTTCAGCAATCGACTTGGCTTCGAGCTTGATGCGTGTCTCGAGCGCCTTGGCACACAACTCGGCTTGCACCGGGTCGGCCCGGCCTTGGGCTTCGAGCAAGCGCTCGTAATCTTCGTTGGGAAACTTCGCGTCAATCGGCAACCACACGGGCTGGCCGCTGTCGGATCGGCCCGGCAGGCGAATCGCAAAGTCCACCCGGTTTTTGTCTCCGGGACGGGTGGCCACTTGCACCGCGTACTGCTCGGGCGTGAGCACTTGTTCCAGCAATGAAGCCAGTTGCGCTTCGCCAAACATGCCGCGGGTTTTGACGTTGGTCAGCAGGTGTTTGAGGTCACCCACGCCTTGCGCCAGGTTGTGCATTTCGCCCAAACCTTTGTGCACTTGCTCCAGGCGCTCGGCCACTTGTTTGAAGCTTTCGCCCAAGCGGGCTTGCAAGGTGGCTTGCAACTTTTCGTCCACCGTCTGGCGCATTTCGTCCAGTTTGGCAGCATTGCTTTGCTGCAGCTGCGACAGCTGGGTTTCCATGGTCCCGCGCATCTCGGTCAGGCGGCGGGCGTTGGCCTCAGACAGCGCATTGACCTGCTGGGCCAGGCTGTCGGTCAGGCTTTTTTGCAGCAAGGCAAGCTGTTGGGCCAGCGCGTCGATTTGCTGGTTCTGGGTGCGGGTGGCTTCGGCGCTTTGCTGCAGCAGCGATTGCTGGAACAGCGTGAGCGTTTGCATGGACTCTTGTCGGCCTTGCACACCCGACTGGCTGATTTCGGTGCGCAGCTCACGCTCCAGGCGCTCGGTCTGGGCTTGCAGGGCGGCAAACTGCTGTTGCTGCCAGGCCGCTTGCTCGGCGATTTTTTCAGCGAGCAGTGCCGCAGTTTTTTCAGCCAGCGCTGCGCTTGAAGCCCTTGTGTACAGGAGCCACCCAATCAACAGCAGCAGATTCAGCCCGGCTAAAACCAGCAAAATCCCGTCGCTCATGCAGCGCTACCAGGCAAGGTGTTCACTGGCGTCAAGGCCTGGCCTTGGGTCAAATAAGCCACCAAGTTGTCAGCCGCGAGCTGGGCCATGGCCTTGCGGGTCTTGACGGTGCTGCTGGCGATGTGCGGCGTGAGGACCACGTTGGGGACGGTCAGCAGATCGGGGTGTACCGCAGGCTCGCCTTCAAACACATCCAATCCGGCTGCAGCGATTTGCCCTGCCGCCAAGGCCTTGGCCAGGGCTGCATCGTCCACAATGCCGCCGCGTGCAATGTTGACCAAGGTGGCTGTGGGCTTCATTTGCGCCAGTTCGGCCGCGCCGATGGTGTGGTGCGATTCAGCGCTGTAGGGCACGACCAGCATGACGTGGTCAGCGGTCTTCAGCAGCTCTGGCTTAGACACATATGTGGCTTTGCACTCGGCTTCCAGCTCGGCACTCAGGCGTGAGCGGTTGTGATAAATCACATTCATGCCAAAGCCATGCGCCGCCCGGCGGGCAATGCCCTGACCAATGCGGCCCATGCCGATGATGCCGATGGTCGAACCATGCACCTCGGCCCCGGCGAACATGTCGTAGCTCCACTTTTTCCACAAACCAGCACGCAAATAGTGCTCGCTTTCGGTCACGCGGCGGGCCGTGGCCATGAGCAAGGCAAAGCCAAAATCGGCCGTGGTTTCGGTCAACACATCGGGTGTGTTGCTGGCCAAAACTCCGGCCGCGGTCATGGCGGGCACGTCAAAGTTGTTGTAGCCCACGGCCATATTGGCCACGATGCGCAACTGTGGATTGGCCTGCAGGAGCGCAGTGTCGATGCGCTCGCTGCCGGTGGTCAGGGCCCCCACTTTGCCTTGCATGCGACGGGTCAGCTCTGCAGCAGACCAGACTTCGTCGGCCTGGTTGCTCTCGACGTCAAACACCTGCGCCAGAGACTGCAGGACTTCAGGAAAAATGGCACGGGCCACCAAGATGGAGGGTTTGGACATAGGTTGTCGGCGTGATGACAGCAATCAAAACGGACAACCCAGGCCAGGGAAACAGAAGGTTTGCGACCAGGCTGTCCACGGAAAAAATGGGGCGACTCACAACAGTCTGGCCCCTGATTTGCATCCCCATGTTAACGGCGACAGGCTTGGCATCAGTTGCCGGGCGTGACTTCAAACACCTGTCGCAGGTAGGCCAAATAGTTTTCATCGTCACACATGCCCTTGCCGGGTGTGTCCGACAACTTGGCCACGGGCTGGCCGTTGCAACGGGTCATTTTGATGACGATTTGCAGCGGCTCGTAACCCAGGTCGTTTGTGAGGTTGGTGCCCACGCCAAAGGCCAGCTGGCAGCGGTCGTGGAACTGTTGGTAAAGCTCAATGGTGCGCGGAATGGTCAGGCCGTCACTGAAAATCAGCGTCTTGGTTTTGGGGTCGACCCGGTTGTGCTGGTAGTGCGCGATCATGCGTTCGCCCCAGCTGAACGGGTCGCCGCTGTCGTGGCGGGCACCGTCAAACAGCTTGCAAAAATACAGGTCAAAGTCGCGCAAAAAGGCGTTGAAGCCATACACATCACTGAGCGCAATGCCCAGGTCACCCCGGTACTCCTTGGCCCACGACTCAAAGGCAAACACCTGGCTGTCGCGCAGACGCGGGCCCAAGGCCTGGCAGGCCTGCAGGTACTCGTGCGCCATGGTGCCCAAGGGCGTGAGGCCCAGCAAATAGGCGTAGTACACATTGCTGGTGCCTGCAAATTGGCCGCTCGGGCCAGTGCCCAATCGAGCCGACAAGACACGCAACACTTCTTCATGCCATGCACGTGAAAAGCGCCGCCGTGTGCCGTAGTCGGCAATCTTCAGGGTTTCAAGACCCGGGGCCTGCAGCTGGGCGATTTTGGTGTCCAGACGGCGGCGGCCTTCCATCAAGTCGGGCACTTTTTGGGTGTTGCGGAAGTACACCTCGTTGACAATGGCCAGCACGGGGATCTCGAACAAAATCGTGTGCAGCCAGGGGCCCTGGATGATGATGTCGATCTCACCGGAGGGCAGCGCTGTGACCACCACGGACTGTTCATTGAGCTTGAACAGACCCAAAAAATCGACAAAGTCGCTCTTGACGAAACGCAGCGACCGCAGGTATTGCAACTCCCCTTCCTTGAAGGTCAGGCTGCACAAAGAGCGAATTTCTTCGCGAATTTCTTTGACAAATGGGGCCAAAAGCACGCCCGGGTTGCGGCACTTGAACTTGTATTCGACCTGCGCCCCCGGAAACTGGTGCAGCACGACCTGCATCATGGTGAATTTGTACAGATCGGTGTCGAGCAGGCTGGTGATGATCATGGTGTTTTGTCTCTGGCGGCTGGGGCCGCTCGTTGTGGTGAGGCAGTGTAAGGGATGCCTACCCCCTCAAGCGGGGCTCATGCCGCCAAATCCATGCGCCCGCTGGTCAGCACCAGCACCCGCTGCGCATGCTGGGCCAAGATGTTGTTTTGCTGGGCCACCAGCATGGCCACGCCTTCGCGGGCCAGTTGCAGCAAAGCGTCGCGCATGGCCGCCACCAGCACCGGAGCAATGCCCTCACAAGGTTCGTCCAGCAGCAGCAGGCGCGGGCCGGTCATCAGCGTGCGGGCCAGCGCCAGCATTTGCTGCTCTCCCCCGCTCATCTGGCTGGCCGGGCGGTGCAGCATGGTTTGCAGTTGCGGGAACAAGGCCATCACGTGCTCAAAGCGTTGCGCGGGTGTGGTCTGAGCCTTGGTTCTCGAGTGTGCAGCAATCCACAGGTTTTCTTTGACCGACAAACCGGTGAACAAACGCCGGTCTTCCGCCACAAAACCCAAACCCGCTTGGGCGCGGCGGTGCGCGGGCCAGGTTTGGATGGGTGCGTTTTGCCAGGTGATGCGGCCATGCGCACGGGGGCCAATACCAATCAGGCTTTGCAGCAGCGTGGATTTGCCCGCGCCGTTCAGGCCCTGAATGACCACCAACTCGCCCTCGCCCACCGACAAACGCACGTCGAACAAAGCCTGGGCTTGGCCGTACCATGCGTTCAGGCCTTCAACGGCGAGCATCGCGCAGGCCTTTCATGTCGAAGTCGAGCCCCAGGTAGCGCTCGCGCACCTGCGGGTCTTGCGCCACCACATCGGGCAGGCCGTCGGCCACCAAGCGGCCTTGCATCAGCACCAGCACCCGGTCTGCCACGCCGAATACGGCGTCCATGTTGTGCTCGGTGTAGAGCACCGTCACACCTTGGGCAGCCACCTGGCGCACCAGCGCCATCATGTCGGCCCGCTCGGCCAAGGCGAGGCCGGCAGCGGGCTCGTCCAGCAGCAGCAATGACTGGGCTGAGTGTGCACCTTGGGCAGCCACAGCGTCAGGCAAGCCCGCGAGCGCCATGGCCAGCTCCAGCCGTTTTTTGGCGCCATAGGGCAAATCGGCCACGTTGGCGTGGGCTTGGGCTTGCAAACCCGCTTGCGCGGCCAGGCGCAGCGCCCGCTCGGGCTGGCGGCTGTCCAGCCGGTCCCACCAGGAAAGATGCGCAGCGCCGCGCAGCACAAGCTGGATATTTTGCAGCACCGTGAGCGCCTCGAAGGTTTGCGCCACCTGGAAGGTGCGGGCCACACCCAGGCGCTGGCGCTCGGCAGGCGGTTTGCCCAATAGCGACTGGCCTTGCCACAAGACCTCTCCTGCAGTGGGCACCTGCTGGCCCGCCAGGCAGGCAAAACAGGTCGACTTGCCCGCGCCGTTGGGGCCGATCAAGGCCACGCACTGGCCTGCGGGCACATCAAAGTCGACCCCGTCCAGGGCCCGCACGCCGCCAAAATGCTTGGCCAGACCGCTGACCTGTACAACCGTGTTGAGGCTCATGCGCGGCCCCTTGGATGGCCGTGCTTCGCTCGCCATGACATTTGCATCGTCATCGCGAGGCACGAAGCGATCCATTTTGGGCGGTGGGCGGCGCGCTTCATACCAATGACCCCTTGCGACCCAAACGCCAAGCTGTCAACAAGGACTGTACCCCGCCCAGCACGCCACTGGGCGCTAACACCATCACGAGCATGATGACCAAGCCCAGAGCCCCGCGCCAATAATCCAGGCCCTGCCCCAGCTCAGCCCCGCCCCACACCAAGAGCGCACTGCCCACGGCCGCGCCCCACAGCTGGTGTACACCGCCCAGCAAGATGACCAACAAAGCGTCCACCGACATGGCCACCGAGGCCACCGACGGAAACACCGCCCCTTTGAAAGCCGCCCACAAGCCCCCGGCCAAACCCGCCAGGGTGGCACTGCCCACGAACACTTGATAGCGCAACGCTTGGACGGGCAAACCGCTGGCCGCAGCACGCAGCGGCGCATCTCGCACAGCCTGCAAAGCCGCACCCTGGCTCGATCGCGCCACGCGGGCCATACCCGCCAAGGCCAAAAGCATGAAGACACCCAGCGCCGCGTCCCACAGCGCACGCGACTCGGGGGCGATCAAACGCAGGCCGATCAGACCGTTGTCACCACCCGTCAAGCCCACCCACTGCGTGGCCCCCGCCCAAATCATTTGCGCCAGCGCCAGCGACAGCATGGCCAGGTACACCCCGCTGCTGCGCACCACCAAAGCACCAAACGCCACAGCCACGGCCATCGCCAGCGCCATGCCCACTGCCAATGCCGCAGGCAACCCCGCGCCCCAATGCAGGTGCGACAGCGCCGTGCCATAAGCACCCAACGCAAAAAAAGCCGCGTGGCCAAAGCTGACCAAGCCACCCAAAGCCATCATCCACTGCAGGCTCAGGCCAAACAGCATCATCACCATCACGTCCTCGGCCAGGCTGCGGCCGTAATCGCCCTGCCCCCAGGCCAGCAGCGTCAAGCCGACAAAGACCGCCACAAACAGCGCCCGACTCCAGCCCGCTAAAGGCCACAGCGCAAAAACCGGCACGCTTTCGCGCTGTTCGGCATGGGCGGCCGACCCGGCCAGCCCTTGCGGCCGCCAAACCAGCACCACGGCCATGGTTAAAAACACCAACACCAAAGTCGCTTGCGGGAAAAAGCTCAAGCCCAAAGCGTGTATCACCCCAATCAGCACCGCCGCCACAAAAGCCCCGCCAATGCTGCCCAGCCCGCCTGTGACCACCACCACAAAGGTCTCGACCACCACGTTCACATCCATCTGCAAATGCGCGGGCTCGCGCGGCAATTGCAGCGCCCCGGCCAAGCCCGCCAAGCCGCAGCCCAACATGACCACACCCAGCATGAGCGGCGCAGGGTTCACCCCCAGAGCGTCCAGCATCTCGCGGTCTTGGGTGGCGGCTTTGACGCGCTGGCCCCAGAGCGTGCGGGTGAGCAAGAGTTGCAAACCCAGCCAGACCAGCGGGCCCAGCACCAAGGTGAAGAGCTGCCAGGTCGGGAAATACGATTCGCCCAGCTGGACAGCGCCTTTGAGGCCCGGAAAGCGCGGCGCAAACACCTCTTCAGGCCCGAAATACCAGCGCATCGCGTCGTGCAGCGCCAGCGTCAGGCCAAAGGTGGCCACCAGTTGGTAGAGCTGCGGCGCGTGGCGCATGCGCTGTAGCAGCAAGACTTCGGTCACCGCCCCCAGCAAGGCGGCCACACAGGCGCCCATCAAGATCACCGCGCCATAGCCCCAAGCAGTGTCCGCCATGGCGGGCCACCAGTTCGTCACCGCATGCGCCGACCACAAAGCGCCCAGCATGAAGAAGCTGCCGTGCGCAAAATTGACGATCCGGGTCACGCCAAAAATCAGCGTCAGTCCGGAGGCCATCAAGAACAAGGTGGTGGCGTGGCTCAGGCCATTGAGCAGTTGCAGCGCCAGTGCTTCGAATCCCAAACCAGGCCCTTGTCTTTACAGAAGCACGTTGAGATAAAAGGTCAGTCCACCCATTGGGTGAAGTCTTGCGCTGGCACCCGTGTGGTCTGGAAAGTGTTGACCAAGGCTGCTTCGTCGGCATAGCCGAGCGACATGCCGCAGACCAACATTTCGTTCTCACCCGCGCCCACATGGGGCAAGATGATTTTGGCGAAGCCATTCCACGCTGCTTGTGGGCAGGTGTGCAGGCCACGCGAGCGGGCAGCGACCATGATGCTTTGCAAGAACATGCCGTAGTCGAGCAAGCTGCCCCGGCCCATGACTTTGTCAATGGTGAACATCAGGCCCACGGGCGCATCGAAAAAGCGGAAGTTTTTCTGGTGCTGCGCGTGCATCATGGCCTTGTCGCCCTTGCCAATGCCCAGCACGCCATACAGACCAAAACCGCACTCGCGGCGGCGGTCGATGTAGGGGCTGACCCATTTTTCGGGGTAATAGTCGTAGGCCTCGGCGTATTCAGTGGCCAGAGCCGGATTGGCGCTGATGGCATCGTGCGCGGCGCAGGTCTTGGCCACCAGCTCGTCGCGCTTGGCGCCTTGCAGCACATAGACCTTCCAAGGCTGGGTGTTGGTGCCGCTGGGCGAACGGGCGGCAATGCTCAGCACCTCTTGCAACACGCTGCGCTCCACCGCTTGGGGCAAATAGGCACGGGCCGAAAAGCGGCTCAAGATCGCCGCGTCCACGCTGGCTGGGTCGTTCACGCGGGTGCTGACCTGGGGTCCGATGTCCAAAATGCTCATGTCAATGTCTCCAAAAATGCTTTGAGTGCGGCTGGCAGGGGCACGGGGCGGCGGGTCTCGCGGTCGACGTACACATGCACAAAGTGGCCTCGGGCGGCGCTCAGGTCTTCGCCTTGGGCGAACAAGCCGACCTCGTAGCGCACGCTGGACGTGCCCAGCTTGGCCACACGGATGCCCGCGTCAATGGTTTGAGGGAAGGCCAGCGGCGAAAAGTAAAAACACTGGGTTTCCACCACCAGGCCGATGGTGCTGCCCGCGTGGATGTCGAGCACGCCCTGCTCGATCAGGGTGGCGTTCACGGCGGTGTCGAACCAGCTGTAGTACACCACGTTGTTCACATGGCCATAGACATCGTTGTCCATCCAGCGGGTGCTGATAGGGCGAAACGCCTTGTAGCTGCTGCGGGCGTCGGCTTGGGGCTTGGTGATGGGTGAAACTGGGGTGTTCATCGCCCAAGATTGTGCCAGCGTTGCCAATAGCCCAAGGCGACATCCCAGGTCTGCATTTGCACCTGCACCGTGGTCTCGATGTCGTGTCCATATCCCCCGCCCATGCACAGCACCACCGGCAGCCTGCGCTGCCAGGCCCAATCCAGCACCACCCTGTCGCGGGCCTGCATGCCATCCATCGTCAATTTGAGCCGCCCTAGGCGGTCGCCCTCGTGCGGGTCGGCCCCGGCCAAGTAAATCACCAGTTGGGGGTCAAAGCGGTCCTGCAGGGATTGGAGGGCTTGGTGCAAGGCCGCCAAATAAGGCTCGTCGGTGCAGCCATCCGGCAGGCCCACATCCACATCGCTCGGTTCCTTGCGAAAAGGGAAGTTTTTCTCCCCATGCAAGGACAGTGTGAACACACTCGGGTCTTGCGCAAACACATGTGCAGTGCCGTTGCCTTGGTGAACGTCCAGGTCGATCACGGCCACGTTCAATGTCTGGCGTTGATGTCGCCAAGCCTCGGCCTGCATCAGGCGGGCGGTGACAGCAATGTCGTTGAACACACAAAAGCCACCCCCTTTGTGGGCATACGCGTGGTGCGTGCCGCCTGCCAGGTTGCCCGCCACGCCCTGCGCCAGCGCATCGCGGGCGGCCGCCACCGTGGCCCCGACCGAACGGCGCGCCCGCTCGGCCATGGCCGGGCTCCAGGGGAAACCGATCTCCCGCTGCAAAGCGGGGTCCAGTGTGCCCGTGGCCACGCCCTGGATGTAGGTGGGTGTGTGCACCAGCGCCAGCTCGCCATCACTTGCAGCAGGCGCCTCGCGCATCAGCACACCAGGCAGCTCAAGCGTCAATCGGTCGCGCAAGCGGCTGTACTTGCGCATCGGAAAGCGGTGGCCTTCGGGCAGGGGCAGGACAAAGTGGTCGGCGTAATAAGCGTGCATGGTTTGATACGGAGCAAGCCGATTCTAGAAAATCCTCTCTAAACTGAGCCATGAACAGGTCCATACCCTTGCAATACTTGGTAGAAACCCTAAAATTCAACCTATGCTGCACTGCAACAAAGTTGTACGGCCCCGGTCAGTTTCGGCGCAGTCTTCTTGAAATCACAACCTTATCTGGAGCCCCTCATGATGACACCCGAACAAATCGTCGCCTCGCAAAAAGCCAATGTGGAAACCCTGTTTGGCCTGACCGCCAAAGCCTTCGAAGGCGTGGAAAAAATGGTCGAACTGAACCTGAGCGTTGCAAAAACTGCCTTGGACGAGTCCGCCAACAACACCCAAGCGGCCATGAGCGTCAAAGACGCCCAAGAACTGCTGGCCATGCAAGCCAATCTGTTCCAGCCTTTGGCTGAAAAAACCGCCGCTTACAGCCGCCAACTGTATGACATCGCCTCGGGCACCAGCAGCGAATTCACCAAAGCTTTTGAAGCCCAAACCGCTGCTGCGCAAAAGCAATTCGCCAGCTTGGTCGACAGCGCCGCACAAAACGCCCCTGCCGGTTCCGAGCATGCCGTGGCCATGATGAAGGGTGCCATGACCGCTGCCAACACCGCTTTCGAGTCCGTGCAAAAAGCCGTCAAACAAGCCACCGACATGGCCGAGACCAACCTGGCTGCTGTGACCCAAACCGCGGCCCCCAAGGCCAGCAAAAAGAAGTGATATTTGCGGCAGGCCGGTTTTGCAAGTGCCTTACTGCCGTTTGGCAAGTTGTCTCCTCGGATCTCTTTGAATTTCATCTGGGAAACAGAGATCCCTTTAAGGGCTGATCGCAAGATCGGCCCTTTTTTTATGGCCATCGTGAAACGCGTGGTGCACCAATCCCCCTCAGGTCCACAGCCATGACCTGCGCTGGGTCATCGTCCTTCTTCAAACTGGGCCATGCGTGCCTTTAAGGCGGGCAAAGCCGCCCGCATGGCCACACGACCCGCTTCAATCGCTCGCATACGGGCACTGAAATCAGCGCTTTTGACACCCGACAAAGCAGGCCGGATCACCACATCCGCCTCTTTGAGTGCCAAGGTGTTGATGCTTTTACCCATGATGGCAAAGGTTTGCATCAGGATCTGAAAGGTGTCGCCATACGGGTTGCCCTCTGGATCGCTCGAAATGTCAACCGCGACCACAAAGTTCGCCCCCATCTCGCGGGTCTGACGTACCGGCACAGGGGAAACCAGGCCCCCGTCCACGTACTCACGGTCACCCAGGCGCACCGGCTGGAACACAGCCGGTACGGCACTCGAGGCCCGCACCGCTGCCCCTGTGTTGCCGCGTCGGAAAGTGATGGGCTGGCCGTTGCCCAAATCGGTGGCCACAATCCCCAAGGGAATTTGCATTTGCTCCAGGGTTTTGCCGCCCACTTGGGTGTTGACGTACTTGGCCAGGGCTTCGCCCCGCAAAGCACCCCGGTTCAAAATCGGCAGCATCCAGTCGGTGATCTCGGCCTCTTGCATGGACTCGGCCACCCGCAGCAATTCAGCGGGTGTTTTGCCACTGGCATACAAGGCTGCCACCAAACTCCCCGCCGAGGTACCCGCCACATGGCTGGGGCGGATGCCAGCCTCCTCCAACACCTGGATCACACCCACATGGGCAAAACCCCGCGCCGCCCCCCCACCCAGCGCCAGCCCCAGACGCACCACGCGCCGCTCTGCCGTGGGTGGCGCGCTGGTTTCTTGGGTGGGCTGCAGGCTGCCGCAGGCTGTTAACACGCTCGCTGTCAGCAACCAAACCCAACAAATTCCTGCCCGTCTGAGCCCGTCAAGCCACCGTGCCCGCCCAATTGGCCGACCGGTTCCCGAATCCATTCCCTGAACTTTTTGCATGCTTTTCCCAAATCTTATTGATAATGATTCGCATTTGAATTAAACTTGCGTCAGACTTTATTTCATCTGACCTGAACCATGACACTGAACAAAATTTTGCTGAGCATCACCTGCCTACTGAGCACGAATTCGACCTGGGCACAAGACAAAGTGCTGAACATCTACTCGGCCCGCCACTACCCGACCGATGAAGTCATGTACAGCGACTTCACCAAAGCCACCGGCATCAAGATCAACCGGGTCGATGCCGATGATGCTGGTATTCTCGCCCGCCTGAAGGCCGAAGGTGCAGCCTCCCCCGCTGACGTGATTTTGCTGGTGGACGCCGCCCGTTTGTGGCGTGCCGAGGTGGATGGTCTGTTCTTGCCCATCAAATCGGCCAAACTCGAAGAAGCCATCCCTGCCAACTTGCGCGCCAAACCCGCCGACAACGTTGGCACCGCTTGGTTTGGCCTGTCCACCCGGGCGCGTGTGATCGTGTACGACAAGCTCAAGTTCAGCAAAACCGATGTGGACAGCTACGAGAAGCTGGCCGATGCCAAGTTCAAAGGCCGACTGTGCATCCGCAGCGGCTCACACCCCTACAACCTGAGCCTGTTTGGTGCCATGACCGAGCACCTGGGCCCACAAAAAACCGAAGTTTGGCTCAAAGCGCTCGTGGGCAATATGGCCCGCAACCCCAAAGGCGGCGACACCGATCAGATCAAAGGCGTGGCCTCGGGTGAATGCGGTGTGGCGGTGACCAACAGCTATTACTTGGCTCGGCTGATGCGCTCGACCAAAGCGGAAGACCGCGCCGTGGTGGACAAAGTGGGCATCGTGTTCCCCAACCAAAACAACTTGGGCACCCACATGAACGTGGCCGGGGGCGCGGTGGCCCGACATGCCAAAAACACCGACAACGCGGTCAAGTTCTTGGAGTACCTGGCCAGCCCAGCGGCGCAAAACCATTTTGCCAATGGCAACAACGAGTGGCCCACGGCCAAAGGCGTGAGCTTTGACAACCCAGCCCTCAAAGCCATGACGGGTGGCAGCTTCAAAAGCGAGTTGCTCCCGATCAGTGCCGTGGGCATGAACCAGATCAAGGTGCAGCAGATGCTGGACCGGGTGGGCTTCAAATAAGCCAACACGGTCAAACGGGCCAAGTTACAAAAACTTGACCCGTACCTGCAAGGCCTGCAGCGTGACTTGTGGGGAAGACTCCCCTGCTCCCACCACCACGCCCACCCCCGCCACTGGGGCCAGGCTATCGAGCTGAAAGCGCCCCACGCCCGGGGTCTGGCGGATGAAACATTTTTCGTCGAAAAACAAACGGTCTCCGTTCGCATCGATCTCGTCGCTGTCGATGGTTTCAAAACCGATCAGCTGGCGGATCGCCTCCAGCCCGCCGTCCCAAGGGACGGGGGTGATGGTTTTGGCGGTGGGGTCGATCACATAACACGTCATCAAAGCGCTCCTTAGGGATCTAAAACTGTTGGCTCAAACGGCTTCTGCGTGCGCGGGTGTTGGGGCGGCAATCACTGGCAAAGCAGGCATACGGATCAGGTGGTCAAAAGCGCTCAAGGCGGCTTTGGCACCCTCGCCTGCGGCGATCACGATCTGCTTGTAGGGCACAGTGGTGCAGTCACCGGCTGCAAACACGCCGGGCACATGGGTGTGGCCCTTGGCGTCCACCACGATCTCGCCGAACTTGCTCAGCTCCAAAGTGCCTTTGAGGAACTCGGTGTTGGGCACCAGGCCAATTTGCACGAACACGCCTTCGAGCTCGACCCAGTGGTCGTCGCCCGTGGTGCGGTCTTTGTAGCGGATGCCATTGACCATGCCGTCCACGCCGGTGATTTCGGTGGTCTGGGCGTTGGTGTGGATGCTCACGTTGGGCAGGCTCTTGAGCTTGCTCACCAGCACGGCGTCGGCCTTGAGCTGGTCGGCGAATTCGAACACTGTGACGTGGGCCACGATGCCGGCCAAGTCAATCGCCGCTTCGATGCCCGAGTTGCCGCCGCCAATCACCGCGGTGCGCTTGCCCTTGAATAAGGGGCCGTCGCAATGGGGGCAATACGCCACGCCCTTGTTTTTGTACTCTTGCTCGCCGGGCACGTTGACATTGCGCCAGCGGGCGCCGGTCGACAAAATCACCGAGCGGGCCTTGAGGCTGGCGCCATTGGCCATCTGCACTTCGATCAGGCCGCCGGGCTGGCTGGCGGGAATGATCTTGTCGGCACGCTGCAAGTTCATGATGTCCACCTCGTAGTGGCGCACCTGTGCTTCCAAAGCCGCTGCAAACTTGGGGCCGTTGGTCTCGAGCACCGAGATGTAGTTCTCGATGGCCATGGTGTCGTTGGTCTGGCCACCAAAACGCTCGGCGGCCACGCCCACGCGGATGCCTTTGCGAGCCGCGTAAACAGCAGCTGCAGCACCGGCCGGGCCACCGCCCACGATCAACACGTCAAACGGGTCTTTGGCGCTGAGCTTGGCGGCGTCGCGTTCACCGGCGTTGGTGTCGAGCTTGGCCACGATTTCTTCGACCGACATGCGGCCTGAGCCGAACACCTGACCGTTGAGGAAGACCATGGGCACGGCCATGATCTGGCGTGCTTCGACTTCGGCCTGGAAGGCGCCGCCTTCGATGACCACGGTCTTCACGTTCGGGTTGACGATGGCCATGAGCGACAGCGCCTGCACCACGTCGGGGCAGTTGTGGCAGCTGAGAGACATGTAGACCTCGAAATTGAAGTGGCCTTCCAGGGCCTTGATGCTGTCGATCTCGTCTTGCTCGACCTTCGGGGGATGACCACCGGTCCACAGCAAGGCCAAGACCAAAGAGGTGAATTCGTGGCCGAGCGGCAAGCCTGCAAATCGCACCCCAGTGGTCTGGCCTTCGCGGGCCACCACAAAGCTGGGCTTGCGGGCATCGTCACCCGAGGTGTCCAGGCTCACCTTGTCAGACAAACCGACGATGGTTTCCAGCAGGTTTTTCATGTCGACGCCCGTCTCGCTGTTGTCCAGCGAAGCGATCAAACGGATCGGCTGGCGCAGCAAGGCCAGGTATTGCTGAAGTTGGGCTTTGAGGGTGTCGTCGAGCATGGTGATCTCCGGTTTCAAGGGGGGAAGTCTTTGGGCTCAGCGCACGCCAGCTTGTGGCCGACAGGCGCTGAACTCAAAGCCCTGCGAGGCAGGGCATGGATCAGGGCAAGCACAGTGCGCGATCCATGGATCGCCGCGCTGCGCTCGCGATGACGGAACAGTTTTAGATCTTGCCGACCAGGTCGATGGAAGGCGCCAAAGTTTTGGCGCCTTCTTTCCACTTGGCGGGGCACACTTGGCCAGGGTTGGCGGCGGTGTACTGAGCGGCTTTGAGCTTGCGCAGGGTCTCGGACACGTCGCGGGCGATTTCGTTGGAGTGCACTTCGGCGGTCTTGATCATGCCTTCGGGGTTGATGATGAAGGTGCCGCGCAATGCCAGGCCTTCTTCTTCAATGTGCACGCCAAAAGCGCGTGTCAGGGCGTGTGTGGGATCGCCGACCAATGGGAACTTGGCCTTGCCCACAGCAGGCGATGTCTCGTGCCAGACTTTGTGCGAGAAGTGGGTGTCGGTGGTCACGATGTAGACCTCGGCACCGGCTTTCTGGAACTCGGCGTAATTGTCGGCCGCGTCTTCGATTTCGGTGGGGCAGTTGAAGGTGAAAGCGGCGGGCATGAAAATCAGCACAGACCACTCACCCTTGAGGGTTTCGTTGGACACTTGCACGAACTTGCCGTTGTGGAAAGCTTGTGTCTTGAAAGGCTGGACTTGGGTATTGATCAAAGAGGACATGGTCATTTCCTTGGGGTTGGTTTAAAAAAACTATCGAATGAGATAACTCATTGGTCTCAATCATAATGCGACCTAGGGTTTTCACTCATGAGTAGTTTTTATCAGCCTCATAGGAAAAAGCTTTCAACTCAAGACTGTTGCTTGAATCTCCCACTTCCTTGCGCCAAACCCACGGCCAAAGTCAACCATGCCAATATCCAGGCCGCTCCGCCCCAAGGCACCAATACGCGCAAGGCGTCCCAAGCCAAGACATGGCGGGCATAGAGGTTGAAACTGAACAAAAGCAAACCGACCAACATGAGCCAGCTAGCCACCTGCAGCCAACGCGTCGCCCCGCAAACGCGCAGCGCCAGCCCCGTGAACAACAAACCCAGCGAATGGAATTGCTGCTGACTCACAGCGGTTTGCACCGCCGTGGGCACGCCCCCGGCAAACACCGGCAAATGCGCAAAGGCGGCGCTGAACACCACACTGGTGCAGGCGCTGATCGCCCCCAACACCAGAAACCACCGGGCCGACAGGGGCCAGATTTCGGACGAAGCCAAAGATGCGGGAGCAGGCGAAAGCTTGGACATAGGGACTGGGCGCAAAGCGATAAATGGATTCCGCGCATTGGAGCATGACTTTATTGGGAAGGTTTGACTTTCATCAGAATCAGCGACTGAACATGGGCGCACAGTGAAGTGTCATCTCTTCAATTTGAGTTCCCCATGAAAATGCTGATCGATTTGTTTTCCACCGATTACAGCCTCATGAGTCTGGCGGTGATCGTGTTCATGCTGTTGATGGGTGCATTTTTCTTGCGCATGTTCCTTCACAAAATGAACCACAACGAATGAGATCCAAGGCACAACTTGTTTCATTCATGCCCATGCCCATTCAACCCTTTTTCTGATGCCTATCGCTGCGCCCCAACACCCCTGAGGAGGGCATAATTAACGTTGACGTAACGTCAATCACTTTCAGGAGCGAAACATGGACATTCAAGGCAAAGTTTTCATCGTCACCGGCGGCGCATCGGGCTTGGGCGAAGGCACCGCCCGCATGCTGGCAGCCAACGGCGGCAAGGTCGTGATCGCCGACATGCAGGCGGAAAAAGGCGACGCGATTGCCAAGGAAATCGGCGGTGCCTTTGTCAAATGCGACGTGAGCAACGAGGCCGACGGCCAAGCCGTGGTGGCCCAAGCGGTGTCCATGGGCAAACTCGTTGGCTTGGTCAACTGCGCGGGCATCGCCCCCGCCGAAAAGACGGTGGGTAAAAACGGCGCACACAGCCTGGCCGTCTACACCAAGACCATCATGGTCAACTTGGTGGGTAGCTTCAACATGATCCGCTTGGCGTCTGAGGCCATGTGCAAAAACGAGCCCGAAGCCACTGGCGAGCGCGGCGTACTGATCAGCACCGCCAGCGTGGCGGCCTATGACGGCCAAATCGGCCAAGCCGCTTATGCCGCGTCCAAAGGTGGCGTGGTGGGCATGACCCTGCCGATTGCCCGCGACCTGGCCCGCAACGGCATCCGCAACATGACGATTGCCCCCGGCATCTTCGGCACCCCCATGCTGTTTGGCATGCCCCAAGAAGTGCAAGACGCGTTGGCCGCAGGCGTTCCCTTCCCTAGCCGCTTGGGCACCCCACAGGACTATGCCAAATTGGCCCAACACATCATCGAAAACGACATGCTCAACGGCGAAGTGATCCGATTGGACGGCGCGATCCGCTTGGCACCGAAGTGATGTGACCTACCGACCCGCAAATGGGCCGGTGAATGAGTCGGTCAATGCCCATTCGCCATTGGCCATTGAACTCAACCCGACATGCCCATCACACTCAAGCCCACCCATGCGGCCAGATAACTGAGCGTGAAAGCAATCACCCCGGGTATGGCGGCCTGGCCCATCAGCCGTTCGGCCAGCAAGCCCGCCAGCGGGATGAATTGCTGGGCATGCACCGCCAAAAAATGCGCGGGCCGCAGGTCTTGCCCAGTGTGCCAACCCACCACCGGCCAGCCCACACCCGCTGGCGGTTGTTTGCCCCCCAGCATGAAGCCACTCACCGTGGATAAAACGAAGGTCAAGACCAAACCGCAAAGTACCGCCCAAGTGGTGGGCGTGAGCACCGCTGGCCCCAAGGCTTTCCAGATCACCCACGCCAGCCAAGCTTGGGATGCCACCAAACCCACCGCCGCCAGCGCCATCAGCCCAAACATCATGGCCCGCACAGGGTCCGTGGTGTTGTAGTGCGAGCCTTCCCCTCTGGCCGCTTGGCCGGTGATATAGACCACCTCAAACAAGGAGGTGACGACGATCAATGCCGCGATCCACGGAAAACTGGGGTCATGCCCCACCTGGCCAGGCACCAAAGTGCTCAGCCACACCGTGGTCAAGGCAAACAGCGCCGTGCCGGCCATGAACTTCATGGGTTTGGCCCAGATGCCCACCTCGCGCAGCGTGCGCAGATCGAACCACGACAGGGCATAAGTCGGCAGCAGCAAGGCCGCCATCAACAGCGCGTAAACACACAAAGTTTTTTGCGCCGCGCTCAGTTCGGGCCAGCCCAAAGCCGAATCGACCAAACGATGCAACGCCTCAATGAATGACATGATTTCCCCCTCAAGTTGACACCGTCAACAAGTATCACGTAAACTGTTGACACTGTCAACCTCAACCCCAGTCAAAGGCAATATGGTCAAAACCATTCACGAGCTGGACCTGAAAGAGGCCTGCATTCAGGCGGCCCGAGAAGTGATTGCAGAACAAGGCACAGAGGGTTTGAGCCTGCGCGATGTCGCCCGAAAACTGGGGGTTTCGCACCAAGCCCCCTACCGGCACTACCCCAGTCGGGACCACTTGCTCGCGGCCATCATGCAGCGCTGCTTTGAGGATTTCGCCAACCATCTCGACCAGGCGTCCCAAGCGCACGCCACGGATGCGCTGCTGGGCATGGGCGAGGCCTACATGCGCTACGCCGCTCAGCATCCCCTTGAATACCGCTTGATGTTTGGCACTCCTTGGCCTGAACCAGCGGCCCATCCCGAACTGGTGCGCCATGCGGTGCATGCTTTTGACTTGTTGCGAAACCAGTTGCTGCAGCAATTGCAGCAACGCGCCAGCGCCCCACAAAGCGACATGCTGGCCCTGTTGGCCCAAGCGGAGCTGCAAGCCCTTTTCATTTGGTCGGCCCTGCACGGTATGGCCGGCATCCAGCAGTCCAACGTCATGCAGCACCTGGTGCTCACGCCCGGTGTGCCAGCGCAGGCCGAGTCCTATTTGATGGGCATGATGCACACCGCCCTGACCCAAGGGCCCGCGCAAGCCCAAGTCAGCCCGCCCCCAACAGCACCCGCCAAGAAAACGAATGAACCATCTTGACTGACTGAACTGGATACAGTTTAAATTCAAGCGTTCCCATACCGACATCCAGCCCCTGCATGCAGCTGTTCACCCAAGAAAGAACCCATGAACACACACCTGCCTTTGAGCCTGACCCTGCTGGCGTTGTTGAGCGGCTGCACCACACAGCCTCCCGCCAACGCCTTGCGCTACAGCGTGCCCGATCTGGCCATCCAGCCCGAAGCGGCCAGTGGCAACACGGCCAAACCCGGCTGGGCTTTCACACGCCAGGCGGTGGCCGCTGCCAACCCACTGGCCACCGACGCAGGACACCAGGTCTTGCGTGCTGGCGGCTCTGCGCTCGATGCGGCCATTGCCGTGCAGATGGTGCTGGGCCTGGTGGAGCCGCAGTCCAGCGGCATTGGCGGCGGTGCGTTTTTGTTGCACTTTGATGGCCAAAAGGTCACCGCGCACGACGGGCGAGAAACCGCCCCTGCGGGGGCACGAGGCGACATGTTCATGGACCAAGGCAAGCCGCTGCCGTTTCCAGAGGCGGTGCAAAGCGGGCATTCGGTGGGCGTGCCCGGCGCAGTGCGCATGCTCGAAGCAGCGCACCGCCAGCACGGCCGCCTGCCGTGGGCGCAGTTGCTGCAGCCCGCCATCACCCTGGCCGAGCAAGGCTTTCGGGTCAGCCCCCGTTTGCACGCCTTGCTGAATGCCGACGCGCTGCTCAAGAAAGATCCTCTGGCCCTGCGCTTTTTCTACCAAGCCGATGGGCAGGCCTGGCCTGTGGGCCATGTGCTGCGCAACCCTGAATACGCCCATGTGCTGCGCCTCATCGCGGCCCAGGGCAGCCGCGCTCTGCACGAAGGACCAGTGGCTCAAGCCATGGTGGCCCGCACCGCACAGGCCCCACGCCCCGGCACCTTGAGCCTGAAAGACCTTGCCGGCTACCAACCCCGCATGCGCGAGGCCCTGTGTTTTGACCACACCGCTTCCTCGCGGGCTTACCGCCTCTGTGGCTTTCCCCCACCGTCTTCGGGCCACATCGCCATCGGCCAGATTTTGGGCCTGCTGGGCAACACCTCAGCCCAAGGCCCCGAGCTGACCGCAGGCCAGCCCTCGCCCGACTTTTTGCACCGTTACACCGAGGCTTCACGCTTGGCCTTTGCCGACAGGGCGCAATTTGTGGCTGACCCCGACTTTGTGCAAGCGCCTGCTGGCGACTGGCGCAGCCTGTTGGCGCCGGGCTACCTGCGTGAACGCAGCCAGCTAATCGGCAGCCAGGCCATGAAATCAGCCCCAGCGGGCCGGCCTGGAGGCAAAACCACCAGCTTCGCGCCCATGCCCACACAAACTGAATACGGCACCAGCCACATCAGCGTGGTCGATGCCCAAGGCCGCGCGGTGGCCATGACCACCACCATCGAAGCCGCCTTTGGCTCGCGCCGCATGGTCAGCACCGACCCGTCTCGACCCGGCGGCTTTTTGCTCAACAACGAGTTGACCGATTTCAGCCTAGCCCCTGCCGATGCCCAAGGCCGCCCCATCGCCAACCGGGTCGAGCCGGGCAAACGCCCCCGCTCGTCCATGTCGCCCACATTGGTGTTTGACAAAACCACAGGCCAAATGCTCATGAGCGGCGGCAGCCCGGGGGGCGCGCTCATCATCCACTACACCGCCAAACTGCTCACCGGCACGCTGCACTGGGGCCTGAACGCGCAGCAAGCCATTGACCTGCCCAACTTCGGTTCTCTGGGGGGCCCCACTTTGATCGAAGCCCAGCGCTTTGAGCGCAACACCGTGGACGCCCTCAAAGCGCGTGGCCACACAGTGCGCGAAATGGAGATGACCAGTGGTCTGCAGGCCATTGAACGCACTCCCAGCGGCTGGTTTGGCGGGGCCGACCCCCGGCGCGAGGGCGTGGTACTGGGCGACTGAACCTCAGTCGCGCAAGCGACCGCGCTCGGGCCCTGGCTGAGGTTTGCCCTCTTGTCAGGTCAAGCCACTTCCATTGGAATGTTCACACCCCATTCAAACAGGAGACCGGTGTGAAAACCCAAGGCACGTCACGACGCACATTTGTTCAGGCATCCGCCGCCGCCGCGGTCACGGTGGCCTTCCCCAGCTTGGCTCAAGCCCAGGCCTTTCCGTCCAAGCCCATCAAACTCATTTGCCCCTGACCTGCAGGCGGCTCCACCGATGCCGTGATGCGTGCTTTGGCTGAGAGCGCCAGCAAGGCACTGGGCGCCACCGTTGTCGTGGAGAACAAGCCCGGGGCCAGCGGCATGCTCGGCCCGAACGAGCTGCTGCGTGCCCAGCCCGATGGCTACACCCTGTCGCAAATCACGATTGGCGTGGCACGACTGCCGCACATGATGAAAATGCAGTTCGACCCGCTCAAAGACTTCACCTACATCGCCTGCCTCACGGGCTACACCTTTGGTGTGGTGGTGCGTTCCGACTCCCCCATCAAATCGATTGCTGACCTTGTGGCCTTTGCCAAAGCCAACCCCGGCAAATTCACCTACGGCTCCACGGGAAACGGCACCACGCCCCACCTGGCCTTTGCAGAATTTGCGAGCAAAGCCAAGATCGACGTCACCCACATTCCCTTCAAAGGCAGCGCCGACGGCGTGCAAGCGGTGTTGGGCGGCCATGTCATGTCGCACAGCGACGCGACCGGCTGGGCTCCGCAGGTCGAGGCGGGCACCATGCGGCTGCTGGCCACCTATGGCAGCAAACGCACCAAGCGCTGGCCCAATATCCCCACGCTCAATGAACTCGGATTCGATACCGTCTCGGATTCTCCCTTTGGCATTGGTGGCCCCAAGGGCATGGACCCGGCCGTGGTCAAGAAGCTGCACGATGCTTTCAAGCAAACCCTGACAGACCCAGCGGTCATGGCCAGCTTTGACAAATACGACCAGTCGGTGATCTACATGGGTACCGACGAATACACCCAGTTCATCCGCAACACCTTCCAGTCCGAAAAAGCGACCATCGAACGCTTGGGCTTGGCCATGAAAACCTGAAGCAGCCCTGCGCCATGACAAAAGGCAGCCGAGGCTGCCTTTTGTTTGGTATCTCTGCAGGGGCCCGAAAGCCCTCTGCCATTCACCGCTGCTCAGTAAGCCTGACCCAGCTGACCCAAGATGGCGGGGTTCTCCAGGGTGGAGATGTCTTGAGTGATCTCCTCGCCTTTGGCCAGCGAACGCAGCAGGCGGCGCATGATCTTGCCCGAACGGGTCTTGGGCAAGTTCTCACCGAAGCGGATGTCTTTGGGCTTGGCGATCGGGCCAATTTCCTTGGCGATGTGGTCGCGCAATTGCTTGGCAATCGCCTTGCCTTCTTCGCCCGTGGGCAAAGAGCGCTTGAGCACCACGAAGGCGCAAATCGCCTCACCCGTGGTGTCGTCAGGGCGGCCCACCACGGCGGCTTCGGCTACCAGCTCGGTGCAGCTGACCAAAGCCGATTCGATTTCCATCGTGCCCATGCGGTGACCGGAAACGTTGAGCACGTCGTCGATGCGGCCGGTGATGGTGAAGTAAGCGGTTTTCTCGTCGCGGATCGCGCCGTCGCCCGCCAAGTAGTACTTGCCCTTGAAGTCTTCGGGGTAGTAGCTCTTCTTAAAGCGCTCAGGGTCGCCCCAGATCGTGCGAATCATGGAAGGCCATGGGCGCTTGACCACCAAAATTCCGCCTTGGCCGTTGGGCATGTCTTTACCGGTTTCGTCCACGACAGCCGCTTGAATGCCAGGGAAAGGCAGCGTGCAGGAGCCGGGCACCATGGGGGTCACCCCCGGCAGCGGCGTGATCATGTGGCCGCCGGTTTCGGTCTGCCAGAAGGTATCAACGATAGGGCAATGGCCGCCGCCCACATGCTGGTGGTACCACTCCCAAGCGGCGGGGTTGATCGGCTCACCGACCGAGCCCAACAAGCGCAGGCTGCTCAAGTTGTAGCTCTTGGGGTGCACAGCGTCATTGGCTTCCGCGGCCTTGATGAGCGAGCGGATGGCGGTGGGCGCGGTGTAGAAGATCGAGACCTTGTGGTCTTGAATCATCTTCCAGAAGCGGCCTGCGTCGGGGTACGTGGGCACGCCCTCGAACACGATCTCGGTGCCGCCCAAAGCCAAGGGGCCGTAGGTGATGTAGGTGTGGCCGGTGACCCAGCCGATGTCGGCCGTACACCAGAACACGTCACTCTGCTTCAGGTCGAAGGTCCACTGGGTGGTCAGTGCCGCGTGCAGCAAATAGCCACCAGTGCTGTGTTGCACACCTTTGGGTTTGCCGGTGGAGCCGGAGGTGTAAAGCAAGAACAAGGGGTGCTCGGCACCGACCCACTCAGGCTCACAGGTGGTGGCTTGCTGGTCGGCCAGCTCGGCCATCCACAGGTCGCGTCCTGCGATCATGGCGATGTCAGCGCCCGAGCGCTTGACCACCAACACATTCTTGATGGAGCCGCAACCGCCCAGGTTGATGGCGTCGTCCACGATGGATTTGAGGGGCAGCAACTTCCCACCGCGCACCTGGTTGTCGGCAGTGATGACGGCCACAGCGCCCGTGTCTTCGATGCGGTCGCGCAGCGACTGGGCCGAGAAACCACCGAACACCACCGAGTGGGTCGCGCCAATGCGGGCGCAGGCTTGCATGGCGGCCACGCCGTCGATGGACATGGAGATGTAGATGACGACGCGGTCACCTTTTTTGATGCCCAGGCTCTTCAAAGCGTTGGCGTATTGGCAGGTCTTGGCCAGCAACTGGCTGTAAGTGACCTTGGTCACTTCGCCGCCGTCGGCTTCGAAGATGATGGCGGTCTTGTCGCCCAGGCCTTTTTCAACGTTGCGGTCCAGGCAGTTGTAAGAAGCGTTCAAGGTGCCGTCTTCGAACCACTTGAAGAAAGGCGCGTTGGACTCGTCGAGCACCTGGGTGAAGGGGGTTTTCCAGGTGATCAGCTCTTTGGCCAGACGCGCCCAATAGCCCTGGTAGTCGGATTCGGCTTCCTTGCAAAGCTCTTCGTAAGCAGCCATGCCGGAAACATGGGCGTTTTTGACGAAATCGGCGCTGGGTTGGTAAATGGTGGAACTCATCTGTGGGGTCTCCTCAATGACATGGCAATTTTAAAACTGGTGCAAATGTCGCCTTGCGCTCTTACAAAGCACTGACTGACGCCAGACTTGCACGATTTTCGTGAAAGTCGGTCCCGATATCGCCTCATGCAGCCCTAAAATCCGAGTTGGCCCGAAGCGCCCCTTGCCCAAGGATAAATCATGACTTCTCCCCCAACCCACCGAAAGAACCCTTTGCGCCCCTTGCCCAACTTCATTTTCGCCAGCCGTTGGTTGCAATTGCCCCTGTATCTGGGCCTGATCGCGGCTCAAGTGGTTTATGTTTTCCATTTCTGGGTGGAGTTGGTGCACTTGCTGAAGGCCGTCTTCGGGAGCCAAACCGACTTGCAAGCGCTTGTGACCAGCATCGGCTACAAGTCTGATGTGGCGATCACATCACTCAACGAAGCCATCATCATGCTGGTGGTGCTGGGTTTGATCGACGTGGTCATGATCTCCAACCTGCTGATCATGGTCATTGTGGGCGGCTACGAAACTTTTGTTTCGCGCATGCACCTGGAAAACCACCCGGATCAACCCGAATGGCTCAGCCACGTCAACGCCTCGGTACTCAAAGTCAAGCTGGCCACCGCCATCATCGGCATCAGCTCGATCCACCTGCTCAAGACCTTCATCAACGCAGCCAACTACGACGAAAAAGTCCTGATCTGGCAAACCGTGATCCACATCACCTTCCTTTTCAGCGCCTTGGCCATCGCCTTGGCCGATCGTTTGATGTCGCACACCCAGGCCAGCGCCCACCACTGATTCACCCACCAAGTTCCCATCCATGACCACCCTCATCCAACAAGCCGACCTGATCGAATCCGTGGCCGCCGCCCTGCAGTACATCAGCTATTACCACCCCGCTGACTACATTGCCCACTTGGCCCGCGCGTATGAGCGCGAGCAGAGCCCCGCCGCCAAAGACGCCATCGCCCAAATCCTGACCAATAGCAAGATGAGCGCCACCGGCCACCGCCCGATTTGCCAGGATACCGGCATCGTCAACGTATTCCTCGAGGTCGGCATGGACGTCAAACTCGAAGGCTTCACCGGCAGCCTGGAAGACGCCGTTAACGAAGGTGTGCGCCGCGGCTACAACCACCCCGACAACATGCTGCGGGCCTCGGTGGTGTCCGACCCACACTTCAACCGCAAAAACACCAAAGACAACACGCCCGCCGTGATCTTCACCAAGATCGTGCCCGGCAACAAGGTCGACGTGACCGTGGCGGCCAAAGGCGGCGGCAGCGAAAACAAGTCCAAGATGATCATGCTCAACCCCGGCGACAGCATCGTCGACTGGGTGCTCAAAACCGTGCCCACCATGGGCGCGGGCTGGTGCCCGCCCGGCATGCTGGGCATCGGCATCGGCGGCACCGCCGAAAAAGCCGTGCTCATGGCCAAAGAAAGCCTGATGGACGACCTGGACATGTACCAGCTGCTCGAAAAATCCAGCCAAGGCCAGAAGCTCGACCCCGTTGAAGACATGCGCCTGGAGCTCTACCACAAGGTCAACGCCTTGGGCATTGGCGCACAAGGCCTGGGGGGCCTGACCACCGTGCTGGACGTGAAGATCAAGATGTACCCCACCCACGCGGCCTCCAAGCCCGTGGCCATGATCCCCAACTGCGCTGCCACGCGCCACGCGCACTTCGTGCTCGACGGCTCCGGCCCCACCTATTTGGAAGCGCCTTCGCTGGACCTGTGGCCCAACGTCAACTGGACGGCCGACACCGAAAAGAGCCAGCGCGTGGACCTCAACACCCTCACGCCCGAGCAGGTCGCCGCATGGAAACCCGGCCAAACGCTTTTACTCAACGGCAAGATGCTCACCGGCCGCGACGCCGCCCACAAACGCATCCAAGACATGCTGGCCAAAGGCGAAAAACTGCCCGTCGACTTCACCAACCGCGTGATCTATTACGTGGGTCCGGTGGACCCGGTGGGTGACGAGGCTGTTGGCCCCGCAGGCCCCACCACCGCCACCCGCATGGACGGCTTCACCGACATGATGCTGGCCCAAACCGGCCTGATCGCCATGATCGGCAAGGCCGAACGCGGCCCGGTTGCCATTGAAGCCATCCAAAAGCACAAGAGCGCTTACCTGATGGCCGTGGGCGGCGCTGCTTACCTCGTGTCCAAGGCCATCAAACACGCCCAGGTCGTGGGCTTTGCCGACATGGGCATGGAAGCCATTTACGAATTCGACGTGGTCGACATGCCCGTCACGGTGGCGGTCGATGCGGGCGGCACCAGCGCCCACATCACCGGCCCCGCCGAATGGCAAAAACGCATCGCTATCGGCGAGTTCAAGGGCATTGGCGTCAACGCGGCTTGAGCCGTCACCGCGTCCGTCCCCATTGTGGAACGAAACGATCCGTGGACTGCCGCGTCGCTCCGCTCCTCGCAGTGACGGCAAATTTCCCGTCACTGCGAGCCAAGCGCGGCAATCCATGAACCCTTGCGTCACGGCCAGACACGGAGCCAAACATGTTTAACCGTGTCACCGGACTTCAGCCTTTGAAAGCGTTGTGCCCCATCGGTGTGTTTGACAGCGGCATCGGTGGCCTGAGTGTGCTGCGGGCCCTGCAAAAAGAACTGCCACAAGAACGCTTTGTGTACCTGGCCGACAACGCCCACGCGCCCTACGGTGAAAAAAGCGAGAACTTTGTCAGCCAGCGCACCCATGCAATTGCCCATTACCTGCAAACCCAGCACCAAATCAAAGCTTTGGTGGTGGCCTGCAACACCGCCACGGCTGCGGCCATCCAGGGCTTGCGAGCCGCCTATCCCACGCTGCCGCTGGTGGGTGTCGAGCCCGCGCTCAAACCCGCACTGGCCTTGAGCAGCACCCGACGCATCGGCGTGATCGCGACCCGTGGGACCGTTGCGAGTGTCAAATTTTCACGCTTGCTGGCCAGCGTCAAAAACGAAGCCCATTTTGTGGTGCAGGCCTGCAACGGACTGGCCCTGGCCATCGAACAAAGCACCCTGCCGGACCCGTCGCATGACGCGCAAGCGCAAATCACGCGCTTGCTTCAAACCTACACACAGGCCATGGGCCACTTTGGATCGGCCCCTGGCGACATCGACACCCTGGTGCTGGGTTGCACCCACTATGTGTTTGTCGAGCACGATTTGCGCACCTTGTTGGGGCCGGATGTGCAACTGGTCTCGACCGGCGAGCCGGTGGCGCGTCAAACCCACCGTTTGCTGGCGGCAGCGAGCCTGTTGAACGCAGCACAGCCTGAGGGCGCTGAACCCACCATGCGTCTCTTGACCACAGGTGATTTGAAAGGCTTGCAAGCGGCTGCGCAGAGATGGTTGGGCTTGCCTGAAGAGGCTTGCGAGGCCGTGCCAGCCTCGCTGTAAGGCGAACTCAGCTGGGCAATTGCGCTGCCCTGCGGCCGCGCTCCACGTCCACCGGCATCAACAAGATCAGCCCCAGCACAAACAACAAGGAGGTCGAGCCAATGGCCAAACGCTGGTTGCCGTCACTCAGCCAAGTGATCAGGCCGTAGGTCAAGGGACCCAAAATACTGGCCAGCCGGATGGCAAACGTCCACAGGCCGAAAAACTCGCCCAGGCGATGCACAGGCACCATCAAGCCCGCCATGGCCCGTCCCGATGACTGGCTGGAGCCCATGCAAAAACCAGCGATGGCCGCCGCCCACCAAAAGGTGGCCTTGTCGGTCGCCATGGCCGCAATGAAACAAGTGGCCATCCAGCCTAAAAGTGTGAAAGCCAATGTCAGCTTGTGGCCCAAGCGGTCTTGCACATGTCCCAGCAGCAGAGCGCCCACAAAAGCCGCAATGTTGAGCACAAAGATCATCACCATGGTTTCCTGCGGCTGAAAACCAATGACTTGCTCAGCATAAATGGCCGCCAAGGTGATGGCTACGGCCACCCCGCCTTGGTAGGCCACCGCGCAAGCGAGCAAACGGGTGAAATCCTTGTAGGGCAGTGCCTCGCGCAAGGTCTGGCGCAAGCCACGCAGACTTTGCAGCACCGTGACCACCGGGGCATTGGGTTGGGGTGGCGAATGTTCACGCAGGAGGGCAAAGGTCACCCAAGCTGCCGCACCATAAACGACCGCCGTGATCCACATGGTCACCGGCACAAATTGCCCACCTGTTTCGCCCCGGGCCTGAGCGGCCAGCACATAGACCAGGCAAACGCCCAAGGTGAGCATGCCCCCGATGTAGCCCAAAGACCAACCCCAGCCACTCACGCGGCCCATGGCCTCAGGCTTGGCCAGTTCAGGCAAAAAAGAAGCCGTGAGTGACTCGCCATAAGAAAAGAAGGTGTTGGACAGCACAAGGATCAACAAGCCCAGCGCCACCTGCCCCGGCCCCACCAGCGACAAGGCCGCCGTGCTGACCACGCAGCCCGCGGTGACCCACATCAGCATCCGCTTTTTACCCGCCACCCGATCGGCCCAAGCCCCCAAGCCCGGCATGGTCAGCATCACGATCAGATACGACACACTCAAACCGGATGTCCACGCCAATGTGGCCCAGTCGGCCCCGCCGGCCACACCGCCCACAAAGTAGGCAGCAAACACGGCGGTGATGACCACCGTGGAATAACCCGAGTTGGCGAAGTCGTACATGGCCCAGCCAAAGACCTCGCGCAAACGCACACCCGGGTTCAGCGCAGAACGAATGCCTTGAGCGTTCATGGTGTGGGCCGATCAGTGCAAATGACGTGGGCGACGACCGCCGCCGCCATGGGAGTTGCCCCCGCTTGGACCGCGTGGCGGTTTGCCGATGTCGAGCGAACTGACCAAGCTGTCAAATCGCTGGCTGAACAGCTTGTCGATCTCGGTCACCACGCCCGACAACTCGGCCCCATCGAAATGGCGCTCCATCATGTTGACCACATCGTGCACCAGCAAATCGCGCTGGGCCTGCATGATGGCGCCCGGATCCGGCCCCACAAACAGCATCACGAAGTCGTCACGCGACTCGCCGCCGTGGGCCTCGTCCTCGTCGTCGAATTCGGTGTCATAAAAAGTCACCTCGATCGGAGTGCCCGCCGCTGACAAGTCGTTGAGGTTCATGCACAGATCGTCCATGACCATGCGGAAATCCTCGTCACCGCGCACGGTCCAACACAGGTTCAGACGCTGGGTGGTGGTGTCAAAACGGATGCCCGGCTCTTCTTCGTACAAGCTCACAGCGCCCTCTTGCAATGAACGCGCTCCGGCGTAATGCCAAAGAGGCTTGAGCGCCTCCTGGATGGTCTGGATATCGGTGCCGGGTTTGATCGGCACATCACCATGCACGTGGATCTCAAGCGGTGCGTTGTCGTGGTTCATGATGATGTTTTCCTCAAATGGTGCCCCGAACCGGAATCGAACCGGTACGCCCGCTATGAACGAAGCAACGGATTTTAAGTCCGGTGTGTCTACCAGTTTCACCACCGGGGCAGAGCGCTTATTGTGCCTTGATAACAAGGTGTTTCTGCTTCAGCTGATCTGCAAATTCAGCATGGCCAGGGCAAACAGGGCCAGCACCGAGAGGTAAGCTGCTGACCAGACCATGGTGCGCCATTTGGCTTTGTCGGTGACGTAGAAAAACACATAGGCCACACGTGCCGCCACAAAGAACAAGGCCAGCGCATCCACAGTGGCCGGATCGACCCCGGTGAGCAAGGCCAAAACAACACCCACAGCAAAAAACGGGAACGCCTCAAAACAGTTGGCCTGCGCGGCATTGGCCCGTGCCCGAAACCCGGTTTGTCGGGCCAGCCAAGCGCGAGGGTCGCTGTTGTCATACCCCTTGAATCCCGACTTGGCGATGCCCGCACACACCACCGGCATGATGCCCGCCACCAACACTGCGCCATAAGAAATCAACATTCAGCTCTCCTGGATGATCGGCCAAGCCTCCGAGGGTTCGGCAAAACCAATAAAAAAGCCACTGAGTTCATCAGTGGCTGGATACGGGCCCGGCCTGGGCCGAGCGCACCGGGTTCAACCGCCTTTTTTGGAGCGCTTGCCGGGGTTCTTCTTGCTTCGGGTCGCCACACCGCGCTCCAAGCTCACGCGCTGGCCACGGCCGCCAGTGCGCAGGGTCACGCCTGGCAATGCAGGCAGTGGGGGGGTGAATTTACGATCTGCTTCGGTGACGATTTTATTGCCCATCTGTGGCTCCGGATAAAAAATACAAAACGATATTAAGCCACAAGAAAGGCCCTGTAGTCGCCCGCTGCCCTGCATGGCGGCAGGATTTTGGGTGAGTAACCACCCTCAACAAGCCCGGCAAGCGGTTTTGAACCCAAGCCGCTGAGACACAAGCATCGGCAAAGGCGCTCGTCAATCCCGGCGCAGCGACACAGCAAAGCCTTTTTGCACCGCAGGCCGGTCCATCATGGCCTGGTACCAGCGCAACACATGGGGAAACTGTTGCAAATCCACCTGGTGGCGTGGATGCCGCCAGACCCAACCCAAAATGGCAAAGTCAGCGATCGACAAATCACCAGCGAAATACGCCTGCTCGGCCAAGCGGCGGTCCATCACGCCATACAAACGCAGGGTTTCGGCCATGAAGCGCTCCAATCCGTAGCGTTTGTCGGCTTCGTTGCCCAAGGCCACAAAGTGGTGCACTTGGCCTGGCGCCGGGCCAAAGCCACCCACCTGGAACATCAGCCACTCCAGCGTGGCCACCCGAGCAGCGCCCCGGGCGGGCAAGAATTTTCCGGTTTTCTCGGCCAAATACATCAAGATGGCACCGGACTCGAACACGGTTTGCGTCTGGCCATCGGGCCCATCGGTGTCCCGCAATGCCGGGATCTTGTTGTTGGGGCTGAATTTCAAAAAAGCTGGATCGAACTGCTCTTTTTTTGTGATGTCCACCACCTGAACCGCATAGGTCAAGCTCATCTCTTCCAACGCCACCGTGATTTTGCGGGCATTGGGGGTGTCGAAAGCAAAAAGGGTCAAAGCCATGGGGTATTCCTCCTGAGTAATCCGGCGAGTTTAAGCACCAACAGTCATTTTGCAGAGGCCCATTCGAGACCCGACGCACACGGCTTGGCCGACCAGTGCGCGACTGCTCTGCCACAAACGGGCGCTTAAGATGTTCACTTTGACCCACAAGGCAGACCCATGAACCGTGTTTTGGCCCACACAGGCGCCCGCTACCCCATCTTGCAAGCCCCCATGGGCTGGATTGCTCGCAGCCCTTTGGCCATGGCCGTCTCTCGGGCGGGAGGGCTGGGCATCATCGAAACCTCATCCGGTGAAACCGCGAACTGCCAGCGCGAAATCGCCGTCATGCTGGCTTCGGGCCTGCCATTTGGTGTGAATTTGCCCATCCGTTTTTTGAAAGACGATGCCATGCTGCGCTACGTCTGCGACTCGGGCATCCGGTTTGTCACCACCTCGGCGGGCAGCCCAGCCAAATTCGTGGCGCCCTTGAAAGCGGCGGGCATCGCGGTCTACCACGCCGTGCCCACGCTGGAAGCCGCCCTCAAATGCGCTGAGGCTGGGGTCGATGGTCTGGTGGTGGAAGGCTCTGAAGGCGGGGGATTCAAGAACCCGGAAGAGGTCAGCACCCTGGTGCTGCTGCAGGCCATCCGCGAGAAAACCGATCTGCCCCTGATTGCGGCTGGCGGCATGGTGGATGGGCGCGGCATGGCGGCCGCCTTTGCCTTGGGCGCTGAAGCGGTTCAGATGGGCACCCGCTTTGTGGCCTGCGCCGAAAGCCCGGTGCACAGCCACTACAAACAAGCCATTGTGGATGCGCCCACCACAGGCACCTACATGCTCAACACCAAGTCCTCACCTTGCATTCGCGCTCTCAAAGCGCCCTTCACCCAAAGCCTGCACGAGGCGGGCCTGATGGGCCCCGATGCATTCCAGGGCATTCAGGACGTTTATTTCGGAGGCAACATGAACGCGGCCCCGGCCCTGGCCGGACAATCGGCAGGCTTGGTCCACGAAGTCTTGACGGCTGGGCAGATCATCGACCAAACCGTGGCCGAGTTTCACCGCATCAGTGCACGCATGGGCCATCTGGCCCAAAACGCCAGCTTTGGCTGATCGCTTGTCCCCGACGTGAAGCCTCGACCACCCCATTTGCTCAAAAATCAGCCCATGAAAACATCTCACCCGCTCAGCACCGCCGCCTGGTCCCTCTTGTTGCTGGCCGCATTTCCTGCCCAAGCCCAAAACACCGTCACGGCCGCCGCAGCCAAAGAGCCCGGCGCACAGGTCACCGCCTCGGGCATGGTTTACCGCTCGCTCAAGGACGGCACCGGGTCCAGCCCCAAAGCCTCGGACACGGTCAGGGTCCACTACCGTGGCACCTTGCCCGACGGCAAGGAGTTTGACAGCTCCTACAAACGCAACGAGTCCATCGAGTTTCCGTTGAGCCGCGTGATTCCCTGCTGGACGGAGGGGGTGCAGCTGATGAAGGTGGGCGGCAAGGCCAAGCTCACTTGCCCGCCAGCCACCGCTTATGGCGATCGCGGTGCGGGCGGCGTGATTCCACCCAAAGCCACGTTGTTGTTCGAGGTCGAGTTGCTGGCCATCAAGGGCAAGTGATCGGCAAACCAACGATTTTTCAAGCCCTCAGCCACGGTACACCCCATGAAACGCCAATCTGCCCGCATGGATGCGGTGGACAGCCCCATCATCCCCACCATTGCCAAGCTGGTGCGCGACAACCCCGGCACCATCTCCTTGGGTCAAGGTGTTGTGAATTACGGCCCGCCAATACAAGCCGTGGCCGAGTTGCCCAAGCTCATGGCCGATGCCCAGCTCAACAAATACCAGGCCGTGGGTGGCATCGCCCCCTTGGTGGACCGCTTTCGGCAAAAACTGGCGGATGACAACCACATCCATTGCGGCACCGAGTCGATCGTCATGGTCACGGCGGGCAGCAACATGGCCTTTCTCAACAGCGTGCTGGCCGTGGCCGATCCGGGCGACGAATTCATCTTGCCCATGCCGTTTTACTTCAACCAGGAAATGGCGATCCGCATGTGCGGTGGCGTGCCTGTGCCCGTGCCCACACACAGCGACTGGAGCCTGGATGTCGACGCCCTGGCCGCCGCCATCACGCCCCGCACACGCGCCATCGTCACGGTCTCACCCAACAACCCCACTGGGGCCGTGTACAGCGAAGAAAGCTTGCGAGCGGTCAATGCCTTGTGTGCCCGCGCAGGCATCTACCACTTCAGCGACGAGGCCTACGAATACTTCACCTACGACGGTGTCCGGCACTTCTCACCCGCATCGATTCCGGGCGCACAAAACCACACCTTGTCGTTTTATTCGATGTCCAAAAACTTCGGCATGGCCAGCTGGCGCGTGGGCTATGTGGTGTTTCCGGCCGACCTGTTTGGGGCCATGAACAAGGTGCAAGACACCAACCTGATTTGCGCCCCGGTCGCCTCCCAATTGTTGGCGCTGCAAGCCCTGCAAATGGGCCGCGAATGGGTGCAACCCAAAGTGCAAGCCCTGGCCCAAGTGCGTGCAAAGGTCAACCAAGCGCTGCGGGGCCTGGGTGATCTGGTCGAATTTCCGACAACCCAAGGCGCTTTTTATGTGCTGATGAAGCTGCCCGGTGTCTCCGACCCCATGGCTTTCAACCGCGCCATGGTCGAAAAACACCGTGTGGCCACCCTGCCCGGCTTTGCTTTTGGCCTGAGCGACACGGTCAGTGCCAATTACCAGCGCCTGTCCTACGGTGCCCTCGACGCCGCCACCGTGGCCGAAGGTGTGGCCCGCTACGTGGCAGCGGTCAAGGACTGGTACACCGCCTGACCTGACCACCGTTCACGCCACCCTCGTTTTTCACCCACCTAAGGCCTTGTCATGACCTCTCCCACCCTCGAAAGTTTCACCGCTCAGTCCCTCGACGAGGGCTTTGATGAAATCATTGTGCGCGAGTGGACTGCCGACCTGAAACTCGACACCCACACCCACCCCTTTGATGTCAGCGCCTATGTGGTGCGTGGGGAATACTGGCTGACACTGGGTGAAGAGGTGAAACACCTTCAGGCCGGTGACTTCTTTCGTCTGGCCCGAAATGTGCCGCATGCTGAGCTGTATGGGTCCGAAGGCGCCACCGTGTGGGTGGCCCGGGCCAACTGACACACTGGGCCAAGCAAGTTCAGTGGCTGCGGTCAGGGCCGCCATAAGGCCTGCCAAAAAAAATGCCCCCGACTGTTGAGTACGGGGGCATTTTTGTTTGGAGGCGCGACCCAGAGTCGAACTGGGCTCGACGGATTTGCAATCCGTTGCATAACCGCTTTGCTATCGCGCCAAAACCAGGTTGTACGAACAAGTGGATCGGTTGATTCACAAGTCGGTGAAAGAAGGATTTTCTTTCAAATGTCTGGAGCGGGAAACGAGGCTCGAACTCGCGACCTCAACCTTGGCAAGGTTGCGCTCTACCAACTGAGCTATTCCCGCAGAATGAAAAATCAAGTGAAAGATGTTGGCACTTCTTTCGAAAAAATTTGGAGCGGGAAACGAGGCTCGAACTCGCGACCTCAACCTTGGCAAGGTTGCGCTCTACCAACTGAGCTATTCCCGCGTATTTCAGTGAACTGGGCATTGAACACCCAAACCATCGAAGAGATGAAATTGTAATTCAATTTCAGGCCCACTTTGAAGTCAGCCTGAAAATTTTGCATCAGTGTTTCACGGCCTCGGCTTTGGCCGTTGCGGGCACAGCGGTCAAGGCGGCGGCCGCCACCTCTTCGTCGCTCAAAGGCGTTGGCTTGGCTTCCAAAGCCACTTCCAGCACCTGGTCGATCCACTTGACGGGCACGATCTCCAGACCATTTTTGACATTGCCTGGAATGTCCTGCAGGTCTTTGACGTTGTCTTCGGGAATCAAAACGGTCTTGATGCCACCGCGCAAAGCCGCCAGTAACTTTTCCTTCAGACCCCCGATGGCGGTGACTTCACCGCGCAGCGTGATCTCACCGGTCATGGCCACATCAGCGCGCACCGGGATACCCGTCATGGCCGACACCATGGCCGTGGTCATCGCGGCACCCGCACTGGGTCCATCCTTGGGCGTGGCGCCATCGGGCACATGGATGTGCAGATCTTTCTTCTCAAAAATCTCGTCCTTGATGCCCAAGAGGCGTGAGCGGCTACGCACCACGGTGCGAGCAGCTTCCACCGACTCTTTCATCACATCGCCCAGCGAACCGGTGCGGGTGATCACGCCTTTGCCGGGCATCAGGGCCGCTTCGATGGTCAGCAAGTCGCCGCCCACCTCGGTCCAGGCCAAACCGACAACTTGGCCCACTTGGTTCTTTTGTTCAGCGCGGCCATAGGTGTACTTGCGCACACCCAAAAAGTCATTCAGGTTGTCCTCGTTCACCACCACCTGAGGCGTCATTTGCTTGAGCAGCAGCGCCTTGACCACCTTGCGGCAGATCTTGCCCAGTTCGCGCTCCAAAGAACGCACACCGGCTTCGCGGGTGTAGTAACGCACCACATCGCGCACGGCCTCTTCGGTCACCCGCAGCTCAGAGTCTTTCACGCCGTTGTTGGTCATTTGCTTGGGCAGCAAATACTTCATGGCGATGCTGGTTTTTTCGTCTTCGGTGTAACCCGACAAACGGATCACTTCCATCCGGTCCAACAGGGCCGAAGGAATGTTCATCGAGTTGGAGGTCGCCACAAACATCACATCGCTCAGGTCAAAGTCGACCTCGACGTAATGGTCACCAAAAGTGTGGTTTTGCTCGGGGTCCAACACTTCCAGCAAAGCGCTGGAGGGGTCGCCTCGGAAGTCAGTGCCCAGCTTGTCAATTTCGTCGAGCAGGAACAGCGGGTTCTTGGTGCCGACCTTGTTCAGGTTTTGCAGCACCTTGCCAGGCAAAGCGCCAATGTAGGTACGACGGTGCCCACGAATCTCGGCTTCGTCACGCATGCCCCCCAAGGCCATGCGCACGTACTTGCGCCCGGTGGCCTTGGCAATGGATTGGCCCAGTGAGGTCTTGCCCACGCCAGGTGGCCCCACCAAGCACAGGATAGGCGCTTTGACCTTGTCCACGCGTTGCTGCACCGCGAGGTATTCCAGGATGCGGTCTTTGACCTTGTCCAGACCAAAGTGGTCTTGGTTCAACACGTCTTCGGCATTGGCCAAATCGTGCTTGAGCTTGGTCTTTTTGCCCCAAGGCAAAGCAATCAGAACATCGAGGTAGTTGCGCACCACCGAAGCCTCTGCCGACATGGGCGACATGAGCTTGAGCTTTTTGAGCTCGCCCTCGGCCTTTTTGCGGGCCTCGGCCGACATTTTGGCGGCCTTGATCTTCTTTTCGATTTCCTCGATGTCCGCGCCCTCTTCGCCATCGCCCAGCTCTTTCTGGATGGCCTTGACCTGTTCGTTCAGGTAGAAGTCGCGCTGGTTCTTTTCCATTTGGCGCTTGACGCGGCCACGGATGCGCTTGTCTACATTCAGGATGTCGACCTCGTGCTCCAACTGGGCATAGAGGTTTTCCAGACGCGACTTGATGTTGGCCAAATCCAGCACCTGTTGCTTGTTTTCAAGCTTGAGTGGCAGGTGGGCTGCGATCGTGTCGGCCAAGCGACCCGGGTCGTCGATGCTGGAGATGGAGGTCAGAATTTCTGGAGGAATTTTCTTGTTGAGTTTGACGTACTGGTCAAACTGCTGCATCACGGCGCGGCGCAAGGCCTCGATCTCGCTGCTGTTGTCAGACTGCTCTGAAACCGGGTCCACCGGGGTCACATTGGCCACAAAGTGGGCTTCGCCATCCACAATCGATTTGACCAAGGCACGTTGCTGACCTTCAACCAAGACCTTCACCGTGCCATCGGGCAATTTCAGCATTTGCAAAATGGTCGACACACAACCCACGTCGAACATGTCTTCCACGCTGGGTTCGTCTTTGGCGGCCGTCTTTTGAGCCACCAGCATGATGCGGCGCTCGGCCGCCATGGCCGACTCGAGCGCCTTGATGCTTTTGGGGCGACCCACAAACAGCGGAATCACCATGTGAGGGAACACCACCACGTCGCGCAAAGGCAACATGGGCAGTTCAATCAGGGTGGGCGGCAAAGGTGTGTGTCCAGACATGGTGTGTCCCTCAGGTCAATTCAAAGCACATGGATGCAGCACCTGCGATTTCAACCCACAAACTCGAAGGGGTATTCATGGGGTGCGGCAATGTGGTTCAGGCCTGCTTGGCCGACTCGCGGTAAACCAGCAGTGGCGGCTTGTTGTCATCGATGACGGACTCGTCCACCACCACTTTTTCAACGTTCACCTGGTTGGGCAACTCAAACATGGTGTCAATCAGGGCCTGCTCCATGATGGAGCGCAGACCCCGGGCACCGGTCTTGCGAGCCAGCGCCTTTCGGGCCATGGCCGTGAGGGCATTGGGGCGCACTTCGAGCTCCACACCCTCCATGGCCAAGAGCTTGGTGAACTGTTTGACCACCGCGTTTTTTGGCTCGATCAGGATTTGCACCAGCGCTTCTTCGCTCAGCTCGGCCAGGGTGGCCACCACCGGCAAACGGCCCACCAACTCAGGGATCAGGCCAAACTTGATCAGGTCTTCAGGCTCGACTTCGTTGAACACGTCGGTGAGCGAACGTTGTTTTTTGCTCTTGACGGTTGCGCCAAAGCCGATGCCGCCCGATTCGGTGCGGTTTTCGATGACCTTTTCAAGGCCTGCGAATGCGCCACCGCAAATGAACAGGATGTTGGTCGTGTCGATCTGCAAAAAGTCTTGGTTGGGGTGCTTGCGCCCACCTTGAGGAGGGACGCTGGCCATGGTGCCTTCCACCAACTTGAGCAAGGCCTGCTGCACGCCCTCGCCCGACACATCGCGGGTGATGGACGGGTTGTCCGACTTGCGGGTGATCTTGTCGATTTCGTCAATGTAGACAATGCCGCGCTGCGCACGCTCGACGTCGTAATTGCAAGTCTGCAGCAACTTGGCGACGATGTTTTCTACGTCCTCGCCCACATAACCGGCTTCGGTCAGGGTGGTGGCGTCGGCCATGACAAAAGGCACGTCCAGCATGCGGGCCATGGTCTGGGCCAGCAAGGTTTTGCCTGAACCCGTGGGACCAATCAGCAAAATGTTGCTTTTGGCCAGTTCGACGTCGTCTTTTTTTGACGTTTCTTTGTGCTTGAGGCGTTTGTAATGGTTGTACACCGCCACGGCCAAGCTGCGCTTGGCTTTTTCCTGACCAATCACGTAGTTGTCGAGGTTGGTCTTGATGTCCAAGGGTGTAGGCAAGCCCTCTTTAGCGCTCTCACCCACGGTGGTTGAGGCCAGCTCATCGCGCACGATGTCGTTGCACAAATCGATGCATTCGTCACAAATGAAGACCGACGGGCCTGCAATCAGCTTTTTGACCTCGTGCTGGCTTTTGCCGCAGAAGGAGCAGAACAGGTTTTTCTCAGTGCTTGAGCCTTTTTTATCGGCCATAGATGTCGCCTCGGTATCCGTGATTCGTCAATGATAACGAAAGAAAAACGGCGTTCACCCTTTGGGGGTCAACGCCGTCTACCAGGGTGCCGGCAAGCCGGCCACCCTCAAGCGCGTTTGGAGATCACTTCGTCAATCAAACCGTAGTCTTTGGACTCGGTGGCAGACAGGTAATAGTCGCGCTCGGTGTCGAATTCGATTTTCTCCAGCGGCTGGCCGGTGTTCTCAGACAGGATTCGGTTCAACTGCGCACGGGTCTTGACGATTTCGCGGGCGGCGATCTCAATCTCAGTGGCCTGACCACGGGCACCGCCCAATGGCTGGTGGATCATGACCTTGGAGTTGGGCAGCGAAAAACGCTTGCCCTTGGCACCCGAAGACAGCAAGAAAGCGCCCATGCTGGCGGCCATGCCGTTGCACAGCGTGGACACATCGGGCTTGATGAAGTTCATGGTGTCGTAAATCGCCATGCCGGCGCTCACCGAGCCGCCAGGGGAGTTGATGTACAGCGAAATATCCTTTTCGGGGTTTTCGCTTTCCAGAAACAGCAACTGGGCCACGATCAGGTTGGCCATGTGGTCATTGACCTCGCCTACCAAAAAGATCACGCGCTCTTTGAGCAAACGCGAATAAATGTCATAAGCGCGTTCGCCACGGCCCGACTGCTCGATGACCATGGGGACCATGCCCAAATTTGTGATGTCCAGTGCGCTCATCTTTTCTCCAAAAATTTCATGGATGACTTTAACCGGGTTTTCAAGCCCACCAATGAGATGGGGCTTGTGAGCCAGACTGCAAGCCTGGCACAAGCCCCATTCTTCATGGTTCCAAAGACCGATCAGGCCTGTTGACCCATCAGCTCTTCAAAAGAAATGGCTTTGTCGACCACTTTGGCTTGGGCCAAAACAAAGTCGGACACATTGCTTTCAATCACCACCGCCTCGACTTCGGCCATGCGCTGGTTGTCGCTGTTGTACCAACGCACCACATCGTCGGGACGCTCGTAGCTGGCGGCCAGCTCTTGGATGTGGGCCTGGATCTGCTCCGCCTTGGCATGCAGGGTGTTGCCACGCACCACCTCGGCCACCACCAGACCCAAACGCACACGCTGTTCGGCTTGGGGGCGGAAAATGTCGTCAGGAATCGGGGCCTTGTCGGCGTCTTTGATGCCACGTTGCTTCAGGTCAGCGCGGGCACCTTCTTTGAGGCGCTCGATTTCGTTTTGCACGATCGACTGGGGCAATTCCAGCTCGGCCTTGGCCACCAAAGCGTCCATGGCCGCTTGCTTGTTGCGGGCCAGCAGGCGGAATTTCACTTCGCGCTCGAGGTTTTTGCGGATGTCGGCACGCAGACCTTCCACAGTGGCGTCGGCAATGCCCAAGGACTTGGCCAGAGCTTCATTGACTTCGGGCAGGTTGGCGGCTTCGATTTTCTTGACGGTGACCATGAAATCAGCGGTTTTGCCCGCAACGTCTTGACCGTGGTAATCGGCTGGGAAAGCCAAGGGGAAAGTCTTGCTTTCGCCCGACTTCATGCCGCGCACGGCCTCTTCAAATTCCTTGAGCATCTGGCCGTCGCCCAGGATGAACTGGAAGTCGTCGGCCTTGCCACCGGAGAAGACTTCACCGTCGATCTTGCCTTCGAAGTCGATGGTGGCGCGGTCACCGTCTTGCGCTGCGGCGTCTTGGGCGCGCTGCGCGAATGTGCGGCGCTGCTTGCGCAGGATGTCCACGGTTTTGTCGATGGCAGCATCCGAGACTTCAGCGGTCAATTTCTCAACTTCGGTGTCGGCCAGGTTGCCCAGCTTGACTTCGGGGTAGACCTCGAAGATGGCTTCGAAGTTCAGTTCGCCCTCAGGCGCGCCTTCTTTTTCGGAAATGCGGGGCTGACCCGCCACACGCACTTGGGCTTCGTTGGCGGCCACGGCAAAGGCCTCGCCCACCTTGTCGTTCAAAACTTCGTACTGCACCGAATAACCATAGCGCTGGGCCACCACATTCATGGGCACTTTGCCGGGTCGGAAACCGTCCATTTTGACCGTGCGGGCCATTTTCTTCAGGCGTGCATCCACTTCGGTCTGAATCGCCGTCACGGGCACAGTCAGGGTGATCTTGCGTTCCAGCTTTTCCAGGGTTTCAACAGTCACAGTCATCGTCGTTCTCGGTTAATTGAATGTCTCTCAGCCCGATGGTTAACCCATCGGCCACAAGTCGGTTGGTGCGCGGGGCGGGACTCGAACCCGCACAGTGTTGCCACCGTCAGGACCTAAACCTGGTGCGTCTACCAATTTCGCCACCCGCGCAGGTCCAAACAAAAAGGGCGACAGACCTATCAAATGGCCCGAAAGCCGCCCGACATGCCTGACCGCCCGGTTGAAATCGGTCAACTTTCTATTTTAGCGGGTTCGATTGGGCAATTTCAGGCACGGGCTTGATTTGGGCGTTCAATGCGGAACCATGCCGCGTACATGGCTGGCAGCGCCAGCAGCGTCAAGGCCGTGGCCACAATCAGGCCGCCCATGATGGCCACCGCCATCGGCCCCCAGAAAATGCTGCGCGACAGCGGAATCATGGCCAGCACCGCTGCAGCGGCCGTGAGCACAATGGGGCGCAAACGCCGCACCGCCGACTCCACTATCGCCTGCCACGGGGCCATGCCTGCGGCCCGGTCTTGCTCAATCTGGTCGATCAAAATGACCGAGTTGCGCTGAATCATGCCCATGAGCGCAATCACGCCCAGCAGCGCCACAAACCCAAAGGGCCTATCCAGCACGAGCAATGCCCCCGCCACACCCGCCATGCCCAAGGGGCCGGTCAAAAACACCAGCATCGCGCGGCTGAAGCTTTGCAACTGAAGCATGAGCAGCGTGAAGGTGATGAACAGCATCACGGGCACACCTGCCGCAATCGACGCCGAGCCCTTGGCGCTTTCTTCCACCGCGCCCGCCACCTCGATGCGGTAGCCGTTCAGGCCCTGGCCTTGCCAAGTGGCTTCGGTCTTTTTCAGATCGGGCAGCAACTGCGTGGTGACCGTGGCCCCTTGCAGGCCCTCGGCGATGTCGGCCTGAACGGTGATGGCAAACTGCCGCCCCTCACGCCACATCACACCCGGCTCCCAGGCCAAGACCGGCGTGGCAATGTGCAGCAAGGGAATGAATCGCCCCGAGGCCGTGGGCACATAAGCCTGGCCCAGATCGGACAAGGCATCACGTTCGGCCAAGGGCTGGCGCAACACGATCTCAATCAGCTTGTCGCCTTCACGGTACTGCCCCACCACGCTGCCCGTGAGCAAGGTGCGTGAAGCCTGCGCGATGGACTGGCTGCTCACGCCCAATGCGCGGGCCTTGGCCTGGTCGACCTCGAGGCGCACCGACTTGACCGACTCGTTCCAGTTGTCGTTCACGCCGCGTGTGTTGGGGTTCAGACGCATCTGGGCCTTGATTTCATCGGCCTTGGTACGCAGAACCTGGGGGTCAAGACCGACCACCCGGAATTGCACCGGGTAAGGCACAGGCGGGCCGTTGGGTAGCAATTTCACACGCCCACGCACCTCGGGGAACTCCTGCGCCAGCAGCGCGGGAAGCTTGGCACGCAGCACTTCACGGGCTTTCAAGTCGCTCGGCTGCACAATCAGTTGCGACACGTTGGTCTGCGGAAAGACTTGATCCAAGGGCAGGTAAAAACGCGGCACGCCCGAGCCCACCCAGGCCGTGACCGATTTCACGCCGCCCTCTTGCGCCAGGCGCTGCTCCACACGCCGGGTGATGTCCTCGCTGGCCTGCACGGGCGAGCCCTCGGGCAGCCAGAGGTCCACCATGATCTCGGGACGGCTGGAATCCGGGAAGAACTGCTGCTGCACCTTGCCCATGCCCACCATGCCCAGCGCAAACAAAGCGACGGTGATGCCAATCGTCTTCCAGCGGTGCGTGACGCACCAGGTCACCCAGGCGCGAAAGTGCCGGTAAAAGGGCGTGTCGTACATCTGTGGCGAATCGAGTTGTTCGGCCGCCACCGCATGCGCCGGGGGCTTGAGCAGCAAAGTGCCCAAGTAAGGCACAAAGTAAACCGAAGCCACCCAGCTGACCAAAAGTGCCACCACCGTGACCGCAAAAATCGCGAAGGTGTACTCACCCGTCATCGACTTGGCCATGCCAATCGGCAAGAACCCGGCGGCAGTGATCAAGGTGCCCGTCAACATGGGCATGGCGGTCAGCTCATAAGTGAAGGTGGCAGCCCGCACCTTGTCGTAGCCCTCCTCCATCTTGCGCACCATCATCTCCACCGCGATGATGGCGTCGTCCACCAGCAGGCCCAAGGCGATGATGAGGGAGCCGAGCGAAATTTTGTGCAGGCCGATGCCGAAGTAATACATGGCCAAAAACGTCACGGCCAGCACCAGCGGGATGGTGATGCCCACCACCAGACCGGGCCGGATGTCGAGCGTCCAGCGCCGCCACAGGGGGTGCTGGCCCGGCCGCTTGTGCAGGCCCAGCGCCAAGAAGCTCACCGCCAACACAATCACCACCGCCTCGATCAGCACCTTGATGAACTCGTTGACCGAGCTCGACACCGCTCTGGGCTGGTCTTGCACTTGGGTCAGGCTCATGCCTGCAGGCAAGCTGGCCTGTGTGGCCGCAATCGCCACCCGCAAGGACTTGCCCAGCGCGATGATGTCACCGCCTTTGGCCATGGCCACGCCCAGCGCGATCACCTGCTGGCCATCGTGGCGCACCTTCACACTCGCCGGGTCGGCATAAGCTCGGGTCACCGTGGCGATGTCGGACAGGCGTATTTGCGCACCTGATGCGCCACGAATGGGCAGCGCCTTCAAATCTTCCAGACTCTGAAACTGGCCGCCCACACGCACCTGCACCACATCGGCGGGCGTCTGAATGCTGCCGGCCGACTCGACCGCGTTTTGCTGGTTCAACTGGGCCAACACGCTGGCCATGTCCAAGCCCATTTGCGAGAGCCGCTTTTGCGAGACTTCGACAAACACCTTCTCGTCTTGCACACCGAATAACTCGACCTTGGCCACATCGGGCACACGCAGCAGTTGCTGACGCAAGCTGTCAGCCTGGGCTTTGACCTCGGCCGGGGTGAAGCCATCGCCGCCCAACGCGTAAATCACGCCATAGACATCACCAAACTCGTCGTTGAAAAATGGCCCGATCACACCCGGCGGCAAGCTGCCACGCATGTCACCGATTTTTTTGCGCACGGTGTACCAAATTTGTGGCACATCACCGGGGTCTGAATTGTCCTTGATCTGGAAAATGATCTGCGCCTCTCCGGGCTTGGAGTAGCTGCGGATCTTGTCGGCAAAAGGCACCTCTTGCAGGGAGCGCTCGATCTTGTCGGTCACCTGCTCGGCCACCTGCTCAGCCGTAGCGCCCGGCCAATAAGCCCGCACCACCATGGCGCGGAAGGTGAAGGGCGGGTCTTCGTCTTGGCCCAGCTGAAAGTAAGACGCCATGCCCAGCACCATCAGCACCACCATCAGGTAGCGCGTCAGGGCCGGGTGCTCCAGCGCCCAGCGCGAGAGGTTGAATCGGGCGTTGTCCTTGCTGCGCATGCGATCACCGTGGGGCAGTAGCCGAAGGAGCAGGCACGGCCCCTGGTGCGGATGCTGGTGTTGGCGCAGCGCCGTACACCGTGACCTTCTGACCGGGCGACAACACATGCACCCCGGCGCTGACCACTTTTTGTCCGGGCTGGAGCCCCGAGCTCACCACCACCTCGTTGCCATCGACCGGCCCCAACTGCACCGCCTGGCTGTTGACCGTCATGGTGGCTTCGTCCAGCACCCAAACCGCTGTGCCCTGCCCCTCTTGGCGCAAAGCGCTGGTGGGCAGTTTGATGGCCGATGCCACCGCACTGGACAAGCCGGGTGCACGCACATTCAAAGTGGCCCCCAAAGGCAAGGCCCTGCCCACACCGGGCGCCAGCGCCAGCTTGACCGCATAAGTGCGCGTGACCGGGTCGGCACTGGCCGCCATTTCGCGCACCGTGCCTTGCACCATCTGCCCGGTGCTCAACACCATGGCCTGCATGCTCTGCCCCAACCGGATCGACATGATGGCCGACTCGGACACGGCAAACACCGCATCGCGCGGGCCGTCGTGGGCCAATCGCACCACCGGCTGCCCCGCCGACACCACCTGCCCCACTTCGGCCTCCACAGCGGTGATCACGCCCGCGTGGCTGGCCGTCAAACGCGCATAGCCCGCCTGGTTGCCCTGCGCCTGCGCCTGCGCTTTGGCCTGGTTCAGGGCCGCCTCGGCCGCCTTCAGGCTGGCCTCGCGCCGCTCCAACTCGGCACCGCTGATGAAGTTTTGCGCCTTCAGCGCCTCAAAGCGCTTGAATTCGGCCGCCGCCAAATCGCGTTGACTTTGGGCGGCACTCACCTGGGCTTGGGCGGCTTGCGCGGCCAACTGAAAATCCTGCGCATCCACCAGGGCCAGCAACTGGCCAGCGGCCACGCGTTGCCCCGGCTCGGCAGGTCGCTGCACCAGCTTGCCCCCCACACGAAAGCCCAAGCGCGATTCCACACGCGCCCGCACCTCGGCCGAGAACTCGCTGGCCAGGTTCAAATCGCTGCCCGCCACCGTCAGCAGCTTCACCGAGCGCAGAGGCTCTTGTGGGGCCTCGGCCTTGGAACATGCCACCAAAGTGGTCATTAAAGCAGCAAGCGCGAACAAACCAAATACCCGCCGGGCGGCGAGTGGCAACAAAGAAGGCATGGAGAATCCAAATAATAATAATGACCGACTGGTTAGTAATCTATTCAAACCGGCCCGAGCTGTCAAGCGACAATAGAGATTGACCATGATCAAGCCCCCCCTATTCCCGTCCACCCCAGCGAATCCGGGCCTGCGTGCCGCCCAGCGACAACTGCTGCGCCATGTGTCGCGCTCGTTCGACCTGTCCATTCGCCTCTTGCCCCAAGCGCTGCAAGCTCCGGTGGCCATCGGCTACCTGCTGGCCCGAGCGACAGACACCGTGGCCGACACGACCGCCCTGCCCTTGGATGAGCGCCAGATATTGCTGGACCGCATGTCGCAGGCCGTTGTGGCGCCGTGCACCTCAGCCCAAGAAAGTCAAGAGCTGTCCCGCCTGACCCAGGCCTTTGCCGCGCAACAAACCGACCCGCATGAACGCGCCCTGATGCAGGCCCTGCCGAAATGTCTGCCGCTCTTGTACACCCTGTCTCAAGCCGACCAGGCCAGCGTGCGCCAGGTGCTGGGCCACATCACCCGGGGCCAACAGCTGGACATGACCCGCTTTGGCCCTGGCCTGCACGCTTTGCAAACCGAAGCCGAGCTGGTCGAGTACACCTGGCTGGTGGCCGGTTGTGTGGGCGAGTTCTGGACCGAGTTGTGCGGACGCCATTTGCCCGGCTACAGCCGGCTGCCGCAAGAAGAAATGATGCGCATGGGAAGGCAGTACGGCATGGGCCTGCAGCGCCTGAACATCATCCGCGACGCCGGGGCCGACCTGGCTGCCGGTCGTTGTTACTGGCCTGTGGAAATCTTGGCGCAGGCGGGCCTGACCCCGGCCAAGCTGGCGCAAGTGGCCCAAACCCCCAACACAGACACCCTGCACGCCTTGGCCCCGCTGTACAGCCAGTGGCTGGACCACACCCAAGCCCTACTGGCCGATGGCATGCGCTACGCCTTGGCGCTCAAGCCGCTGCGGCTGCGGCTGGCCAGCGCTCTGCCCGCCCTCATCGGAGCGCGCACCGTGGCGCTGCTGCGCCAGGCCGGGCCCGCGGCCCTGAACCAGCGCGTCAAAATGCCGCGCCGCGAAGTGCGCGCCCTGCTGTGGCGCATCGCCTTGGGCCTGGGGTCTGCGGCCGTTTTGCAAAAAGAATTTCGCAAACTGTCCGGCAAGCCCCTGCCGTGATCTGGCGCTTTGAATGCGAGAATCCCAGCCCATGAGCCCGCAAGACTATGTCCAGCAAAAAGCCGCCGCCTCGGGCAGCAGTTTTTATTACGCCTTTTTGTTTTTGCCCCCTGAGCGGCGTGCGGCCATCACCGCCTTTTATGCCTTTTGCCGCGAAGTGGACGACGTGGTCGACGAAATCAAAGACCCCGGCGTGGCCGCCACCAAACTCGCTTGGTGGCAAAAAGAAGTGATGCAAGCCTACGCAGGCCAGCGAAGCCACCCGGTGATGCACGCCCTCATGCCCCTGGCCCCCGACTTTGGCATCGAAAGTCGCCACCTGATGGCCGTGATCGAAGGCTGCCAGATGGACCTGAACCAAACCCGCTACCTGGACTTTGCGGGCCTGACGACATACTGCCATTTGGTAGCAGGCGTGGTGGGCGAAGTCGCCGCCCGCATCTTTGGCCAAACCGACGAGGCCACCACGGCCTACGCGCACAAGCTGGGCCTAGCCTTTCAGATGACCAACATCATCCGTGATGTCGGCGAAGACGCCATGCGCGGGCGCATCTATTTGCCACTCGACGAGCAGCAACGCTTTGGCGTCAAAGCCAACGAACTGATGCAGCGCGACTATTCAGACCGCTTCACCGCGCTGATGAAGTTCCAGACCGACCGCGCCCACGCCCTGTACGACGAAGCCCTGGCCCTGCTGCCTGCCGACGACCGCCGCGCCCAAAAACCCGGCCTCATGATGGCCAGCATCTACCGCACTTTGCTGCGCGAGATCGAAGCATCGGGCTTTCAGGTGCTGCACCAGCGCATTGCGCTCACGCCGCTGCGCAAGCTGTGGCTGGCGTGGAAGATGCAGGCGCTGGGGCGGTTTTAATTTCGAGCCAATAGGCTCTTCGCTCAAGGCAGAGCCCGCACGCGCATTTGCCCCTCGCGCGACATGCAGGCCTGCAGCCAGGCTGACACCGCCGGGTATTGCGCCAGCAAGCCTGGGGCCGGGCGAATCCAGTTGGCCACGCTGGCCACACACACATCGGCCACGGTGAAACGATCGGCCGCCAAATGCGCCTGGCCTTGGGCGTGCTGGGCTTGCAGATGCGCCTCCAGCACGGCCAGCGGCACCTTCAATCGGTTTTCGGCTTGCTCGGCCAGCTCGGGTTTGCGCTGGTCGGCGGGCATGGCCATGCGGTGCATGAGCACCGTGAGCGCGTCTTTTTCAAGCTCGGTCACCGTCCAGAAGCTCCAGCGCAGGGCTTCGGCTTCTTCGCGGGGCGAGGCGGGGCTGATCGACTGGCCATCGGCTGTGCCGTGTACACGGGCGATGTAGAGCGCGCAGGCCATGCTTTCCCACACGGTGACCGGGCCTTCGGGCCGTTCGTCCACCAACACCGGAATGTGGCCGTTGGGGTTGAGCGCCAAAAACTCGGGGGTGCGTGTCGCGCCCGCTTTGTAGGTCATGGCCATGTGCTCAAAGGGAACGCCCAATTCGAGTGCGGCCCACAAGGGGCGTGCGGCGCGGGATGCGCTGATGCCGTAAATTTTCAATGTCATGTGGATCACCTGATGAAATTCGATTCCTGATAAGAGGGCTGCAAGGTCTTGAAGGCCCAATCTACCGTTCGTAATCGGGCCAGCTGGCGCACAGCGCGTGCAAGTCTCGCACGTCCAAATGCGGGCGCATGTCGCCATGGGCCCATTCGTGGCCTTCGCGGTTGAGCCAGGCCACTTGCATGCCTGCGGCCAATGCGCCCACGCAGTCGGCGTGCGCGTCGTCGCCAATGTGCAGCACCTCATGCGGCTGCACACCCGCCGCTGCGGCGCCCGCCACAAAAATCCGCAGGTCCGGCTTGGCCACGCCCAGCGACTGGGCACTCACGCTGGCGTGAAAGTGCTGGCCAATGCCCACCCGGTGCACATCGGCGTTGCCATTCGACAGCGCCACCACCGGCATGCGCTGGCTCCAAAAGGCCAGTGCGGGCAGCGCATCCTCGAATAAATCCACCCGTTGCCGCTCGGCAAAGAAGACCTCAAAAGCCGCCTCGGCCAGGTGCACGGGCTCCCCGGCTTGATGCAGCAAGGCGCGGATTGACTCCAGGCGCAAAAACGACAAATCGTGCGCCCGGTCGGCGTGGCGAGCGTTGATTTCAGCGCGAAGGGATTTTTTGAGTTCGGCATCGGCCGACAGCGCGGCGGCGCCGGGGGCGTGGCTGCTCAACCAAGTCTGTAAAACCACCTCGGCACGGCCAATCGTGGGCCAAACGGGCCACAATGTGTCGTCCAGATCGAGGGTAATGGCTTTGATTCGGGAAATGTCAATCATGGTGGTGGGAGAATAGCGCATGGCATTTCAAAAAGAACCCTCTTTTCAGCATGGTCAGGCCGCCCGCACAGCGGTGCTGTACTGCAACTTGGGCACGCCCAGCGCCCCCACCGCCCCAGCCCTGCGCAAGTACCTTGCCGAGTTTCTGGGCGACAGCCGCGTGGTCGAGATCCCCAAACCCATCTGGTGGTTGATCCTGCACGGCATCATCTTGCGCGTGCGCCCGGCCAAATCGGCCGCCAAATACGCCAGCATCTGGACCGAACAAGGCTCGCCCCTCAAAGCCTTCACCGAACAACAAGCCCAGTCGCTGGACACCGCCATGCAAGCGCGTGGCCACCATGTGTCCGTGCGCTACGCCATGCGCTACGGCCAGCCGTCCATCCCGGCGCAGCTCGATGCCTTGAAGGCCGAAGGCGTGCAACGCGTGCTGATCGTGCCCGCCTACCCCCAATACAGTGGCACCACCACGGCCAGCGTGTTTGACGCGGTCTACCGCTGGGGCCTGAAAACACGGCTCATCCCAGAGATGCGCTTTGTCAACCACTACCACGACGACCCACGCTACATTGCAGCGTTGGCACAGACAGTGCGTGATCACTGGGCCACCCATGGCCGGGCCGAGCAACTTGTCATGAGCTTTCACGGTGTGCCCGAGCGCACCCTTCAGTTGGGTGACCCCTACCACTGCGAATGCATGAAAACCGGCCGCTTGCTGGCCGAAGCGCTGGGCCTTGCCAAAGACCAGTACAAGCTCACCTTCCAGTCCCGCTTTGGCAAGGCCAAATGGCTGGAGCCCTACACCGAGCCCACCTTGGTGGCCATGGCCGGGCAAGGCGTGAAAAAAGTCGATGTGATCTGCCCGGGCTTTACCAGCGACTGCCTGGAAACTCTGGAGGAAATCCAGCAAGAAGCGCAAGAAGCGTTTTTGCATGCGGGCGGCGAATGCTTCAGCTACATCCCTTGCCTGAACAACAACCCTCAATGGATCGATGCGCTGACCGATATCAGTCTGAACCATATGCAGGCTTGGGACTTGTCAGCGCCAGATGCGGCGGCGCTTGCGGCCAGCCGTGAACGCGCCTTGGCACATGGCTCGAAAAACTAAACAGGTTTTTTTGGGCACCGTCCCGGATACCCTTCGATTTGGTGGTTAAAATACACGTTAGTCGGAGCGTAGCGCAGCCTGGTAGCGCATCTGCTTTGGGAGCAGAGGGTCGCGAGTTCGAATCCCGCCGCTCCGACCATTTTTCATTGCCCAACCATGGCACTGACGACCGCAAGCAACAACAAAGGCCCATCATGGGCCTTTTGTGTTTCATCTGCCCGTAGCTCAGTTGGATAGAGCAACAGCCTTCTAAGCTGTGGGTCACAGGTTCGATCCCTGTCGGGCAGACCAACCTTCCCTTTCTATGAACGCGTTGCCGAGAAACAGCGCAAACCAAATAAATCAGCCTCCCATCGAGAGGCTGCTGCAGAGGTGAAACCCATCAGTTGGCGTAACGCATGGCCGGTTGGGTTTGAGCCAACAAGCTGGGCAAAGTTTTCCAAGCTTCAGCAATGTCCTTGATCAGGCTCTGCACCTCGTCCAACACTGTCAAGTCGTTGTAGGCGTTGACGTGAAACAAGCGGCGTGTCACGTAGGCATACAACTCATTGAGGTTTTGAGCCAACTCTCCGCCACGCTCAAAATCCAAGGCCCCCTGCAAACCCACCACAATCCGTCCAGCGCGTGACAAAGCTTTGGACTTTTCTTCAATGGCGTTGTTTTGAATGTGGCCTTTGGCTGACGCCAAGCTCTCGGTCAAACCATCGAACAGCATCTGAATCAGTTGGACATTGTCCGCTGTGGCCACGCCAGTGACCACTTGAACCGAACCGTAACTCTGGGCCGCTCTTGAATATGCACGCATGGTAGAAAACCCTTAATGAACTGCTTGTACAAACAGTATCGGTAAGGATTCAACAAACTTGAGCCCACCGGATGCGAAAGGAGTCAAAAATTCAGGGGGCTGCAGGCGGCACCAACACCGGCACCTCACTCACGGTTCGCGGCATCAAGCTCACCGACAAGGGCTGCGCCAAATTCAAGAGAGCTTTGCTGTACAGGATCTGACCGACCTCATCGAGAGCCGCACGCACGCCGTCGAGCTGATCAGCCGGCAATTGGGTGCTGTCCACACCACATTTGTAGAGGGTGTTGACCTGCGCCGAGGGTAACCAAGACTCCACGGGACCACGCAAGGTGGTGATCAGTTTGGTATTTTTGGGCTCTCCATTCAAACCACGCTGACCGTCCTTGACGCCCTCCTGAAAGGTCGATTCGATATGTTTATGAAGCACGGTTTCATAGCGCTCGCGCACTTCAACCAAAACCGAAGGATCAAGCCCCTCAGGCACACGACCGGTCATCGCATCCCACAGTTTTTTGGAGGACAAACCAGCAAATGGCCCCAAAGAGGGCGGTTCTTTGGCCTCGCTCAAAGATTGAGCGAAATGACGGGTTTCTTTTTCAATGGCGTTCACCCTGTCCACCAGGTAAATGATGAAGACCAGAACAACCAACAAGCCAATGGCGATGAAGGCCAAGACAAAAGGTTCCATGGGGCCCAATCCGGATCAGGGACTCAAAGACCTCAAGAAGCGCCTGAGGTATTAGAATTATGTGGAGATTGAGCCAATTCGTCTCGTAAAAATTGCAAAACCTGAAAAGGCTCGGTCAATTTCAGTTCATAAAGGCAAATTTGGTTGGCCAAGCCCTGCATCGTCTCGATGGCCTGAAGGGCCGGGATTTCAGCACGCTGGTAACGACCGCCTATGTTGAAGGCTTCATGGGCATATTCTTCAGGCAAATAGACATAAATCTCGTTGTCTCCCGCCTTGATTTTTTGGAACACCGAAGGTTCGGGCATGGGTGGCTTCTCTTTGCCATTGGCCAGAGCCAAGGCCGCCAGTTCCTGCCAAGAAGCCATTTGCTCTGCACCCGTCACAAAAGACTTGTCGAGATGCGCACGGCATAAAAGTCCCATGCGGATGCGCATGCTCCTGGCATCTCGCGAATCTGACTTGGTCGAAGTGACCTTGTCAAAAAGCGCTTGCGCCTTTTGCATTTCATCGTCGGGGTTTTTAGAAGAAAACAGGTTAAACATTGGTCAACAATGGTATCACTTCATGAGCCAACTTGGAGTGTGAGGCGCAACTTTTTGACCACCATGGACAAAATCTGACTCACCCTCGACTCGCTGACGCCCAGTACCTCGCCAATCTCTTTGAGGTTGAGTTCTTCCACATAATAAAGATTCATGACCAGTTTTTCGCGTTCGGGCAAATCGTCGATGGCCTGTACCACGGCATCCATGAACTCGGCCTCCTCCACCATCACCTCGGGCTGCATGGCGCTGTCGCCAGGCATGCTCATGACCTCGTCGTTGACCACTTCCATCGAAAAGGTTTCGAACCGCTTGGCTTGGCCTCTTTCACGCTGAAAATCGTCCAACTCTTTGCCCATGAACAAGGCCAACTCAGATTGGGTCGGCGCACGGCCCAACTCGGCGGCCAACACGTGAACCGCCTCATTCTCGCTTTTGTTGAAGGCCACAGCCGAACGCGGTAAGAAGGACTGCCTGCGCACCTCATCGAGGATGGCACCTCGCACGCGGCTAAGCGCAAAGTGTTCAAATTCAAATCCTTTGGTCGGATCAAAAGAGCGCGCAGCCTCGATCAAACCGACCATGCCCACTTGAATCAGCTCATCAAGTTCCATGAACGGTGGAACACGGGCTTTCAGATGGATCGCTACCCGCTTGACCATCGGCATGTGCGAAATGATCAGCGATTCATGCCGGTTATCGACTTGCTCGTAGAGTGAGACGGTACTGGCCACTGTGATCACCCTGCCGAAGAGACACGCAGCATGCGCTCTGCAAAAAACTGCATCCGACCTGATGGGCCATCGATGGGAGGAAAATGATCGATGGCATCGGCCAAAGCCCGAAAATCGCGTGTCGCAGCGCTGCCCGGCGCAAACTCCAACACCGACTGGTACTTGCGCAGAGACTGAAGAACCAGCTCATCGGCCTCGATGGATGGCAATGATTTGAGGGAAACGCCCAAAAAACGGTTGCACACATCGTTCAAGCGGCGGTGCAGTTGCCGGCCCTCATGGGCACTGCCCACCATGTTGGGGATGAGGTAAATTTCATCAAGCGACTGCTCAGTGGCCATGACCTTGATCAGACCGTAGGCATCGGCAATCGACGAGGGCTGGTCACACACCACCACACATCGACGCTGACAAGCCGCCATGAAATCCAGCACGGCCGGGGCAATACCGGCCGCCACATCCACCACCAAGTAATCCACGGGCTCTTGCACCGAATCAAAAGCGCGAACCATGCTCGCAATTTGCTGGGTACCAAGCGCTGCGATGTCACGCAAACCCGACGCCCCAGGCACCAAGCGGATGCCTTGCTTGGTGGTCACCATGACCTCATCGAGTGTTTTTTCACCATTGAGGACATGGCTGATGTTGAAAGGCGCATGCGCGCCCAAAGCAATTTGCGCATTGGCCATGCCCAAATCGGCATCCAGCAGCATGACCTTGTGACCCCGCATGGCCAACGCCACCGCCAGATTGATGGACACCGTGGTTTTGCCAGCACCTCCTTTGCCACTGGCCACACCAATGACCTGGGGGAAAAAAGGTTTATCCATGCACAACTTTCAATGCAGGCGCCACAGCAGCAGCCTTTCTGCGGGAGGGTTTCATGGGCAGGCCATCCGTTAATGTAGGAATGGCAATGGTGTCATCCAAAAGCTCAATGCTGGGCTTTGCCGTGGAGCGGCGCAAGGGCTTTGGTGCGACCGAAGGGGCTGTTTTTTGAGCACGGGCCAAGCGCACAGATGGGCTGGCCGCTTCCGGCATCACCTCAAAAAATGGCGTCTTGACGGGCGCATCACCGCCCGGGGCCACCAGTTGCATCAAAGGTTTCATCGCCAATTGCACCAAACGCCCAGCATCAAAAGACTCCGCAGCTTGCTCGATTCGGCTGCCACCGGCCATGCAGGACACGACCAAATGCTCTTCGGTCAAGCCCTTGATCAAAGCCCAAGGGTAGGCCGCCTCATCCAGCTTGCTCAGCATCAAGGATGACCAATTCACGGTTGAATGTTGAAGGATTTTTTGCACACTGGTCACTGTAGCATCAACTGGGAGGACGGCATGACGCGAGACTTTGGGATAGTCCGTTTGCAGCAACTGGGCTTGGGCCACGAAGTCGCTTCCACACGTATCAATCCAAACCGTTTTGCCTTCCATGTCCTGCAGCAAAGCGCCCAACATGTCCGAGCTGTTGGCGCGAAAACAAGGCACGCCCGACTGCGCTGCCAACAACTGCATCTGAGCCCAGGCGCCAGGGCGCTGATCGGCAAAACTGATCATGACCTGGTTTTCCACCCCATGGATCTGGGCCGCAGCATAAGCCAGGCGCCCCACCATCGAAGTTTTCCCCGAACCCGAAGGTCCGCACAAGGCATGCACACCCGACTCGGGCGGCGCCATGGTCGCACGAGCCAGAGCACCGACCAACAAACGCTGCATCAAAGGCCATGCATCATCAACGGATTCAAGCGCCTGGATGCTGTCAGTCAGCAAAGCACGCAGACCAGCAGGCATGCCCACCTCGCTCATGGCCATGGACAACCGATGCACAGCGGGTGACAGGCGCAAGCCGTCTTGCCAAGGCATCATCTGGCGTGACAAACTGAACTCTTTGCGCAGCGCAGCCATTTCATGGCGCAACATTTCCACGATTTCTTGGCTGCGTTGGGCTTCATGCATTTGCGAGGTTTGCGCATCTTGGTGGCCGATCGGGGCTGCCGCCGCGGCTTGGGGCGCAGCCACGGCTTGGGGTGCCGCCACCGATGGGGGTACAGTCACGGCAGCTTCAAAGGAATGGCTCACCTCAGTCAGAGCCTCCTCTGGAGGCAAAGGCGCAAAAGCACTGGCGCTTTGGAACAATTTGGAAAAGGGGACAAATGGCGCCGCAGCTTCTTGATGGCTGTCGACTGGCTTGACCGACTCAGCCGCGGCTGCCTCGGATTTGGCGTTCAGGTCCACGGCCACGATCAACTCCGTTTGGTTGTCCAAGCGCTGACTGGAGATGATCAACACGTCTTTGCCATACAACTGGATGGCTTTTTCATTGGCCGCGCGGCTGTCGCGAGCGAGGATACGTTTGAGTTCCATGATTTATCAGGCCTTGGTCACTGGGGTATTGTTTCTGGGATCGGCTTGCACGGTGTGGATCACCTTGACCGGCTGGTCGTCCGGAATTTCGCTGTAAGAGAGCACCGTCAGGTCGCTCACACGGAAGCGCACGGCCTTGGACATCCAGGGGCGGATGGCGGGAGACACGACCAGCACAGCGGCAAAGCCCTGCTCTTCGGTGTTGCGGGCACTTTCGCGCAGCGCGGCAAACAGGCTTTCGGCCAGGCTGGGCTCCAGCACCATGCCGGGCGAGCCATTGTTTTGCTGTAGGACGTTGTGCAAAAGTTGTTCAAGATGCGGGTCCAGCGTCATCACCGACAAGGTGTCTCGGTTTTCCAGCAAGCCCTGCACAATCATTCGGCCCAGCTTGGGACGAACCAACTGAGCCAGTTGGTCAGGGTCTTGCGTGCGGCCGCTGACCTCGGTCAAGGCTTCGACCACTGTGCGCATGTCGCGAATCGGTACAGACTCTTGCAGCAAGTTTTGCAACGTGCGGGTCACGACACCCAAAGAGAGCTTGCCGGGCACCAACTCTTCGACCAACTTGGGTGACTTGGCGGCCAGCTTGTCGAGCAATTTTTGGGCTTCATCGTGGCTCAGCAACTCATGGGCGCTGTCACGCAAGACCTTGTTCATGTGGGTGGCAATGGCTGTGCTGGGGTCCACCACGGTATAGCCCAAAGCACGGGCCTGGTCTCGCCAAGCCGGCTCGATCCAGACCGCCTCCAGACCAAATGCTGGCTCCTTGGTGGGCTGACCTTCGACCTTGCCATACACCTTGCCGGGGTTGATGGCCAGCTCGCGGCCCACCTTGACTTCACCTCGGCCACGCACCACGCCGTTCAAGACAATATGGTAAGCGTCAGGCTCCAGATTCAAGGCATCGCGAATGCGCACCGGTTGCACCAAAAAGCCCAACTCGGCCGACAATTTCTTCCGGACACCCTTGACACGGGCCATCAACTGACCGCCTGACTCCTGATTGACCAAGGGAATCAAACCATAACCAATTTCCAGGCCAATCAAATCCACCTGCTCGACATCATCCCAATCAAGCTCCTTGGGAGCATCGCTGACCGAAGCGGCGGGTGTTGCTGCGATTTGCTCCTGCACCATTTCTTTGCGCATGACCATGAAAGCGATCCCTGCTGTAGCGGCAGCCAAGGTCAAGAACACCATGTGCGGCATGCCGGGCACCAAGCCCAAAATGGTCAAGATGCCAGCGGCAATGAACAAGGCGGGCACATTGGCCAACTGGCTGGTGGCCTGCTCCGTCATGGACTCGGAAGTCGTCACGCGGGTCACGATGATGGCGGTGGCCAAGGACAAAAACAAAGCCGGAATCTGCGCCACCAGACCATCACCGATGGTCAGCAACACATAAATGCGGCTCGCGTCGCCAGCTGACAAATCGTGCTGGGTCATGCCGATGGCCAAGCCACCCACAATGTTCAACAACAAAATCAGCAAACCGGCCAAGGCATCGCCACTGACAAACTTGGAGGCACCGTCCATGGAACCAAAAAAGTCCGATTCTTGCGACAGCTCTTCCCGGCGTTTCTTGGCAGTTTCCTGGTCGATCACACCGGCATTCAAATCTGCATCGATGGACATCTGTTTACCAGGCATCGCATCCAAGGTGAAACGGGCATTGACCTCGGAGACGCGTCCCGCACCTTTGGTGACCACAAAGAAGTTCACGATCATCAAGATCACGAAGATGATGAAACCCACCAAATAATTACCCGCGATCACAAACTCACCAAAGGCGGCGATCACCTTGCCAGCAGACTCTGGGCCTTCGTGGCCGTTGACCAAAATCACACGGGTCGAGGCCACATTCAGGGCCAGGCGTAGCATGGTCGCAAACAACAAAACCGAGGGAAATGACGAAAACTCCAGCGGCTTGCGTGTGCCAATCGCAATCATGATGATCAAAAGACCGATCACGATGTTGAAGGTGAACAGAATGTCCAACAACAATGGTGGCAAGGGCACCACCAACATGGCCATGATGACCAGCACCAAGGCTGGAATACCCAGGCCCGCCAGATCGTAGCGCGACAGGTTCTGTCGGATCGTTGACAGGGACAGGGTATTCATTGTCGAAAGACGGCTTTGTGAGGGTAGAAACCCATTTTTTTGGGGCTTGAAACAACTTCAAGCAATACATGTGCCAGCTTCATCGACACCTTGCCCGAGTTTGACCCGGATTTTTGAGTCTCCATGCGCAAGTTGGTGCGCAAATTGCTCAACAGTCTGTACACCAAGCTGAACGGCAAACATTGACCGCCTCGATGTTCTGCACCGATGCTTGAAAAGACCACGTCAGAGAAGCCCAAGCCATGACCATCATCCTCAGCGACAACCTCAAGCCAGCCAACACCCTGAGCAATACGGGAACCTTGGAACTAAAAACCGGAGCCAGCCCATCACAAGATGGGACAAACTTTGGTCAATTCATGTCTGAAATGTTTCAGATCCAGCTCGACAGTCCGCAAGCCATCGCGGCGAGTGAAATGGGCACGGCAGAACCCAAAGGGCAAGAAGTTGCCGACCTCCTGGCCTTGGACAGCACCATTGTCATTTCATACACTCAAGCATGGCCTCCCCTCAAAGCCATGACCTTGGGGCCACATTTGAATGTACTCACCCCGGAGACCTCGGCCCCAGATGCGCAAAGCCTAGAAGCTTTTGCACGCGCCCAAGGGCTGGACGAACAGGCTGTCAATTGGCTCTTTGGTGCAGGTGTTGAGCATTCCATGAGCGTGGCCGTTGACGCTCCCGCGCTTACTCCCGTTCTCGCGCCCACGAGCACTGAAGCAGCGATGCCCACCCACCTCGCCGCTTTTGGCAAGGTCAACCCAATCGGCTCCCCTGCCATTTCAGCCGAAGACCTCGTCCGGACAGTCACGAAGGAAACTGATTTCTCAGCTGTCTCTGCAAGCACAACCGCAAGTTCCGCAGCAACTGCGCCCCATGTCACCACAGCACTGAACACACAACCTGGTAGCCTCACAGCCCCGCCAACTCAAATAGCGCCACAACACACCGCACCAAGCGGGCAAGTGCCCAACCGGGCCAATGATCCAACTTCAGGCCTGCCGGGCAGCGCATTAATCGGGCTACAAGCCTTATGGACCACTTCAGAAGAACCCGTCCAGCCCTCCAAAACCAGCACCCTGGCCACCACCATCGCTGAGGAAGCCCTGCCTGTTCAGATGCTGCGCATGCCACCCCCTGCTGCGGTCTGGATTCAGCGCAGCGGCATGAACAGCAGCCTCCAGGACAAAATGAATGCGCCCAAGGAATCCACCGTCAGCACCACGGCGTTGGATTTGGGGCCCGACTGGGGTGGCGAGATACTGCAGGAATTGTTAGGTGCCGAGGCCAGCTCCAACGCCAGTTCCAACAGCACCGGTACCCATGGCACCGCTTATGCCAATTTCGCATCCCGTTGGGACGCTTTGGCCTCTGCACGAAACGAGTTGAACCACACCCACAACCCTGCCCAAGACCTGCCTGACACCCCATCACGCAGCGAAAACATCCAAAATCTGGCGGACAAAATGGGGCAAGCTGTGGGGCAACGCATCTTGTCTGAAATGGAAAGAGGCCAATGGCACCTTAAACTACAGTTGCGCCCGGCCACACTCGGCCACATTGAAGTGGAGATGCGGATGCGCAGTGGTGAATTCGATGCCATCTTCACTGCACCCAATGCCGTCACGCGCGATCTGCTGCAAGACGGTTTGGGCAAACTGAGGGAAACCTTGGCACAAATGGGCATGGATGTTGCTAACATCCATGTTGGAAACGGTCAAACCGGGCAAAGTGGCGGAGACTCGACACCGGGAACGCCCAAAGGCAAAACTTCCCAGATGGCGACAAGCCCCCTGGAGAGTACCGCCGAAACACCCCGTACACCAAGCGTGAAAGACCCCCGTGATGGTCTTGACATCTTGGTCTGAGAGCAACCCAATGAGGACACACCATGGCAGAAGAAGACACAGAAGTTGAAGGCAAAAAGAAGTCGCCCATCGTCAAGATCATCTTGATCGCGGTGGTGGCCATCTTGCTCTTGGCTGGCACCGTGGTGGGCACACTCTTTATCACCGGCTTCTTTGACAAGAAAGATGAAACCGCTGCCGAAGCCCAACTCAAGGCTTTGGAGGCTGAAGCTTCTGGGGCCAAAAATCCTGCCAGTGATGCAGGCCCCAAAAAAATTACCAAAAACACGCCTGAACTCACCCGTTTCGAGAACCATTACATGGAAATTGAAAAGGACATGCTCGCCAACCTGACCAACTCACGCAAAGTGATCCAAGTCCAGCTGGCCATCATGACCCACTACGACGAGCGGGTCTTCAAAAATGTCAAAAAACATGAGTTTGCCCTGCGCTCAGCCGCACTCGATGTCATGCGCCAGACTACCGAAGACCAGTTGGGTCAACCCGACTTTCGCAAAACCCTGGCAGAAAAAATCCGCCTCGAGCTCAATGCTGTACTGGAAAAATTCGAAGACTTTGGCGGCATCGAAGAGGTTTATTTCACCAGCTTTGTGGTGCAGTAAAGCGCGACGGACACTTTGACCATGGCCGATTCCCAATCCCTTCTGTCCCCTGAAGAGCTGGCCGCCTTGTCGGCCAGTTTGGGGGATGACAGCGCCAGCGCGGCCACCGGCTACAACCTGGACGTGCAAGTGCGCAAGCACGACCTGGCCGCCGAGGACAGCAGCTTGGGCGTCAACGTCGCCTCGCTGGACATGATCAACGAGCGCTTCATCCGCTTGTTCCGACTGGGCATGCTCGAAGTGCTTCGCACCAGCCCGCGCATGAACCCCACGCGCACCCAGATCGTCCGGTTTGGCGACTACCTCAAAGACCTCAAAGCCCCCTTGTCGGTCAACATCGTGCGCATGAGCCCGTTGCGCGGCTACGCCATGGTCGTGATCGAGCCTACCGTGGTCTTCAGCTCGCTCGACAGCTTTTTTGGCGGGTTTGGCCGAGGCGTAGGCCAACTGCCCCCTGGCAGGCTGTTCACCCCCACCGAAACCCGCATCATCAAAATCATCCTGCAGGTCTTCTTCCGTTCATTCAAAGAAGCCTGGTCACCGCTCACCCCAGTCGACTTCGAGCACATCAGCTCTGAAATCAACCCCCAATTTGCACAGATCGTCGATGAAAATGACCTGATCATTCTCAGCCGATTCGAATCCGAAGCCACATCACAAGGCTCCGGCTTTGTCGACATGGTGATACCCTACGTGGCCCTCAAACCCGTGCGTGACCTGCTGCGCAGCCGCGTGCAAACCGGTGATGGCAACGAAGACTCGGACAAAGTCTGGCGAGCTCAACTCACCGATGCGGTATACGACGCGGAGCTCGAAATGCAAATCCTGCTGGGCAAAATCAGCGTGTCCTTGCAACAGTTGCAAACCATGCAACCGGGCGACATCCTGCCCTTCAAAAAAGCCGACTTCTCCCGCGCCATGATCGAGGACATGCCGGTCTATGACGTCGAAGTGGGTGCCATGGGTGGCCAAGTGGCGATCAAGCTCGTCAATGCCATCAGCCCCAATGCACCGACCTGAACCCCACACCAAGGAGCGCTCATGAGCGAACTGAACCCCAACGAAGCCTCGGCAGAAGCCAGCGACAAAGGGCAAATCCACACCGACGTTTTGCAAAACATCCCTGTCACACTGTCCATCGAAGTCGGTCGTGCCCAAATCAAGATCCGGGACCTGATGCGATTGACGCAAGGCAGTGTCGTTGAGCTCGATCGCATCGCTGGTGAACCTTTGGACCTGTTGGTCAATAACACCGTGGTCGCGCAAGGCGAAGTGGTGCTGGTCAATGACCGCTACGGCATCCGCCTGACCCGTGTGGTGCCAGCCTCCGAGCGCTTGGACAACTTGTAAAGACACACCATGAACACCGGGTGGACCTTCACTGACTGGATGCAATACGTGCTCAGCTTCGCGCTGGTCATCGCCTTGCTGCTGGCCGTGCTGTGGGGACTGAGAAAAATGCAAAACGGCAACAGCTTCTTGCGCAAACATGCCCAACGCCTGCACACGGTGGAGAGCTTGTCCATCGGTCCGCGACAAAAAATTGTCCTCATCCAGCTTGACGGCCAGGATGTCTTGATCGGCGTCACCGCCCATCAAATGACCGCCCTGTCGCCCTGGCCTGCTCCTGCAGCGCCTGCCACGCCACCCACCCCCCCACACACCCCATGAAGCGCCGCCTCACCCTAGGGCTGATCTTGACCATCGTGATCGGCCTCTTGCCCTTGCTGGTTCAGGCGCAAGACATGCCCGCCATCACCGCCACCAACACGGCCCGCGGTACGCAGTACAGCCTGACTCTGCAGTTGCTGGCGCTCATGACCACCTTGTCGGTGCTGCCTTCGCTGTTGCTCATGATGACGGCGTTTGTTCGCATCGTCATCGTCATGTCGCTCCTGCGCCAGGCCCTGGGCACCGGCCAGACGCCGCCCAACATGGTCATCGTCGGCCTGTCGCTCTTCCTGACCCTGTTTGTCATGTCGCCTGTGCTCACCGAGGTCTATCAAAACGCGCTGTTGCCCTACATGAACCAGGGCCTGAGTTTTGACAAAGCCTTGGCTGCAGCCGAAAAGCCCATTCGTGCCTTCATGCTGATGCAAACACGCGAAGACGATATCGCCATGTTCATGGAAATCGCGCGCAACACCAATTTCACCAGCCCACAGGACGTGCCCTTCACCACCCTGGTGCCGGCCTTCCTCACCTCCGAGCTCAAAAGCGCCTTCACCATTGGATTTCTGATTTACATCCCCTTTGTGGTCATCGACCTCATCGTCGCCAGTGTGCTCATGTCCATGGGCATGATGATGCTCTCACCCATGATGATCTCCATGCCGTTCAAGCTCATGCTGTTCGTGCTGGTCGACGGCTGGAGCCTGATCATGGGCTCGCTGGCCGGCAGCTTTGCCATGCCCTAAAGGAGCGCTCTCATGGACACCGCCACCGTCATCGACCTGGGCCGCCAAGCCCTGTGGACCATCGCCCTCATCAGCGCGCCCTTGTTACTGGTGGCGCTGGCCGTAGGCCTGTTCGTCGGCATCATCCAGGCGGCCACCTCCATCAACGAAATGACGCTCAGCTTCATCCCCAAGCTGATCGCCATGGCCTTGGCCCTGCTGCTTTTTGGCAGTTGGATGCTGGTCACCCTGGTCGACTTCACGCGCAGCATTTTCGAGCGCATCCCGACCCTGTTCATCTGAGCTCAACGCGAGTGCCCTCATGAACTTCCTGGCCGCTGATGTTGTCGAAAGGTTCTACACCTTTTTGTGGCCCATGCTGCGCATCTCGGCCCTGATGATCACCGCGCCCATTTTTTCGCTCAGCGCCTTCAACACCCGCATGCGCATCCTGGTGGCCTTGGTGCTCACCTGGCTGGTTTACCCACTGCACAATTGGCCCGTCATCGACCCCACCAGCGCTCAAGGCCTGGTCGAAGTCTTCAACCAGATCATGATCGGTGCGACCATGGGCCTGATCCTGCAAATCGTCGTCGCCGCCGTGGTGGTTGCCGGTCAAAGCATTGCCGCCGCCATGGGCCTGTCCATGGCCAACATGATCGATCCGAACATGGGCAACGTGCCCGTCATCTCGCAGTTGCTCATCGTCATGTCCACCCTCATCTTCGTCGGCTTCGGAGGCCATGCCATCTTGTTGGGCTTGATCCTGGAATCCTTCAACAGCCTGCCCATTGGCACCAACATCCTCAACCAAGCCGTCTACGGCCGCGTCTTGCAGTGGAGCTCCATGATGTTTCTGGGCGCCGTGCTCATGGCCCTGCCTGTCATGGTCTCTCTGCTCTTCATCAACGTGGGCCTGGGTGTCGTCACCCGGGCTGCGCCCAGCCTGAATATTTTCGCGGTGGGCTTCCCCGCCATGATCATGGCAGGCCTCATCATCCTCATCATTTCACTCGACAGCATCGGGGGGCGCATCGAATGGCTCTGGGTGCAGGGCTTTTCGCTGCTTCGTGATGTCATAGGAGCGCCCCGTGTCTGAAAGCGCTCAAGACAAAACAGAAGACCCGACGGCGCAAAAGCTCAAAAAGGCTCGCGACGACGGTCAGGTCGCCCGCTCCACCGAGCTGCCAGCGGCGGTCATTGTGATCGGCTCATTGATCGTGCTCATGCTCTCGGGCGGTTGGGTGGTCAGCCGCTTGTCCACCGTGTTTGCGCAAGGCTTTGTGTTCGACCGCCAACTGATCGAAAAACCCCTGCTGCTGCCCGCCCACTTCGGCGAGCAGATGTTGGCGGCATTTATCCTGGTGCTGCCCATCGTGATTTTCACCATGGTGGGGGCCATTGTCGCCTCGGGCATGACCGGGGGTTACCTGTTCTCGCTCAAAGCGGTCATGCCCAAGGGCTCCAAGCTCAACCCCATCAGCGGCCTCAAACGCATTTTTGGCACCCATGCGCTGGTTGAACTGGGCAAAGCCCTCCTCAAATTCGTGTTGGTTGCGGGTGTGCTGTGGTGGTCATTGATGGCCAACATGGACGCGCTTGTCCAGATCGGTCAGATGGGTCTGGAGCCTGCTCTGAACGCCGCCGGCAGCATGATCCTGCAATCGGGCCTGTGGGTCGCGCTCAGCCTGGCCGTGATCGCCATGATCGACGTGCCATGGCAAAAGCACACCTTCACCCAACGCATGCGCATGACCAAACAAGAGGTCAAAGACGAATTCAAGCAAATGGAAGGCAATCCAGAGGTCAAGGCCCAGATTCGCCGGCGCCAACGCGAAATGGCCAACTCGCGCATGATGGACCGCATCAAGGACGCGGACGTGGTGATCACCAACCCGGAACACTTCGCTGTCGCGCTCGAATACGACCCCACTGGAGACGGCGCGCCCATCATGGTGGCTAAAGGCTCCGACCACATGGCCGCCCTCATTCGTGCCGAGGCCAACAAACACGGCATCCACATTTTTGAAGCGCCTCCGCTGGCTCGCGCCATTTACTTCACCACCGAAGTCGAACACCAAGTGCCCGAAGACCTTTACCACGCGGTGGCTCAAGTCATCGCTTACGTCTTCAGCCTCGAAGCAGCTTCCCCCATGAATCCGCCTCGTGCCAAGCCCCAAGTGAAAATTCCTCCCAGCATGCAGTTCAACCCTGACGGTAAGAAGATCAATACCCAAGGAGCCACCGCATGAACATTCCGATCAACCCCAGCACACACCCCCCAAGCGATTTCGTTTTCCGTTCGGCCGACCGCATGCGCATCGATGGCTGCGCCAACGCCGTCGCTCGGGAAGGCCTGAGCCTGGGCTTGTTCTGCGAACACGAAGCCTTGCTCGACCACTACACCAACCAGTTGCTGGCGCAATTGAGACAGCAAGCACCTGAGCACAGCATCGAGGTTTATTTTCCGGCCAACACCGAGTCGCTGTTGACACGATTCAACGAAGTGCTTGCCAGCCAATCGGTCCAACAAGCCACCCGCAACCCTTCAAACATCGACGGCGCAAAAATCTGGATCGTGCACGACGCTCACAACCTGCCTGAAGCCGAGGTCCAGTTGTTGGCCCGCCTCATTCAAAATTTTCCCGGAGCCAACATACGTGCCATCCTGCTGATGTCAGGCCCCTTGAGGCAAAACATCAACTTGTCCTCCTTTGGTCGCAAGGTGCTGCGCTGGGACATCGAGACCCCCAATTCAGAACAAGTACAGGCGGCATTGGAGATGGCCAGCAGCGAGGGGCGCAGCGGCCCGCTCCTGCAAATGCTCAAACGCATGGCCCATCCATCGGTTTTGGCCACCCTGGATGCCAATGCACTGACACAGAACACGGTGCCCATAGCCCCTGAACCCGCTCAGTCGACCAGCCGTTTCCAAGCAAAAGTATTGGGCTGGCATCAGCATGGTCAGTCGACCATCCAGCGCATTGCCGGACTGACCCATTCGCTGCATCCGAGCACTTGGGTGAAACAGACCAGAACCATCGCATGGCTCCTGGTGCCAGCATTGACGCTCTCCACCCTCCTCATGCTGTGGTTACAGCCACAATCGTTTGGCATCCAAAAGCCCACCACCCCCGTCGCGAAAACACAGTCACCAGCTTTGCCCAGTACCCCCAGTTCACCCGTCGGCGACATCACGGCCGTCTCCCCCCCTGCGCCGAGCGCCATCACCAATCCGTCGCCCAATGCCCCTCCCAGCCCTGCTGCGCCGCCGGAGACCCGGCCAAACCCACAAGCTGTGGACACCGTGAAGGACACTCGACAAACCAAAACTTGGATCCAGGGTCTCGATCCACAAAGTTTTTTGCTGCAGTACGGCACGGCCAAGACGATGGACAAAGCAGTCGAGGTGTTGAATGGGCTGACTGACATCAAAAACACCGCCATTGTCGAGGCCTTCTATCCGGGTGACAGCGTGGCGCATTTCGTCATCGTCTCAGGCCCCTACGCCCAGGTCAACGATGGCTATGTGGCCGCTCGCAAACCCGGCATCCCCAACGGCAGTTGGGTGAGGTCTACCCGAACCCTGCAAGCCCAAATCGATCCCGCCTCGCCCAAACAGGACACCCCGCGATGAAAAAAAACACCCTCATCCGAAGCGACAAACCGCATGCTGTGAACATGCCCGCGGGCTCGAACGTGGCCCAAAGAAAGTCCCCTCCCAAAGTCAGCGCACCTGACGAACCGACCCAAGCGCCCGCCAACCTCCAAAAAGTAACGCCTGCCAAGGCCATCAAAGTTCAGCGCCTCACGCCCCCGATCACGCCGGCCAAAACTTTGCGAAGCAAAGCCAAGCTCAGCCGACCGGTTGAAAGTGCTGCCCCAAGCCCTCAGCCAAAGACCACACCGGCCAAAGCCGTCAAGCCCAAAGCCAAAGTGCGCAGCGCCAGCCCCAAAAGCAACGCCAAAATCCAAGCCCCGGCTCCCACAGAGCCTGTTTGGGAGCGTGACAACCCGATCAAAGCCCGTATAGAACAACTCCGAACCCAGAACGCCCAATTGGCAGAACAACTCCAGCGTCTGCAAATGACGCCCACAGCCCGAGGAAAACGACCATGAGCGACAAAGACTTCACACCCACTGAACCCATCCTCGTAGACACCCCCAATGTCGATGAAGGCAAGGCACAAGCCACCGTCAACCAAAGCGACACACCAGGCCTCCAAAGCCTGCGAGCCGGTGACTTTGTGCCCCAGGTGTCGGCCCCAAACACTCCCCCATCGGCAAGCTCATCGGCACCCCAACCCGGACCGGCCGCTCACACGGGCATGACAGTCGACGAACGCGCCTACCAGCAATACCAAGCGCTGGCCCAAGTCGTGCTCGATTCGGCCGACATCGCCAGCCAATCCGCTCAGGCTGCGGCCTCTGCGAGCAGTCAGATGAACAAAGCCACCAGCGAATTCAGGGCCCTGACCGAAGTCGGACATAAAAAAGCCCTGATCTTGCTTGGCGCCACCGGTGGTTTGATGCTGATTTGTCTGATCTTCTTCTTGGTCATGGGCGTGCGCATGAACAGCCGCATCAACCAACTCGACACCATGATGATGGCTGTGGGCAAGCGTGTAGTCGACCTCAATGCCGGCCTCGAATCCCTGGACGTCATCAACCGCAGCATCGAGGGCCTGTCCGCCTTGCAAACCGAACAAGTCAAGGCCCAAGGCCTGATCGAGGGGCGCATCAACGAAGCCCTGAAAAAATCCGAAACCATGGTTCAAACCGTACCCGGAGAAACTGCCAAGCAAGTCGCCGCTTCCAGTGATAACTTGCTCAAACAAGTTCAGGCCATCAACAGCCGCATGCAAAGCCAAGCGGGCGCTGTGCAAGCCCTGGGCAACGAAGTCAAAGCACTCAAAGGCGCTGTCGGCAATGTTGACAAACTCAACCGCGATGTCGAAGCCTTGGTCGTCCTGCAAAAAGAGCGTTACCTCGAAACCCTGCAGAAAAACAGCGCCAGCGCCAGCACCAACCGTGACCGCCCTGTCCAATTCCCAAGGGTCAATCCTGCTGCCAAAGCCAGCACCGACACAGCGCCCGCCACCAGCCCACCTGGAGCCCGTTGAGATCATCTGGCAGCCTCCGTCATCGGCTGCCCCGGTCCAAAGCCCACACATACCTTGTATGCGGTGGGCTTTTTCATGTCCAGACGCGAAGTCAAGAGCGCTTGACTGCATCGCAAATTCCAACCCGAAGGTATTGTGCTCAGCCCGCGCCGTCGATAATGATCTCGATTCGGCGGTTGCGACCTCGCCCAGCAGCGGAGTCGTTGCTCTCGATCGGCTTGGTATCGGCAAAACCAGACACGCTCAGACGCCCAGCCCCCAGGCCGCCTTGGGTCGACATGTAATCGGCCACAGCGCCAGCGCGGGCTCCAGAAAGGTCCCAATTGGAGCGGAAGCGTTCGTTGAAGACGACCGGCACGTTGTCGGTGTGGCCTTCGATGAAGACACGGCCTTTGGTGCTGCTGACCGTTTTGCTGACCTCGCCGAGCAGCGACATGAAGCCCGGTTGCAGGTCTGCATTACCTGACCGGAAGGAGCCTTGTTCGGCCAGGCGGATGATGATCTTGGCGCCGTCGCGCATGACTTCAGCTTTGCCAGCGTTGATCTCTTTGGCCAAATCCTGACGGATGCGCTGGAGTTCGGCGTCGGCGTCCATCTTGCCGCTGCCACCGCCCGCACTGCCCGCTTTCCCGGCACCACCAGCGCTGTCGGTCGCACCCGCACGCACATCGCGAACTTCCACAGGCGCCTGTACTTTGGACTGAACGTCGGCGACTTTGGCAAAAAACTCGATTTCACCTTGGGTCACGGTGCCGGCTTGCTGCGCCCCTTTGGCCGCGGCACCCCCTGCTTGTGCGCCGGCAGCAGATGCCCCACCCGCTGCAGAACCGGAAGCTGAAGCCCCGGCGCTTTGGGCCCCAGATGCAGCGCTGCCGCCTTGGCTGCTGCCAGACGATCCTGCGCCACCTTTTTGCTGACCTGATGGACCCGCACCTCCGCCCGATGAAGGGGTAGCGGTCATTTCGACCACGACCTTGCCAGCCTCCATCTTGACTTGGGCCTCGCCACGGCTGATCTCCTGTGCCAGAGCCTGCTTGGTGGCCTCAAGAGCTTGCTGCGCTTGCGGTGCCACGTCGGTTTTGAGTTCGACGTTTTCCTTGCGGTCGTCGGTGGTTTCTTGTTGGATGGTTTTGATGGGCGTGGGTTCGGCCACCGAAGGCGTGAAATGTTGGGCAATCAAACTTTGGGCCTTGGGCGGCTCCACCGTGGGAATGATTCGCTGCACACCGAATGCGTTCTTCATGGAGCCGTTGATTTGCTTGAACTTGGGCACGTTCATCTCGGCAAAAGACAGCAGCAGCACAAAGAAAGCCATGAGCAGCGTGGCCATGTCGGCAAAAGTCGCCATCCAGCCTGGCGCACCGGCTTTGCACGGCGGGCATTCTTCGCACTTGGGGCAATCGTCAGGCCCAAAGGGTTTGGCAGGTTTAGCCGGGACAGCTTCTGCTTCTGCTTGAGCTTCTGCTTCTGCCGGATTGTTTTCAGCCACGTTTCACCCCTTCGGTCAGGAAGCTGCAGCTTCCATTTTGGCGCGGGCCTTGGGACTCACAAATGGCATCAACAAGTCAGGCAGCATGCGGGGATTGCCACCGCTTTGGATGAACATCACGCCTTCGATGATCAATTCGTGGTTCAGCGATTCGGCCAAGTCCAGTTTGGCCAGTTTTTGGTTCAAGGGGATGCAGACCACGTTGGCAATCACAGCGCCGTACAAGGTGGTCAGCAAAGCCACCGCCATGGCCGGACCGATCGATTTGGGGTCACTCATGTTGCCCAGCATCAGCACCAAGCCCACCAAGGTGCCGATCATGCCCATGGCAGGTGCAATCTCCTGCGCCGAAGCGATGAAAGCCATGCCTTCGGTGTTGCGCTTTTTGATCATGTCCATTTCGCGCTCGAGCGTAGCGCGGATCATGCTCGGCTCGGAGCCATCCACCAGCATGCGAATGCCGCTGGCCAAAAATTTGTTGGCAATCTCCTGACCTTCCAAGGCAATCATGCCATCCTTGCGGGCGATGGTACCCAGCTCGACCAGTTTTTCTATCAGAGTCTCAGGAGGGTCGATTTTGAACTTGACTGTTTTGAGGGCGACACCAATCGAACCAATGAATTCAGGAAAAGAGCTGCGCGCCAGCACCGCTGTGAGCGTACCGCCGATCACGATGTAGACCGAGGGCATGTCGATGAACGGTCCTGGATCGCCCATAGCCAAAATAATGAGGGCAAAGGTGGCCACAAAGCCGATGATGGTTGCGAGGTCCATATATTGATGTCGTCTTTAAGAAGAATGATTCGGTTGAAGCTCAGCGCAAACCCTGTTTGCACCTGTTGTGCATCATGGCATAAAGCGTATCGGCAGCAGTGCCCCGTTCTTGACGCTATGCTGCAAGAAAAGCGCATTCAAGTCGCAGTGTTTCATGTCGATCCCATATCCAAGTTGTTTTTTGCCACCCATGCTCAAAATCCTGACCGCTTTTGCACTGCCCTTGTTGTTGGCCGGGTGCGAACGTTATTCGAGCTTGCCCCAATGCAGCAGTTTTCTGGACAACGGGCAGCCCGTGGACCTGCTGCTCGATGCCAATGGCAGCGCCCTGGACAAGGCAGAGGGCCTGCGCTGGTACCGCTGCAGCGCGGGGCAACGTTTTTCCAATAACCAGTGCGTGGGCGATGCCATCGCCTTGCCCCGCCAGGACGCGCTGGCGTATGCCGCCGAGTTCGCCGCCCGTGCGGGCCAGCCTTGGCGTTTGCCTACGGTGGGTGAGATGGCCACACTCAAACAAAACCATTGCACCAACCCGGCGCTGGACACCCGTGTGTTTCAGAGCATTCAGATCACCAATTACTGGACCTCGTCGACCAGCCTCAATGGCCCCTCGATGGGGTGCACCGTTTACACCTTCAATGGCAACTCGATCTGCAAAGAAGTGGTCACTCAAAAACGCCCCTTCTTGCTGGTGATGGATGCCAAGCCCTGAAGCGGCCATGATCCTTGCCCTCACCCCAAGGCACGCAGATCGTACTTGTTGATTTTTTCAATCAAGGTGGTGCGCTGCAGTTGCAGCAAGCGGGCTGTTTGCGAGACGTTGCCTTGCGTGCGGGCGAGGGCTTGCTCAATCAAGTTGCGCTCGATGTCAATCAAGTGCTGTTTGAGCGAAATGCCATCGGGCGGCAAGGTCTGGATGCCTTGGGCCAGCAAGATGACTTCTTCGACCGAGTTCATTTCGTCGTTGGAAGCAGACAAGGGCATGGGCACAAAGGCTGGCCTGGGCACTGAAGGTGCTGCAGTGGCTGTGTCGCCACTGGCAAAGAGGTGACTCAGCGGATCGCTGTCACCCCAAGGGCTGTTGGTGGCGGCAGGCACAGCCGGGTCATCCAAGGATTCGTCACGGGCCGAAGGTTCGGCGGGGGGAATTCGAGCTGCGCTGAAAAAGGATGGCTTCAGGGCCAAAGCAGGCATTTGGCTCAGCCGCTGGGCCTGCAGTGCAGCCAAGCCCGAGGGCATCATGCAGGCGGGCACCGTGTGCAACTGCAAGGTTTGAGAGGGGAACAAGGTCGAGAAACGGTCCACCAAGTTGGACAACTCGCGCACATTGCCAGGCCAGGCATAGTCCTGAAGCAGCTGCAACATATCGGGCGCAAATTTCAGAGGCCGGTTGCCCTGCAGGGTGTGCTTTTCAGCGTAAAACTGCAGCAAGGCGGCGATGTCATCGGGCCGCTCACGCAATGCGGTGGTGGTGATCGGCAACACGTTGATACGGTAGTAAAGATCTTCCCGAAAACGCCCGGCTGCCACTTCAGACTCGAGGTTCTTGTGTGTCGCTGCAACCACACGCACGTCCACAGGTACTTCGCGCGAGGCGCCCACAGGCAAAATGCAGCGCTCTTGCAAAACGCGCAGTAACTTGACCTGCATGTCCATGGGCAAGTCCCCGATTTCGTCCAGAAACAACGTGCCGCCATGGGCCAACTCAAAGCGCCCAAGACGGTCGGCTACGGCACCCGTGAAGCTGCCTTTGCGGTGACCAAACAACTCGCTTTCAATCAGCTCACGCGGTATAGCGCCACAGTTGATGGGCACAAACGCCGCGCTGGCGCGAGGGCCTTGGGCATGCAGGGCCTGGGCCACCAATTCTTTGCCCGTCCCACTTTCACCAGTGACCAAAGCGGTAGAGGATGAAGCCGCCAAAGTCTGGATGAGCTCACGCAAAAACTGCGTGGCTTGGCTTTGTCCGATGATTTGGGTTCTGGCGCTGGCTTTCATGTCCATCCGGTGACTGGTGGGCCAAGGGGCAACGTCGGCTTGTCTTGGCAAATCAACAACTTAACAGATTTATACACTTGCCAATTTATAAATTAATAATTGCGATCTTAGCAAGTCTTTCATGAAAAATACATTTTTATCATCAAGATTGATGGGTGTTCTTTGCATTTTCAAATTCATATGCTAACCAACACGTCCGCAGCCCCGGCGCGGGTTGAAGCCAACTCAAGACTTGGCCGGAGCTGTCGATGTATGCATCAAGTCACATCACAACCACGCGCCACTTTGGCAGTCGGGTTGCCCGTTCATGGAGAAGCACAATGACCCTTACCCGATCACGGACTGCAGCGCTGCTGACCACTTTGGCCTTGGCAGGTTGCCAATCCGTTCCCTTGAACATCGTGGCGCAGGACAAATCGGTGACCCCTGAGGCACCCCCCTCCATGATCAGCCCCTTGGTCGAAAAACGCGAAACCTTGGTGGCCACCGGTTATGCTGTGATCAGCGTGCAAAATCACAAGAACCCGGCGCAACAGCGTTTGTTGGCCATCCGCGCCTCCAAGCTCGATGCTTACCGCTCCTTGACCGAGCAGGTCTACGGTCAGCAGCTGGACGCCAGCACCACAGTGGCCGACATGACGGTCATGAGCGACACTTTCCGCGCCAAGGTCGAGGGGGTGATTTACGGGGCCACCATGGTCAGCATCACCCCGGTAGGCGATGACACCTACGAAACCACCTTGTCACTCGACCAATATGTGGTGCGTGATTTGCGTGCCTTGTACCTGGGTCAAATGGCGACCCGCCGCCGTTGATCGCACTTCGCTGTGGACGACGCCATGCTGCCCCAAGTGAACTTGCAACGCCCCGCCGTGCGTCCAAATCGTGCTGCAAGCGGTCTGGCTTGGTGGCGCATCGGCACGGCCGCCATGGCCTGTGCGCTGGTCAGCACGGCTGCAGCCCAAAGCCCCAAGCCTTCCGAACTGGCAGCCAAGGCGCTGGCCTCGGCCCCGGTTCAGGCGCTCTTGAGTACACAGGCCCAGCCGACCAAGGCGAATGCAAGCCCTCTGCAAAAAGAATATGACGCCCAGTTGGCCGCCATCCGCCAGGCCATTTTGGACGCCACCATGGACCGGCCCACACGGGTGATCAGCTCGGCCTGGGTGGACGACAAGGGTGCCTTGCATGAGAGCGCCCATTTTCACTCCGATGCGCAAGTGCGCGGCGTACGGGTGCTGTCTTATGTGCAAGACAACCAAGCCGTGACCGAGGTCAGCGCACAGGTGCTGCCTTGGGGCTGGAAACCGGTGGGAGCGGACCAAGGCTGCCAGGCCCCTCCCCGACCCTGGCGTTTGCCCCTGGGCGTGCAGACCGTGATGCCCGAGGGCTTCAGTGGCCCGCAACTGTTTGCCAGCCAGGCCCTGCTGCAGATGGCGCAACAGGCCTGGAGCCAGAACATGCAAGCCTCTCAGCGCTGGCGCACGCACAGCGTGACACAAACCGCCCCGCCATCCGAAAATGCCTACCTGCGCGCCCTGACAGGCCAGACCGAAGAGCGCAGTGGCTGGATGGCCGAGATTGCACTGCACCCCCACGCACCGGAAGTGTCACGTTCATGGCCAGATCGCATGGGTGAGGGCCTGAACCTGCGCGAGAACGCACCGCCGTGGCGCTGGACGTTGAGCGTGCGCTTGGGCCAAAAGCTCACCCCGGGTGCGCGGCTGGTGCCGCAGTGGCAAATCGAACAAATCGTCTCGATTGACCTCCAGGCTTTGGCACAAAGCCCTGCGGCTTGGGCGCAGCAAATGCAAGGCCTGTTGCAAGAGCGCATCCGCCAATGGGTGACCCAGTTGGACAAGCAGACCGAATGCGAGCCGATACAGTTCCATGTGCGACGGCAAGGCACGCCTTCACTGGAATTGCAAGCGGGCATCGACAGCGGCTTGCGTCCCGGTGACCGTGTACTTTTGGTGGACTCCGCCCATGTGCCCGCCCGCATGCTGGAGCCGGGCGTGGCCCAGCACTTGGCCTTGGCCCAGGTGGTCAGAGTCGGCCCCCACCGCACCGAGCTGCAACAACTGGCTGGCCCGGCCTTGGCCCCGCATGGCACTTGGATGGCCCTGCCCTTGTGAGTCCGCTCAACCTGCAACAGAATGACACCATGAACACTGCCGTTTTCACCCCCCATCGCTTGGCCCTTTGGCTGTTCGGCGGCTGCGCGCTGCTCAGCTGGACCAGCCCATCATGGTCAGCCGACACAGCAGCAGCCCTGGCCCTCAAGTCCCTGCTGGGGCCCCAAGCCGCGTTTCAGCAATCAGGTGGCTTGCCACCCACCTCCGCCCACTCGGGCGGGTCCCCCGCACCCGCTGGAACTTCAGACATGGGGCATGCAGGCGCGGCCATGGTCAGCAGCACCGTCACGGTGCAGCGGGGCGAAACACTGGACCGGTTGATTCGCCGAACCTTGCCAAACATGCCTTTGCACCCCGACTTTTTGCGCAAGGCTTTTGTGAGCCTGAACCCACAGGTCTTCCCCACGGGTTCACCCAACCAGATGCGTGCGGGCGCCAACCTGCAAGTGCCCAGCATGGCTGCTTTGCGCCAAATGATGCTGAGCCAGAACCCGGAATTGTCGGCTTTGCTCCAGGGCGGTGAGGGTCCGACGGGCCATTCAGTCACTACCCACCCGAGCGATCAGCGCCATTGGGTGCGTTTTCCCTGACTCAAGTGCAGGTCCTTGCATGATCACCGGGGCTGAAACCGCCCACCTCAGCCCCAAAACCCCCACCATTTACCTGGAGGGGCGCTTGCCCTTGGTGGTCGAACGCACCGCCGCCGACCTCGGTTTGCGCGACGGCCAGGTGATCCAGGCCACCGTTGAAGCACGGCTGGACCGGCTGCGCCTGAACTTGCAAGACCCCGCACAGGCCGGTCGCTTCATCGACCTGCCCAAAGAACTGCCCGCCGGCTTGCGTCTGGCATCGGGTGACACCGCCTTGTTTCGGGTGCAATTGCAAAACGACGGTTCAATCTGGCTGCGGCCACTGCAAGCCCAAAACGCTGCACAGGCGGCTGCTGCACCCTTGGCCCCATTGCCTAACCGCATGCAACAACTCGGTTTCAGGCCCCCAGACATGGGCGCTCTGGCCATGCTGCTGCGCCCGGGCGGCCTGGACAGCTTGCTGCAAGGACTGGGCTCGACCACGCCAGAGCTGGCAGGGCTGCTGCAGTGGCAACGTTTGCGCCCCAGCATGGCGCAATTGACCCCGGAAAAGCTCCAGCAACTCATGCTGCGCAGCGGCTTCATGACCGAGGCCTTGCTGGCTCAGGGCCAAGGCACCGGCTTGGTGGACCTGAAGTCGGGCCTCAGGCAGATTCTTCGGCTGCTGCAAAGCACCAGCCACGAAGCCACAGGCCGGGTGCAAGACGCCATCGACGACATCGAGTCCCGTCAGCTCACGGCCACAGAAACCTTGACTGGGCGTGAATGGGTCTTGTCGATGCTGCTGCCCTTTTCCGATGCCGAGCCGGTGACCCTGCGCTTTGTGCGCAGCCGCCGCCCACCCGGTGAAGAAAAAGCACCCCTGGTGATTCACCTGCACACGCGCAACCGCGACCTGGGCGAAGTCTGGCTGCAAACCCGCATCAGCGGCGAAACCGAGGTCGACATGGTCATGTGGGCCCTGCGCGAGGACGTGGTCCAACGCGCCCGCGAGCTGACACCCAACCTGGCCGAAGAACTCGACAGCGCGGGCCTGAACATGACCCGGCTGCAAGTCATCCACGGCCCAGGCCCCAGCGAGCCCATGCCCTGGAGGGCCCCCGAGACCGGCAGCTTGCTGGATGTGAAAACATGAAAGCCCCGCTCAAAGAGGCCATTGCCCTGGAGTACGGCCATCGCAAAACCCCCATCATCAGCGCCAAGGGCGAAGACGAACTGGCCCAACGCATCATTGACGAAGCCCAACGCCATGGCGTCTACGTGGCCGAAGATCCGCAACTGCTGGCCTTGCTCAGCCGCATCGATCTGGACAAGGAAATCCCCCCCGAGCTCTACACCGCCGTGGCCGTGATCCTGTCCTGGGTGTATTGGCTCAAAGGCATGCGCCCGGGCGACGAAAAAAACTGAGCCCGTACTTCAAGTGCGACTTATCCGACATGGTGCGCCGGTGGACTTGAAGATGAAGTGAAACTTAAAGCAACGAAGATGCCCAATGCGACGGCTCAGGCGTCCAGAAAGGGGCTGAAGCTGTGGCGGCGAGAGACTTGACCGAGACGGTCGTACAGATCAACCGAGGCAGCCGATTCACCTTGAAGGGCTTGCAAGGCCCCTTTGACGGCTTGCAACTGGCGCTGCAGCAGCTGAATATTGCGCAAATGGTCTTGTTTGCACTGCTGCAACGGGTCTTGCAGGTTTTGCCACTGGGCGGGCACGCGCTCTTGGCCAGCAGCCCATTGAGCGACTTGCGACAGGCGTTGCAAAACCTGGTTTCTTTCCTCCTGCAAAGCCTCAAAACCCGCCATATCGCGGCTTTTCAGCACCTCAAACTCCTGCGCCAACAACTGCGCAAGGCGCGCCGTGTCCTGAGGTGCAGCGGCGAGCAGGGCATCCAAGGTGCCGTCGAGCGCCGAAGGGGCTAGGTTTGCTGGGCTCAGACTCATGCCGAGTTTATTCCTTGATCATTTTTTCAATGGCCAGGAAGCTTTCAGCAATACGGCGCGAATCCATGGGGTATTGACCCTGCTGAATGGCGGTTTTGATCGCTTCGACTTTGGCTCGGTCAAATTCCGGCTCTTGCATGGCTTGCTGCGCCACAGCGCTGAGTTTGACTTCGTCGGTCTGGGGCGCCTGAACCTGTGTCGGGGTTTCGGGCGCGCTGCTGGGCGCACGCTCCTGAGCCTTCGCAGCCGCTTGGCGATTGGACGAATCCATTTGGGCAAGCCGGCGAAAACTAGAGATGGGATCAGTCATGATGGTTCTCTTTTCTGGTCTCTGGTCAATGAGCTGAGACCTCGCTCGTACTCTGTATCGGCAACCGATTCTAGAACTTGAGCCCCCAAGCTGGTAATTTTTAAAAATTTCATCATCCGAGATATCAAAGACCTTGGACCTGGTTGGGACCTTTGACCAAACCCGTGAGCATACGCCCTGAATCGCGGTTTTTAAGTTTGATCTGCTCGCCATAGCGTCCATCTTGCATGGCCTCCACCCGAGCCGAAATCTGAAAACCTTGGGCCTGTCCGATCGACAACAACACCATCTGCCCCCGTTTGACGAGCACAGTCGGCCGAATGTCGTGGCTGCGCAACGGGGTGTCAGGGCGCAGGTCGCGCACCAACTCGGCATGCAACACCTGAGAAACCTGGTCAAGAACGTTGACGGGCATGCGAGTTGCGTCGACCTCAGCCAGCCGAACATGGGCCGCCGTCAAGCGCATACCGCGCTGCAGCGAACCGGCCGCCACCAACACCTGGCGCATTTCGACTGGGGCGGGCTCGGCCTTGGCGGGCTCGGCCTTGGTGGGCTCGGCCTTGGCAGGACCAGATGTGGCCACACGCCCCGGCACGGACACGCGGACATAAAGCTGCCAGGCCGGTTGGACGCAGCGCACGCGGATGGTGTCAGGGCTGGCAAAAGGCAAGTCCATGGCCAAGGGGCTGGTGCAGGCCTTGACCTGCAAACGCGAATCCAAGGGGGCAAGCTCCACCGATTCGGGCGCCACCGATTGGGTTTGGGCGACCCAATCGACCACCGCATTTTTCAGGGCCATCGCAGGCGAGGCCGGTGTGGCCGCCAAGGTCGAACCGCTGATCAAACCCAACACTGCCCCGAACCCAAGGGCGGGTATGGAGACCTGATCCAGAAGTCGGCACAGCATTTGCATGGAGGGTTTCATAGGTGTGGAAGTTTTGACAGTGCTCTTGATTTCCATCTACCAAGCAAAAACGAGACCAGCTTAGACAAAACCCAGCCCAATGAGCGCCCTTTTACCGCCCCTGCCCAGCCTGCCCGCGCTGAGCACTTCTGCCCTGTCGGGCGGCGGTGCTTTGTCGCCCGCTTCAGGCCGCTCGGGCGCTTTTGGACAGCTGCTGGCCGATGTTTCGCCACGCGCCGCTGTGGTCCAAGCGCAAGAAGGAGACACCTTGATTGGACTGGTCAAGGCGCACTACCGGCAAAACCAACAACCCATCAGCGAGCAACAGGCCATGCGTTTGGCCCACCAAGTGGCCGCACGCAACCAGATTGACAACCCCGACCTCATCCTGACGGGTCAGAAAATCGACTTTTCGAGCCTCCGAATGCCTGCTTTGGCCCGATCTGAAGCACCCGGGCCGCTGGAGTTGGCCCCGCACAAGTCGCAGTCGGTGGGGCAACTGGCCGCGCCCGCCGCCTCAACGGCTACCGCCTTGGCCAGCCGGCCGACCCCTTGGGCCAACAGCCAAGGCGCTGAGGTCCAACACGCCGTGCTGGACAAAACCTTGGAGCGGGCTGTCGCGAAAGGTTTTGTGCCCGCCCATGAAGCGGCCGCCGTCAAGGAAAGGATCCTTGCCCTGGCCGACCGTTACAACTTCCAGCCCGACGACTTTGCCCGTTTGAGCCTGATGGAGAGCGGCGGCATGAACCCCCAAGCCAGCAATGGCAACTGCCACGGCATCATCCAGTTTTGTGATGGCCCCAACCGCGGGGCTGCCTCGGTGGGCTTCAAAGACAACCCCCGGGCCATTTTGGGCATGGGCTTGTTACAGCAACTGGACTTGGTGGACCGCTACTTTTCACAAGCCGGACTGCGCGTCAAAGGGCCACCCATTGGATTGGACGATTTGTACCTGACGGTGCTCACGCCAGCGGCCCGGCAAGAAACCCGGCCCGATGCACCTTTGCCCATTGCCGGGCCACAGGCTCGCTACCTGCATGTGGGGCAAGACACGCGCGGCCCCATCACACGCAACTCCATCTTGGCTGGCTTGCACAACTTGACCAACGCCCTGCTGCCCCAAACGCCTCGGGCCACCGCCCCCCCCGTGCTCGGCGCCTTGGGAAAAGGTGCCATGACCCGTCTTTATGACGAAGTGGCCAACTCGCTGCCCACCACTTTGCGGTAAGCAGCGGCAAATCTTGGCCGCAGGCCATTGCCGCTGACGGCAATTTGCCGCTCTCACCCACTCAGGCACAGGGGCTTAGCCCCAAAGGATTCAGATTCAGCTGGCACGGCTTTTGCTGATATCGACCACAAGGCGCTCAACTTGAGCCCCTCACGTCAAAAAGTTGACGACCTTGATCTTCGAACCCGTGACCACAGGAGTCCAGATGAATTTGTTGAACCAAGCACTCGGCGTGCACGAACAAGCTTTGCAAGTCAAAAGCCGCCGCCTGGAAGTGTTGGCGCAAAACATCGCCAACGCGGACACCCCGCACTACAAAGCACGGGACATCGACTTCAAGGCCGTGATGAAAGAAACCCAATTTCAAGACAGCGCCATGAAGGCAACAAGCCAAGGCCACTTTGCCGTGGGTCAAGGCATCGACGCCGACGGCATGCGCTACCGCACCCCATTCAACACCGCCTTTGACGGCAACACCGTAGAAATGAGCGTGGAACAAGCCCAGTACGGTAAAGCCGCCGCCGACTACCAAGCCACGCTGAACTTTCTGGAAAGCCGAGTCAGCAGCGTGCGCAAAGCCTTGCGGGGAGACTGATCATGGCCATGGACAATATTTTCGGCATTGCAGGCACGGCGCTGAACGCGCAGCTCACCCGCATGAACGCCACCGCATCCAACTTGGCCAACGCGGGCACCGTGTCCACCACCGAACAGGACGCTTTTCGTGCCAAACGCCCCGTATTCAAGGCCCTGATCGATGCGCAAATGACCCACAACGGTGCCCCCTACGTGGGCGGCGTGAAAGTGGACCGCATGGCCGATGACGCCGCCCCCCCACGACGTGTGTCTGACCCGCGCAACCCCTTGGCCGACAAAGACGGTTATGTCTACCAATCCAACGTGAGCGAAGTCACCGAGATGGTCGAGATGATGGCCGCGGCTCGCTCCTACCAAAACAACGTCGAAGTGATCAACACGGCGCGTCAACTCATGATGCGCACGCTGGACATCTCCAAGGCCTGACCTGAAAGCACCCCATGGCCACCACCAACGTGACATCGTCCAGTCTGCTGAAAAACGTCGCTCGCTACGAAGACGTGAAAGACGCGGCCAAGAAAACCAACGAAGACATGGGCAAGCAGGAGTTCCTGACCCTGTTCACCGCGCAGTTGCAAAACCAGAACCCGCTGGAGCCCGTCAAGAACGAGGCTTTCGTGGCCCAGCTGGCGCAGTTTTCGCAACTCGAAGCCTTGACCAATATGCAGACCTCGCTCGACAGCTTTGTCACCTCCATGTCGGGCGAACGGATGCTGGGCAGCGCCTCGCTCATTGGCAAAAAAGTGGCCGTGACCGACACGCCCACCCAATTGGCAGCCGGTGGTGCCATCGATGCCAGCATCGACCTTCCCTTAGGGGCCAACGGCATACAAGTGAGCGTCTTTGACAGCCAAGGCCGTCTGGTTCGCGAGCTGACGGCAGGCCCCCAACTGCCGGGCACCACCCCGCTCACTTGGGACGGCAAAGACACCGCAGGCAACAACGCCCCCAGCGGCCTCTACAGCTTGCGCGCCACAGCCGTTGTCAATGGCCAAACCGAAACGATCCCCGTCAGCACCTTGTCCACTGTACGCGCCATCTCCAGCAATCCGAGTGATGGCAGCGTCAGCGTGGAAGTCGATGGCGGCAAAACCCTGCTGCTGACCGACGTCAAGCGCGTCGGTATCTAAACAGCCGCCCCTAACACCCCCATTCCAACAGGAGCCATCCAGCATGTCTTTTTACACCTCGCTCACCGGACTGAACTCGGCCACGGCCCAGTTGGCGGTCACTTCCAACAACATCGCCAACGTGGGCACCTCGGGCTTCAAGCGCTCGCGGGCCGACTTTGGGGACATCTTTTCCACTTCGCCCCTGCAAAAGTCCTCGAGCAACATCGGCCAGGGCGTTTCGCTCAAGCAAGTGAGCCAGGAATTCAGTCAGGGCAACATCTCCACCTCGGGCAACTCGCTCGATTTGGCCATCACGGGCGACGGCTTTTTCCCGCTCAAAACGCCGGACGGCCTGCAAGACATCTACACCCGCAACGGCTCCTTCACACTGAACGACCAGAACAACGTGGTCAACTCCACGGGCCAACGTTTGATGGCAGCGTCAGTCGACTCGTCCGGCAAGGCCGATTTGACCAACCTGAATGCCCTGACCATCCCCCCAAAAACCTCGGGTGAAGCGGTGGAAACAACACAAATTCAGTTGGGTCTGAACCTGCCCGCCGACTCGGCCGTGATTGATGCAGAGTTTGACCGAAGCAACCCCAGCACATTCAACAAAAGCACGGCCCTGACGGTCTACGACAGCGGTGGTAACGGTTACTTGGCCACCGTCTACTATGTCAAAACACAGAATGCCAGTCAGGCCAGCCCGCAAAGTAAATGGCAGACTTATTTTTACGTGGGGGACACCCTGGTTAACCCAGCGTTGCAGCAATCCACCAACATGACCGGAAGTCCACTTTTTGTAAACAAATACGGTGATGTGTTGCCCAAGAGCGATTCTCGTGTGATTCCCTCCTCAGGCACCATGGAAATGTACTCACTGGACGAGCAGTCGAACAAGAAAATTTCCGAATCAGCCAGCGTGACAGGCGACCCCTACGACTCGGCTGAACTGGCTGACCTAACAGCTGCAGGGAGTGCGGCATCTGGTGAAGGATCCATCAGCCTTGAGATCACTCAAGGCACCTCGGTCTATACAGTCACTTACAACATGACTGTGGCCGACCGTTATCCTGAAGCACTGGCCAAAAACATTGAAAACCTGATCAATGACAAGCTGATATCCAAGGGCGAAACAGCGCGTGTCAAACTCGAATGGGAGGCCGGTGATCCTGATGCAACACCTCCGGTAGAGACTGGTTTCCAAATTTCAAACCGGACAGGCGTGACCTTGGTAGAGACCACTGGCGATGGAAGCACTGGCGACCTCAGCGCTGATTTGATGAGCGTGCGAGACGATGCATTTTCATCAGCCAACACACTTGAATTCGACATCAACATCGATGAGATGGGCAATGCCATTACCATCCAATACGAATTGCTGGAAGATGACAGCGACCCCACCGTATTGGCAAGGAATTTGGGTATTTTCATCAACAATGAGTTGGGTAAGAGCACCAACTCTGATCCACGATACGGGGTACGGGTCTCTTTTGAAGCCGAAACCAACTCTTTCAAGTTTTCATCGGGTACCACAGGAGACAACTCTGCCATTATCATCGGCGCAGCCTCTGAGGAAGCGCAGGCCGTACTGGGTCTGCCCGATCCTGATGCCATTGATCCGCTGCCCACTGAATTGCGCGTCGACCCCAGCATCACCGAGGCCTTACGTGGCAAAGCCAGCTCACCCGCCATTCTCAAAGGTGAAGTGATGACCGCCAACACATCGGGTGCTGTGCGTGTCAGCTCTACCAACAAAGACTTTTTTGTCACGGTAGGTAACATCTCTGGAACGGTTGAACTCGAACCTGGCAGCTACGCCAGCATGGAAAAGTTCGCTGTCGCCTTACAAGACGCCATCAACACCCTGGTGGACACAAGCACTGGCTTGAAAGTCAGCGGTATTGGTGTGAGCTGGGACTCCACTGCCAAGCGCCTGAGCTTCACAACAGGTGAAACCGGTGAAGCGGTTTCTTTGCAGGTTTCAGGCTCACCCGATTGGGGCTTGGCCAATACAGAGATGGCTTACGGATCAAACAACCAATGGATTCAGCTCAAGCAGTTCACTCAAAACGGTGTGCCGCAATACGTCAAGAACGGGGAGCAAACCGAAGACATCACCGACCTTTCCACCAAAACCCAATGGTGGCCTGTGTACCTAGATCGCGGCGAGTTGAGCTTTGACCTGACCGGTAAGCCACTGTCGCCCTTGACGAAGATGCCATTTGAAACGGCCTTCTTGGACGGCGGTAAAGGTGCCTTGACCATGTCGATTGATTTCACCCAATCGACGCAGTACTCAAGCGCCTTTGCTGTTCTTTCTCAATCTCAAGATGGTGCTCCTGAAGGCGAATTGATGGGGCTGAACATTGGCGTGGACGGATTGGTCAACGCCACTTACTCGAACGGCTCCCAGGTGTCGCTAGGCAAAATTGTGTTGGCTAACTTCTCCAGCCCCTCTGGCCTGCGTCAAGTGGGTGATGCCAGCTATTTGTCATCGGCCACATCAGGCGTCGCCAAGATCGGTGAAGCGGGCTCGGCTGGCTTCGGCTCCATCCGCGCGGGTGCCACTGAACGTGCCAACGTGGACTTGACGCAGGAGCTGGTGGACCTGATCACCGCCCAGCGTAACTTCCAGGCCAACGCCAAAGCCATTGAGACCAGCTCCACCATGACCAGCGCCATCATCAACATCCGAGCTTGATGGGCTGAACTGACCACGACAGTACCCCTGAGAACGCCACCATGGACCGCCTTGTCTTCACCTCCAACGCCACCATCAAAGAGCAGGCCACAGCACGCCAGGTGTTGGTCAACGACCTGGCCAACGTGTCCACAACGGGCTTCAAAAGCAGCTACGACGTGGCTCTGCAATCGGTCAAGGTCGAAGGTGCGGGTTTTGACACCCGCTACCAAGCTCAAAGCATTGCCCGCGACCTCATCCGCATGGACCCCGGCCCAGTCATGGCCACAGGCCGCCCCATGGATATCGCCATGGCGGGCACTGCCGTGCTCACGGTACAAGCGCCCAATGGCGACCAAGCCTTCACACGCCGCGGAGACCTCAAAGTCAACATCCAGGGCCAGCTCGAAAACGGGTCAGGTCACTTGGTCCTCGGCGAAGGCGGCCCCATTGCCATTCCCCCGGGACTGCTGGTCAGCATCAACCCGGACGGCAGCATCTACGCCCGCGACCCGGCACAAGTTGGGCCTGTTGCCGACGTGCTGGTGGGGCAACTGCGATTGCGCGATGCCTCTAACGTGAGCCTGGCTCGACGTGAAGACGGCTTGTTCAAGGTGTCGGAAAAACCCGATGGCACAGACATTGCTTTGACTGATTCACTGCCCAAAGTGATCCCGAAAGCCCTGGAGGGCAGCAACGTCAGTGCCATCGAAGCGATGACACGGCTGATCGATCACTCACGCAGTTTTGAAACCCAGATTCGCATCATCAAGGAAATGAAAGGACTCGACGAGTCCGGCTCTTCCATGATGAAAGCGGCTTAACCCTGACAGGAGCACCCCATGGATGCCTCAATGTGGATTGCCAAGACCGGCCTCGATGCGCAACAAACGCGCATGTCGGTCATCTCCAACAACTTGGCCAACGTCAACACCACCGGCTTCAAGCGCGACCGTGCCAGCTTCGAAGACATGCTCTACCAAAACCTGCGCCAGCCCGGCGCCCAAGTGGGTGCCGACGCACAAGCCCCCACGGGCTTGATGCTCGGCACGGGTGTGCGCATCGTGGCCACCGAAAAAACCCACACACAAGGCAGCTTGGTCACCACCAAAAACGCACTGGACCTGGCTGTCCAAGGGGAAGGTTTTTTCCAAATCGCCCAGCCCGATGGCACGATCGCCTACACGCGAGACGGTGCATTCAAGATCTCAGCCACGGGCCAGTTGGTCACGGCCAACGGCGCACCGCTGCAACCCGCCATCACCATCCCGCCCAACGTGGCCAGCATCTCCATTGGCCAAGACGGCACAGTGTCGATAGAAACCGCGGCAGGCGGCGGCGCCCAGGTGCTGGGTCAAATCCAGATCGCACGTTTTGCCAACCCTGCAGGTTTGCAAGCCATGGGCCAAAACCTGCTCAAAGAAACCACAGCCAGCGGTGCCCCCATCGTGGGGCAAGCAGGCCAGGGCGGCGCTGGCCAGCTGATGCAAGGCGCTTTGGAAGCCTCCAACGTGAACGTGGTGGAAGAAATGGTCAACATGATCGAGACCCAACGCGCTTACGAAATCAACTCCAAAGCCATCTCTGCCGTAGACGGCATGCTGCGCTTCTTGAACAACAACATGTAAGAACGCCATGACACCCCTGACCACCTTCACCACACGACTTTTGGGCCCGACACTGCTGGCCTTGGGTTTGGTGGGCTGCGCCACACCCCCTGCCCCCCTGGCGCACTCCCCCGAATTTGCCCCAGTTGTACCGGTGGCCATCGAAAAGCCCCGCATGGCCACAGGTGCCATTTACAACGGCCGCCAAAGCGACAACTTTTTTGGCCGCAGCCGCAACCACCGTGTAGGTGACCTCATCACCGTGGTGTTGGATGAGTCAACCCGTGCTGGCCGTGAGCAAAGCGGCAGTGTGGCACGAGATGCCAAAAATAACGTCATCCCCAGCGGACTGACCTCACGTGCACAAAACCTGTCGCTGCCCACCAAAATTTTGGGGACCAAGCTCAATGGCGTTTTCAACGGCATCAATTTGAACGAATCCAACATTGAGAGCAGCGGGTCTGGTACCGCAGGCCAAAGCGCCAGTCTGACCGGGGCAGTCTCGGTCACCGTGGTCGAAATCCTGGCCAACGGCAACCTGATGGTGCGCGGCGAAAAACAGCTGGCCCTGACCGAAGGCTCTGAAGTCATCCAGGTCAGCGGCATCATCCGCCCTGACGATGTCTCGCCCAACAACATGGTGCAGTCCCGCCGCCTGGCCAATGCCCAAATTGCTTACCGCGGCACAGGCGACATGGCCAACGCCACCAAACCCGGCTGGGGCACCAAGGCCTTGCTGGCCATTTGGCCCTTTTGAGCCACTGACACACCCCAAGACACACCATGAAAACCACCCTCATCGCCCTGGCTTTGCTGTTTGGACTGAACGCCAGCGCCTGGGCTGACCGCGTCAAAGACCTGGCCAGCGTGGCTGCGGGCCGCACCAACCAACTCATCGGTTACGGTTTGGTGGTGGGCTTGCAAGGCACGGGTGACGGGGCCGATGTGTCCTTCACCGCACAAAGCATGAAGTCCATGCTCAGCCGCATGGGCGTGAGCCTGGACGGCCCACTGTCCGACTTTGAACAAGGCACCAGCGCTGGCAAGATCGACATCAAGAACGTGGCCGCCGTGATGGTCACCGCCGAACTGCCCCCGTTTGCCAAGCCTGGTCAAAAAATTGACGTCAATGTCTCGGCCATCGGCAAAGCCAGCAACCTGCGCGGCGGCAGCCTGTTGCTGACCAGCCTGCGCGGCGTGGACGGCGAGGTCTACGGCATCGCCCAAGGCGCGCTGAACGCCACGGGCATCGATGCCAACGCGGCTGGCTCCAAGGTCAGCGTTGGTGTGCCCACCTCGTCGCGCATCCCGAACGGCGCCACGGTCGAACGCATGGTTGAAACCCCATTCGAGAGCTCCGATCAGGTGGTCATGAACGTGCGTGAATCGGACTTCACCACCACCACAGCCATCGTCAACGCCATCAACAACAGTTTTGGCGAAGGCACAGCACGCGCCTTGGACGGCATGTCGCTCGCCGTCCGTGCGCCCACCGACATGTCGCAGCGGGTGGCCTTCATGAGCCTGGTCGAGAATCTGGACGTGGTGCCCGGCGAGCCCCCAGCCCGTGTGGTGGTCAACTCCCGCACCGGCACCGTGGTCATCAGCCGCAATGTGCGTGTGTCTGCCGCCGCCGTGTCGCACGGCACCATCTCGGTGGCCATTGCCGCCACCAACGAAGTCTCGCAACCCAATGCCTTCGGTCAGGGCCAAACCACACCGGTGCAAAACGCCGAGATTGCCGTGTCCGAACCCAACAAACCCATGTTCCTGTTTCAACCCGGCGTCGATTTGCGCCAGGTGGTTGACGCAGTCAACCAAGTGGGCGCTACGCCTTCTGCCCTGATCGCCATCCTCGAAGCCCTCAAAAGCACGGGCAGCCTGCGTGCCGAGCTGATCATCATCTGAGCGGCTTGAAACCCTTCAACGCGCAGCACACGCCATGAACGACATCAGCTCCTCCGGTTCTTATATGGACTTCAATGCCCTGACGCAGTTGAAGGGCGATGCCGCGCGTGACCCCAGCAAAGCGGTGCGCAAAACCGCCGAACAGTTTGAGGCCTACTTCATTCAGCAGATGTTGAAGTCCATGCGCGACACCATCGAGAAAAGCGATCTGGTCGAGGGCGGCAACATGGAGATGTACCAAGACCTGATGGACAAGGAATTGTCGTTGAGCATGGCCAAACGTGGCGGCATGGGTCTGGCCGACATGATGGAACGCCAGATGAACCAAGCCCAGGCCATGAGCACACAAGACGCGCTGCGCCAGCGCCAACCCATTAGCCCAGTTGCACCCGCCCTGCCCCTGAATCCAGCCCGTGAACCTCTGCCCCTCAAGCCATCGGCTCAAGAGGCCTACCGCATCGAGCGCCCCGGCGGCTTCAAGCTTGGAGTTAAGCCATGAGTGACCTGCTGAGCATCGGCAGCTCGGGCGTTGCCGCATACCAGCGTGCGCTGGCCACGGTGTCCAACAACATCGCCAACGTCAACACCGAGGGCTACACCCGTCAAGACGTGTCGCTGACCGCCAACCAACCACGTCTGATTGGCAACAGCTACCTGGGCACAGGCGCGCGCTTTGACGCAGTACAACGCCAGTACGACGCCTTTGTCGAGTCCAACCTGCGCAACAGCAACAGCGACCTGGAGAGCCAAAAACCATTGCTGTCCTACGTCAACCGCCTGATCGACGTGATGGGCGACGAAAGCATTGGCCTGACCACGGCCATGAACCGATTTTTTGAATCGGCCCGCGACCTCGCCAGTGACCCGGCCTCGGTGGTCTCGCGCAGCATCTTTTTGCGCGATGCCGATGGCCTGGCCGCTCGCTTTCGACAGCTGGCAGGTCAATTTGAAATTCTGGACAAAGAAACCCGCCAATCGGTCGAAACCGACATCGGCCAGGTCAACGCTTTGACCCAGCAGTTGGCGCAAATGAACAAGCAGCTGACCAAGCACAGCAGCGTGGCCAACCAACCCTCCGAACTGCTGGACCAACGCGACTTGCTGCTGCGAGAGCTGTCCAGCCTCGTGGCCGTCAAAACACGTTTTGAACCCAACGGCGCCGTCATCGTGAGTGTGGGCGACACCTTGGACCAGGGCATTTTGGTCAGCCAGACCACCGCACGTGCCATCTCTGTGCTTGACTCCACCATCGATGCTGGCAAATTGTCATTTGTCATCGACGCATACGGCGTTCCTGAAACCATGACGGGCATCACCAGTGGCAAAGTTGGCGGGGTGATGAGTTTCAGGGACCAAGTGCTCAAACCTGCCGCCAATGCGCTGGACGGCCTGTCCAAGACAATGGTGGACAGCGTCAACAGCGTTCACCGAGACGGCGTTGATGCGGAAGGCCAACTGGGCGGCGATTTGTTTGGCTTTGAACAAGGCCATGTCGGCAAAGCCACCAGCATGACCATGGTCATTCAAGACACCAACCGCGTGGCCGCTGCTGGCCAGTTCAGAGTCATCGACAACCCCTTGAACAGCGGCACGGCGCAGGCCCGCATTCTTTATGGACAGCCCAATTTCATGGGCCCCACCCAGTTGCTGGGTGATCTGGCACTGGCTCAAGTGCCAGTGATTGCCACCCTGACAGATCTCCCCATTGACTCCGGCCAAGGATTCACCAGTTTGGGTTTGATACCGATTGGCACCCAAGACCTGAGCTTAGTCCTGCAGTCCCCCGGACCCGGTCAGACTCTGCAAGTGTTGACCCGCGATGGTCAGCATGTGTTGGGCAGCACCTTGAGCAGCACACAGCAAGAATTGCTCATTAAACAAGCCAATGGCATGGAGGAGGGAGCAACCTATGGCACGGCAACTCTCAACGCCACACTTCCCGATACCTACTTGGGCATGGACATCTTCATGGGTGCCAAGGCCAGCGTCAGCCTGAGCCAACAATTCAACCCTGTAACCGGTGAGCTTCAAGCACCCCAGAAAACCTCCGCCATACTGATCGGCGAAACATTCGTTGACAGCGATGAGGACTTGGCTGACGGCGCCCTGACCCTCAACGGTCAAAGCCTACCCGCCCTGACGGGTCCCATCACCCTGACCAAAGTGGTCGACTGGATCAACACCGCCACAGCCTCCGACGACGCCAGCAGCCGCATCACCGCCTCAGCACAAAACGGCCAATTGGTTCTGAGCCGCCCGTCAAGCAACACCACCGATGACATTCGCCTGGGTTTGGGTTCTGACGGCACCCCTGCTGACTTGCAACGCCTGGGGTTTGACACCACCATCAGCATCGAAGGCGGGACAACCGATGATCTGCTGGTTTTCGTCACCGACAGCAGCCTGACCCCTGGCGACAGCGCCAGCGTGGTCGACATCACCGCCCAATTCAGTGGTATTCAAGGTGAAATGAAACAAGCGCTGCGCACCTCGGCCTTGGAGGTCAGGTTCACCAGCGACCAAGACTACGAAATCACCGACACTGAAACCAACACCCTGCTGGCCAGACGCAGCCTGATTCCTGACCCCCTGTCGGCCACACCCAGCCTGAGCTACCGCGGCCTGAAGCTGGAGTTTTCCACCGCACCCAAATCGGGCGACCAATTCACCATCGACGGCAACCGCGACGGCATTGGCAACAACGAAACCATGCTGCGACTGGTGGCACTGGAGGACGAGCGCCTGATGCCTGGTGGCTTGACCATCACCGAGGCCTACATCGAGCGCGTCAACCAAGTGGGTAATGTGGCCCGCCAAGCGGCCATTTCCGACCAAGCCCTGCAGGTGGTGTACCGCCAAGCGCAAGAAGCACGCGACAACATCTCTGGCGTGAGCCTGGACGAAGAAGCCTCGGCCTTGGTGCGCTTTCAGCAGGCCTACCAAGCCAACGCCAAGGTCATGCAGGCCGCCATGTCCATGTTTGACACCATCTTGCAAGTGCGCTGAGGGCCCTCGCTATGAAAATCTCCACCTCGTTCTTGTTTGACCGCGCCACCGAGCGCATGAGCACCATCCAAAACAAGCTGGCCACCACACAAGCCCAAATGGCCGTGGGCAAACAGATACTGGCGCCCAGCGCTGCGCCCGACAAGGCGGCCGCCATTCAACGACTCAAAGGCGAAGTGCAGCGCCAAGAGAGCCACATGCGCACGCTCGAAGTGGCCATGCGCCGCTACACCGCAGAAGAAACCGCCCTGTCCTCTTCGAACGACATCCTGATCCGCATGAAAGAGCTGGGCATCCAGGCCGCCAACGACACACTGGCACCCGATGACCGCAAAGCCATCGGCGTGGAATTGAAGGCTCTGCGTGACCAATTGCTGAGCTTGGGCAATACGCGCGACGACAGCGGCAACTACCTGTTTTCGGGCACCCGGGTCAACACCCCTGCCTTTGCCGAGGACGCCAATGGCGATGTGGTTTACCAAGGCGACCAAACCCAAACCCGCATTCCGGCAGGTGTGGAACGCACAGTGCAATTTACCCGCGCGGGCACCGACGTGTTCAGCCGCGTGGTGCGCGATGACGGCCAAGCCGTAGGCTTTTTTGACGCCCTCGACCAGATGATCGACGGCGTCAACACCAGCCGTACAGGCCATATTCAGCAAGGTATAGCCGACATCACCCAGATGCACAACAGCCTGACCTTGTCCCAAGCGCAAAACGGCTCAGACCAGGTAGTGGTGCAGTCGCAACTCGATGTGCTGGACGAAAACACCCTGCGAATCAAATCGACCTTGTCTGAAATCGAAGATCTGGACTACGCAGAAGCCGTGGCCCGCATGAACAAGGAGATGATGGCTATGGAAGCGGCCATGGGCAGCTTTGCCAAAATCTCCGGCCTGTCCTTGTTCAATTACATCCAAGGTTAAGTGGCTACCAGCCACTGAAACACTCCTAAAAACTGATGCTGCACCATGTCATCTACTAACCTGATTTCTGCTTTGGGCGCCGGCTCTGGTGTTGACGTCAAAGCACTCGCTGAAAGCCTCGTCGAAGCAGAGCGGGCACCTAGGAAGGAGCGCATCGATGCCAAGATCACCCAAACAGAGGCCAAAATTTCTGGCTATGGCGCACTTAAGTTTGCGCTCTCTGAACTCCAAACCGCATTCAAAGCCATCAACGATGCCAAAGATTTTGCAACACTGGCAGTAGCAAGCAGCCAAGCCAGCGCTATTTCAGTCACTGCAGACTCGAGCGCTGCAGCGGGCAGCTACAACATAGAGGTCACACAGTTGGCCCAAGCCACCCGGTGGGCAAGTCAGTCAATCCCCTACGAAACAACCCTTAACAATAACCAAGCTTTTGACCTCACCATCACTGTTGGTGCGACATCCACACCCATAACAATCAGTACCCCGACACCTGCAGGGATTGTCAGCGCAGTCAATGCACAGGCTTCGACCACGGGCATTCAAGCACAGCTGGTCAACACAGGAAGCGCCTACACCTTGGTCTTCACTGGTCAGGAAGGCTTGGACAATGATTTCACCATCAGCAGTGCCAGCGGCGATGTGACATTTCAGGCCAATGCCCTGCAAACAGCACAAAATGCATTATTGACCATCAATGGCATAGACATCATTTCTTCCACCAACACTGTCGATGAAGCTCTTGAGGGCGTCACACTTTCCCTGAACACCACCACCTCTGGTGCAGCCCGAGTGAGCTTGACGCCCGAAACCGCCGTCGTTAAGGCCAATATCAAGGACTTGGTGAACGCTTACAACAACTTCACTGACAATGCCAAGATTCTGAGCGATCGTGCCAGCGAGGTGGAAGAATTTGGCGGCGCCTTGGCTGGCGACAGCTTGCTGCAGAGCATCAAATCCCAAATCAGATCCATGATCACGGGAGACTACACACTCTACACAGACAGCGTGAATCTGACTGACCCTCAAAACACCAACATCAATGCCGCTTGGCAAGTGGGACTGAGTTTTGACCGCAACGGGCAGCTTCAATTGGACGAAACCAAGCTTGACAGTGCACTGAGCCAGTATTCCACTGAAGTGGTCACCCTGTTCACGGCCAACACCAACGACCTCAGTGTCTACAGCACAGCCTCCGCAGGAATGGCAGGGACTGCGGTGAGGACCATCGACGCCATGTTGCGATCCACCAGCTTACTCTCCGAGCAAACCACCAATGCCACTCAAAAAATTGAGGTCTACCAGGCCGAGTTGGTCAAATTGGAGGAGCGCATGACCGCTTTGATGGAGCGGTACATGAAGCAGTTCTCATTGATGGAAAGCATTGTTGGAAGCAGCAACAGCATGCGTGAAAGTATGAAAAGCAGCTTTGAAGGAATGATGGCTACTTATACAAATAAGTAATTTAAATTTTATTTAAATTCAATATTTTGGAAATATAAAAATTTCCACCCTAAAGAAAAATTAAAGTTGGCGGAAGTGCTTCCGATACCAACAATGTCCTCTTGTTTGCAAATTGCGCATCTTGCAAGCCCTCGGCACATGCTTACAAGACATTGAAAGGATCGCACCATGAGCACCGAAATCACAGCCAATGTACAAACGCCGTCTTACAAGCCAGACCCCGTTTTGCCGTCAAAACCCGCACACAGTGCGGAGAAAAAGCCAGAAATATCTACGGCCAAATTGGCTATGCCGGACAAGGCCGATCTTCAATTCGATGCCGAGCAGATGCAAAAAAACCTGCAAGAAGCGATCGCGCGCCTGAATGCGCAAATGAAAAGCAAGGGGCAGCAGCTCAATTTCTCAATCGATAAAACCATTGATCGCACTGTTATCCAGGTCAAAAACTCCGAGACGGGTGAACTGATTCGCCAGATACCGGATGAAACTCTGCTGCGCGTGGCCCACAACATCGAGCAAGTCAAAGGCATGTTGCTCGACGAGCAATCCTGATTTTAAAAATCTGAACGGCATTACTAAAGCTTTGCATTCACGTGTCGATTCTTCAACCATGCAAGAGAAACTTCATATCTTGCTCGAGTATCAACCAGACCATCATTTTGCGCCCTAAGGAGCCCAACCATGACTGCCATCAACACCAACGTTAAATCGCTCATCGCTCAGCAGTCTTTGACGGTGAACAACCGCAGCCTGTCCAAGGCCATGGAGCAGCTGTCCACCGGCAAACGCATCAACAGCGCCGCCGACGACGCGGCGGGATTGGCCATCAGCAACAAAATGACCGCCCAGGTGCGGGGCCTGAACCAGGCTGTGCGCAACGCCAACGACGCCATCTCCATGGTCCAGACCGCTGAGGGCGCACTGAACGAAGTCACCAACATGCTTCAGCGCATGCGTGAACTGGCAGTTCAATCCGTCAACGGAACATACAGCACTTCTGACAGAGCGTCGCTTGATGCTGAATTCGACCAACTGTCTGCTGAAATTTCTCGCATATCTGATAAAACCACTTGGAATGGTAAGGAAATTGTCGGATCCGCAGCTGCTTCAACTGATTTCCAAGTGGGGCCAGGTGCATCAGACACTGTTACCGTCACTTTTTCCAACGTTTCAACTTTAGGCGGTATAGTTTCTGCCGCTGGTGAGGGGTTGGACTCTGCGGTTAGTGCCACCAGCGCAATTGTTGAACTCGATCAGGCGATCTCCACAGTTGATGCCTACCGCTCTACCTTAGGTGCTATGGTGAACCGCCTGAATTACGCAGCCGACAACTTGACCAATGTGGCCACCAACACCTCTGCGTCACGCAGCCGCATTTTGGACACCGACTACGCCGCCACCACCACAGAGTTGGCCCGTACCCAAATCATCCAACAGGCCGCCACTGCCATGCTGGCACAAGCCAACCAGTCACCGTCATCGGTGCTCTCATTGCTCCAGCAATAACCTGAATTTACTTTCATTTGGTTGAATTTACATATTCCTTTCTTAGGGGCTCTCCATGACCGCCATCAACACCAACGTCAAATCGCTCATCGCTCAGCAGTCTCTGACGGTGAACAACCGCAGCCTGTCCA
>CAMDFK010000009.1 GCA_945897465.1 Limnohabitans sp. Rim8 | reverse complement strand
CTGGGAGTTGAGCAGGGCGGTTTGGGAAATGAAGCCTTGGTTCACCAGTGCCTGGTTGTTATCAAACTGGCGCTGGGCAATGTCCACTTGGGCTTTGGCCGAATCGGCTTGCTGCTGTGCTTGGCGCACGCGCGCTTGGTATTCTGAGGGGTCAATGCGGGCGATCACCTGCCCAGCTTGCACGCGGTCGCCTTCACGCAAGCTGAGCTCTTGCAGCTCACCGGCTACACGGGCCTTGACCACGGCGCTTTGGGTGGCTTTGAGGGAGCCTGAAACGGCGATGCCCAAGCTCAGGGTTTGGGTCTGGGCGGTGAACACGTCGGAGGCGGCCAGCTCGATGCTGGGCACCGCTGCGGCGGTAGAGGCCGTCGGGGCGGTGGCGGTTTGGCGCTGGCTGGCCCAGCGGGCACCGCCTGCAACGAGTGCGGCCACCGCCACGGTCGAGAGGATCCAGAGGGTTGATTTTTTCATGGTGAGACGGGTGTGATCCGGTGAGGATCAGGGTTTCGACAGGCCTCGAGCCAACAATTGTGCATGTTGTGAGATGAAAGCTTCCGGGTCAATTTGCTCATGGCTGGGGCAGCACGGCCCCATGGAGTGCTTCCACATCACCAAAAACAGCAGCGGGGACAAGACCGAGTGCAGCGCCAGTTCCACATTGACGGCGCGGAATTCCCCCTGGTCGATGCCGCGCTGCAAGGCGCTGCGCACCAACGCGTGGGCGGGCGTGATGACTTCGGTGCGGAAAAAATCCGCCAAGTCCGGAAAGTTGTTGGCCTCGCTCATCACCAGTTTGGAAATGCCTGAGGCTTTGGTCGCACCGTAGCGCCGCCACCACTGCAGCATCATCCATTCGACCAATTCGCTGGCGCTGCCCTGATACTGCGCCACCTCTGCAGCGCCTTGGGCCACGGGGGCGACCACGTTATCGCGGACCACGGCCTTGAACAGGTCTTCCTTGCTGGGAAAGTACAAAAACAAAGTGCCCTTGGACACGCCCGCCCGCAAGGCCACCTCTTCGACGCGGGTCGCGGCAAAGCCTTTTTCCACAAACAAATCCAAAGCCGCTTCGAGCAGTTCGCCCGGGCGGTCTTGTTTGCGTCGTTCGCGTTTGTGGGGGAGGAGGGGGGCGACGGGGATCACAGGATTGACTAATGACTGACTGGTTAGTACTGTAAGCCTTAGGAAGGCCTGTCGTCAAGCGGTAGACCTTTGGGTTGTGTCATTGCATGGTTTTTGTAGGTCGGTGCCTTCAGGTCCGACATCTTTGTCGCTCCACCGCCTCTTGAAAATGTCGCTTCGCGATTTGAAGAAACGTCGGACCGTAAAGGCCCGACCTACGGGCAAACGTCGGTCTACGGAAGCGATCAAAAAAAAGGGGCTGCCATTTGGCAGCCCCTTTTGTCTTTGAAAGCCAAGCTTCAGTTTGAGAAAGCAGGAATCCCGGTGATGGCACGGCCCAGAATCAGGGCGTGCACATCGTGTGTGCCTTCGTAGGTGTTGACCACTTCCAGGTTCACCAGGTGGCGGGCCACGCCGTACTCAGCGCTGATGCCGTTGCCGCCCATCATGTCGCGCGCCAGGCGGGCGATGTCCAGCGCCTTGCCGCAGCTGTTGCGCTTGAGGATGGAGGTCAGGTCCACCGAGGCGGTGCCTTCGTCCTTCATGCGGCCCAGGCGCAGGCAGCCTTGCAGGCCCAGGCTGATTTCGGTCAGCATGTCGGCCAGTTTCTTCTGGATCAGCTGGTTGGCGGCCAAGGGGCGACCAAACTGTTGGCGTTCCATCACGTACTGGCGAGCGCGGGTGTAGCAGTCTTCGGCGGCACCTAAGGCGCCCCAGGCGATGCCGTAGCGGGCGCTGTTCAGGCAAGTGAAGGGGCCTTTCAAGCCGCGCACTTCAGGAAAAGCGTTTTCTTCGGGGCAGAACACTTCGTCCATGACGATCTCGCCGGTGATGGAGGCGCGCAAGCCCACTTTGCCGTGCACGGCGGGGGCGCTCAGGCCTTTCCAGCCTTTTTCCAAAATGAAGCCGCGGATCTGGCCGCCGTCGTCCTTGGCCCAGACGACGAACACGTCGGCAATCGGGCTGTTGGTGATCCACATCTTGGCACCGGACAGGCTGTAGCCGCCGGGTACTTTCTTGGCGCGGGTGATCATGCTGCCGGGGTCGGAGCCGTGGTTGGGTTCGGTCAGGCCAAAGCAGCCGATCCACTCGCCAAGCGCCAGCTTGGGCAGGTATTTTTGCTTTTGCGCTTCAGAGCCAAAGTCGTTGATGGGCAACATCACCAAAGACGACTGCACGCTCATCATGGAGCGGTAGCCCGAGTCCACGCGCTCGACTTCGCGAGCCACCAGGCCGTAGCAAACATAGTTCAGGCCCGCGCCGCCATATTGCTCGGGGATGGTGGCACCCAAAAGGCCCAGCTCGCCCATCTCGCGGAAGATGGCCACGTCGGTGGTCTCATGAAGAAAGGCATCGGTCACCCGGGGCAGCAGGCGTTCCTGGCAGTAGGCGCGGGCAGCTTCTTGCACCTGGCGCTCGTCGTCGGTCAGCTGCGCGCTCAGGTTGAAGGGGTCTTCCCAGCTGAAGGTGTTTTTGGTGGTGGCCATGGTGGGTGTCTCCGTGAAAAATATTGGTGCCGATTGTCAGGGCGAGATGAATAGTTGTCTAATATTGATTGCGGATTCATCAATACATTATTTTAATTCATGGAATTTCGTCACCTGCGCTATTTCCTCATGCTGTCCGAAGAGTTGCACTTTGGCCGTGCGGCCCAGCGCCTGTCCATCTCGCAGCCGCCGCTCAGCCTGAACATTCAGCAGCTCGAAGCCTCGGTGGGGGCGCAGCTGTTCAACCGCAACAGCCGGGGCGTGCAGCTCACGGCGGCGGGCCAGGCCTTTGTGCCCGCCGCCCGAGCCTTGCTGGCGCAGGCCAACGCCGCTGCGCGTGAGGCGCGCGATGTGGCCGAGGGCCAGTCTGGCCAGCTGCACATCGGTTTTGCCGGGACCATGCTGTATTGCGGCCTGCCGCAAATCCTCAGCCGCTTTCAAAGCAGCCACCCGCGTTTGCGTTTGGTGCTGCGCGAGCTGAGCTCGTCCGAGCAGCTGTCCGACTTGTTGCGTGAGCGCCTGGATGTGGGCTTTGTGCACACGCCTCGGGTGCCACCGGGTTTCGAGCAGATTTTGGTGGCCAGCCAGCCCTTGGTGGCGTGTTTACCTGCCAGCCACCCGTTGGCGGGCGCGGCCAACATCGGCCTGGGGGAGTTGGCCGGGCAAGACCTCGTGGTGGTGTCCCGCACGGTCTCGCCCGATTACCACGAGCGCATCGTGATGCTGTGCGAGCAGGCCGGTTGGATGCCGCAGGTGGTGCACGAGTTGCGCCATTGGCTGAGCGTGGTGTCTTTGGTCTCACAAGGTCTGGGCGTGGCCCTGGTGCCGCAGGCCCTGCAGCAGTCGGCGCTGGCGGGTGCGGTGTTTGTCCCGCTGCGCGAGGTCGATGCACGTTACGACACCCGATGCCTGTGGCGCAGCGACCGAGACCAGACGGCGTTGGGGGACTTTGTGCAAGCCGTGCAAGGCGGGCTGCTGCCCCACGGATAATTCAAACCTCTTCAACAAGGAACCCACATGACCCAAACCCTGATCTTAGGCGGCGGCTGTTTTTGGTGCACCGAGGCGGTGTACGTCAAGGTGCGCGGCGTGATCGATGTGGAGTCGGGCTACTGCAATGGCCAGACCCTGTCTCCCACTTACGAGCAGGTGTGCTCCGGGCGCACCGGGCACAACGAAGTGGTCAAGCTCGCATACGACCCCGAAATGGTCAGTACCCGCGAGTTGCTGGAAATCTTCTTTGTCATCCACGACCCGACCACGCTGAACCGCCAGGGCAACGACGCCGGCACGCAATACCGCAGTGGCATTTACTTCACCACGCCCGAGCAGGCCGAAGAGGCGCGGGCGATGGTCGCCGAGTTGACGGCTGCCCGGGCTTTTGGTCAGCCCATCGTGACCGAGGTGCTGGCCTTGGCCAACTACAGCGCGGCCGAGGAATACCACCAAGACTTTTTTGAGCGCAACCCTTACCAGGGCTACTGCATGGCGGTGGCCGCGCCCAAGGTGGCCAAATTCAAAAAGACGTTTGCGCGTCTGGTGCGTGAGTGACAATATCCCCTGTCGGACTCGGTCGATGTCCGATCTGAAGCGCGTCACCACCAAGCCCATCACCCGAAGAAAATCCATGTACAAAATTGCCTTTTTGCTTGTCGCCATGAGCTTGTCTTGGGCGGCCTTGGCCCAGCACAGCAGCAAAGAAGTCCAGGAAGACATTGCCCGGCACCGTGCCATGGCCGAGGCCCATGAGGCGGCTGCCAAATGCCTGGAGTCCGGTAAAAAACCGGCCCAGTGCACCAAAGAGCTGCAAGCCGCCTGCAAGGGGCTGGCGTTGGGCAAATACTGCGGCATGAAGCACGTGCACTGACCTGCTGCTGCCCACTGAGCCTGTCATGAGTTTTCCGCGCGCTCGCCTGCCCCGCTGGCTGAATATCCTGCTGGTGGGGGCCTTGTTGTGGGCCCCACTTTGGGGACATTTGCATGGCATTGAGCATGGCATTGAGCCCGGGACTCGGCAGGCACTCACGACATCCGCTGAACTCCATGAGGCGCATGCGCACGCCTTGCATGCGCAAGATGATCATCGGCACGAAGGGCATTCGGACGCCCTGGGCCATGAGGCCGACTCCGATCTGTGCCGTGTGCTGGATCACCTGTCACATGCCGAACGGCTGATTGCAACGAACGCACCGGGCTTGGCCCCGATGGTGGCCATGGCGGCCCTCAAATTTCGTGCAGATTCGCATTCTGACCAGCACCTCTGGTCCCCGGCGCAGGCCCGTGCGCCGCCTGCGCTGATTTGAACCCCTGATCCTGCCTGGCTGACTTTCCGTCTTGGACGGAAGGCGCTGGCTTGTTCCTGTTTTTCAAATCACACCGTCATGACACATTCTTTTCAGCTTTCGGCCTTGGCTTATGCCTGCTTGGCCACTTTGTTTTTTTCAAATGCTTGGGCGCAAAGCGCCGCACCGGGTGTGCCCGGTGAAATCGTCATCACCGGCAACCCTTTGGGGCGCGACAGCACCGCCGTGCCCGTGAGCTCCTTGGGCCGTGCCGACCTGCTCGAACGCGGGCAAAGCACTTTGGGTGAAACCCTGAACGGCTTGCCTGGCGTGTCCAGCACTTACTTTGGCCCCAACGCCAGTCGCCCCGTCATCCGCGGGTTGGATGGCGACCGCATCCGGGTGTTGAACAACAGCGCCTCCAGCCTGGACGCCTCTGCCCTCAGCTACGACCACGCGGTGCCGCTGGATGTCTTGTCCACCGACCGCATCGAGGTCTTGCGAGGCCCAGCCGCCTTGCTTTATGGTGGCAGCGCTGTGGGTGGCGTGGTCAACGTGATCGACAACCGCATTCCGCGTGCACCGGTCTCGGGCGTGTTGGGCAAAGCCCAGTTGCAAGCCGGCACAGGCAACGGCGAGCGCAGCGTCGCGGGCTTAGTCGAGGCGGGCAACGGGCGCTTGGCTTTGCATTTGGATGGTTTTGACCGCCGCACCAGCGATGTGCGGGTGCCGGTATCGCTGGCTTGCGAGAAACCCGACTCGCCTGCCCATGCCCGCCGCATTTGCAATTCCGCCAGCCAATCCCGGGGCGGCGCTTTCGGGGCCAGTACCTTTTGGGACCACGGGTTTCTGGGCGCATCGGTCAACACCTACCAAAGTGATTACGGCACCGTGGCCGAAGACCAGGTGACGATAGGCATGAAAACCACGCGCTATGCGCTGGAGGGCCAGGTGCGCCAACTGCCGGGTTGGTTTGAAAGCGTCAAAGCCAGTCTGAGCCACACCGATTACCGGCATACCGAGTTTTTTAACGGCGGGCCTGAAACCGTTTTTTCAAACAAGGGGCAAGACCTGCGCATCGAGTCGCGCCATCGCGCGCTGGCCGGTTGGCAAGGCGTGCTCGGTGTGCAGACCGAATCGAGCCGCTTTTCTGCGGTGGGTGACGAAGCCTTTGCACCCTTCAGCCGCACACGCAGCCAAGCCCTTTTTGTGCACGAAGAGCTGCCCACCGCCTGGGGCCAAGTCACGACGGGGGCGCGTTGGGAGTCGGTGCGGGTCGAATCCTTGGGCAACCCCGAGCTGGACCGTTTTGACGAGGGCATCGGTGCCAAAAAATTCACCCCCTTCAGTGTGGCCACTGGGGTGGTCTTCAAGTTGTCGCCCACTTGGTCTTTGACCAGCAATGCGGCCTTCTCGCAGCGTGCGCCCAAAGACTATGAGTTGTTTGCCAATGGCCCCCACCTGGCCACCAACGCCTGGGAAATCGGCAACAAAGACCTGGGCTTGGAAAAGTCCAAGAGCCTCGATGGTGGTTTGGCGTGGAAGTCGGGCCCGAACCGCATGGTCGTGACAGCATTTGCCAGCCAGTTTGCCAATTACATTGGCTTGATGAACACGGGCGAGTACCGGGGCGAAGAGGGCGAACCCGTCGGACCTGAAGCAGCTGATGATGAGGGTGTTTTGCCATTACAGCTTTACCAAGGCGTGAGGGCCAAATTCCAGGGTCTGGAAGTCAACGGTCGTCAGCGTCTATGGCAAAAAGCCTCAACACTTGATCTGGACTGGCGGGCCGACACGGTGCGCGCCACCCACAGCAGCACGGGGGAGCCTTTGCCTCGCATCTCGCCCATGCGTGTGGGCGCGACGCTGGTCCATGGCCAAGGCCCTTGGAGCGCCAAGCTGGGGGCCGACTGGCACGCCGCGCAAAAGCGTGTCCCCGATGGCAGCGTGGCCACCGGCGCTTACACCTTGGTCAACGCCAGCGTCTCTTACCGCCAGAAGCTGGACACCACGGTGCTGAACTGGTTTGCCCGCCTGGACAATCTGACCGATCAGCTGGCCTACAGCGCCACCTCCATCCTGACCAGCACGGCTTTTGGCAAGTCGCCTTTGCCGGGGCGCAGTTTCAAGCTGGGGGTTCAGGCCAGCTTCTGAGGGCCCGCGTGACGTCGCCCAAGGTGGTGGCGCGACGTGGTTTCCTCTGCTGAAGGGCTCTGCCAGAACGGGATAATCCAGCCATGAACCTTGATCATCCCGTCTTGTCATCTCTTTTGCCCGTGGTGCTGCTCATCTTGATGGGCTTTGTCGCGGGCAAGGCCAAGCTCATGCGGCCCGAGTCGGTGCGCGATTTGTCCAACCTGGTGTTTCTGGTGCTGACGCCAGCGCTGCTGTTTCGCACCATGAGTTCGGTGCACCTGGAGCGCCTGGACATGCGCCCGGTGTTCCAATACTTCTTGGTGGCGGCGGTGCTGTTTTTTGCCATGTTGATCACCTATGGCCGCGATTCGCGCGCTTCTGTGTTGGCGTTGGCGGGCATCTTCAGCAACACCTTGATGATCGGCGTGCCCTTGATCGGCCTGGCCTACGCTGAGGCGGGGCAGGTTTTGTTGTTCACCCTCATCTCCTTGCATGCGCTGGTGCTGCTGACCATGGCCACCGTGGTGCTGGAGTTGCAAATGGCCAGCGAGCAAGCCGCTGCTTCTGGCCAAAAAGGGCAACTGTGGCGCACTGTGGGCCAGGCCATTCGCAGCGCGGTATTGCACCCTGTGCCCTTGCCCATCATCGTGGGCCTGCTGTATGCGCAAACCGGCTGGGGTCTGCACCCGGTGCTGGACAAGCCCTTGCAATTGTTGGGCAGCGCCTTTGGCCCCATTGCACTGGTGCTGGTGGGCATCACGTTGTCACAAACCCCCGTGGGCAAAAACCTCTCAGCAGTTGTGCGTTTGTCTTTGGTCAAAACCGTTTTACACCCGGTTCTCATGCTGGCTGTGGGCTGGGCTTTGGGCATGCGCGGGCTGGCCTTGTCGGTGATGGTGGTGGCTGCCGCTTTGCCCATTGGGGCTAACGTGTTTTTGTTCTCGCAGCGCTACCACAAGGAAGAAGACACCGTCACTGCTGCCGTGGCCATTTCCACGCTGATGGCCCTGTTGGGGATCTCTCTCGCCATGGCCTTACTGCCCTTGTTGCCAACCTGACCCCACCAGGACAGCCAAGCGAATCGCTGTGTGGCGCTGGTTCGTCGTGCCTGCTTCAGGGCGCCAGTCGCTCGCGCAGCCATTCATCGCCGATTTGCGTGTACCGCAGTCGGTCATGCAAACGGCTTTTGCGGCCTTGCCAAAACTGCCATTGGTCGGGCACCAGGCGGTAGCCGCCCCAGTGCGGGGGGCGTGGCGGCTGGAGCATGAATTGCGCAGCGTACTTGGCCGCGTTGGTCACCAGCACCGTTCGCCCGTTGATCACCTGGCTTTGCGGTGATGCCCATGCGCCAATGCGTGAATCGAGTGGGCGGCTGTGGAAGTAAGCGTCGCTTTCTTCATCACTGACCTTTTCGACCCGGCCCTCGATGCGCACCACGCGCTCGAGCTCAACCCAGTGGAACTGCAGCGCCGCAAAGGGGTTGCCTGCCAGCTCTTGGCCTTTTTGGCTGTCGTAATTGGTGTACCAGACGATGCCGCGCGGGTCACAACCTTTGATCAGCACCACCCGCGTGCTGGGGCGCAGGTTGCTGGCCACGGTGGCCAGCGTCATGGCGTTGGGCTCGGGCACTTCAGATGCAATGGCCTCTTGCAGCCATTGCTCAAATTGAGCCAATGGGTTGGCGTGCGAGGCGTTCTCGTTGAGCTCGGCTTTTTCGTAGCTCTTGCGCAGGTCGGCGATGTTCATGGAGCAAGTATAGGGACATGGTCCTTTCAGGCTTTGAGTCAGCGCAATCAGGGGCCTTTGTGCTCAAGGGATGCCATGCGTCCTGACTGCCACGGGTGGTTCATCCGCCCAACGCCCAACGCTCAGTCGGCGTGGCGCAGCAAAGTCGCCAAGGCCCGGTCTTCGATGCCGTGGGCTTGCAGGCTGCGGTAGGTTTGCAAGGCATAGTCCAGCGTGGTGCCAAAGCGGCCGCAAGCCTGCCCAAAAATTTGCCGATAGCGCTCGGCTGGCAAATGCCCCGTGTAGCTGGGGCTGCTGCGCGGCAATGTGAAGGCCAAGGCCCGAACCGTGCCTTGTGGGGTGGAGCAGGGCAGCCAACTGGGGGTGTAGATGTCCATGGGCATTTCCCGCTCCCACAACCGCACCAACACCGCGTCGGCCTGGTCTCGGGCCACCCGGTAGGCCACGCCTTGGCAACTGCCGCCGGGCAACAAGGCAAACACCAGACCTGGGCACTCGGGGCTGCCCCTGTTCAGACGGCTCCACATTTTCAGGGCGCGGTGCCACCCCCAAACGCGTGAGAGGTGCTGCTCCTGTGCTTTGAACTCGGGGCGCCACAGCAGCGAGGCGTAGCCAAACACCCACAAATCCTGGCCGGCGGTTTGCGCCCGGAAGTGGTCGAGCAAATCGCCCTTGAAGTGCGTGGGTGTCATGTCAGCGGCGGGTGCCCGGGTTGTGTCGGCGTGGGTGTCGGTCATGTGCAACAAGGCCCTATTACAATATCTCCATTATTTTCGGAGAAAAAACCCATGTCGACCCAAGAAGATGACAACCAACCCGTGGCTTTGGCCGTTGTGGCCGCAGCAGTCTTGCTGGCCGTGGGCCTGGCGGTCGGCTTTGGCATTGCCAAAAGCAAAAAAGCAGCACCCTCAGCGCCAGCGGCAGTCGCAGCGCCTGCCGCCCAAGCTTCTGCGCCAGCAGCTGACGCATCAGCGCCTGCAGCGGACGCCTCTGCAGCGCCTGCCGCAGCGCCTGCCGCCGCGAACGCCTCTGCTGCCAAGTAAGGCTTCTCGGGCCTGCAAAAAACCCGCTTCGGCGGGTTTTTTTTCGGCGCTCAGCCGTCGACAGCGGGTTGTACCCTGTCTGTAACTCGCCAAACGCGCTAAAGCAGGGGAACGCGGTTACCATCGGTCATGTAATTTAGTTACCACGCCCCATCCGGCGTCAAAACATGACACTTCACCCGACTTTGGCGGCCGTCACCGCCCGCATCACCGAGCGCAGCCGCCCGACCCGCCAAGCCTATTTGCAGCAAGTCGAGGCTGCCGCCAGCCAAGCCCCTGGCGCTCAGCGCCTGGGATGCGCCAACGTGGCCCATGCCTTTGCCGCCATGCCCGAGGGCGACAAGGGCCGCGCCACCGCCTTGGACAAGATCAAAGTGGTGGCCCCGCGTGCGCCCAACATCGGCATCGTCAACGCTTACAACGACCTGCTCTCGGCCCACGCCCCGCTGCAGCATTACCCCGATCTCATCAAAGACGAAGCCCGCAAGCAGGGCGCCACGGCCCAGGTGGCCGGAGGCGTGCCCGCCATGTGCGACGGCGTGACCCAGGGCACGCCGGGCATGGAGCTGAGTTTGTTCAGCCGCGATGTGATCGCCATGGCCACGGCGGTGTCGCTCAGCCACGACGTGTTTGACGCCGCGCTGATGCTGGGCGTGTGCGACAAGATCGTGCCGGGTTTGCTCATTGGCGCTTTGCAGTTTGGCCATTTGCCCACGGTGTTTGTGCCGGCTGGTCCCATGACCAGCGGTTTGTCCAACCACGACAAATCCAAGGTGCGCGAACAAGCCGCATTGGGGCTGGTGGGGCGCGCCGAACTGCTGGAAGCCGAGTCCAAGGCCTACCACGGCGAAGGCACCTGCACCTTTTACGGCACGGCCAACAGCAACCAGATGCTGCTCGAAGCCATGGGCCTGCAGGTGCCGGGCACGGCCTTCATCAACCCGGGCGAGGCCGTGCGCCAAGAGCTGACCCGCGAAGCGGCCCGCACCGTGCTGGCGCTGGTCAAGGACCAAAACTTCACCCCCATCGGGCAACTGGTGGATGAGCGCTGCATCGTCAATGCCATGGTGGCCCTGCTGGCCACGGGCGGCTCGACCAACCACCTGATCCACTGGGTGGCGGTGGCACGTGCTGCGGGCATCGTGATCGACTGGGACGACTTCTCGGCCTTGTCGGATGTGGTGCCGCTCCTGACCCGCGTCTACCCCAACGGCAGCGCCGACGTGAACCAATTCCAGGCTGCGGGTGGCCCGGGTTATGTGATCCGCGAGTTGCTGGACGCTGGGCTGATGCACGCCGATGTGCTGACGGTGCGTGCAGGGGGCTTGCGTGAATTCACGCGCACCCCGTCGATTCAAAATGGCCAATTGGTCTGGCATGAGGCCGGTGCCAGCAAAGACGACTCCGTCGTGCGCCCGGCATCCAGCCCTTTCAGCGCCTCGGGTGGCCTGAAGCTTTTGCAAGGCAATTTGGGTCGCAGTGTGATCAAGGTGTCTGCTGTGCCAGAGGCGCAGCATGTGATTGAAGCCCCTGCCCGCGTGTTCAATTCGCAAGACGAATTGCAGCAAGCTTTCAAGGCGGGTGAGCTGGACCGCGATGTCGTGTGCGTGGTGCGCTGGCAAGGCCCACAAGCCAACGGCATGCCCGAGCTGCACAAGCTCACCCCGCCGCTGGCCGTGCTGCAAGGCAAAGGCTTCAAGGTGGCGCTGGTCACCGATGGTCGCATGAGCGGTGCCTCGGGCAAAGTGCCTGCCGCCATCCATGTCTCACCCGAAGCGGCGGCCGGTGGCCCACTGGCCAAGGTGCAAGACGGTGATGTGATTCGCCTGGATGGCGTGGCGGGCACCTTGCAAGTGCTGGTGAGCGAAGCCGAATGGGCCGCTCGCCCACTGGCCCCCATGCCCGCCGAGCTGCGCGCCGCCAATGGCGTGGGCATGGGCCGCGAACTGTTTGCCAACCTGCGCCGCAATGCGCTCAAAGCCGAAGAAGGAGCCTGCACATGGCTGTGAATCTGAGTGGACATTTGACCGCCCTGCAAGTGATGCAAGACGCACCGGTGATCCCGGTGATCGTGTTGCACGATGTGGCGCATGCGGTGCCCATGGCGCGTGCCTTGGTGGCCGGTGGCATCCGCATGCTCGAGGTCACCTTGCGCACCCCGCAAGCCCTGGCCTGCATGGAAGCGATTGCCAAGGAAGTAGAGGGCGCGGTGGTCGGTGCCGGCACGGTGCGCAGTGCCGCCGATGCGGCCGCAGCGGCCAAAGCCGGTGCCCGTTTTGCGGTCAGCCCCGGCTACACCAAAACGGTGGGCCAGGCCTGCCGTGACCATGGTTTGTCATTGCTGCCCGGTGTAGCCACCGGCAGCGAAATCATGATGGCGCAAGAAGACGGTTACACGGAACTCAAATTCTTCCCCGCCATGCAAGCAGGCGGCCCCGCCATACTCAAGGCTTGGAGCGGTCCGTTTTTTGATGTGAAGTTTTGCCCCACAGGCGGTGTGACCCCTGGCAATGCCTTGGAGTTTTTAAGCCTGCCCAACGTGGCTTGTGTGGGTGGTTCGTGGTTGGTGCCCGCCGATGCGCTGGCCCAAGGCGACTGGGCACGCATCGAAGCGCTGGCGCACGAGGCGAGTCAGTTGACGCGCTGAAAACTTGATGTGTTTGTAGGTCGGCACATTCAGATCCGACGTTTTTCCGCTTCGGCGCAGGCCCATGTCGGGGCTGAAGCCGCCGACCTACAAAAGTCTCACCCGCAGGTCTGCACTTTCAGGTACGTCGCACTTGGTTTCAGCGCAGACCCTGACCATTCGCAAACTCAGCCCGCTGGATCAGCTCGACCTTGTAGCCATCCGGGTCGGTCACAAAGGCGATCACGGTGCTGCCGCCTTTGACGGGGCCGGCTTCGCGTGTGACCTTGCCGCCAGCGGCCTTGATTTTTTCGCAAGCGGCATACGCATCGGGCACACCCAGGGCGATGTGGCCATAGGCCGTGCCCATCTCGTAGCTTTCTGTGCCCCAGTTGTAGGTCAGCTCCAGCTCGGCGTGGTCGGGGTTGTGGCCGTAACCCACAAAAGCCAGCGAGTATTTGTACTCGGGGTTTTCTGAGGTGCGCAGCAGTTGCATGCCCAGCACCTGGGTATAGAAGTCAATCGAGCGTTGCAGGTCGCCCACGCGCAGCATGGTGTGAAGGAGTCTCATGGTCGGGTTCCCGGGGTTGAAGAAGGCATTTCAAAAACAAGGCAGGCGGTGCTGGCATGGGCGTACAGCGTGCCGTCGGGCCCGACGAGTCGGGCTTCGGCAGTGGCCAACTGGCGGCCATAGTGCACCACCTGGCCAATGGCCCGTACGCGTTGCACTTTGGGGGTCAGGGCTTTGACCAGCTTCACGCTCAGGTCGGCCGTGGTGTAGCCGCGGCCTGGCGGCATCAGGGTGTGCACCGCACAGCCCAGGGCCGAGTCGAGCAAGGTGGCAAACCACCCGCCGTGCACAGTGCCCAACGGGTTCATGTGGTTAAAACCTGGGGCACCTTGAAAAATGGCTTGGCCTGCGCTGACCTCGATGAGCACAAAGTCGAGTGTTTTGGCGATGCTGGCATAAGGCAGCTCGCCGCTCAGCAGGCCTTGCATGACCTCCAAGCCGGTCTTGCCGGCCACCTGGTCCGGGCGTGCCACGCCGGGCCCAGCGCCTGCATCCAGCCGCTGGCGTATCTCTTTTTCTTGCGCCAACCAGGCGTCAAGGAGGCAAGAGGATGTGTTCACAGCATGGGACTTTCTTCAAACAGGCACGGTGTAATTCAGCGCCATGCGCCCGCCGTCCACGGTCACGATTTCACCGGTGATGTAGCTGGCCGCATCGCTGGCCAAAAAGGCCACCACTTTGGCCACTTCGTCGGGCTCGCCCAGACGTTTCATGGGCGTGCGCATCATGATTTTTTTCTCGGCTGCTTCGCTGGTCAGCACCGCCTGGCGGGCCAGTTCGGTGGCAATCGTGCCGGGGGCCACCGCGTTCACGCGGATGCCAAAGTCGGCCAGCGCCAAAGACATGGCGCGGGTGAGCTGGTTGATGCCGCCTTTGCTCACGTTGTAGCTGGCGATGTTGGGGATGGCCAGCACCGCATTGACCGAGCTCATGTTGACGATCGAGCCGCCCCCGGTGCTTTTCATGGCGCGGGCCGCGGCCTGACCCATCAGGAAAGAGCCCTTGATGTTCACGTTGATCACGGCATCGAAGTCTTCTTCGGTCACGTCCAAAAAGTCAGCCGCCCGGAAGATGCCCGCGTTGTTGACCAGCACGTCGATGCGGCCAAAGGCTTGCAGCACATGGTCCACCAAGGCGTCGACATCGGCCTTGCGCGAGACGTCGCAGGCCATGAATCCCGCGCTGTGGCCTGCGCTGCGCAATTCGGCCGCCACGGCAGCGCCGCGCTCGCTGTTCACGTCGGCCAGCACCACATGGACGCCTTCGGCGGCAAAGCGGCGGGCACAGGCCTCGCCAATGCCGTTGGCCGCGCCGGTGACGATGGCCACGCGGCCTTGTAGGCCAAAGGACAGTGCTTTGGGCAGAGTAGGTGGGGTGGGCATGTTTTGGTCTCCTGGCAACTGGTTTGAATTGGGGTTCATGCTGCCACAGTCTGGTGGGGTGGTCTGTCACCTGCAAGCGCGGGGAAACTATTTCGCAGTCCGTGTCACGCTCAGGCGCTACAAGGCCCTGAGGCGGCGACAATGCATGCATCGCCTGCTCAGGCATTGTCCAGGACATCCCCCCTTCATGACCCCGTCAACCCCCAGCGCTCCCAAGCGTGCTGCCCCCGATTTGTGCGAACCCTGCGCGGGCATCCAGCGCCACTGGCGCAAAGCCCCCGGCCACGCCGAACTGGTGCAAGGCACCCACAGCCGTGAAGACCGTGGCAACGGCCAGGCCAGCTTCACCCGATACCGCTGCGACCGCTGTGGCGCGGCCTGGGAATACGAAAACAACAAGGCCAACCAGCACGCTGGCTGGGCCTTGCTTGAGCACTGAAGTCGCCCCATGAAAGCACCACCGAGGCTGCAGACCCTGGTCGAAGAGGGCCTGATCGACACCGTGGTGCGTCAGCTCATGAGTGGCAAAGAGGCCATGGTCTTTGTGGTGCGTTGCGGCGAAGAGACCCGCTGCGCCAAGATTTACAAAGAGGCCACGCACCGCAGCTTTCGGCAAGCGGTGGATTACACCGAAAACCGCAAAGTCAAAAACTCGCGCTCCGCCCGCGCCATGGCCAAGGGCAGCAAGTTTGGCAGGCAAGAACAAGAAGCCGCCTGGCAAAGCGCCGAGGTGGACGCGCTTTACCGCCTGGCCGCAGCCGGTGTGCGCGTGCCCCGGCCGTTCAACTTTTTTGACGGCGTGCTGCTCATGGAGCTGGTCACCGACGCCCATGGTGACGCCGCGCCGCGCCTGAACGATGTGGCCTTCACCCCCGCGCAAGCGCTGCAACACCACGCCACCTTGATCGGCGAGGTGGTGCGCATGCTGTGTGCGGGCGTGGTGCATGGCGATTTGTCGGAGTTCAACATCTTGCTGGCGCACATCCCCGGCGAGGGCGATCTGCCCGGCGTGGACGAGCCGGTCATCATCGACTTGCCGCAAGCGGTGGACGCGGCGGGCAACCACCACGCCCAGCGCATGCTGCTGCGCGATGTGGGCAACCTGCGCGACTTTTTTGGGCAATTTGCCCCTGCTCTTTTGAAGACCGACTTCGGCCCCGAAATCTGGAGCTTGTACCAAGCCGGGTTGCTGAGCAACGAGACCGCACTCACGGGCCGTTTTGAGCGCTCGACGGCCAGTGTGGACATGGCGGCGGTGCTGCGCGAGATCGACGATGCGCGGGACGAAGAAGCGGCGCGGCGTTTGCGCATGGCCACGCCTGCAGCTTGAAGGACGCTGCGGGTTTGAAAGCGCCCCACGCCGTCTCGCGCCTGCGCGCTGAGCGCTTGGCCCGCAGCGCCAAACCTTTCTTGGCCCGTGGTGGCATCAAAGGCGAACGCTGCCCTGGTTGCCGTTTGGTGCCCAGCCACTGCCTGTGCGGTGTGCGACCCGAGGTGCCCACCCAATCGGGCATGTGTTTGCTCATGGCCGACATCGAACCCCTGAAGCCCAGCAACACCGGTTGGTTGATCGCCGATGTGGTGCCAAACACCTTTGCCTTTGGTTGGGCCCGCACCGAGGTGGACCCGGCCTTGTTGGCGCTGTTGGTTGATCCGCAGTGGCAGGCTTTTGTGGTGTTTCCGGGCGAATTTGTAACGCCCGACCGGGTGGTGCAAGCGGTGCAGCCCTTGCCTTGTGGTCAGCGTCCGCTGTTCATTTTGCTGGATGCTACCTGGCCCGAAGCGCGCAAGATGTTCCGCAAAAGCCCTTACCTGAACGCCTTGCCCGTGCTCAGCCTGAACCCCGAACAGGTTTCGCGTTACCAGTTGCGCCGATCCCAACGCGGTGACCACTTTTGCACCAGCGAAGTGGCCTCGTTGTGTCTGGAGCTGGCGGGCGAAGCGCGTGCGGCCGACACCCTGCAGGCTTATCTGGACGTGTACACCCACAACTACTTGCAAGCCAAACACCAGCTGCCGCCCAACCTGCAAGGGCCAGCGCACGCACGCTGGCAGTCACTGAAGAGGTCTTGAAAAAGTCTTGATCCGGCCAGACCGCTCGGTATCCGCTACGATGGCGGCTCAATAATTTCGCCCGGCAACGGGTCTATCAGGAGCGCGCAATGTTCAGTCATGTGATGGTGGGTGTGAAAGACTTGGAAGTGTCTAAAAAGTTTTACGACGCCGTGTTGGGCACCTTGGGCTACGGCCCGGGCGTGGCCAACAACAACCGTTATTTCTACCGCAGCCCCACGGGTACTTTTGGCATCACCACGCCCATCAACGGCGAACCTGCTTGCCACGGCAACGGCAGCACCATTGGCTTTGCCGTCAAATCTCCTGAGCAGGGCGATGCCTTCCATGCGGCGGGTGTGGCCAACGGCGGCATCACCTGCGAAAACCCACCCGGCTTTCGCGAAGGCCCCGCAGGCAAGATCTACTTGGCTTACCTGCGTGACCCCGATGGCAACAAAATTTGCGCCTTGCACCGACCCGGTTGACCTTTTGGTTTTTTGAAAAGGATCGCTTGTGCCACAAGCTGCTCACCCGCAAGCCGTGCACGTCTCGCGCACCATCGATCGCCTGGTCACCGGCCAGGCCACCTCGGATGGCGCGGGCGTCAAGCTCAGCCGCATCCTCACGCAAGACCTGCAGCACCGGCTCGACCCGTTTTTGATGCTGGATGCCTTTGGCAGCGACAAGCCGGACGACTACATCGCCGGGTTTCCGGACCACCCGCACCGGGGTTTTGAAACCGTGACCTACATGATCGCCGGGCGCATGCTGCACCGCGACAGCGCGGGCAACGTAGGCCTGTTGCAAAACGGGGGTGTGCAATGGATGACCGCAGGCCAAGGGGTGATCCATTCCGAAATTCCGCAACAAGCCGATGGCGTGATGGAGGGCTTTCAGCTCTGGCTGAACCTGCACAGCTCCGAGAAGATGAACGCGCCTTGGTACCGCGATTTTCAGAACGACCAGCTGCCACAGTTTCAGACGCCCGAAGGTGCGGCTGTCACGGTGATTGCCGGGGCCAGCCACGGCGTGCAAGGTGCGGTGAGTCGCGATATCACGCAACCGGTGTTTCTGGACCTGCACATGCCTCAAGGGGCACGTTTTGAACAAGACCTGCCTGCTGGGCACAACGCTTTTGTGTACGTGTACCGGGGCGAGGTGCGCATCGCAGGGCAGGCCGTGCCGCTGCAGCGCATGGCCATTTTGGCCAACACACCGCAGGCCGACGGTGTGGTGATCGAAGCCAGTGCCGACGCCAAGCTGATCCTGGTGGCGGGCCAACCGCTCAAGCAACCCATCGTGCAGTACGGCCCGTTTGTGATGAACACCAAGGAAGAGATTTACCAAGCCTTGGCGGATTTTCGGGATGGGCGGCTGGGGGAGAGGGCTTGAATCTGAATGACATTGAATTTGATCGAATGAAAAATGTGCTTTTCGAACAGTAGGCCGATATGGACATGATTCTCAGGAAAAGCAGCGTCAGCGTCACCGAACTCAAGCGCCATTACGCCAGCATCTTGGCGCAATCCGACGATGCACCGGTAGCGGTACTCAACCGCAACCGGCCAGAGGCCTACTTGGTATCAGCGGCCTATTTTGAGCAACTGCTCAAGCAACTCGAAGATTTGCAGGAAGCCCAGCTTATTCGAGAGCGTGCCAATGGCCCGTTCATCGAAATCAGACCCGGTGCACTTTAAGTTGCGTTTTCACGAGCTTGCCTGAGAGCCTTGCCAGGCCCGCACAAATGCCGCTGCCTTTTCGTGCACAAGCTCAGCACTGCGCCCCGGCGCGTACAAAGCCGAACCCAAACCAAAACCGCTGGCTCCCGCGGCGATGTAAGCCGCCATGTTGTCAGGCGTGATGCCGCCCACCGGCATCAAGGCCGCAGCTTTGGGCAGCACGGCCCGCATGGCTTTGACGGTGGCCGGTGAAATCATCTCGGCCGGGAAGAGCTTGAGCCCATGGGCGCCTGCATCGAGCGCGGCAAAGGCTTCGGTGGGCGTGGCCACGCCGGGCAGTACCACCATGTTCAGGGCCAAGGCCTGAGCGACCACCGCCGGGTTGAAGTTGGGGGCCACGACCAGGCGTCCGCCTGCCGCGAAAACGTCCTTGACCTGCTGCGCGTTCAGCACGGTGCCTGCGCCGATCAGGGTTTGCGGAAATTGCTGAGTCAGTGCGGCGATGCTTTTGAAGGGCTCGGGCGAGTTGAGAGGCACCTCGATGATGGCAAAGCCGCTGCTGACCAGTGACTCACCCATGGCCGGAGCTTCGGCAGGGGTCAGGCCGCGCAAGATGGCGATCAAGGGCAGTTGGGCCATGGCTTGCGCCAAGGTTTGTGCGGGGTTTGTGGATGGTTTCATGGTGGGATGTTGTTGAATGTTTCAGGGCGTGTGCCACGCCCATCGCCCACGGGGTGGGCTCCTGCAAAAGAGGGTGGGAGGATTCGCTGCAGGAGCGGCGTCCTCGCCGCGATGGCGCGATGGGCGATCAGCATGCCGATGCCAATGCGAACAGGCCCGCCCAAGTGGCTTCGGCACCATGGCTTTGGCAGGCGATGCCCAGGCGTTGCAGGGCCAGGGTGTAGCGCAAGGTGAGGGCGTCGCTGCCGATCAGGATCACGGGGCCCGAATCGGCGCTGACGGCCTGCTGGCGCAACTCTTCGCCAATCAGCAGGCCCGACAAGTAACTGGGCAATTGGGCTGCGCTCAGGCGCTCAAACAAGCCCAGGGTGCGCACCGCAAACAGGTGGTGCAGCACACTGCCGCTCTGTTGGCTTTGGTCCACGCCTTGCAAAAATGTCGCTTCGTCGAAGTCCCCGTTCAGGTCAAGGGTCTTGCCCAAAATCGAGTGTTGACTCATCACGGCAAACACCTCGCCGGTCATGAAGGTCTGGAACTGCGTGACCCGCCCGCTCTGCACTTGCACCCATTTGCTGTGCGTGCCGGGCAGCACCAGGGTGGCGCTGTCGCGCCCAGTCCGTTGCAATGCACCAAAGATTTGCACTTCTTCACCGCGCATCACATCGGGCGTGTTCAAGGTGTCTGCTTCCATGCAGCTCAAGCCCGGCACCAGGGCGATGCGCCCGGGCTGCAGCCACAGCAGGTGCTGGCCCAATTCGGCAAAGCCTGCGGGGCAGGGACAGTAGGGCGCCTCTTGCCAGCCCTGACGGCTGCCCGCCATGCCCGAGATCAGGCACAGCGCACCCTGTGCTTGCATCCAGTCGCCAAAGAGTTCGTGGAACACCGCTTCAAACTGGCCGGGGGGCACCGTGAGGATGCCGCGTGGCCAGGCGCGTGACTCCAGCACTTCGCCCATCGGCCCCAGCCGCGCGCCGCGCAGCGAAGAGGTGCCCCAGTCGATGGCGATCACGGGCCGCTGTGGGGCAGACGGGTGTGGGGTGGCGTGGGTGGTGGTGTTTGTGTTCATGCGTGTGTGCTTTGTTTCAGCAGGTCCAACACCGCATCGCGCCCAGGCAAAGGGCTCACTGCCCCGATGCCCTGCACCGACAAGGCGGCTGCAGCGTTGGCGTAGGCCGTGGCGTCCCACAGCGTGTGGCCCGACGACAGTTGCGCCAACAGGTTGCCCGCAAAACAGTCGCCTGCGCCGGTGGCGTCGCGTGCGTGCACGGCGTAACCAGGCACGCTGCGGCGCTGGGTGCCGTCGCTGGCCAACGCGCCGACTGCGCCCAGCTTGAGCACCACCTGCGCTGCGCCATGCTTGTGGCTCCAGTCGATGATGTCTTGCGCTTGCGTGAGGCCCGTGAGGGCGGTCATGTCTTCGAGGCTGGGCAAAAACAAATCACACAGAGCCACGGCCTGGCGGATGCAGGCTTGCGCACGGGCCAGCGGCCACAGCGACAAACGCAAGTTGGAGTCGAGCGCCACCCGTGTGCCCACGTTGCGGGCGTGCTGCATGGCGGCAAACGCCGTATCGCAAGCCGAGCTTGAGATCGCCAGCGAAATGCCCGACAGGTGCAGCCACTGGCTGCTGGCGATGGCGTCTTGCCAGTGCGCCAGGTCTGTCGGCTGCATGCGGCTGGCGGCCGATCCGGCGCGGGCGTAGCTGAAGTGGTGGCCCAGTGCATCGTGGCTCACAAAGTACATGCCGGTCGGCGCTTGGGCGTCGCGCAGCACGGTGGTGGTGCCCACGCTTTCGCGTTGCCAGAGGTCCAGAAGGCGCTCGCCCCAGCGGTCTGTGCCCAAGCGGCTCAGGTAAGCCACGCGTGCACCTGCCCGCGCAGCAGCAATGGCGGCGTTGCTGGTGTCGCCGCCAAAACCCTGCAGGTACATGGGCGGCGCGTCGCTCGCTTGGCCCGGTGTTTGGTTGAACTCGACCATGGCTTCACCCAAGGCCACGATGTCGAGGGTTTTGGAGGGGTGTGTCATGTGAAAAAAAGCAGAAAGGGTTCAGTCGGTAGTGGGAAAATCACCCGCAAACCGTCCACGCGGTGAATGGAGTTGAGAGCCATGGCACACGATTTTGTACTGAACGCGGCTTGCAAAGGTTTTCCCTTGGCGGCCGAGCCTTGCGCGGTGTCGCAGTTGGGCGCGCGCGGCTGGCATTTGCTCCATGACACGCTGGCTTACCCGGTGGCCGTGTTGCGCCGCCCGGCGCTGGCGCACAACCTGGCCTGGATGCAGGACTTTGTGCAGCGCAAAGGCGTGGCCCTGGCCCCGCACGGCAAGACCACCATGTCGCCCGAATTGTTTCGCATGCAATTGCAAGCGGGTGCTTGGGGTTTGACTTTTGCCAATGTGCACCAACTGCGCGTGGGCCTGGCGGCGGGTGCCCAGCGCGCCATCATCGCCAACCAGTTGGTGTCCGATGCCGATCTGGACGGGCTGGATTTTTTGTTGCGACAACACCCGCAAGCGCGTGTCTGGTTTTTGGTCGATTCGTTGGCGCAGTTGCAGACCTTGACCGACTGGGGGGCACGGCGCGGTCAGCCGCGTTGTTGGGATGTGCTTTTGGAGCTGGGCATCGCGGGCTACCGCACGGGCTGCCGCACCCACGAACAAGCCTTGCTGCTGGCGCAGGCCATGGCCGAGTCGGGTGTGGTGCGCCTGGGCGGTGTGGAGTGTTACGAGGGGGGTCTGGGTAAATGCGACAACGCGCACGACATCGAGGCCGTGAGCGGCTTGGTGCGCGGTGTGCAGGCTCTGGTGCAGCAAATCGATGCACAGCACCTGTGGGGCGATGACGAGGTCTTGTTGTCGGCAGGCGGATCGGCCGTGTTCGATTTGGTGATACCGATGCTCAAAACCCAGGTCAAAAGCCGCCCGGTGCAAGGCGTGTTGCGCTCGGGCTGTTATGTGACGCACGACCATTGGAACTACGCCCGTTATCTGAAGCTGGTGGAGTCGCGTGAGGGCTTGAGCGCCTCGTTGCAGCCTGCGCTGGAGGTCTGGGCCAAGGTGCAGTCGGTGCCCGAGCCGGGACTGGCGATTTTGAGTGCCGGTCGGCGCGATCTGTCGTTTGACCAGTGCATGCCGATGCCCGTGCGCTGGGCGGCACGCGGTCACCGCGGTGCCGATGCGCTGCAGGTCACGCCCGAGTCCTGGAAAGTCCGGGCCTTGAGTGACCAGCACGCGCACATGGTGTTTGATGCCGAGGGCGTCTGGCCCCAAGTTGGGGACCGGGTGGCCTTGGGCATTTCTCACCCCTGCACCACCTTTGACAAATGGCGCTGGATGGCCATCATCGAAGACGATGGCCGCATCAGTGGAGCGATCAGCACGCATTTTTGAAGTCAGCTTATCGATGCTGCCCGGTGAAGTGCCCAATCCCAGCACCCCATCTTCCCGCAGGTCGGGCCTTTATGGTCCGACATTTGGCCCCCATCGCAGCGACATTTCATGCGGTTGTGGCGCTCCGACGGCTTTGTCGGACCTGAAGGCACCGACCTACAAGATGCTTTATCAATGACAGGCAGGCCATCCCACTTTTTGGGCGTGCAGGCCTTGTGGCACCTCACTTCAAACCGTTCAGCGCTTCAGCGGGGTAGCCGGGTCGGGTTTTGCAGTCCTCGATGTACTGCTCGATGATGGCTTCGTAGCTGGTATCGGCGCGCAAGCCCAGGGCATGCGCACGCTCAAAGGTGCAACCCTTGGCCCAGTTGTCCACAATAGCGGCGATGCGGTCGTCTTTTTCAAAAGTCACGCGGGCGCGCACGGCGGGGCCAGCGACTTTTTCCAGCGCAGCCAGCATCTCGCTCACCTTGACGTTCAAGCCTGGCAGGTTCAGTGCCATGCGGCCACCAAAGGCTTCACGGCTGGCCTCGAACACGGTGATCAGGCCATGCACGGTGGTGCCCGGCGAAGAGATGGGGTGCGACACATGCGCGTCCACAGGGCAGGTGGTGGCTGTGCCCGCCAGCGGCTCGCGGATGATGCCGCTGAAGAACGAAGACGCTGCACCATTGGGTTTGCCAGGGCGCACGGCCACCGTCATCAGGCGGGCCGCGCGGCCGTCGATGTAGCCCTTGCGGGTGTAGTCGGCCACCATGTACTCGATCATCAGCTTGTGCGTGCCGTACGAGGTTTGCGGCGTGGGCAAGGTGGTGTCTGCCACCAGGGCGGGCATGGGGTTGGCCGCATCGGGGCCGAACACCGCGACCGAACTGGCAAACACCAAACGAGAAGTCTTACCCGAAGCGCGGAGGCTGTCGAGCAGCAAGCGCGAGCTGTCCACGTTGGAGCGCAGACCCAGGTCAAAGTCGAGTTCGCACTCGCCCGACACGGCCGAAGCGAGGTGGAACACGCCGTCAAACCCGCTCTTGAACAAATCGCCTTGCGCCAGCATGGGGCCTGCATGGCCCTTGACCCGTGGGTCGGCCAACAGGTCGGCAGGTGCGGGAAAGAGGTCGGCAATCACCAATTCGCTCACGCTTTGGCCGTTGAGTTGGCCACGCTTCAAAATTTCGCGGGCCAGGCGAGCGCCCAAAAATCCGGCACCGCCGGTGATCAAAATACGCATGGTTTTTCCTTGCAAATCAATGGTTGTCTTTGGGCACGGCCGAGCCGCGCTGGCCGACCAAAAAGTCCATGTCAGCGCCTTCGTCGGCTTGCAGCACATGGTCAATGTAGAGCTTCCAGTAGCCCGAGTTCATGGCCGGTGCGGGCTTTTCCCACAAGGCCAGGCGGCGCGCCAGCTCTTCGTCGCTGATGAGCAGTTGCAGTTTGCGCTCGGGCACGTTCAGCTCGATCATGTCGCCGTTTTGCACCACGGCCAGCGGGCCACCGGCAGCGGCTTCGGGCGTGGTGTGCAGCACCACGGTGCCATACGCGGTGCCGCTCATGCGGGCGTCGGAGATGCGCACCATGTCGGTGATGCCTTTGCGCAGCACCTTGGGGGGCAGCGGCATATTGCCCACTTCGGCCATGCCGGGGTAGCCCTTGGGGCCGCAGTTTTTGAGCACCAAAATGCAGTTCTCGTCCACATCCAAGCTCTCGTCGTCGATGCGTTTGTGGAAGTCGTGGCTGTCTTCAAACACCACGGCGCGCCCGGTGTGCACCATCAAGGCCGGTGTGGCCGCGCTGGGCTTGATGACTGCGCCACGCGGGGCCAGGTTGCCGCGCAAGATGGCGATACCGGCTTTTTCCTTGAACGGGGCTGCGAAGGTCTTGATCACGCGCGGGTCGTAGTTGACGGCGTTGGCATTGTTTTCGGCCACGCTCTTGCCGCTCACGGTCACGATGTCTTTGTGCAGCAGGTGCTCGATCTCTTTCATCACCACGGGCAGGCCACCGGCGTAGCAGAAGTCCTCCATCAGGTGTTCGCCCGAGGGCTGCAAATTCAGCAGGCAAGGCAGATCACTGCCCAAGCGCTCAAAATCGTCCACGGTGAGCTTCAGGCCCAAGCGACCGGCAATGGCGATCAGGTGGATCACGGCGTTGGTCGAGCCGCCAATCGCGGCCAGCGTGCGGATGGCGTTTTCAAAAGCCTCGCGGGTGAGCACTTGGCTGATGGTCTGGTCGGTGTGCACCATCTCGACAATGCGCCGTCCGGCGTCACGTGCCAACACATTGCGTCGCCCGTCCACCGCCGGGTAGGCGGCGTTGCCGGGCAAGCCAATGCCCAGGGCTTCGACCATGCTGGCCATGGTGCTGGCCGTGCCCATGGTCATGCAGTGGCCGTGGCTGCGGTGCATGCAGCTTTCGGCTTCAAAAAAGTCGGCCAATTTCAGGGTGCCTGCGCGCACTTGTTCGCTCATGCTCCACACGCCGGTGCCCGAGCCCAATTCTTGCCCGCGCCATTTGCCGTTCAACATGGGGCCGCCCGAGACACCAATGGTGGGCAGGCCCACGCTGGACGCGCCCATCAGCAAGCTGGGGGTGGTTTTGTCACAGCCCATCAGCAGCACCACGCCGTCGATGGGGTTGCCGCGAATGCTCTCTTCCACGTCCATGGACGCCAGGTTGCGGTACAGCATGGCGGTGGGGCGCAGCAGGGTTTCACCCAGCGACATCACAGGAAACTCCAAGGGAAAGCCGCCCGCCTCGTACACCCCGATCTTGACCTGCTCGGCCAGGGTGCGAAAGTGTGAGTTGCAGGGCGTCAGTTCGCTGAAGGTGTTGCAGATGCCGATGACGGGACGGCCGTCAAACTGGTCGTGCGGCACGCCTTTGCCCTTGACCCAGCTGCGGTAGGCAAAGCCATCGCGGTCTTGGCGGCCAAACCATTGCTGGCTGCGCAGGTCTTCGGGTTTTTTGCGGGGCGGGCTGCCGTTGTTGTCGCTCATGGTGCGTGTCCAGGTTGAAGGTCAATGGTGAGTCTTGAAAATCCTATCGTATGACGATAGAAAAACAAGCGGGCTTTGTAAAGCCAGCGACATGGGGCAAACCCTAGACGCCAAGACGACTGAGCCTAGGGTTTACCAGAGTCTGTCTCGGGCATTCAATCATCATATGATAGGCCGCTTGATCGCTTTCGGCCATGACGAACAATTTTCACAAAAATTCTCTTGATTTATTGGGCCATGCCATTTTGTCGGGTCGCTATGGGGTGGGCGCGAGCCTGCCTCCTGAGCCGATCTTGTGTGAAGAGCTGGGTGTGAGCCGCACCGTGGTGCGTGAAGCCATCAAATCGCTGGTGGCCAAGGGGCTGCTTTCGACCGGCCCCAAGGTGGGCACCCGCGTCATGCCCGATGCGCACTGGAATTGGTTTGACCCCGATGTGGTGGCCTGGCAGGCCCGCTGCGGCCTGACCCCAGAGTTTTTGAAAGACTTGCAAGAGCTGCGCCGTCTGGTCGAACCCGCCGCGGTGCGCCTGGCTGCCGAGCGGGCCACACCCGAGGACATAGTCCACATCGAGGCCGCCTACGCAGGCATGAAACAAGCGGTGGAGGAGGGCGGCGATTACGTCACGCACGATTTGCGCTTTCACGAAGGTTTGTTGCAGGCCTCACACAACCGCATGCTGGTGCAGATGAGCAAGGCCCTTAACGCCTTGCTGCGCACCAGTTTTGAAATTTCTACCCGCATCAAAGATGGCCCGAAAAATTCTCTGCCACTGCACCGTGCGGTGCTCAACGCTGTGATCGCCCGGGAGCCGGCCAAAGCCGAACGCGCCATCATGGTCTTGATTGAAGGGGCCAAAGACGACATCGATCTGGTGCTGTCGTCGCGCAAAAAACTGCCGCTGGTCTCGGGCTTGGCCACACCGATCAAGACCCAAACCAAACCGAAAGCCCAGACCCAACCCGACGCCAAAATGCGCATTCAAAAATCAGGGGCCGCAGTTGCAAAAAATCATTGATCTCTTTTTCAAACTGCTGGAATTTCTGGTGGTGGCCTGCCTGGTGGCCATGGTCATCATGGTGTTTGGCAACGTGGTGCTGCGCTATGGTTTCAACTCGGGCATTTCCATCTCGGACGAGATGTCGCGCTACTGCTTCATCTGGCTGACCTATATCGGTGCCATGGTGGCCATGCGCGAGAAGGGCCATTTGGGTGTGGACACTCTGGTGCGGCGCTTGCCCTTGGGTGGCAAGAAGCTGTGTTTCTTTTTGAGTGAAGTGATGATGCTCGGCTGCAACGTGCTGTTCTTTTGGGGCACTTGGAAGATGCACGAACTGCAAGTGACCAATATTTCGGTGGTGGTGGGCATTTCCATGATCTGGATTTATGGCATCGGCTACGTCACGGCCGCCGTCATGGGCATCATGAATGTGCACAAGTTGTTTCAATTGTTGACTGGACAACTGGCTGAGGCGGACCTGGTGCTGGTGGTCGAGTCGGAAGACAAAGTGGTCCTTGCCGAGATCGAGCCTGAAGTGCGAGGCCGCGCATGACCATCGCTGTTTTTGTATTCAGCTTGCTGGGGGCCATGGCCCTGGGCATGCCCATTGCTTATGCTTTGTTGGTGTGTGGTTTGAGCCTGATGGCCTACATGGCCAGCAACGGCATGATCAACGCGTTCGACAGCCAGATCCTGGCGCAGCGTTTTGTAGACGGCGCTGACAACTTCCCTCTGCTGGCTGTGCCGTTTTTCTTGCTGGCCGGTGAGTTCATGAACGCGGGCGGATTGAGCCGCCGCATCGTGAATTTGGCCATGGCGTGGGTCGGTCATTTCAGGGGCGGTCTGGGCTATGTGGCTGTGATGGCCGCCGTCATCATGGCTTCGCTCTCGGGCTCGGCCGTGGCCGATACGGCGGCGCTGGCCGCTTTGCTGATCCCGATGATGAAGCGGGCTGGCTACAACGTGGGCCGCTCGGCCGGCTTGATCGCTTCGGGCGGCATCATCGCGCCGGTGATTCCGCCCTCCATTGGTTTCATTATTTTCGGTGTGGCCGCCAACGTGTCCATCACCAAATTGTTCTTGGCCGGCATCGTGCCGGGCCTTTTGATGGGTGTGGCGATTGGCTTGACGTGGTGGTGGGTGGCCAAGCGCGAAAACGTGCAGCCAGGAACCCGCATGAATCTGTCTGAGAAACTGAAAGCCACGCGTGAAGGCATTTTGGCGCTGGGTTTGCCGGTGTTCATCATTGGCGGCATGAAATTTGGCGTATTCACCCCCACCGAGGCGGCGGTGGTGGCGGCGGTTTACAGCTTTGTGGTGGGCGCGTTCATTTACCGTGAATTGCCATGGTCCAAGCTCTACAGCCTGATCTTGGCAGCCGGCAAGACCACCTCGGTCATCATGTTTTTGGTGGCAGCGGCCATGGTCAGCGCCTGGCTGATCACGGTGGCCAACATCCCGGCCGAAGTGGCCCGCATGATGGAGCCGCTCATGGGCAACAAGACTTTGCTCATGGTGGTGTTGATGCTGTTGGTCATCGTGGTGGGTACGGCGCTCGACTTCACACCCACGGTGCTGATCCTCACACCTGTTTTGATGCCGCTGGTCCTCAAGGCCGGCATTGACCCGGTTTATTTTGGTGTCTTGTTCATCATGAACAATGCCATCGGCCTGATCACGCCACCCGTGGGCACCGTGCTCAACGTGGTGTGTGGTGTGGCCAAGATCAACATGGACACCGCTTTCAAAGGCGTGCTGCCATTCTTGTGGGCGCAGTTGGGCGTGCTGGCCTTGTTGATTGCTTTTCCGTCCATCGTCATCGAGCCGATGAAATGGATGCTGAGATGATTTCTTAACCCTGTGTTTTTTTAAAGGAGACATTCATGTTGAAACGCAGAAATCTGGTAGCCCTGATCGCGGGCACTTTCCTGGTGGCATCGAGCGCCATGGCGCAGTTTGCCGATCGCAACATCAAGTTCACCAATGGTGTGAATGAAGACCACCCGGTGGGCGTGGGCGTCAAGAAAATGCAAGAAATCTTGGCGGCCAAGACCGGCGGCAAGATGAAGATCACCGCCTTTTGGGGCGGTGCAGCGGGCGGCGACTTGCCCGCCACCCAAGCCTTGCGTGCAGGCACGCAAGAGATGGTCTGCACCTCCAGCTCGCCGCTGGTGGGCATCATCAAAGAGTTGGGCGTGTTCGATTTGCCCTTCTTGTTTGCCAATGAAAAAGAAGCCGATGCAGTGCTCGACGGTGCAGCCGGCAGGTACTTCAATGCCAAGCTCGAAGCCGCAGGCCTGGTGAACCTGGCCTATTGGGAAAACGGTTTCCGCAACCTGACCAACAGCAAGCGCCCGGTGACCAAGCTGGAAGACTTCGATGGCGTCAAAGTGCGTGTCATGCAAAACAACATCTTCCTGGACACCTTCAAGACTTTGGGCACCAACGCCGTGCCCATGGCTTTTTGCGAAGTGTTCACCGCCCTGGAAACCAAGACCATCGACGGCCAAGAAAACCCCTTTGTCACCATTGAAACCTCCAAGTTCAATGAAGTGCAAAAGTTCCTGAGCGTGACCCGCCACGCCTACACACCTTTCTTGGTGCTCTACAGCAAGAAGCTGTGGGATCAGCTCAATCCGCAAGAGCAAGCCGTGCTGCGTGAAGCGGCCATGGAAGGCCAAAAAGTGCAGCGTGCGGCCAACCGTGCTTTGAACGAGAAATCTCTGGCCAGCTTGAAGACCAAAGGCATGCAGGTCAACGAGGTGAGTACAGCCGAGCAAAATCGCATCCGTGCCAGGGTGGCTTCGGTGTACGACAAGCACAAGGACTCGATCGGTGCCGACGCCATCAAGGTGGTGCAAGACGAGTTGAAGAAGTCTCGCGGCGGTTGATCTCCCGCGCTCAGCCTGTTTGCTGAACCCCCAAGCTCCACAGCCGACCGCTGTGGGGCTTTTTTAACGACCGAAAAGAGTGCCCTCATGAAAATCACGCAACTCGAAACCATCCGCCTGGGTGAATTTCCCAACATCATCTGGGTGCGCCTGCACACCGACGAGGGCCTGGTCGGCCTGGGCGAGACTTTCATGGGCGCGCAAGCGGTCGAAGCGTATTTGCACGAATGGGTGGCTCCCAAATTGGTGGGGCAAGACCCACTGGCCATCGAGTCACGCCAGCGTGACATCACGGGCTATTTGGGCTGGCGCGGGTCCGGGGTGGAGACACGCGGCAACTCGGCGGTGGACATCGCGCTGTGGGACATCTTTGGCAAAGCCGCAGGCATGCCGGTCTGCACGGCTTTGGGCGGCAAGAGCCGCGACGAGATTCGCGTGTACAACACCTGCGCGGGTTACCAGTACATCCGCAGCAACGTCAACCAGAGCAGTTCCAACTGGGGCTTGGGGCAGGGCGCCGGGCCTTACGAAGACCTGCAGGGCTTTTTGCACCGCGCCGACGAGGTGGCCGAATCGCTTTTGAGCGAAGGTATCACCGGCATGAAGATTTGGCCTTTTGATGTGGCCGCAGAAAAGTCGCACGGCCAGTACATCAGCCCGCAAGATCTGAATACCGCGCTGGAGCCGTTTCGCAAAATCCGCCATGCGGTGGGCGACAAGATGGACATCATGGTCGAGTTCCACAGCCTGTGGCGCTTGCCTATGGCGCAAAAAATCTCACGGGCTTTGCAGGAGTTCGACACTTTCTGGCATGAAGACGCGATCCGCATGGACAGCCTCGATCTGCTCAAGCAGTACGCGGTGGACTGCAAGGCTTTGATTTGTGCCAGCGAAACGCTGAGCTACAAATGGGGCTTCAAGGATTATTTGCAAACCGGTGTGGCGGGCGTGGCCATGCTGGACTTGAGCTGGTGCGGGGGCCTGACCGAAGCGCGCAAAATCGCCGCCATGGCCGATGCCTGGCAACTGCCCGTGGCCCCGCACGACTGCACTGGGCCGGTGGTGTGGGCCGCCTCCACGCACTTGTCGCTGCACGCGCCCAATGCCTTGATTCAGGAGAGCGTGCGCGCTTTTTACAGCGGCTGGTACAAAGAGCTGGTGACCGAGTTGCCGCAGGTCAAAAACGGCATGATCAGCCTGAACGATAAGCCGGGCTTGGGCTTGGAGTTGCTGCCTGATTTGCACCAACGTGCTGATGCGGTGGTGCGGGTGAGCTGATAAATCAAGGGGACCAGCGTGGCCCCCTTGCACATGGGTCTTGAAAAATCAACCGCGACCGACAAACGGCATGTTGGTCGCCATCACGGTGGTGAACAAAATGTTGGCCGACAAAGGCAAACGTGCCATGGTGAGGAAAGTCTCGACTACGGCGCTCATGTCCATGCGCGGCTCGGCTTTGATGGTCAGGTCGGCTTGGTGCACGCCCGAGGCCATTTTGAGCGTCATGTCCGAGGCCACGTTACCGATGTCGATTTGACCGACGGCGATGCTGTAGGGGCGGCCATCGAGCGAGGCTGCGCGGGTCAGGCCCGAGATGGCGTGTTTGGTGGCGGTGTATGCAATTGAGCCGGGGCGCGGCACATGCGCCGAGATGGAGCCGTTGTTGACGATGCGGCCGCCTTGCGGGCTTTGCTCTTGCATCAGCTTGAAGGCATGCGACAAGGTATAGAACGCACCGTTCAGGTTGATGTCTACAGCGCGGCGCCATTCGTCGCCTGACAGGTCGCCCGGCAAGGTGTAGGGCAGCGAGATGCCTGCGTTGTTGAACACCAGATCGAGGCGGCCAAAGCGCGAGCGAATCTGGTCGAACAGCGCTTTGACTTCGGGCTCTTTGGACAGGTCGGTCGGGATGGCGTGGGCGTGGCCAGCGTTGGAGCCCGCCTCGGCCACGGCAGTGGCCAGTGCGTCGGCGCGGCGACCAACCAAAATGACTTGCCAGCCTTCTTTGAGCAGGGCCAGAGCGCAGGCTTTGCCGATGCCAGAGCTGGCACCGGTGACGAGGGCTATTTTTGACATGGTGAGAACTTTCTAGAGAGGTCTGGAAACAGCCAGATTTTCAGGCGTTTTGAAAAGAAATCTGTACCTTGAGCGACTGGCTTTTATCGGCCGCCAGGTCGAAAGCTTCGATGGCGCGCGCCACCGGCAAGATGGCGGTGATGACCGGCTTGCCGTTGACCAGGCCTTCGTTCAAAAAGCGCACGGCGGTGGCGAATTCGGCATGGAAGCGGAAGGTGCCGCGCAGGTCCACCTCTTTGGCCACGACTTGCGTCATGGGCAGGCTGATGTCGCCGCCCATGCCCACGGTGATGAGCACGCCACGCGGCACGATGGTGTCGAGGCCCGCGCGCAATGCGGCTTCGCTGCCCGAGGCTTCGAACACGGCATCAAACTGGCCTTTGTCCACTTTGTACTTGTCCAAGGCGGCTGCATCGGTCTTGAGGTTGATGGTTTCGTCCGCGCCCATTTCCTTGGCGCACTTGAGCGGCAAGTCGGCGATGTCGGCGGCCACGATGCGCGCCGCACCGGCACGGCGCAAAGCGCCGATCAGCAGCGAGCCAATGGGGCCGCAGCCTGTCACCAAGACTTGTTTGCCCAGCACGCTGCCAGCGCGTTGAATGGCGTGCAAACCCACCGACAAAGGCTCGGCCAAAGCGGCTTCGGACAAGCTCAGGTGGTCGGCAATCGGGTGGGCTTGGTAACCCTCGATGATCAGTTGCTCAGAGAACGCGCCCTGAATGTGCGGGAAGGGCATGGCGCTGCCGTAAAAACGCATGTTCAGGCAATGGTTGTGCTGGCCCGCCTGGCAAAAACGGCAATGGCCGCAGGGGCGCGAGGGCGAAATGGCGATGCGTTGGCCTTTGACCGCACCTTGAACGCCCGAACCGAAACCATCGACCACGCCCGAGATCTCATGGCCCAAGGCGATCGGCTGCTTGATGCGCACGGTGCCAAAACCCCCGTGCTGGTAGTAATGCAAATCAGAGCCACAAATGCCGCCATAGGCCACATTCACACGCAATTGGTGTTCGCCCAAGGGGGGCAATTCGGTGTGTTCGATGCGCAGGTCTTTGGCCGAATGGCAAACAACGGATTTCATGGTGAGGTCTTTGAGAAAAAGGTTTTAGAGTGTGGCGGTGACGCCGCCGTCGACGTAGAGGATGTGGCCGTTGACGAAGCGCGAGGCATCCGAGGCCAAAAACACGGCCGCGCCGCCCAGGTCCGCGACATCGCCCCAGCGGCGGCTGGGCGTGCGGCCCACCAGCCAATTGCTGAAGGCCGGGTCATCGACCAGCTTCTGGTTGAGTTCGGTTTTGAAGTAGCCCGGGCCAATGCCGTTGACGTTGATGCCAAACTGGCCCCAGTCGATCGCCATGCCTTTGGTGAGCATCTTCACCGCGCCCTTGGTGGCGGTGTAGGGCGCAATGCCGGGGCGACCCAGCTCGCTTTGCACCGAGCAAATGTTGATGATCTTGCCGCGTCCACGCGGGATCATTTTTTTGGCCACCGCCTGGCCCACGTAGTAAACGCTGTCCAGGTTGGTCTTCATGATGGTGTGCCAGTCGGCGTCCTGGTACTCGTGCAACGGGCCACGAATTTGCATGCCCGCGTTGTTGACCAGGATGTCGATCGGGCCTTCGGCCTCGATCTGCTCGACGGCAGCGCGCACGCTGTCGGCATCGGTCACATCGAACACGGCGCTGCTGGCCGACAAGCCCTCGGCTTGCAGGGCCTGTTGCGCCGCGGTGACTTTGCTGGCGGTGCGCCCGTTCAAAATGACATGGGCGCCGGCTTGTGCCAGCGCCTGGGCCAGCGCCAGGCCGATGCCGGCGGAGGAGCCGGTGATCAGGGCGCGACGGCCCTTGAGTTGAAAGCTGTCCAGAACGTTCATGGTGTCGGGTGTCAATGGCGCATCAATCGGTGGGCAGCGCGTATTCTTCGGCACTGAAGACGGTGTGGAACACCGTGCCATCGAACATGGCGATCATGTCTTTGGAGACTTCTTTGCTTTTCATGCGCACTTCGGAAGCCAGGGCGATCTCGATCGCCTCGCGGCTGGGGTAGCGCACGGCCAGCACCATGCCAAAGTGCGGATCGCTGGTGTCGCTTTCAACTTGGCGCAGCACGCGCACTTCTTGCGCCCCCGGAAAGCGGGTCCACAGGGGCACCAAGTTGTCGCGGATGTAGCGGTTGAATGTGTCTTCGAGCCCGGGTTTGACCTGGCCCTGAAAAAATGCGCAACGGATGAACATGGGTGTCCTTGTGTCAAAAATTCAAACAGAGGTGTGCAGCGCCAAGCGGCTTTGGCGGGCCTGCATGGCGACCAAAGCCTGCTCCACCAGCCGCTCAACCGGCTCGGCGACGTTGAGGGTGATGACGTCGGGCTCTTCTGGGCCGGGTGTTTCCAGGGTCTGGAATTGGCTGCCCAGCAAACCGGCCTGCATGTAATGGCCGACGCGTTGGTGCATGCGATGCGCGATCAGCTCGAAATCGCCCTTCAGGAAAACAAAACAAACTTCGCCCGCGTGGGCACGGATGCGGTCGCGGTAGGCGCGGCGCAGCGCCGAGCAAGCCACCACACGGCCGGGGCCTGTGTCGGGGCAGTCCGCCAAGTGGCCGCCAATGCGGTCCAGCCAAGGCCAACGGTCGACGTCTTGGAGGGCAATGCCGGACCGCATCTTGGCCACGCTTTCGGGCAAATGCAGGTCATCGCCATCGACCATGTCCAGGCCCAAACGATGAGCCAGGGCCTGCGAGACAGTGGATTTGCCGCAGCCCGAGACACCCATGACGATGAGCCGCAGTGCGGGCATGTTAGCGGCCTTGTGATCCCGCGCCCATGCCCATGCATTCGGGCACGGGGGAGCGCAGGGGCTGGCCGTTGATGCCCGCCTGCATGTTGGCAAAGGCCAGGTCCGCCATGGCCTGGCGGGTTTCGGTGGTGGCGCTGGCCATGTGCGGCGTCAACACCACGTTGGGCAAAGACCACAGGGCCTCGGGCACCTGCGGTTCGTTGGCAAACACGTCCAGACCGGCACCGGCGATGGTGCCGTTTTGCAGGGCGGCGATCAGGGCCGCCTCGTCCACCACGCTGCCCCGCGCCACGTTGATCAAAAAGCCACGCGGGCCCAGTGCTTGCAGCACCTCAGTGTTGATCAGGTGCAGCGTGCCCGCGCCACCGGGCGTGATGGCCACCAGAAAGTCGACCTCGGCGGCGAGTGCGGCCGCCGTGGGGTAAAAAATGAAGCCAGAGTCCGGTTTTTCGGAGCGGGCGGTGTAAGCGATCGACATGCCAAAGGCCTTGGCACGCTGGGCAATGGCTTTGCCAATGCGCCCCAGCCCCACGATGCCCATGCGGGCACCAGAGACCTTGCGGGCCAGCGCCATGGGGCCTGCAGGCCAGCGGCCTGCGCGCACAAATTGGTCGGCCTGCGGGATGCCGCGACCGACCGACAGCACCAAACCCATGGCCAGATCGGCCACATCGTCGGTCAGCACATCGGGGGTGTGGGTGACGGGAATGCCGTGCGCGATGGCGGCGGGCACATCCACGCCGTCGTAGCCCACGCCAAAGACCGACACCACTTTGGCGTTGGGCAATTGCGCAAGCAGGCTGCTGGGCACGCTGGCCTCGCCCGTGCCCGCCACGCCCACGATGCGGGGAGCCAGGGCGGCAAAGGCGGCCGGGTCAGTCACATGGGTGCGGTCGTGCACGGTGTACAGCGACTCGAGTGCAGTTTGATAAAAGGGCTGCAATTTGGCCACGGCCAAGACATCGGGTTTGGAGGTCATCATGTTCTCTGATCAGTTGAGTATTGGGGGGGTGCCCCGGTGGTGCCCAGCAAAATTGCCACTGCCCAAGGCGGATGTCTGCCACCCAAAATTGCATACAGTTCGCGGGATCATCACACCATTGAGCTTGTATTCTTCCTCAGATTTACCCTTGTGTCGTGTTGTCTCGGCGACAATCGAAGCCTGATTTGCATTCCCTCCTTATTCGGACATGCCGCCATGACCCAACTCAAAAAGCCCATTCTTTTCACCGACACCGATGGCCGCGCCCGTTTTCGGGATGAGTTCGTCCCTTTGTCCGAGGGCACGCCCCAAAGTCAGCTGTCGGTCCTGATGGCTGCAACAGGGTGCCAGTTGCGCCAGAGTCCGGTGGGTTTTCGCAGCAGCTTCCATTGCACCGGCAACCCGCAGTGGTTGTTTGTGCTGGGCGGGCAGATGGAGATCTTTTTGCAAGATGGCAGCTCGCGCCTATTTGGCCCGGGCGAGTTTTTCTACTCGGCCGACACCTTGCCCGAAGGGGCCACGTTTGATGCCACGGTGCACGGCCATTGGAGCCGTCAGGTCGGCCCCGATCCCTTGGTGACCTTGTTCGTGCGCGATTGAGTTTCACGCAGACAAAAAAAGAGCCCGCATGAGCGGGCTCTTTCAATTCTGGTGTCAGAGTGGGTCAGCGACCAAAGCCGCCGCGGTTGCCACCGCCGCCATTGCCGCCACGATTGCCTCCGCCATACCCACCGCCACCACCACCACCACCACCATGGCGACGCCCCCCGCTGGCCAAGCTGTCGATGCTGGTGCGGGTTGGGTCAGGTTGGCCGCTGGTGCGCACAGGCTTGCGGTTGGGCAAGTCCAAGCGTGCAAACTGCGTGGTCTTCAACGGATCGATGTGGCGCGGCAACTCGTCGCCATCGTGTTCGCGACGCTCTTGGCCACCGCCTTGTCCGCCACGGTTAGGGCCACGGCCTTCGCCACGACCTTCAGGGCGTGGGCCGCGTGGTGCGGGACGGCCCTGGCCATCGCCACGGTTGTCAAAACGCACGTCGCCGCGCGGCTCCTGGCCGCGTGGACCGTTGTCCCGGCCCACATCACGGCGTCCATCGCCCTGGCCTTCAAAACGGGGTGCGCCTTGCGGTCCGTTGCGGCGTGAGGGTGCCGGGCCACTGCGCGAAGGGCGAGGCTGACCCTGGCTTTCTGCGCGGGGCTGGCGCTGGCCGCCAGAGCTGCCGCCTGGGGCTTTGTTGTCACGGATGCGTTGCATCATGTCGCTGCGCGCGGCTTTGGCTGCGGCGACCATCACATCGCGGCTGGGGGGCTTGCCTGCGCCGCCCCACAAAGTCTGGCGACCCATGGCGATGGGCTCGGCCACTTCGCCTGCGTCGGGGCCAAAGCCTTCGAGCAACTGGACTGGAATTTCTTGCTTGGTGAAGCGCTCGATGTCCATCATGAAGCCTTCTTCGTCCAGACACACCAGGCTCACGGCTTCGCCGCTGGCGCCCGCACGGCCGGTGCGACCAATGCGGTGCACATAGTCTTCCGACACGTTCGGGATTTCAAAGTTCACGACGTGTGGCAAGTCTTCAATGTCAATACCGCGCGCCGCAATGTCGGTCGCCACCAAAGCGCGGATATCGCCACTTTTGAAGCCCGCCAGCGCTTGGGTGCGGGCGGTCTGGCTCTTGTTGCCGTGCAGGGCCATGGCTTTCACGCCGTTTTTGGTCAAGAAGTCGGCCACATTGTTCGCGCCAAACTTGGTGCGGGTGAACACCAGCACCTGGCTCCAGTCGTGTTTTTGGATGATGTGCAGCAGCACGTCTTTTTTCTTGCTGCGGCCCACGGGGTGGATCACTTGCGAGATGCGCTGCACCGTGGTGTTGCTGGGCGTGACCTGAATGCTCTGGGGGTTCTTGAGCAGGTTGGCTGCGAGTTCGCGGATCTCGTCGCTGAAGGTGGCCGAGAACAGCAAGCTTTGCTTGTCTTTGGGCACCAGGGCCAGCACTTTTTTCACGTCGTGGATAAAGCCCATGTCCAGCATGCGGTCGGCTTCGTCGAGCACCAGTATCTCAACGGTGGACAGGTCCAGGAAACCCTGGCCTTGCAGGTCCAGCAAACGACCAGGTGTGGCCACCAGGATGTCCACGCCTTTTTTGACCTTGCTGATTTGTGGGTTCATGCCCACACCACCAAAGATCACGGTGGAGTCGAGCTGGAGGTATTTGCCGTAGTCACGCACCGACTCTTCGACCTGAGCGGCCAATTCGCGGGTGGGCGTGAGCACCAAGGCGCGGATGGCTTTGCCGCCAAACCGGTTTTTGCCCGGCTCGGTCAGGCTCAGCTTGTGCAGCATGGGCAGCGTGAAAGCGGCGGTTTTGCCGGTGCCGGTTTGCGCACCGGCCAGCAAGTCTTGCCCAGCCAGCACGGCGGGTATGGCTTGGGCCTGGATGGGCGTAGGGGTGTCGTAGCCGAGTTCGCGCACAGCTTGCATGATGGCCGGGGCCAGGTTCAATTCTTCAAAGTTCATTTTCGGAGCGCCATGTCCGGCGCTGGGTGTCGACTCAATCATTGCTGTTGGCAGTGACCAGTGTGGGTCGACAGGTCTTAGGGTGGGCATGGAAACCGCAGGCGCTTATTTTGAGCGTTGCCTGGGTCAGGCCCCAGCAGAAGTGCTGATGCTGGGGCAACTGGAGGCCTCAGCGCAGTTCATTGTCGCACAAAGTGCTTGGGAGCCCTTAAATGAGCCCGGAGTGAGCTCTTGCGCTTCAAAATGGCCTGTGACAGTCTGGGTACGCCTTGGCATACTCAGCCGTCAGCTTTTCTCAGACGCGGTTTAATCTTCGCCTATGAACAAAATTGACCAGATAAGTTTTTTCGGCTTTGAGGCCGAATCTGCCGAACAACCGGCCCAGCCTGCTAAGGCCTCAAAGTCTGTCAGCCCTCCGGCCAAGGCGGTGATACCTGCCGATGTCGTTGCGGTGGTTCCTGAGGCCGTGCACCTTGAGGACGTACCTCTGCCAGAGGTGCCCGCAGCAGCACCCTTGGTGGCGCAGGCCAGCGACCCCGAAGCCATGGCCCAGGCCTTGGCGCAGCACCCCGACTATCGTGTTTTGCGGCGTCTGGTGCCGCGCACCGACTATGGGCCGGTGAACGGGCAAGCCACCCAGCGCGTGATCGTGCTCGACACCGAAACCACCGGGCTGGACAGCAAAAGCGAAAAAGTCATTGAGCTGGCCATGTTGTCAGTGTTGGTCGATACCGCCTCGGGTCTGCCTGTGGGGCCTGTCACGGTTTATGAATCGTTCGAAGACCCAGGCCGGCCGATTCCGCCCCAGATCACCGAGATCACCGGCATTGACGACAGCATGGTGCAGTGCCAACGCATCGACGACGCGGCCGTGAACGCCTTGGTGCAAGCAGCCGATTTGGTGGTGGCGCACAACGCCGGGTTTGACCGTCCCTTTGTAGAGGCGCGTTTCCCGGTATTTGCGGCCAAAGCTTGGGGCTGCTCTTTTCAGGGCATCGACTGGAAAAAAGAAGGCAGTGGCTCGGCCAAGCTGGAGTTTTTGGCGTCTGAGCGTGGCTGGTTTTACGACGCGCACCGGGCGCAGGTCGATTGCCATGCTTTGCTGCAGGTGTTGTCCTCGACCTTGGCCGATGGCCAAACTGGTCTGACACGCCTGTTGGCCGGGGCAGGGCAGACCCGCTTCAAGCTGCGGGCCATGGGGGCGCCGTTCGAGTCCAAAGACAAACTCAAAGCCCGGGGCTACCGTTGGGACGGCGAAGGCCGGGTTTGGTGGTGCAGTTTGGCCTCGGACACGCTGCTCAGTGCCGAGTGCGATTGGTTGCGCGAAGAGGTCTATGGCCGGCGCAACGCCCGGGTTCAAGTGGAAGCCTTGGACAGTCGGGTGCAGTATTCCAACCGCTCTGGCCAGCTGTCTGAGCGCGCAGTCTAGATTTTGTAGCGTCAAAGCTCAGCAAGCGGGGATAATGACAAGTTGCTTGCTCAGCAAGGCGTTTTTTACATTCAGGTTTACACATGGCTCAATACGTATTTTCGATGAACCGGGTTGGCAAGATCGTGCCGCCCAAACGTCATATTCTCAAAGACATTTCGCTGTCTTTTTTGCCCGGCGCCAAGATTGGCGTGCTGGGCACCAACGGCTCGGGCAAGTCCACTTTGCTCAAGATCATGGCGGGCATCGACAAGGAGATTGAAGGCGAAGCCATCCCCATGGCGGGCCTGAAAATCGGTTATCTGCCGCAAGAGCCCGTGATGGACGCCGAGCAAACCGTGCGTGAAGCCGTTGAAAGCGGCATGGGCGAAGTCAAGGCCGCGCAGGCCCGCCTCGAAGAGGTGTATGCCGCCTACGCTGAAGAAGACGCCGACTTTGACGCCCTGGCCGCAGAGCAGGCCAAGCTCGAGGCCATCATCTCCACCGCAGGGGACGCGTCTGAGCACCAACTCGAAATCGCCGCCGATGCGCTGCGTTTGCCCCCTTGGGACGCCATCATTGGCAAACTGTCCGGCGGTGAAAAACGCCGCGTGGCCCTGTGCCGCTTGCTGCTCTCACGCCCCGACATGCTGCTGCTCGACGAGCCGACCAACCACTTGGACGCCGAATCCGTGGACTGGCTCGAGCTGTTCTTGCAGCGTTTTTCGGGCACCGTGGTGGCCATCACCCACGACCGTTACTTTTTGGACAACGCGGCCGAGTGGATTTTGGAACTCGACCGAGGCTCTGGCATTCCGTACAAAGGCAACTACTCCAGCTGGCTGGAGCAAAAAGACGCCCGTCTGGCCACCGAGCAGCGCACCGAAGACGCTCGCTCCAAGGCCATGAAGAAAGAGTTGGAGTGGGCACGCGCCAACCCCAAGGGCCGTCAGGCCAAGAGCAAGGCCCGTCTGGCCCGCTTTGAAGAGTTGAGCGACTACGAATACCAAAAGCGCAACGAAACCCAAGAGATTTTCATCCCTGTGGCCGAGCGCCTGGGCAATGACGTGTTCGAGTTCAAGAACGTGAGCAAGTCCTTTGGCGAGCGTTTGCTGATCGACAACCTGAGCTTCAAGGTGCCTGCGGGCGCCATTGTTGGCATCATCGGCCCCAACGGTGCCGGTAAATCGACTTTGTTCAAACTGATCGCGGGCAAAGAGCAGCCGGACAGCGGTGAAGTCACCATCGGACAGACCGTGAAGATGGCCTTTGTGGACCAAAACCGCGACGACCTGGACAACAACAAAACCGTGTGGGAAGACGTCTCGGGTGGCCTGGACATCATCAACGTGGGCAAGTTCCAGATGGCCAGCCGTGCGTATTGCGGGCGCTTCAACTTCAACGGTGGTGACCAGCAAAAGAAGGTCGGCATGTTGTCGGGTGGTGAGCGTGGCCGTTTGCACTTGGCCAAAACGCTGATCGAAGGCGGCAACGTGTTGCTGCTGGACGAGCCCTCCAACGACTTGGACGTGGAAACTTTGCGTGCGTTGGAAGATGCTTTGCTGGAATTCGCAGGCTCGGTCATGGTCATCAGCCACGATCGCTGGTTCCTGGACCGCATTGCCACCCACATCTTGGCCGCCGAAGGCGACAGCCAGTGGGTGTTCTTTGACGGCAACTACCAAGAGTACGAAGCCGACAAGAAAAAGCGTTTGGGCGAAGAGGGTGCCAAGCCCAAGCGCGTGCGCTTCAAGGCTTTGAAGTAATACACCGTTCCACCATCAACTACGGGCCCCTTGGGGCCCGTTTTTGTTGGTGGATCAGGCTGGACTGACCGCTGGTTGGGTGAATGCGCTGAGGATCAGGCCGCGCTGTGGCGGCTCAGGTGATCAATCACTTCCAGGCGCAATGCTTCCAGTTGAGGTGAGAGTTGGGCATAGGCGGTGCGTACTTCCCTGGCTTCGGCGTGCTTGCTCATGGCCTCGACTTCGACCACCAGCTCGACCAATTGATCTACGCAAAAAACAGGTGTGAAACCCTTGAGTTGATGCAACAGACGATTGGCGGCATACACATCGTCTTTGTCTAAAAGTGCCTGCAAACGAGGTAAATCGTCGCTCAGGGTTTGCTGCAGTGTCTTGAGCAGGGACAACACCCCATTGGCATCACCAATGAACTCCATGGCCCGTTCAATGGACAAATAGATGGGCTGAGGTATTGGGCTCATGAAACGATGTTACAAGTGAATACAAAAATCACGTAAGCAAATGAAACGTGTTCGTTGTGTATTCTAGTCAAGCAAACCGGCCAAACCCGTCTCGGGCTCAAAACGTTTGTTTTTGAACATCAAACGGCTCGGGCCAGGAAAGGCCGCTTGGCGCACTGAGTGCCGCGGATCGCCCGGGTAACAGATGGTGCGGATGCCGTCATGGTCAAAGGGTTCTGGCTCGATGACGGGGGGGCGGCGGTTTTGTGCCTCGGTCAGTAGACTTTGGGCGTGCGGGTGGCGGCTCAGGTGCACCAAACTCATGATTTGGGGCGGCGCCAACTCGATCTCCCTGTCCCAGTAGCGCAGCAGCGCCTCGCGGGGTTGGATCCACAGGGCTTCGGTGGCCTCAAAGTTGTCGTGCTCGGCCAATTGGTCATCGGGCACCTGGGTCACAAAAAACCGGGTGTCAAAACGCTTGTTGGTCACCGAGGCCTGGCGCGGTGTGATCCAGCGGCACCAGGGCAGCAGGGGCTCGGTGTGCAAGGCCAAGGCCTGGGCTGTAAAGGCCTCGTGCCAGCTTTGGCCGCTGCGAAGAGCCTGCAGCAGGGCTTGGGCTTGGGTCTGCGCATGCGGGGCGCAACCGAGCAGCACCCGGCACTCTTCATAGGCTTCGCGCATGGCGGCGACAAACAGGCCCGCGGCGCGTTCTCCGGGGATATCGGGTTCGTTCAGCCTTTGGTTCAAAGTGGCGCTGTCCTGGCTCAGGCGCTGCAGCCAAGCCGGATTTTGGTCATCGGGGTCGAGTTTGCCTCCCGGAAACACATACGCACCGCCCAGCACGTTCGATGCTTGGTGCCTGCGCATCAGCAGCACCTGCAAGCCGCCGGGGCCATCGCGCAGCATCACCACGGTGGCAGCGTCCAAAGGGGGGGCGGTCAGGATGGTGGTGTTCAGTTCCATGAGGATGTCAATCGGGTAACAGGTGGTGCCCGGGGGCTGGTTTAAAGTCCGTGCACAGCGGGCTGCAGGGTCATTGGGTCCAGATTAGCAGATGAAACCGGTCAGCCCCGTTATTCAATGTCACAAGGAAAACACATGAGCATCGATTTCAAAGGCCGCGTGGCCATCGTCACGGGCGCAGGCGGCGGCTTGGGCAAGCAGCACGCGCTGGCGCTGGCCGCACGCGGGGCCAAAGTGCTGGTCAATGACTTGGGTGGCGATGTGCACGGGGTGGGTGGCTCGGAGTCGGCGGCGCAGGCTGTGGTCAACGAAATCCGCGCAGCCGGTGGTGAAGCCCTGGCCAACGGCGCATCGGTCACCGACTTTGAGGCCGTCAAAGCCATGGTCCAACAGGCAGTGGACGCCTGGGGCCGGGTGGACATTTTGGTGAACAACGCGGGCATTTTGCGCGACAAGAGTTTTGCCAAGATGGAGCTGGCCGACTTCAAACTGGTGATGGACGTGCACGTCATGGGTGCGGTGCATTGCACCAAGGCCGTGTGGCCCCACATGCAGGCGCAGAGCTATGGCCGCATCGTCATGACCACCTCATCCAGCGGTTTGTACGGCAACTTTGGCCAAGCCAATTACGGCGCGGCCAAGATGGCGTTGGCGGGCTTGATGCAAACCCTGTCAATTGAGGGCGAGAAACACCACATCCGCGTGAACTGCCTGGCACCTACGGCTGCCACCCGCATGACCGAAGGCCTGATGCCCGAGGCCGTGCTGCAGGCCTTGGACCCCAGCGCCGTGGTGCCCGCCATGCTGGTCATGGCCAGCGAAGACGCGCCCAACCGCACCATCATTTGCGCAGGTGCCGGCAGCTTCGAGGTGGCCCACATCACCCTGACCCAAGGCGTGTACCTGGGTGCTGGCCCCGACACGGCCGATCGCCTGTTGGCCGCCATGTCGCAGGTCACCGACCGCCAAGGCGAGACGGTGCCGCGTTCGGGTTCCGAGCAAGGGGCGCTGGAGGTGGGCAAGGCGATGAAGACACACGCGGGTCATTGATCCACATTGGCGTGTGTCAAACGGCTCAGCCATGCACGGCTGAACCTTCACACCTGCCTTGATATGAGGCAGGTGTGAATTTCAAGTCATCGCAAATTGGACAATTTCCCCATTCGGATGAATTGCGTCTCGCCATTCGTGCCATCCACACCATCGTTGTCGGTGATGAAGAACGCATTGCCTGCGGCATCGATCGCAAAACTCTCAACTTTGTCGAGCACAATTCCCCGAGGCATTTGCAGCTCAGGCACCAAGTCGCGTACCAGTCGTTTGCTGATCACCGGCACTTTTTGGGCATCCACATCGGCTGGTACCAAACCGGCTACAGAAAAGGTGTGCAATGTTTTGAAAGATTGATCGCCAAATTGGTTGTCGCGTTCAATCACCACCAATTCGTTGGGACTGAGTGCTGTGATCTCGGACAATCCGACCCAGCCACCCTTGGCAGTGGATTTGGTCAACGGGTAATGCAGTACACCCCATGTTTTCTGCGAGGGGCTGTAGCGCAAAATTTTGGCAAAGCCGGAGGGGTCGTTCTTCCATTCACGCTGAACGGCAATCCAAACCACCTCGTCTGCACCAGAGCCAGTGCGGGTGACACCTTCAAACCCGAAACGGACCGCATGGTTGTTGAGCGCCACGGGCAATTCAATTTCCTCTTCAACGTTGCCTTGGTTGGAAACACGCAACAGCAGGTTTTTGGTAGCCCCTGTTTTTTTGTCGGGGTCTCCCTCTGACGCAATCCAGAAGCTGCCATCAGCACGTTGAGAGATGCCTTCAGCGTCATAGCTGGCTGGCTTTCCGCCCTTGGTAAGGGTGATCTCGTTGGTGATGAGCGCCGGGGTGGCGTTGGCATCAATTTGCAAAATGCGAGTGGTCGAGTAAGCGCTGTCCGTCACGGCCCACAGGCGACCAGGCTGCTGTATGTCTGCCGAAGTTCCAGAGATGGCACCCCAAGCGATGGGTGTCCCTGCAGGCGTGTCTTTGGACATCAGGGTGGGGTAGTTCGCAGGCGCGTTGCTGCGCTGGTAAATGGAAACAGAGGCGCGTGCTGCACCATCCGTCTCTGACGCCACCACCAAAAGGTTACGCTGTGGAATGGCCAGCAGACCCTCTGGGCCTGCGCCAGCGGGAAGCGCTTGCAAAAACTGGGGTGGCTTTCCGGGGCCCATATCCAACCACACGCTGATCAAGGAGGAGCGCTCGGAGCCAATAAAGATCAAACGGTCCTTGCCGAATACACCCACCTCTGCGCTCTCGGGCTCATTGCCTTTGGCGCCAGATCGACGCTCAGGGTAGTGACCTAAACGAATGGCCAGGTGGTCAAGAAAAGCGCCGCTGTCAAACTCCACTTTTCCCTCGGTATTGATGATGGAAAAGCCGCGGGAGCCACCCTTGTAGTCACCTTCGTTGGCTGTCACAAAGCGTTTGTCATCGAGCCACGCCACAGCATCGGGCTCGCGAAGGAGGCCGGTGATGGATTCGGTTGGCGAGATAACGCCATCGCGCTTGCGATCGATTTGATTCAAATTGACCGACCCTGCAGAGAAGTGGCGGAGCACTGTTCGCTTGGCCACATCGATGAGGACCAAGTGGTTATTTTCCTGCAAGGACACCACAGCGAGCCCTTTGTCATTGACCTTGACGAATTCTGGCTCGGGGTCGGTGGGTGCTATTTCTGCCAGGCCTGTCAGGTTCACGGGGTGCGCTCCAGTGCAGTCTGGTGAGCCATTTTTGATGGGAAGAATGGTCACGTTGCCAGCAGGCAACTGGGGCAGTGCGCCCTTGTTGAGACCCTCGTCACGCTGATTCTCCAGAACCACAACAATATTGCGGCCCAATTTGTCAAGGGCGATCGAGTCTGGTTGGCCTTGTAGGTTGCATGACTCCACCACCTTGCGTGTGGCGATATCGATCGTTACCAGATGCCCCTCGGGCTGGAAGAAGAGCTTGGAGGCATCAACTGCTGCCACGATTTTATTGCCCAAGAAAACAACCGAAGTGGGTTCACCTTCTACTGGAATAAAACCAGCGGCTTTAGGGGTGTCAGGTTCGGTGATGTCAATCAGGCCAATGCCTTTTTGTTCGCCGTCGGTGTAGGCCAAGAGGCGGCCGTCTTGACTGGCTGCAACGATTTCGGCGACCGACTTCTTGCTGACAGTCCGGCCTGCCGGTACGTTCCGAAACGATTCAAAGGTGGCGATGCGATTGAAGTTCTGTGTCTGGGCTTGAGCATGCGTTGGCATCAAAGCCTGCAAACAGGCAGCAGCCAATGCCGCTGGAATGAATATATGGATTCGTTTCATCAGATTTACCTCGGGGTGACACAAGACGGAATAACAAAAAATCTTAACCATCTTAGCTTTTGAATGTGTCAATGGCATGAACCCGTCAGATCTGTTTGGCCAGCAAGGCGCATTAGCTCGAGGTTTGGAGACTTTGGTGATTCAGGCGTATGTACCCTGGGGGGCACACTACAGGCTGCAAGTGATAGCTTTGGAACGCTTTCAAGACGCCATTGCCCGCCAGCGTTTAGGTTTGCTGCAGCCCATGAGCAGGGCGTTGTGGATCGCTCAGTCTTTTGGCTCCTGTTGTGCGAAAGCGCAAAACAGTCTTAGCCGTGTCAGTTTGGATGGTTGGGAAACCAACTAAACACCCAATAAGCCGTTGAGCAACGGACTTGTCTTGTGTTCAAGCACTCCTTCTTTCGCCAAAGTTTTGGGCGATAGTGCGAAAACGCGTTCCAGCACTTTGGCGTACACCGCGGTGACATCGATGGTCGCGGGCAAGTCGCGCTCCTCAAAGAGGGCGGATTTTTGAAGGCCACGCCAATCTGCGTAAACCTTGGCTTGTGTCACCAGCCCCCCGGCCAGGAAGCAGCAACTTCCGACGCCATGGTCTGTACCGTTGGTGCCATTTTCGGCCGCTGTTCGCCCAAACTCGGTGATGGTCAGCACCAAAGAGTTGGCCCATTGAGCGCCCATTTCGTCTCGAAATGTTGCCATCAATTGGTCCAGTTCGCGCAACCTGTCGGCATGGCTGCCTTGCTCTGCGCCTTGGCTGGCATGGGTGTCGAAACCGTGGGTCATGTCGATCAGGCCCACCTGTGGTCCACTTTCCAACCGCATGGAAGCGGCGGCTGTGCGAGCCAAGCCCTGCATGGAACGGGCATTTTGAAAAGACACTCTGTTCATATTGTTCAAGGATTTGCCCAAATTGGCTTCGCGGATCACCTCGCTGTAGGGATTGAGCATCGGGTCGTTGGCCCACATGTTCGCGACAGCCGCCAGGTCTTGGTCACGCAGTGCTGGCATCCAATTGGGAAACTGGGTAGTGGCCCTGTCGTGACCGCGCAGGATCAATGGCATGGGAATCGAAATGGCCACACCGCTATCGACTTTGGCTTGCTCCATCGCACGACCGATCCAGCCTGAAGTGGATGTATAGGGTTTCATGACCCCGGTTTGCATGATGTCCTGACCCTCGAAGTGTGATCGGCCTCTGTAATGAAAACCTGTGCTGTGCACCACGGCGAGTTGGCCGGCTTGCCACATGTTGTGCATGCCTTCAAGTTGTGGATGCAGCCCAAAATCGGCATTCAGCCTGAGAGATTTCTGGATCGCAATTTGGGGTCTGATGGTGGTGTATTGCGAGTCGCCCACCGGTGGTACGGCCGTTAAACCGTCCATGCCACCACGCAGCAAAACCACCAGCAAGTGGGGCTTGCCTGCCTGTCCCTGGCCCCAAGCTGGCGCAAACCCAGCAAAGCTCAAGCTGGTCAAGGCAGCACCTTGTTGTAAAAACATTCGACGCTTCATGATCAACTCCACAGCAAAGTTGGGCTGGCTAAATAGGCGATCCAAGCCAGTCGCATATCGGCCTGCACTTCAGGTTTGAGCAACAGCTGTGCAGCCGTTTCGTGCGGCGGAACATCCCGCTGGCATCCGGCCACGATGCGGCGCAGGGCTTGCTGGCCCATGCCTGTGCGCCGCGACATGTCTGCCAAAACGCCCAGCACGCGCAATCTGCGGTCCAGCATTTCCTTGGAGATCCAGTCCGTTGATCGAATTGGCCATCCGTTGGGTTGAGGGCACCGGGGCAATCCCTGGCCCAGATCGCCCAGTAAATTCGTTGTCTTGATGCCAGGGGTGCTTTTGGTGATGGGCACAGGTCGCGGAGGCTCCGTGCCCGTCAGTGTCAGGACCTGTAAAAACCAGGTTTCTGGCGAGACAAACTTGCGGGTGTGCTCCAAGTGTGTCCAGCAAGCCTGAATGACGGCCCGGTGCACTGTGGGAAGGTCGCCTTGGCTGTTGATGAAAGCCTCTTTCACACTGGCAATTGCCGCGGCAGGGGGGGCGTCGTCCAAGAAATACACACACAATTTGGTGGCCAAGTGTTCTGCAGTGGCTGGGTGATTGGCCAAGTCGGTCACCAAGTCTTCGAGCTTGCCAGAGGGCTTGAAGAACGCGCTGTACTTTTTGCCCAGAACCTCCTGCGAGCCGGGTTCATGGCGGTCGAAGTCAAAGTAGGTGCCCAACTTTTGCCCTTTGTGCCTTTTGTCGGGTTTCATGTCGCGCCAGCCAGTCAAGATGAGTGTGGCGCCTTCCACATCTTTTTGGCTATAACCGGCGCTGGGGCTTAGGGTGAACAACTCCAAGAGTTCGCGCCCTAGGTTTTCGTTGATGCTGTCTTTGGTCCACCTCTCCCGAGCTGCTCTGGAGTTGGGGCCCGTGTTGCGGTTGTTGTCCAAGTACACCAACATGCCTGGATGTGTGACCGCATTGAACAGCATGTCCCTGAATTTGCCCAGCATCAAGGGCCGCAGGGACCGCTGAAAAGGGCCCACCAAGGTGTCGTTGTTTTGGTTGCCAGGTGCCACCATAAAGTGATTGGACCAAAAGTGCCAAAAACGCTCGAAAACAGGCGCCCCCCCGAACAAGGCGGTGGTCTCCCTCGCTTGCACTTCTTTCCAGTGCTCTAGTCTGGAAAAGGGGGTAGAAACCATGCGCTCGCGGTAATCCTCGTAGTCCTTAGCGGAGAGCTCTTTAGCTTTTTCAAATGACAAACGTTCTGCGCGTTGGTGCTGCTCAAATGCATGCATCACATCGTCCATCGACCACAACAAACGCATGTCCTCGGGCAAGTCTTGACGACGCTCACCATTGGGCTCAAGCACATCAATAGGGGGCAAGGCGGCAACTTGCGCACTGGCCCAAGCCACAGGATCAGCAGGCAATGGCTGATCACCTTGCACACCAAACGCCACACGTCTTGTGAATTTGGAAACCAGACTGCTTTGCATGTTGAATTTCCTCGGAATGCTTGGAAGTCAATCGGATGGAGCCATGGCCATGACCATGACCTGACGCTTTTGAGCGAATCATTGCAAAGAATATAACTGAGCTAGATCATGAACGGCCCCGCCTGGGTATCACCCCCCGCACCACTTTGGCGTTGATCAATCAGGCGGTGGAAGCAGGCTAACTCGATGCTCAGATAAAAGCTGCTTCAAAAAAATGCTGCGAGAACGCTTGCGAAAGTGACATGTGTGTGGGACGGCAGCGAAGAGGCTACCGTTTCAAATTGATTTCATCGAGACAGAACATCAAATAACTTTGGTGTTCTGTCTCTTCTTTTAAACGACCGCCAAAACCCTTCCAGTTATAAGCGTACCCAATTGAGCAGCTTTGGCAACAACGGTTTGGAAAGCAGGTGACATGGCGCTTTCATCCAGCTCCTTACCCAATTCAGCCATGGAGTCCATGTAGTAGGTGATGATGAGCCTGTCCATCTCGGGTGAAAACACCGGAACAACTGCGGTCATACCGGTTTTCTCACTGAATGCAGCTTTGACTTCGGGCAGCAAAGCGATTGCGGCTTGCAAATTGGCTCGTGAAATTTGGTATTGACGCTGTACCAAAATTGGTTGTGTAGTTGGTTCTCCGAAAACAGTTCTGTAAACGTAGGGTCCAGAAATCGAATGAACATTTGTCCCTTCTAATTTAGTGCGTGCGTTGTTCACTCCTACAGACGTTGCCAAATTTTGAAAGCCTGCAATCCCATCTTGAAAACTTTCAAACCTCACAAACATCTCTATGTTTCCAGCGTCTGCGCCCATGATGACTTTTAAAAGTCGCGTTTTTGTACCTGCTTGACTCGCTTGTTCAGCCAGGCTTTTGGCTTGCACCAATGCCGCGTCCGCTTTGCCATGTACTGGGATGATGATTCTGCGAGAGATGACTGCCATGACTTACTCCTTTGGGTTTTGTCAGTAGTTGCAAGGGTTGTGAGGGATGTGAGAAGCTCACAAGTGACTTTCTACTCCTCTTGACCCTAAAAATACAAGGCTTTTTTGCACATACGCAGGTACGTCTTAATTGACAGTCTCAATGCGTGCAACGATGTTCCGACTCGTCTTGGGGAAAGCATTACCAGACACTCAAGCGGCAGGTCTGACTTCAATACATAGGAAACTGTGGGCTACACGCTTGAACAAAAGCGTTTTGTGCACATGCGAGTGTTGGTTTGATGCCCTGTGCGGCTGTAGTGTGAAACCAAACTCAAACCCAACCCTGCCGCCACACGCTGTCGTCCTGCAGATCCCGCCAGGCAATGACTTGAGTGGCCTTTGAAAACACCGCCTCGATTTCTACCCATTCAATCGGGTCGGTGGGCTCAACGGGTTGAATCACCCGGCTGACCAAATAGTGCTTTTGCTTGGCCACGGGCTTGACTGCAGTTCTATAATTCTCTAATATGCGATAAACATTACAGAGGCATTTTGGCATCAATATCATTGTTCTCTAAATTTTATTCTAAACTGAAAAATATTTTTCCATGAGGTGATTAATGAAAAAGAACAGTGCTCTCATTATGCTGGTCGTTGTATTTCTATTGTCAACTCATAATTCATTTGCCCAAAGACCTTTGCCAGCAGAAGGGGCGCAACCACATGGGATTAAGAATTTTTGTGCTGGAGTTAGTTGTGTTGACAGTCTCTGGATGTATAAGCGAATTTATAAGAGCGAACCAGCTATGCTTCCTTATTCGTTTGAAAGAGTAACGGGTGATCGCGGATTCTTCGGGAGAATATTGTCGTCTAAAGCTGATACGATATTTGATGCCAACCCAATTATTGCTATGATGCTTATTGAGAAAAATAAAATTCTTTATGAGCGCTACAAAGGTTCGGTGAATTCGCAAACCGCATTTGCAGGCTTCTCTATGACTAAGTCAATTGCATCACTTACAGTTGGTCAAGCCGTATGTGAAAATTCAAATATAAATTTGGATGTCAAATCCTCCAGTCTGAATAATCTCTTGAGTGGCTCCGTTCAGGGCGATGCGACTATTCGGCAGCTGTTGACAATGTCAAGTGGGGGTAACAGAGGCACACTTTCAATGGGTGGATGGCCTGTTGGAGGAGAAAACATAGGGAACTCAAACTATGCGGGCTACAAAAGTATTCCCACACTGATAAAAGATCATGGGGGAAGGCAGCTTTTAAATAGTAGTTCAGGAGAGTCGGTGCAGAGTGGTGTTGAGTTTTCTTATAAAAACACAGACTATGCTGCGCTGAGCTTAGTTTTAAGCGGCCAAAGTCCTGACGGATTTTTTAAAATATTCAATAGCGGCTTGGCGCCCTTGGTTGGATTTGAAAATCCAGTCTATTGGGTACATGATGAGCATGGCTATACACATACCTCCACTTCCTTTCATGCTAGTTTGATTGATTGGGGAAGACTGGCACAGTTTATTCTAAACAAGATAAATGATAAAACTGATTCATGTTTATCCAGATACATAAGAGATGCTACTAAAACTCAAATAAAAAATAAGTCATCTGCTCATGGTTCAAATTTTTATTCCGGTTCTAATTTTGGTGGATACGGATTTGGTTTTTGGACCGAAAATCATAAAAAACCAAAGGCTATATACATGGTTGGAGCAAACGGTCAGAGAATAGGGATAGACCCAAATAGCGAAAAAGTGATGGTTGTCATTTCAACGGATGACTCTTCCGTTAGGGATATATTTAACTTTTTTGGACAATGGTAATTCGCACGTATGCCCCAAGGCTCAACTCAATTGTCTTCGATGCTGAGTTTTATTAATTAACCTATGGATTTCCGCTGCAATCGGCTTGGAGTTACTCTTACATCAATACATACTTTGTATGGCTTACGTATTCTATTAACCTGCTTCATCAAACCCAACCCTGCCGCCACACGCTGTCGTCCTGCAGTCCCCGCCAGGCAACGACCTGCGTGGCCTTTGAAAACACCGCCTCGATTTCCACCAATTCAATCGGGTCCGTGGGCTCTTCGGGCTGGATCACCCGGCTGACCAAAAAGTGTTTTTGCTTGGCCACGGGTTTGACCGCGGTCCATTTGGTCAACTTCATCGATACAAGCATGATCAAGCGGGTGTGTATCGTATTCACCAATCAGCCCACATGAGTTAGAGCGTGAACATCAAAATCCGCATTAAAAAGTGTTGCAAGTTTTGGCGAAATTTCAGGGTAAAACCGGGTGCAGACCTGGCGTGCACAAGTAAAAACAGATGCTGCTCAAGAGTACGTTACAAGCTTAAATTCATTGGTCAAGGCAAATGGGTATTGAACCATCGATTTCTCATTTCTGTAAGCTTGGGCAATAAGCCGCAAAAAGGTCGACTATGTATTTGAAGATTTTCCTTTTACTCTGGACGTTCGCAACGGTCTCCGCGAAAGCCACTATGGTGCAAGGCTTTGATGTGTCCAAGGCCTGGGAGAGTGCAGTGGTTTACGTTCCCTCAAACTTTTTACCCAAGCGTGTGATCGATGTGAAAGTAGATGCTCCTCAGCCGGTCGTGATCTTTCTGCATGGTTGCGGCGGTATTAATATGCATGCGCGAAGGTGGGCGGATCACCTGAAATCTCAGGGATTCATTGTGGTGTTGCCCGATTCACTGGCCATACCTGGGCGGTCCAAGAACTGCGACTCCACGACACACACAACCAATTTGGGCAAGATTCCAGTTCGTGAACTGCGCCCTGCCGAGGCGTCCTATGCGATGGCACGGGTTCGGGAGCAGACATGGGCGGATCAAGACAACATTTTTTTGATTGGCCACAGCGAAGGCGGCATGGGCGCTTACCTGACACCGGAGATTGGTTTCAAGGGCATTATTATTTCGGGTTTTATATGCAGGATCCCCGGAGGTATCAGGGCGCAACTGGCCACACCGGTGTTGGCGATCAACTGGGAATTAGACCCTTGGTTTATCAGGCCTGACCGTCCCAACTTGCAATGTGCCGAGCGACCTTTCTGGTCGCGTCGTTCGAATGCAAAGCAGCTGGTACTGCCTGGTCAAGGCCATGATACTGCTTTCGAATCAATAGCTAGGAATGCGGTTGGGAGCTTTTTGAAGGAATTCAGAAAATAGCCGCTTGTCATACTCGTTTAGCACCGAGGTGGATCTGACTTCAAGACATAGGAAACTGAGGGCTACACGCTTGAGCAAAAGCGTTTTGTGCACATGCGAGTGTTGGTTTGATGCCCTGTGCAGCTGTAGTGTGAAACCAAACTCAAACCCAACCCTGCCGCCACACGCTGTCGTCCTGCAGATCCCGCCAGGCAACGACCTGCGTAGCCTTTGAGAAAACCGCCTCGATTTCCACCAACTCAATCGGGTCGGTGGGCTCATCGGGTTGAATCACCCGGCTGACCAAAAAGTGCTTTTGTTTGGCCACGGGTTTGACCGCGGTCCATTTGGTCAGCAGCAATTTTTTAGGGTTCAGCGGGTTCATGGCTTGCCTTGCATTTCCTGCGCCAATGCCTCGGCCAGATCAATCACCGCCATGGCGTAGTAGCTGGACCAGTTGTAGCGTGTGATGGCATAGAAATTCTCCGTGCCGGCCACATAGCTGGGGGCATCGGGCCCGTTGAGCAGTTCGATCAAGGCCAGTGGGCCTGGGTGCTGCAGCGCGGCCCCTGACAGGGCCGCACCCTGGCTCACAAAGCTGGCCACGCTGAAGGTGGGCAGGATGTCGGGGGCGAGCAGGCTGTCCATATTGGATTGGCCCGGTGTCAGGGTGACCGGGTAATGCGTGGGCATGCCGGGGCGCCAGTCATAGGCCTTGAAGTAATTGGCCACCGAGCCGATGGCGTCGGTGGGGCTGCCAAACAGGTCGATGCGTCCGTCCCCATCAAAGTCCACGGCAAATTTGGCCCAGCTTGACGGCATGAATTGCGGCAGGCCCATGGCCCCGGCGTAGCTTCCTCGGATGTTGAGAGGGTCGGCCCCGCTGCGTGAGGTGAGCAACAAAAATTGCTCAAGCTCGCTTTGGAAAAAGGCTTGGCGTGCAGCGGCTCGGGGGTGGGCACTTGGGAAGTGGAAGGCCAGTGTGGCCAGGGCGTCAAGAATGCGGAAGTTGCCGGTGTTTTGACCGTATAAAGTTTCCACCCCGATGATGCCGACGATCACCGCGGCGGGCACGCCGTATTCACGCTCGGCCCGCTCTAAAGCGTTGCGGTGGTTTTGCCAAAAGCGCAGGCCCGCCTGGATTCGGATGGGTTCAATGAAACGGGCGCGGTAGGCGGCCCAATTTTTGGCGGTGGGGCTGCTGGGGGGCAGCACGAGGCGCTCGACCGAGGGCAGGCGCTGCGCCTGTACCAAGGTGTTTTGGACCCAGATCGGGTCCAGTTGCAGGCGCTGTGCGGCATCTTGCACCCAGGCCTGGGTTTGCGCGGTGCTGGCCAGTGGCATGCCCGTCACCGCGGCCTGGCGAGCAGGGCGGAGCGCCTGTTTTTTAGGGGCCGCTTTTTTTTTGTGCTGCGGCTTCTTGGCTTGGGCGGCTTGGGCAGGTTGTGCCTTGGGTTTGGCTGCCCTCTTGGCCTGTTGGGGCTCAGCGCCTGGGGCCGTTTGAGCGTGAACGGGTGTGATGGCCGCGGCCCATGCGGTCAGAGCGCTCAGAGCCAGCGCCAGAACCATGGAGGCCAAGCCCTTTATGCGTTTGCGTAGGCTGGGCTTGGGATGGATTTTGATCACATGCATTGCCATGAGTTTAAACGCCGGGCGCGGGTGCCCGTGCTAAGCTGGAACCCTGAAAATTTGGTCAATTCTTCAAAAACAACAGCCTCGTTGGTTGTGATGCATCGGGAAGACACATTCATGGGCGCGACAGGTTATTTCACCCATCCTTCTTGTTGGAAGCACGAGATGGGCGCGGGTCATCCCGAGTGTCCAGAGCGCTTGGGGGCCATCGAAGACCGCTTGCTGATCAGCGGGGTGGATATGGCTCTGCAAAGGCGAGAGGCCAGCCCCGCTTCGTTGGCCGACATCGAACTGGCCCATGGCCGCATGCATGTGGCGGCCTTGCGTGGTTTGGGCGATGCCTTGCGCGAAGACATGGCCGCGGGCGGTCCCACCCATACCAGCTTGGACCCGGACACCATGATCAACGCCCACACCTGGGACGCAGCATTGGTCGCGGCAGGCGCTGCGCTCGATGCGACCGACGCCGTGCTGGCGGGCGAACTGGAAAATGCCTTTTGTGCTGTGCGTCCGCCCGGTCACCACGCTTGCCGCGACAAGGCCATGGGTTTTTGTTTTTTCAACAACGTGGCCATCGCTGCCAAGTACGCGCTGGAGCGCCATGGGCTCAAGCGGGTAGCGATCGTGGACTTTGATGTGCACCACGGCAATGGCACCGAGGACATCGTGGCGGGCGACGAGCGCATCTTGATGGTGAGCTTTTTTCAGCACCCTTTTTATCCGGAAGGCGGCTCCACATCGACTGCGGCCAACTTGGTCAATTTGCCGGTGCCGGCCTACACCCGGGGCATGGACATCCGCGAGTTGGTGGACATGATGTGGTTGCCGCGCCTGGAGGCGCACAAGCCAGAGCTGATTTTCATCAGCGCGGGTTTTGACGCCCACCGCGAAGACGACATGGGCCAAATGGGTCTGGTGGAGCAGGACTACGCCTGGATCACCCAGCGCATCAAAGAGGTGGCGCTGCGCCACGCCAAGGGGCGCATCGTGAGTTGCCTGGAAGGTGGCTACAACCTGAGTGCGCTGGGGCGCAGTGTGGAAGCGCACTTGCGCGTGCTGGCCGACGTTTAAAACCTCTGCTGGTGAGGGTTTGGCACAATCGATGCCATGACCGATTCAAACACCCCCAACACCCCCGATCTGCTGCTGCACGAGCGCGATGCGCGTGGTGTGCACCGCTTGACGCTCAACAGCCCCGCCAGCTTCAACTCCTTGAGCGAGGCGATGCTGACTGCACTGCAAGAAGCCTTGAACGCGATTGCGCAAGACGAGCAGGCCCGTGTGCTGGTGCTGGGCGCGGCGGGCAAGGCCTTTTGCGCTGGGCATAACCTCAAGGAAATGCGGGCCCGGCCCGAGCTGGCTTATTACCAGCAGCTTTTTGCCCATTGCAGCCGCATGATGATGACGATTCAAAAGCTGCCTGTGCCTGTGATCGCCCGGGTGCAGGGCTTGGCTACGGCGGCGGGTTGCCAATTGGTGGCACAGTGCGATTTGGCGGTGTCGGTCGACAGCGCCACCTTTGGTGTGAACGGCATCGATGTGGGTTTGTTTTGTGCCACGCCCAGTGTGCCGCTGGTGCGCAATATGCACGCCAAGCAGGCCATGGAGATGCTGCTGACGGGGGGCTTCATTTCAGCGGCCGAGGCCCAAAGCCGCGGGCTGGTCAACCGCGTGTGCGCGGCGGCCGAAGTGGATGTGCAGGTCGATGATTTGGTCAGTGCCATCCTGGCCAAACCGCGTGAGGCGGTGCGGGTGGGCAAGGCTTTGTTTTACCAACAGCGCGAAATGGGCATCGAAGCGGCTTACCAGCTGGCAGGTCAAACCATGGCCTGCAACATGGTGCACGAGGTGGCACAAGAGGGCGTGCAGGCTTTCATCGATAAAAGGACACCCTCATGGCGGGCATGAGCAATATGGCGGTGGTTGATCCGATGGGTTTGTTGCTCGCTTTGGCGCGGCCCGAGTCTTTGATGGCCTTGGGTGCCTTTGCCGCTTGTTTGGTGTTGGCTTGGCTGATGACCTGGGTTGTGCAACGAGTGTTCAGTGGTCAGGATTTGGCCATTTTGCTGGGTCGCCAACTGGTGGATGGGGTGCTATTTCCGGTGCTGCTTTTGGGGCTGACTTTTGTGGCCCGCACCTTACTGACCCAGCAGCAACCCGCGCCCTTGTTTGTGGTTTTGTTGCCTGTTTGCATTTCGCTGGCGGTGATCCGCTTGGGCGTGAAGGTGCTGCAGGTGGCGTTTTCCAATGCGCCCTTTGTGCGGGTGCTGGAGCGCACGATTTCCTGGTTGGCCTGGGGTGCGGTGGTATTGTGGGTCACGGGCATATTGCCCTTGGTGCTCAATGAGTTGGACCAGATCAGCTGGAAAATCGGCGGCAGCGTGCTGTCGGTGCGCACCTTGATCGAGGGGGCGCTCACGGCCGGTGCGGTGCTGATTGTGGCGCTGTGGGTGTCGGCGGCCATCGAGGCGCGTTTGCTCAAGTCAGCCACAGGCAGCGACTTGTCGCTGCGCAAGGTCATCAGCAATACGGTGCGGGCTTTACTCATGTTTGTGGGCTTGCTGATGGCGCTGTCTTCGGTGGGCATTGACCTGACGGCATTGTCTGTACTGGGTGGTGCGGTGGGCGTGGGCATTGGCTTTGGCTTGCAAAAGCTGGCTTCCAACTACGTCAGTGGTTTTGTGATCTTGGCCGAACGCAGCATGCGCATCGGTGACATGGTGTTGGTGGACGGTTTTGAAGGGCGCATTGTCGACATCAAGGCGCGTTACACCGTGATCCGTGCCCTGAATGGCCGCGAGTCCATCGTGCCCAATGAGTTTTTGATCATCAACCGGGTGGAAAACTTCACCTTGATGGACCCCAAGCTGTCCCAGACCACCCTTGTTTCGGTGGCTTATGACAGCGATGTGGAACTGGTGCGGCGCCTGTTGACCCAGGCTTGTGAGAGCCAAGAGCGGGTGCTCAAAGACCCCGCTCCCAATGCCTTTTTGAGCCAGTTTGGCGCGGACGGTCTGGAGTTCACCGTGAGTTACTGGATTGCCGATCCGGAAAACGGTCAACTGGCGCTGCGCTCGACCATCAACATGCTGATCTTGGCCGCGCTGCGCGAGCACAAGATCGAGATCCCGTACCCGCAGCGTGTGATGCACATGGTCAATCCATCATCGATGGAAGCCAAAGACTGATGGCCGGAAAGGCCAACAAAATGCCAAGGGTGATGACCAACACCAACACCAAGGGCCAGACGCCCCGAAAGATGGCGCCCAGTCCCACATGGGGCAGCAAAGTGTTGAGCACAAATAAGTTCATTCCCACAGGCGGCGAGATCAGTCCGATCTGAATCACCATGACGATCAGCACGCCAAACCAGACTGGGTCAAATCCCAGTTGCACCACAATTGGGAAAAACAAAGGAATGGTCAGCAAGACCATGGTCAACTCTTCCATGACCGTGCCCAACAGCACATAAATCAACATCATCGCGGCAACGATCATGATGGGCGAGAGACCCAGTCCCGTGATCCAATCTTTGAGCTCAAACGGCAAGCTGGTGTAGTTGACGAAGTTGGCGAAAATGGTGGCTGCAATCAAAAGCGTAAACAACATGGCTGTCGTGCGGGCCGATTCAACCAGAACTTGGGCCAGAACTTTCCATGTCAATGCTTTTCGTGCCAAAGCGAAAAGAAAGGCACCTGTAGCCCCCATGCCTGCGCCCTCGGTGGCAGTGAAAAAGCCTCCGTAGATGCCACCCAGAACCAGCACCACCAACAGCAGCACACCCCAGATGCCGCGAACGGCTTTGAGACGTTCACGCCAGCTGAATTTCTCGCCAGCGGGGGCATGCTCAGGATCATGCCAAGTCATCAAGACGACGGCCAGCATCATCAAACAAGCAGTCAAAATGCCGGGTAAAACGCCTGCGGCAAAGAGTTTGCCAATGTGGGTTTCAGTGATGATGCCGTAGATCACCAAAATGGTGGAGGGCGGAATCATGATGCCCAAAGTGCCACCCGCTGCGATCACGCCCGTTGACATGGCATCGCTGTAACCCAATTTTTTCATTGAGGGGTATGCCACTTTGCTCATCGTAGCCGCCGTAGCAATCGATGAACCACAAATGGCACCGAAACCTGCGCATGCGGCAATGGTGGCGTGTGCCAAGCCTCCTTTGCGGTGCCCGATGAAGGTGTAGGCCGCGTGGAACAGTTCATGCGCCAGACCTGCCCGAGCCACAAAATTCCCCATCAAAATAAACAGAGGAATCACCGACAAGGTGTAAGCAAATCCAGTCTCATGCACCACCTGAGCCGTGCTGGCCAGTGCTGGCAACCAGCCCCGTGTCAGGCCAATGCCCACAATGCCCACCAGGCCCATGGAGAAAGCCAAGGGCATACGAACCAGCGCCAGTACAAAAATGGCCAAAAATCCCAGCAAGGCTTCGGTCACAGCGTTCTCCCTTCGGCATGCGTATCAGTGCTGCGCTTGAATGCCTTGACCAGATGGACCAGACCTGTGATTGCACACAAAACCCCCATGCCCTGTATGAAAGGCGATTTGGGGATTTTCAGTTGGGCCGTCGTCTCTCCCGTCACTGCGAATTCCCCCCCTGTTTGCCACATCAGGTAAGTCAATCCAAAAAGCAGTGCGGCACAAATCAGGTGTATCAGGGCTTGTTGAATTTTCTTGACCAGTTGCGGCAGCACCACGTCTAAAGAGTCAAAAACGACATGTTCGCTTTTGAGAGACACCAAGGGCAGTGCCCCAAAAATGACGACTACCATCAACAGTTCGGTCAACTCCAAAGAGCCAGTGATGGAGTTTGACAACATTTTGCGACCCGAGACATCCAGGAAAGTCAGCACCATGATGGCGAACAAGGCCAAGCCTGACAGGGTTCCACAAAAGATTTCTAGAATTTTTTTCAACTTGTCACCCATAAAAAAAACGGTATTTGCTGATGGGCAAATACCGCTGGTGTTCTAAACACCCCGAGTGTTTCGCCCGGGGTGCGGCAGATCACATTTACTTTTGCAGCTTGGCAATTTCAGCGCGGAATTCAGACAAAGCTCCCGAAGGGTCTTTCAGGCCTTTGGCTTTGGCCGCTTGCGCCCAATCACGCTCGAGTTTGCTCACACGGATGGTCACGCCGCTGACGAAGGTGTTGTCAGCCTTGATGACTTTAACGCCGTTTTTCTGCATGTTGGTCAGCGCTTGTGCGTCTACGCGGTCCCATGCTTTGCCAAAGCGGCGGGCAACGGCTTCACCGGACAGCTCATCCACCACTTTTTTGTCAGCAGCCGAGAGACTGTTGTACTTGGCTGGGTTCATCATGAAGACGAAGCTGGTGTTGTAAAGGCCGCCAGGAAACTGAGTCGCGTGCTTGATGATCTTGTCGATCTTGAAGGAGTCAGTGGACTCGGCGGGAAACAAGGTGCCATCCATGACGCCGCTGGACAACAGTTCATAAGATTCCGGTGCGGGCTTGAGGGTCACATTCATGTCAAGAGTTTTGGAGATCTCGTTGACCATGCCGCCGCCCACACGGAATTTCAGACCAGAGAGGTCCTCTACGCGTGTGATGGGTTTCTTGGTGTTGAAGACAATGCCAGGGCCATGGGTGAAATAACCAAGTACTTTCACGCCTTGGTGTTCAGCGGCAAACTCTGGGTATTTGTTGGCAATGCGGTTGAAGGCCACGGACAGGGGTTCTGCACGGTCGCCCAAAAATGGAAATTCCGCCATTTGCGACAAGACAAAGCGGCCAGGTGTGTATCCGTGAACCGTGAAAGAAACGTCGACCAAACCATTCTTCACCGCATCGAAGGTTCCCGGAGCGGGGGTAACCGCGCGAGGCAAGATGTTGCAGCGGACACGGTTGGAAGTTTTGCTGGCCAGGTCGTCACACCATTCTTTTTGTGACACTGACAAACCGTGTGTGGGTGGAACCCAGCTTGAAACAGTCAATACAGTCTGTGCTTGAGCCAAGCCGCTGAAGCTGGCCAGGGCTGCTGCAGCCACGGAAATCAAAGTTTTTTTCATCCAATTGCTCCATTGATTTGGTTACAAAACATAATCGTAATATTGAACGATTAACAAGAAAATTGATGTTAACCCTGATTCGCCTACCGATTGGTCGGTGAATTCCCGGGGGTAGGATTGTCAAATGTTGACTATCACTTTCATAAAACCGGTCTAAAATTCGAACGATCGTGCTTTTTTAAGAAGTGTTCAGTGCCTATTTGACAGTTTTGATGCACAATTGACGTTTACGTAACGTCAACGACATCAAGACGTTTCCAGAGGCTTGGGTTTTGATATCAATGGAGAAGCTTTCATGAAAATTCTCGTTCCCGTCAAGCGGGTGGTCGACTACAACGTCAAGGTCCGTGTCAAGTCCGATGGTTCGGGCGTGGACATCGCCAACGTCAAGATGAGCATGAACCCCTTTGACGAGATCGCCGTCGAAGAAGCCGTGCGCCTGAAAGAAAAAGGTTTGGCCACCGAAGTCATCGCTATCTCCTGTGGTGTGGCCCAGTGCCAGGAAACCCTGCGCACCGCGATGGCCATCGGTGCCGACCGCGGCATTTTGGTCGAGACCCCCGCTGACTTGGACCTGCAGCCTTTGGCCGTGGCCAAACTGCTCAAAGCTTTGTTGGACAAAGAGCAACCGGGTCTGATCATCTTGGGCAAACAAGCCATTGACGACGACTGCAACCAGACCGGCCAGATGCTGGCGGCCTTGGCCGATTTGCCCCAAGCCACGTTTGCTTCAAGGGTCGAAATCGTGGACGGCAAGGCTCACGTCACCCGCGAGATCGATGGTGGCCTGGAGGTGCTGAGCGTCAGCCTGCCAGCGGTAGTGACCACCGATTTGCGCCTGAACGAGCCGCGTTACGTGACTTTGCCCAACATCATGAAAGCCAAGAAAAAGCAGCTCGACACCTACAAGCCAGAGGACTTGGGTGTGGATGTGGCCCCCCGCATCAAGACCCTGAAAGTGTCCGAGCCTGCCAAGCGCAGCGCCGGCATCAAGGTGCCCGATGTGGCCACGCTGGTGGACAAGCTCAAAAACGTCGCCAAAGTCATTTAACGAAATGCGCCGTCACTGCGAGGAACGAAGTGACGTGGCAGTCCAGCACTGGATTGCCGCGCTGCGCTCGCAATGACAGCCATTTCGATGTCTTTCCCCCCTGATTAATAACAAGGAACACCATGACTTCTCTCGTGATTGCCGAACACGACAACGCCTCGATCAAAGGCGCGACCCTGAACACCGTCACGGCCGCAGCCGCTTGTGGTGGTGATGTGCATGTGCTGGTGGCGGGCCACAACGCCGCCTCTGCTGCGCAAGCCGCCGCCCAAATCGCAGGTGTGACCAAAGTGATCCACGCCGACAGCGAAGCCCTGGCCCATGGCCTGGCCGAAAACTTCGCTGCGCAAGTGTTGGCCATCGCCGCCCACTACAGCCACATCCTGTTCCCCGCAACCGCCGCAGGCAAGAACGTGGCCCCCCGCGTGGCAGCCAAGCTGGATGTGGGTCAAATCAGCGATGTGACACAAGTCATCTCGTCCGACACCTTCGAGCGCCCCATCTATGCGGGCAACGCCATGGCCACGGTGCAAAGCACAGACGGCACCAAAGTCATCACCGTGCGCACCACCGGTTTTGATGCGGCAGCCGCCACCGGTGGCAGCGCCGCTGTGGAAATCGCCGCTGCGCAAGCCGACAGCGGCAAGAGCAGCTTCAAGGGCAGCGAAATTGCCAAGAACGACCGCCCTGAACTGACAGCCGCCAAGATCATTGTGTCTGGTGGACGCGCTTTGGGCAGCTCAGAAAAGTTTGCTGAAGTCATGACCCCGCTGGCCGACAAACTGGGCGCAGCGATTGGTGCCAGCCGCGCAGCAGTGGACGCCGGTTATGCCGCCAACGACCTGCAAGTGGGCCAGACCGGCAAGATCGTGGCACCTCAGCTGTATGTCGCTTGCGGCATCTCGGGTGCGATCCAGCACTTGGCGGGCATGAAAGATTCCAAAGTGATCGTGGCGATCAACAAGGACCCTGAAGCGCCAATCTTCAGCGTGGCCGACTTTGGCCTCGAAGCCGATTTGTTTTCGGCTGTGCCTGAGTTGACACAGGCACTTTGATCATTTGATGGGCCCTGGAGCGTTGACATGCTGCAACAGGGTCCATGTTTTTTTCCGTGCGCCGGGTTCGGCGGCCGGGGATGGCTCAGAGGCGCTTCGCTTTGCCATATCGCCAGCCCCGGCCACCGAACCCGGCGCACTGCGTTTCGTGCCGTTTTCATGCTGCCTCAAAAGACAAGCCAAGTCGTGTTGGGTTTTGCTGTTGTCCATGAAAGCCAAAACCGGCCCAGTCAGCCGCAATGCAGCCGCTCAGGCAGAGACCTGCGGCGGGGCGATGTGGCAAAGCGAAGCGCCTCTGAGCCCCGTCGCAGGCCTCTGCCTGAGTGGCGAATCGAGCCCCGCACCAGGCCCTTTCCCATGGGGCGCACGAACACTCGCCGCCAGATTGGCGGCTTCAATCTTTTTTCAACGAACAGAGATAAACCATGAGCTACATCGCCCCCCTCAAGGACATGCTTTTCAACATCGAGCATTTGGCCCGCATTGACCAGATTGCGCAGATTCCCGGCTTTGAAGATGCGGGTTTGGAAACAGCACAAGCGGTGCTCGAGGAATGCGCCAAGCTCAACCAAGATGTGATCTCGCCTCTGAACTGGGAAGGCGACAAAAACCCGTCCTTCCACAATGGCAGCGGCGTGACCACCACGCCCGGCTTCAAAGAGGCTTACCAGCAATATGCCGAAGGCGGCTGGCAAGGCCTGCAGCATCCAGCAGACTTTGGCGGTCAAGGCCTGCCCAAAACCATTGGCGCAGCTTGCGGCGAAATGCTCAACTCGGCCAACATGGCTTTTGCGCTGTGCCCCTTGCTCACCGATGGCGCAATCGAAGCTTTGCTGACAGCCGGTTCCGATGAACTCAAAGCCACCTACCTGGAAAAGCTGATCTCCGGCCAGTGGACTGGCACCATGAACCTGACCGAGCCACAAGCGGGCTCGGACCTGGCCGCTGTGCGTACCCGCGCCGAGCCCCAGCCCGATGGCACTTACAAAATTTTCGGCACCAAGATCTACATCACCTACGGTGAGCACGACATGGCCGAGAACATCGTGCACTTGGTTCTGGCCCGTGTGGTGGGCGCACCCGAGGGCGTCAAAGGCATCAGCCTGTTTGTCGTCCCCAAAGTCATGGTCAAGGCGGATGGCTCGCTGGGTGAGCGCAATGATGTGCACTGCGTGAGCATCGAGCACAAGATGGGCATCAAGGCCAGCCCCACGGCTGTGCTGCAGTTTGGCGACCACGGCGGCGGTGTGGGTTATTTGGTGGGCCAGGAAAACCGCGGCCTCGAATACATGTTCATCATGATGAACGCCGCCCGCTATGCAGTGGGTGTGCAGGGCATCGCGATTGCCGAGCGCTCTTACCAGCGTGCCGTGCAGTACGCCCGCGACCGCGTGCAAAGCCGTCCGGTCGATGGCAGCTTGCCTGCAGCGGGTCCCATCATTCACCACCCTGATGTGCGCCGCATGCTGATGACCATGCGGGCTTACACCGAAGGCTGCCGCGCCATGGCCGCCACGGCCGCTGCGGCCTACGACGCCTCGCACCACCACCCCGATGCCGAGGTGCGCAAGCAAAACTTGGCGTTTTATGAATTCATGGTGCCGCTGGTCAAGGGCTACAGCACCGAGATGAGCCTGGAAGTCACCAGCTTGGGCGTGCAGGTGCATGGCGGCATGGGTTTCATCGAGGAAACGGGTGCGGCGCAGTACTACCGCGACGCCAAAATTTTGACGATTTATGAAGGCACGACCGCCATCCAGGCCAACGACCTGGTGGGCCGCAAGACCGCCCGCGACGGTGGCCAAACCGCCAAGGCGCTGGCTGGTCAGGTGGCGCAAACCGAAAGCGAATTGGCGGCTTCTGGCAACGCTGACGCGCAGGCCGTGGCCCGTCGCCTCCAAGCCGCCCGCGAAGCCTTTGTGGACGTGGTCGAGTTTGTGGCGGGCAACACCAAGGCCCACCCCAACGACGTGTTTGCAGGCAGCGTGCCTTACCTCATGCTGGCGGGCAATCTGATGGCGGGCTGGCAAATGGGCCGCGCCTTGTTGGTGGCCCTCACGCCCGAGGCACAAGCGCAGGACGCGGCCTTCATGGCCGCCAAGGTCACCACCGCGCGTTTCTATGCCGACCACATTCTGTCCAAAGCCCCCGGCATCCGCGACAGCATCGTCGAAGGTGCAGGCAGCGTGACCGAAATGGCGCTCGACGCTTTCTGATACCGATTCAAACAACTATTTTTTTTGGAGACAACATGTCCAATCTGCCCCCCGTGCTGGCCAATCTGCCATTTCCTGCCATCGCCTCGCCCCTGTTCATCATCAGCAACCCCAAGCTGGTGATTGAGCAGTGCAAGGCGGGTATCGTGGGCTCCATGCCCGCTTTGAACGCCCGCCCTGCCGCGCAACTCGAAGAGTGGTTGATCGAAATCTCGGAAACCCTGGCTGCCTACAACAAGGCCAACCCTGACAAACCAGCAGCGCCCTATGCCATCAACCAGATCGTGCACAAGAGCAACGACCGGCTGGAGCACGACATGGCCATGTGCGTGAAGTACAAGGTGCCGATCATCATCACCTCGCTGGGTGCGCGCGAAGAGATCAATGCCGCCGCCCACAGCTACGGCGGTGTGGTGCTGCACGACATCATCAACAACAAGCACGCGCACAAGGCGATTGAAAAGGGCGCGGACGGCCTGATCGCTGTGGCCGCGGGTGCCGGTGGCCACGCGGGCGTCAAAAGCCCGTTCGCCCTGATCCAGGAGATTCGCCAATGGTTCGACGGCCCAGTGGCCTTGTCCGGCTCGATCGCCACGGGTGATGCGATTTTGGCGGCCCAAGCCATGGGTGCGGATTTCGCCTACATCGGCTCGGCTTTCATTGCCACGCACGAAGCGCGTGCGGCCGAGGATTACAAACAAGCCATCGTGGACAGCAACTCCGACGACATCGTCTACAGCAACCTTTTCACGGGTGTGCACGGCAACTACCTGGCCCCGTCAATCCGCAATGCTGGTCTGGACCCCGAGAATCTGCCCGAGTCCGACCCCAGCAAGATGAATTTTGGTGGTGACGCCAAAAAAGCCTGGAAAGACATCTGGGGCTGCGGCCAGGGCATTGGCGCGATCCAGTCGGTGCAAAGCACGGCCGATCTGGTGGCCCAGTTCAAGGCCCAGTACCAAGTGGCCCGCGCCCGCCTGGCCCTGTGATGGCCACTGCCTGAGTCGGCTTTGTCCCACACCGTGCAACGCCCTTCGGGGCGTTCTTTTTTGATCGACCTGCTCAAGGCCGCAGGCTGCTTGTTGATCGTGTTGCACCATTTGGCGTTTTACGGGCCCATGTCGGATGTGGTGGCAGTTGCCTGGCCTGGTGTGGTGAATTGGCTCTATGACCATGGCCGTTTGGCTGTGCAATTCTTTTTGGTGTGTGCGGGTTTTCTCACGGCGGGCAGCATGGCCCGATACAAGTCGCTGGCGCTGACCGAGGCCCTCCAACTGATTTGGCGGCGTTATTTGCGCTTGGCCATACCCTTGCTGGCCGCGCTCAGTTTCACCGTGCTGGTCACCGAATGGCTGCGGCCCGGCTTTGAGCACACCAGTCTCTCAGCCCCACCCGACTGGGGACAGGCGCTGGCGCATGTGTTGCTGCTACAGCATCTGCTCGATCTGGAGGCCTTGTCGGCGGGCATATGGTATGTGGCGATCGATTTGCAACTGTATGCGATGGCCTTGGGTTGCCTCGTGCTGCTGAAGTCATGGCGCTGCCTTGGAGCGATGGGGCATACAAGCGATCAAAGGCGGGACGCCAAGGCATGGGACCCTCGGCGCTGGGTGCTTTGGTTGGGGCTGGTGTGTGCGTCTTTGTGGTGGTGGAACCGGGATGCCGACCTGGACGATCTGGGCGTGTATTTCTGGGGCAGTTATGGTTTGGGCCTGTTGGCTTGGGAGGCTCGACGGCAAGCCCATTGGGCCAAGGGTCATGCACATTCGCGGCTTTGGGGGCCAGGCGCCTTGCTGCTGCTGCTGGTGGGGTGCGTGGCCTGGTGGCTGGAGCCGCGCCCACGCATCGCGGTGGCTGGGGGTGTGGCCGCGCTCTTGGTGCTGGTGCCTGAGTCCTGGTTTGCGGGTGAACTTGCCGGGCGTTCACGCTGGCAGGCTGCCTTGCAATGGCTGTCAGGGGTGTCCTATTCGGTGTTCCTCATCCACTTTGGCGTGTGCCTGGCCGTCAATGCCTTCGTCACGGCGCACTGGCCTGGTGTGCTGTGGGCCAATGCGACAGGCATGCTGGTTGCCGTGCTGCTGTCGATCCTCGGGGGCGACTGGTTACACCGCTTGGTGGAGCGGCCACCCCCCAGCGTGATGCGATGGCTGGGGTGGGTGACCGCATTCATGGCCAGTGTGGGCCTGAACATGGCTTTTGTCATCAGGCCATGAACTGGGGGCTTTCAGACACTTTGGCCAGCTTTGACTTTTTCGGAGATGTAGGCCAAAGACTCTTCCACTTGGTCAATCAAGATCAGGCACAGATCGCCCGGTGACAGGCGCGACAGGGCGGTGTCGATGGCGTTGAATTCTCCCTGGACATCTTGCACATGGGTGGTGCGCAAGGCGCCTTGCAGGCCTTCGCGCAGCAAACCGATCACCTCCCCGTCTTCCCGTCCGCGTTGGCAGGCGTCCTGGTACAGCAGCACTTCGTCAAAAGCCTTGCCCAGAATTTGCGTCTGGTCACGGATGTCCTGATCGCGCCGATCGCCCGCACCGCTGATGACCACCACACGTTTGTTCGCGGGCATGTTGTCCACCGCCTGCACCAAGGCCGCGATCGCGTCGGGGTTGTGGCCGTAGTCGGCAATCAGGGTCGCACCCTGGTAGTCAAACAGGTTGAAGCGTCCCGGCACGCCCTGGATGTCGCTGATGAAAGTGGCCAGGCCTTGGGCGATGGCGTCCCAATGCACATCCACAGCCCAGGCCGCACCCACGGCGGCGAGCACGTTTTCGGTCTGGAAACCAATTTGGCCTTGGCGCGTGAGCGGCACTTGGTTGAGCGGGATGCGAAATGCCTGTTTGCCCTTTTGAGCCACGATGGCTCCGCCTTCCACATAGACCACGCGTTTGCCTTGGGCGCGGTGGGTGGCCAGCACAGGGTGGTTGGCATCGAGCGCAAAAAACGTCACATCACCCGGGCAGTGCCGGGCCATGGCCACCACGGCCGGGTCGTTGGCATTGAGCACGGCCATGCCTGAGGGCGCCACATTGAGTACGATCACCCGCTTGAGCACCGTCAAGTCTTCCAAGGTGGTGATGTAATTCAGGCCTAAGTGGTCGCCTGCGCCCAGGTTGGTCACCACGGCCACCTGGCAGCGGTCAAAGGCCAGGCCTTCACGCAGCAGTCCCCCCCGGGCGGTCTCGAACACGGCGGCGTCCACATCGGGGTGCATCAGCACATTGCGGGCGCTGCGCGGGCCGCTGCAGTCGCCCGAGTCGGTCTGGCGGCCATTGACATACACGCCATCGGTGTTGGTCATGCCCACGCGCAGACCCTGCTCCTTGAGCAGGTGGGCGGTCAAGCGCACAGTGGTGGTTTTGCCGTTGGTGCCGGTCACTGCAATCACCGGAATACGGCCGTTGCCGCTATCCGGGAACATATGGTCAATGACCGCGTTGCCCACGTCCCGGCCTTTGCCAAAGGAGGGACTGATGTGCATGCGCAGCCCGGGAGCGGCGTTGAGTTCGACAATGCCGCCGTTTTGATCTTCGAGTGGTCGCGAGAGCGATTCGCAGACCACGTCCACGCCGCAGATGTCCACGCCCACCATTTGCGCTGCTGCGATCACGCGGGCCGCGACTTCAGGGTGGACTTCGTCGGTCACGTCGGTGGCGGTGCCGCCGGTGGACAGGTTGGCGTTGTTGCGCAGGATCACGCGGCGGCCCTTGGCAGGGACCGACTCGGGCTCCAGATCTTGTGCATGCAGGCGGGCGATGGCGATGTCGTCAAAACGAATTTTCGTCAGCGAGGTGGCATGGCCTTCACCCCGGCGTGGGTCGGCGTTGACCTGGTCGACCAGTTGGCGCACCGTGTGCTTGCCGTCGCCCACCACCAACGGCGGCTCGCGGCGTGCGGCGGCCACCAGTTTGTCGCCCACCACCAGCAGGCGGTAATCGTGACCCGGCAAAAACTTCTCGACCAAAACAGTGCCATAGCGCTCAGCGGTGGCGTAGGCATGGTCAAAAGCTTGTCGAGCGGTGATGTTGACCGAGACCCCTTTGCCTTGGTTACCGTCCTGTGGTTTGACGACCACCGGCAAGCCGATCTCTTGGGCAATGGCCCAGGCTTCGTCCAGGCTTTTGGCGGGGCGGCCCATGGGCACGGGCACGCCAGCGGCATGCAAGAGGCTTTTGGTCAGGTCTTTGTCTTGTGCGATGGATTCGGCAATGGCGCTGGTGGTGTCTGTTTCAGCAGCCTGAATGCGCCGCTGTTGTGCGCCCCAGCCAAACTGAACCAAACTGCCATCGGTGAGGCGTCGAATCGGAATACCGCGCGAAAGAGCCGCATCCACAATGGCCCCGGTGGAGGGCCCCAACCGCACATCTTCGTCAAGCTCATGCAGCTGTGCAACAGCCGCATCCAACTCAAAGCTGCCGCCTGCCTTGGCGGCTTGGCAGAGTTGTTCGGCCAGGTCCAGCGCCAGACGGCCCACGGCCTCTTCGGTGTACTGCACCACCACTTGGAACACGCCGGCTTCCTCGGTGGGTGTGGTGCGGCTGAAGGAGACCGGGCAGCCGGCATGCGATTGAAGGCTCAGGGTCACCTTTTCGAGGGCGTGGGCCAGTGTGGCTGCTTCGCCCGGGCGTTGTCCGTCAAAGGGCCCGACCTCGGGGAAGATGCGCCGCAGTTGCTGCTCAACCGGGTGCTGCGCCGACAGGCCGAAGTCATCGGGGCTGCAGCTGACAATGGCCTCAATGGCGGTGTGACGGCTCCACAGATTGGGGCCCCGCAAAGCGCGAATGCGAGAGACTTGCATGAAAGTGTTTTCCAAGAAGGCGGAGGGGAGGCGATGGGGCCTGCTTCAGGCCGTGGCCAAGCTGCCGTAACTTTTGATACCGGCCCGGATCAGGTCGGTGCCAATGTCCAGGGCCCAGGCGGCGCAGGCCGCCACCAGCATGTCGTGGGTGTTCAGGTTGCCCGATTTCAGATGCTTGGCGATGGCTGGGCGTTGGCTTGACAGGACCAAGTGCTCTTTGCCGCCCTGGGCCAGCACCAGCTGGCCTTCGCGCCAAAAACCCACGCGGTGACCTGCGCTGCGGTGTGCTTGCAGGCGGGCGTTGTGTTCATCGTCTGCGTACAACAACACACTCCCGTCGCAGTAATCGGCCAGTTCGGCGACTTCGGGCTCGTCAGCGTTCAGCATGGCTGTGCCCTCGGGCAGCACCACATCGATTTGGGTGCGGATGTAGCTCGGCATTTTTTCATCACCACCCGGGTAGAGGTCATCCAAGCCGTTGGCGCGGGGCATGCGGGTCACGATGCCAATGTGGCAGCGGTCATACGGAAGGCCTTGGGCCAGCAGATGGCGGGCATCGCTCTCGAACACGGCCGCTTGCACGCCGCGGTTGATCAGCAAACGCTGCGCCTGCGCCCAATCCATACCGTCCTGAGTGGGCAGCTGGCGTTGATTCAAGAACAAGCCTTTGGCACAGGACAGTCCGGTGTGCAAGCCCTTGAGGTGCAGCAACCAGGCCAGCAATTGCGCAGGTCTGGTTGTGTCGCCATCGCCCATCAGGCCCACCACTGGAATGCGCCCGTTGTCCTCGGGCTTGAACAGGTGGTTGGCAATCGCTTGGCCCACCGGCTGTGGCTGACCTGTGGCCGGTTTGAGGTGCATCAGCAGCCCCGGACCGGCATTTACCTCGACCACCGCGCCGCCTTGTGGTCCCAGCGGCTTGGCAATGTCTTGCGCCACCAGGTCGACCCCGGCAATGTCCAAGCCGACCACACTGGCGGCCAATACCGCTTGCGCCGCCACTTCGGGATGTACCAGGTCAGTCACGTCCATCGACATGTTACCGGTGCGCATGATCAGCACGTTGCGGCCCGCCTCGGGCACGCTGTCGGCGCCCAGCCCTTGGCGCTTGAGCTCCAGAACCGAGGTGGTGTGCTCGTCCAGGCGAATGGTGTCCAACGGAAAATCTTCTTCTTCGCCGCGGCGGGGGTCGGAGTTGATTTGCAGCTCGATCAGCTCCTGCACCGTGTGCACGCCATCTCCCTCCACGCAGGCAGTCTCGCCTTTGTTGGCGGCCACCACTTGGTCACCCACCACCAGCAGGCGGTGTTCTTCGCCCAGGATGAAACGCTCGACGATGACTTCGCTGCCTTCAGCCAAGGCGATATCGTAGGCCGCCTCGATGTCCTCCTGACGCGACAATTCCAGCGACACACCCCGTGCATGGTTGCCATCGGTGGGCTTGACGCAGACCGGCAGGCCGATGTCTTGGGCTGCTTCCCAAGCGGCTTGTGGGCTATCGACGATTTGTCCCTCGGGCACAGGCACGCCGCACATGCCCAGCAGCTGTTTGGTCAGGTCCTTGTCTTTGGAGATGCCTTCGGCGATGGCGCTGGTGCGCTCGGTCTCGGCGGTCCAGATCCGGCGCTGGCGCTGGCCATAGCCAAGCTGCACCAGGTTGCCCTCGTTCAGCCGAATGCTCGGAATGCCCCGATCTGCGGCTGCATCCACGATGCTGGCCGTGCTGGGGCCGATGCACAGACTGTCCACCATGTGGGTCAGCTGGGCGATGTGACTGGCGACATCAAAGGGCTGGTCTGCGATGGCGGCCAAAACCAAATCACGCGCATTGAGCAAGGCTTGACGGCTCACGGCTTCATGGCGAGTGCGGATCACGACTTTGTAAACCCCTCGGGGCCCGGCTTCACGGGCTTTGCCAAAACCGGTTTGCATGCCAGCGCGGGTTTGCAGTTCCAGAGCCACATGCTCCAGGATGTGGCCGGGCCAGGTGCCTTCTTCCAAACGCTTCAGGAAGCCGCCGCGCTCGCCCACGCTGCAGCGGTGCTCGACCAGGCCGGGCAGCCAGTCCGACAAGCGTTGTGCAAAGCCGGGCAGGGTGTTGGAGGGGCAGTCTTCCAGATCACCGATGTCGATCAGGGCCTCGATGACGGGGCGGTAAGTCCAAATGTTGGGCCCGCGCAGATGGGTCATGCGCAGGAACTGGATCTGGTGGGGTGTGGGGTGTGCGCTCATGCTTGGAAGGTGCAGCGATAGAATCGACGCTCGATCGCGGGGGTGGACAGCCTGTGGGCTGCAAGCTCAAGGTTCAACAGGTGCATGACTTGTGCAGGCGGTTTCAACCGGGTCGATGTTTGTTTTTTTCGTTGCGCCATCAAGGCGCCACGGATTTTTAGGGTTCAGCCTTCATGTCTTCAGTACTTTCTTCTGCATCTTGGCGTTCGGTGGTGCCGGACGAGTGGCAAGCAGAAGTGCAGTTAAGGCTGGAACCCGATGAAAACGCATCAGCTTGGGTTTTGGTTGACCTCAATGGGGCACTGAAGTTCGAAAAAATCGCCTTGATTTTGACCGATCGGCGTATCCTCACCTTGAGTTTGAGTGAAAAAATATGGCAAAGCTGGCCTTTGGCAGAAGGCCAACAATTGCGCCTAACGGACCATGCCGGGGTTGGGCAACTCGAGCTCAGTGATGCGCAAGGCCGCTTGGCCGTTTGGCGATTCACATTGGGGCTGCAAGAGGCAGTGTTTCGCTGGGTGACGCAGTTCGAGGCGCAACAAAGCCAGGGCTCCCAAAATCTGAGCGGTGTGCCCGCCGACCTGCAAGGCAGACCGATGCAGTCGGCCCATTTGCTGGTGTGCCCGGTGTGCCAAGCGAGCATGTCCGAAGGCGATGAAGAGTGCCCCGCTTGCAGCCGTGAAGACCTGAACCCACCATCGACCTGGAGCCTGCTCAAAATTTGGCGCTTTGCCCGGCCTTACAAGCGTTCTTTGCTGGTGGGATTTTTGTTGACGCTGGCCTCGACCGCGGCCACCTTGGTGCCGCCTTACCTGACCATGCCGCTGATGGACGAGGTGCTGATTCCTTACCAAAACGGCGCCGACATCGATCCGGGTTTGGTGTCACTGTACCTGCTGGGATTGTTCGCTTCGGGTTTGCTGGCCTGGGGCCTGGGTTGGGCCAAAACCTACATCCTGGCACTGGTCTCCGAGCGCATCGGATCCGACCTGCGCACCACCACCTACGAGCATTTGCTCAAACTGTCGCTGGAGTATTTTGGCGGTCGACGCACCGGTGATTTGATCGCCCGCATCGGCAGCGAAACCGACCGCATCAACGTCTTCCTGTCGTTGCACTTGCTGGACTTTGCCACCGACGTGCTGATGATTTTGATGACGGCCGTCATCTTGTTTTACATCAACCCGACTTTGGCGTTGGTGACCTTGTTGCCACTGCCTTTTATTGGCTGGTTGATCCATGTGGTGCGCGAAAGACTCCGCACCGGCTTTGAAAAAATCGACCGCGTTTGGGCCGAGGTGACCAACGTGCTCACTGACACCATTCCCGGCATCCGGGTGGTCAAAGCCTTTGCCCAAGAAGACCGCGAGGCCCAACGCTTCAAGGATGCCAACGCGCACAATCTGCTGGTCAATGACCGTCTCAACCGCGTCTGGTCGCTGTTCACACCCACGGTGACGCTGATGACCGAAATCGGCTTGCTGGTGGTCTGGGGCTTTGGCATCTGGTTGGTGTCAGACGACCAGATCACCGTCGGTGTGCTGACCGCATTTTTGGCCTACATCGGGCGCTTTTACGGACGCCTCGATGGCATGAGCCGGATCGTTTCGAACACCCAAAAAGCCGCTGCCGGGGCCAAGCGCATTTTTGACATTCTCGACCACGTCTCGAGTGTTCCTGAGCCACTCAACCCTGTAGCTTTGCCGCCTCAGGTCAAAGGCCACATCACGGTGCGCGACGCGGACTTTCGCTACGGCAATCGCGCCGTGATCCGCCAGCTCAACCTCGATATCCAGCCCGGCCAGATGATCGGTCTGGTGGGCCACAGTGGCTCGGGCAAAAGCACGTTGGTCAATTTGATTTGCCGCTTTTACGACCTCAGTGAGGGCGCGATCGAGTTGGACGGCACCGACATCCGCCAGCTCAAAGTGGCCGACTACCGCCGTCAGATTGGCCTGGTGCTGCAAGAGCCGTTTTTGTTCTTCGGCACCATCGCCGACAACATCGCCTACGGCAAGCCCGACGCCACCCGCGAAGAGATCGTGGCCGCAGCCCGTGCCGCGCACGCCCACGAGTTCATTTTGCGCATGCCCCAAGGCTTCGACTCTCTGGTGGGCGAGCGCGGGCAAGGCCTGTCGGGTGGCGAGCGCCAGCGCATCTCGATCGCGCGGGCTTTGCTGATCAATCCACGCATTTTGATCCTGGACGAGGCCACCTCGGCCGTGGATACCGAGACCGAAAAAGAAATTCAAAAAGCGCTGGACAACCTGGTGCGTGGGCGCACGACGATTGCCATCGCGCACCGCTTGTCCACCTTGCGCAAGGCCGACCGTTTGGTGGTCATGGACAAGGGCGTGGTGGTCGAAGAGGGCACCCACGACGCGCTCATGCAGGCCCAAGGCGCTTACTGGCGGCTGTATGAAGCGCAGCAGCGCCAAGCCGAGGCCGAGGCGGTGCTGGGCGGCAGCGACGAGGACAAGAAGGTGATCGCATGAACCCGTTTGATTTGCAACGCGATGCCTTTGGCTGCTGGGTGTTGGTCTTGGCCGATGGCACACGCCACAGCCCGATCACGGCGCTGCGTGCCTACCCGGTGTCGGCACCCCACCAAGGCGTGGCCTTGATGGATGCCGATGGCCATGAATTGCTCTGGGTGCCCGATCTCTCAGCGCTGCCACCCGACTTGCAGACCACGCTGCGAGAGGCTTTGGATGAGCGCGAATTTTTGCCTCAAATCCTGCGCCTAGACACCGTGAGCAGCTGGGTCACGCCCAGCACCTGGTCGGTTCAAACCGATCGGGGTGCCACACAATTCATGCTCAAAGGCGAAGAAGACATCCGGCGTCTGACGGGCACCGTGCTGCTGATCAACGACGCCAACGGCGTGCAGTACTTGATCCGCGACCTGGCGGCGATGGACAAACACTCGCGCAAATTGCTGGACCGGTTTTTGTAAGGCTTGGGAATTTGCTGAGCCCGGACCGCCGCGCCGCTTCGCGTCTCGCGGTGACGGGTGTAGTTGTCATCGCGAGGGACGAAGCGATCCATTTACCGCCACTCCGCCTCGCGGTGAGGGGGCGTCATCGCGGGTCAGTGGGCGTGGACGTGTTGAACGGCCCGGGTTCGTGAACCTCAAGCGCCAAAGAAACCTTTGAGCTTGTCCGTCCAGCTTTCACCACTGGGCTGGTGTTTGCCGCCGCCTTTGGAGAGCGACTCCTCAAACTCCTTGAGCAGCTTTTTCTGGTGCTCGGTGAGTTTGACCGGGGTCTCCACAGTGATGTGGCAATACAGGTCACCCGGGTAGCTGCCGCGCACGCCCTTGATGCCCTTGCCGCGCAGGCGGAACTGCTTGCCGGTCTGAGTGCCTTCGGGGATGTCAATGGCCGCTTTGCCGCCCAGCGTGGGCACTTCAATTTCGCCGCCCAAAGCCGCTTTGGAAAAGCTGATCGGCACGGCGCAATGCAGGTCGTCGCCATCGCGCTCAAAGATGTCGTGCTTTTTCAGGCGGATCTCGATGAACAAATCACCCGGTGGCCCGCCATTGGTGCCGGGCTCGCCGTTGCCCGCGCTGCGGATGCGCATGCCATCGTCGATGCCGGCCGGGATTTTGACTTCGAGTGTTTTTTGTTTCTTGACCTTGCCTTGCCCATGGCAGGTGCCACAAGGATCGGGAATGATCTTGGCCGCGCCCCGGCAGTGCGGGCAGGTTTGCTGCACGCTGAAAAAGCCTTGGCGCATCTGCACCTGGCCCTGGCCGTGGCAGGTCGCGCAGGTCTTGGCGCTGGTGCCCGGTTTGGCGCCTGTGCCGTGGCAGGTGTCGCACTCGTCCCAGCTGGGGATGCGCAGCTGCGAATCCTTGCCGTTGGCCGCTTCTTCCAGGGTGATCTCCATGGCGTAGCTCAGGTCCGCACCCCGGAAGACCTGGCGTCCACCACCACGACCGCCACGGCCCTGGCCCCCAAAGATGTCACCAAAAATATCGCCAAACGCGTCACCAAAGCCTCCAAAGCCCTCAGCACCACCGCGCATATTGGGGTCAACACCCGCGTGGCCGTGCTGGTCATAGGCTGCACGCTTTTGTGGGTCCGACAGCATCTCGTAGGCTTCTTTGCCTTCTTTGAATTTGGCCTCGGCTTCTTTGGCTTTGGCGTCTTCACCCTGGTTGCGGTCAGGGTGGTACTTCATCGCCAGCTTGCGATAAGCCTTTTTGATGTCGTCATCCGAGGCGTTTTTGGCAACGCCCAGCACTTCGTAAAAATCTCGTTTTGTCGCCATGGGGCCAATCCAACCGTTAGAACAAGAACGCCGCGAAGGCGATTCAGGGGCCTGAATCAGCTTGCGCGGCGGGACTGCGGCCAGGCCGCAGCGGGTGGGGTGTTAGCCCTTTTTGACTTCCTTGACTTCTGCGTCCACCACATTGTCGTCTTGCGGCTTGGCATCGGAACCGGCGGTGCCCGCACTGGCAGCGGCTTGCTGCGCTTGCATGTCGGCATAGACCTTCTCGCCCAGCTTCTGGCTGGCGGTCATCAGGGCCTCGGTTTTGGCTTCGATGGCGTCTTTGTCTTCGCCCTTCAAAGCTTCTTCCAGTGACTTGGTGGCGGTCTCGATGGCCTCTTTCTCAGCCGCTTCGATCTTGTCGCCGTGCTCGGTCAGGCTCTTTTTCACGCTGTGCACAGCGGCTTCGCCGGCGTTGCGGGCTTGCACGAGTTCGAGCTTTTTCTTGTCTTCCACCGCGTTCAGCTCGGCGTCTTTCACCATTTGCTGGATTTCAGCTTCGGACAATCCGGAGTTGGCTTTGATGGTGATCTTGTTCTCTTTGCCGGTGCCTTTGTCTTTGGCGCCCACATGCAAGATGCCGTTGGCGTCGATGTCAAAAGACACTTCGATCTGGGGTGTGCCACGCGACGCGGGCGGGATGCCTTCGAGGTTGAATTCGCCCAGCAACTTGTTGCCGCTGGCGATGTCACGCTCGCCTTGGAACACCTTGATCGTCACGGCCGGCTGATTGTCTTCAGCGGTCGAGAAGGTCTGTGCAAACTTGGTCGGGATGGTCGTGTTCTTGGTGATCATCTTGGTCATGACGCCGCCCATGGTCTCAATGCCCAGGGACAGAGGTGTCACGTCCAGCAGCAGCACATCGGTGCGGTCGCCAGACAAAACCTGACCTTGAATCGCTGCGCCCACGGCCACGGCCTCATCAGGGTTCACGTCCTTACGGGGCTCTTTGCCAAAGAACTCTTTGACTTTCTCTTGCACCTTGGGCATGCGCGACATGCCACCGACCAAGATGATGTCGTCGATCTCACCGACCGACACGCCAGCGTCTTTGATGGCCATGCGGCAAGGAGCGATGGTGCGCTCGATCAGCTCTTCCACCAGCTGCTCCAGCTTGGCGCGGGTCAGCTTGATGTTCAGGTGCTTGGGGCCAGTGGCATCGGCCGTGATGTAGGGCAGGTTGACGTCGGTGGCGGCCGAGCTCGACAGCTCAATCTTGGCTTTTTCAGCGGCTTCTTTCAGGCGTTGCAGGGCCAGCACATCTTTGGCCAGGTCCACGCCAGAATCTTTCTTGAACTCGGCAATGATGAAGTCGATGATGCGCTGGTCAAAGTCCTCGCCGCCCAAGAACGTGTCCCCGTTGGTGGAGAGCACTTCGAACTGCTTTTCGCCGTCCACGTCGGCGATCTCGATGATGGACACGTCGAAGGTGCCGCCACCCAGGTCATACACGGCGATCTTGCGGTCGCCCTTTTCTTGCTTGTCCAGGCCAAAGGCCAAAGCTGCAGCGGTGGGCTCGTTGATGATGCGCTTGACGTCCAAGCCTGCAATGCGGCCCGCGTCTTTGGTGGCCTGGCGCTGTGCATCGTTGAAGTAAGCGGGCACGGTGATCACGGCCTCGGTCACTTCTTCGCCGAGGTAGTCTTCGGCGGTTTTCTTCATCTTGCGCAGAATTTCAGCACTGATTTGGGGTGGGGCCAGTTTGTTGCCGCGCACTTCAACCCAGGCGTCGCCGTTGTCGGCTTTGGCGATGGTGTAAGGCATCAGATCGATGTCTTTTTGGACTTCTTTTTCGGCAAACTTGCGACCGATCAGTCGCTTGACCGCGTACAAGGTGTTCTTGGGGTTGGTGACGGCCTGGCGTTTGGCCGAGGCACCGACCAGGATTTCGCCGTCTTCCTGATAAGCAATGATCGACGGGGTGGTGCGAGCGCCTTCGGCGTTCTCGATCACTTTGGTCGTGTTGCCTTCCATGATGGCCACGCACGAGTTGGTGGTGCCCAAGTCAATACCGATGATTCTTCCCATTTTGATACTCCGAAATTGGTTAAAAGTGCAATGTTTGGCAGTTGAGGCGGCTGGCAGGCTTTTCAAGTCCCCCTGGCGCCCAAAAGGTTTTATTTGGGGGCAGTCACTGTGACCAGAGCTGGGCGCAGCACCCGGTCGGCAATGGAATAACCCTTTTGCAACACGCTGACCACGGTGTTGGGCTCCTGCGACGCGGGCACCACGCTGATGGCTTGGTGGTGGTGCGGATCAAATTTGGTGCCTGCGGCCGGGGCGATTTCAACCACTTTGTTGCGCTCCAAGGCGCTTTTGAGCTGGCGCAGCGTGGCTTCAGAGCCTTCGCGGATCTGCTCAATCGTGACATTGGGAATAGCCAGACCGGCTTCCAGGCTATCGAGCACCGGCAACAGGCTGTCGGCAAAACCCTCGACCGCAAATTTGCGGGCCTTGGCAATTTCGTCGTCGGCGCGTCGGCGGGCGTTTTGCACATCGGCCTGGGCACGCAGGTACTGGTCGGCCAGATCGGCGTTTTGCGCCTTCAGGTTGGCCAACTCTGCTTGGGCGTCGGCCAGTGGGTCGGAGGGCATCATGGCAGCAGCTGCGGCCAATTCTTCGTCACTCAGGGGCTTGGGATCTTGGTTTGGGGTGGCTTCTGACATGAACAATGTCCGCAAAAAATAAATACCTCTATCAATTAGGGGCGTTGGATCAGGCTTCAAGAGAGCCTTGGCGATAGACCGCGAAAAAGCCCTCGGATTTGGCGTGCAGGGGGTGGGTCAGAGACAACTCAGGCTGCCCAAGGGCCAAAAAAAACCGCCCAGTGGCTGTCAGGATCCACATCGAGAACCGGGGTGATCAGTTCAGCGCCAACAGTTCCACGTCGAACTTGAGGGTAGCGTTGGGTGGAATCACCCCGCCAGCGCCGCGTGTGCCATAGCACAACTCGGCCGGGATGATCAGGGTGCGTTGCCCGCCCACCTTCATGCCCGCCACGCCTTCATCCCAGCCCTTGATGACCATGCCGGCGCCCAGACCAAACACAAAAGGGTCATGGCGGTCACGGCTCGAATCGAATTTCGCGCCTTGCTGACCGTCCTTGTAGAGCCAGCCGGTGTAGTGCACGGTGACGTCTTGGCCTGCGGTGGCGACTTCGCCTTCGCCGACAACGGTGTCTTCGTATTGCAGGCCAGAGGGGGTGGTGTTCATTGACATAGAAGTTCCTGGTTATTCAATGCTGCCGTTTGTCCAAGTGGGCATCAATGTTGCTGACTTCACATTATCTCTCACAAGCCCCTCATCTTCTTCACAGCGAGCCTGTGTGAAGAGCGGCAATTCACTTCGTCATTGCGAGGATTGCTTCGTGCCTCGCAATGACAGCGGCTACATGGCAATCCAAGGATGGCGACCTACCAACCCCCACTCCCAGTGTCAAACCACCTTGAGAGTTGGTTCCAATATTGGTGCCATATTGAAAACAAAATCAGGGTAAAACATGGCCAGCATTGAAAAAATCTTGCAATACATGGCTGAGCAGCTGACCGGGGTGCGGTTTGATGAACTCCCAAAAGTCTGTGAGCAATTCTTCGGTTTGGCAAGGCAAAGCGGGTCCAGTCACGCTGTATTCAAGATGCCATGGGCGGGTGACCCCCGGGTGAACATTCAAAACGACAAGGGGAAGGCCAAGGCCTACCAGGTGCGCCAGGTATTGGCGGCCATCGAGAAGTTGAAAGGACAAAGTCATGAACACTGAGCATTACACCTACCGCGTGACTTGGTCAGCCGAAGATGACAAACATGTGGGCTTGTGCGCCGAGCTGCCTTCATTGTCTTGGTTGGCCAACACGCCGGAAGAAGCACTGGCAGGCATCCGCGTGATGGTCGCCGAGGTTGTGAATGAGATGACAGCCGCTGGCGAGGCTATTCCCGAACCTTTGGCCGAGCGCAACTACAGCGGCGAATTCCGTGTGCGCATTCCGCCAGCACTACACCGCAAACTGGCCATGGATGCGCAGGAGCAACAGGTCAGACCCAACCGACTCGTCAGCGCCAAGCTGGCAGCTTGAAAGACGCTGCGCTTTTGCGGGTCAGGCGCCATTCCTCGTCATTACGTGCGCCATGAATCGTCATTGCGAGCGAAGCGCGGCAATCCATGGATGGCTTCGTGCCTCGCCATGACGGCCGAAGGGGTGGGGGATTGCGACGGGTTTATTTGCTTTTGAACTGCTCTTTCATCGCATCCAGGGTGCGTTGGGTGCGGTCCCCTGTGTCGCAATTGACCTTTATGGTCACGCGCGGTGCGGCATCGGATTGGCCAGACTCGAACTGGAAGCCCGGGTATTTGTCGTTCACTTTGACCAAAATTTTGGCCTTGTTGGTCGTGTTCAGGTAAGCCACGCGGTTGACAAACACGGCTTTTGCGCCATCGGGCTCCGAGACCGCCATGAATGCGTCGTCAATCACTTCGCAGCGGTTGTCCAGCGTGACCTGCACGCGCATGGGTTTGGGCGTGGCGTTTTCCATGATCAGGAAAATCGCCAGGCCACCCAACACCACCACGGTGATGGCGATCAGTGTGGACCATAAGGCGGCAGGGATGGCGTCCGGCTTGGGGGCAGGGCGTTGGGGTTTTTTGTCAGGCATGGTCAAAAATTCAAAGGAAGTTCATGGGTTGCACTGGCCGCAGGTTTTCATGGCCCAAGTGCATCCCGCGAAAGTGATGGATCTTGGGCGACTGCTTTTCCATGACTGAGGACCTACAAAGCTGATTTTAGTGAGACCTTGCCAATGGTTGAATGCATTATTTGTCGGACTTCACGCCAACCAGCAATGGGCGAATTTGTCCTCGATTGGGTTGAGCTTGTGATGGGCCTGCCCAGGGTCTGAGGGTGGTGCTCAGGTCCCCATGTTCAATATGAATTGGCGCACACCCAATTCGTCCATTTGCCTTTGCTCGTAGCGCTTGACGTCTTGGGTTACAGCTTGGGCGTCTTGCTCGGCCAGCGACTGCATCTTGTGCAGTTCGATCTCGGTTTGCAGCCTTTTTTGGCGCATCTGGGCCAGGGTGCTTTGGGCTTTGCCCAGGTCCACCACCACACGCTGCTGCAGGTTCAGCAACTGGGTCATGAACTGGCGGTGGTTCATGCTCGCTTGCATGCCCATCACGGGCGCTTGGCTGGCGTGTTCTTGCAGGCGGTACTCGTCATACAGCTTGCACAGGCGTTGGTGGCTGGCCTGGAGCTGGTCGACCCGGGCCAGGGCCTGAACGATGTCGTTTTGCGCTGCATTGACCGCATCTTGGGCTTTTCGCACCAGCACGGGCCAGCAGGTTCGAGCTTCTCGCATGGTCTTCTCCTTCAGGGGCTTAGGCGCTCATCAAAGCCTGGACTTCGCGGCGCGTGCTCGCAGCGTCCTGACTGATGTGCATGTCTTGTTGCAAAAAGTTTTCCATCGCTGCACGCAGGCGAATGGCATGGTCCAAGTCCGGGTTGCTGCCCGCTTCGTAGGCGCCCACCTGGATCAAGTCCTGGTTTTGTTGGTACAGCGACCACAGGCGCCGAAAACGGTTGGCCAGTTTCTGGTATTCGGGTGAGATCAGGTTTTGCATCACCCGCGAGACGGAGCCGTTGAGGTCAATGGCCGGGTAGTGCGCCGCATCGGCGAGCTTGCGCGAGAGCATCACCTGGCCATCGAGCGAAGCGCGGGCGATGTCCACGATCGGGTCGTTGGCGTCGTCGCCCTCGGCCAGCACGGTGTAGATGGCGGTGATCGAGCCCACGCCGTGGCGGCCCACGCCTGCACGTTCAATCAGGTTGGGCAGCAGCGCAAACACCGAGGGCGGGTAGCCTTTGGCGGTGGGCGGCTCGCCCACGGCCAGGCCGATTTCGCGCTGCGCATGGGCCACGCGTGTGAGGCTGTCCACCAGCATCAAGACGTTTTTACCCTGGTCCCTGAAGTACTCGGCAATCACATGCGTCAGGTGCGTGGCTTTGAGGCGCAGCACGGGCGATTCGTTGGCCGGGGCGGCCACCAACACCGATTTGGCCAGACCCTCCGGACCGAGCGATTCTTTGATGAATGCCTGCACCTCACGTCCACGCTCACCAATCAGGCCAATCACCACCACATCGGCTTCGGTAAATCGCGTCATCATGCCCAGCAGCACACTTTTGCCCACACCAGAGCCCGCGACCAAGCCCAAGCGTTGGCCCCGGCCAATGGTCAGTATGCCGTTGATGGCCTTGACACCCACATCCAGCACTTCCTTGATGGGGCCACGCTCCATGGGGTTGATGGGGCGACCTTGCAGGCTGAGCACATCGCGGCACTCGGGCGGCGGTTTGCCGTCCAGTGGTTGGCCGCGTCCGTCGATGATGCGGCCCAGCAAATCGGGGCCCAAGCACACCTGCGAGGTGTGGCTGAGCACACGCACCTGCGCACCCGGCCCAATGCCTTGCGGCTCGGTGAAGGGCAGCAAAAACAGCGTCTCGTCGTTGAAGCCCACCACCTCGGCCTCGACCCGGTGGCCCATCTGGCCCACGATTTCGCAACAGGCGCCCAGCGGGGCCATCAGGCCGCGCGTTTCCAGCCGCATGCCCACCAGCCGCACCAAGGTGCCGCTGCGCTGGGGCTCGGGGGCGTGCAGGTCACCGATCAGTTGGTTGACTTCTTGCTCGAAATTCATACCGGGGTGTCCGTGTCGGGCGTGTCGGGCGTATCTGGTGCGTTAGCTTGTGTGGATTTCACGTTCGTGTCTTGCACATCAATCACCTGCCGGTCCCAGTCGCGCTTAGGCGTGTTTTCGGGCATGGCGTCGACCTTGTCCTGGACCAGGCTGGAGCTTTGCATCCAGGCCTCCGGTTGGGGCAGCAGGCGTCGCGCCAGCGGCTCCAAGCGGTTCTCAATCAGGTCTTGCACCACACTGTCTTGCACCCGCACCCGCACGCTGCCCGGGCGCAGTTGGGGGTCTGCCTCCAAGTCCAGGTGGGCCGTGACGGCCTCGCCCATGGCCTGCAGGCGTTTCATGTCTTGCGGGTTGAGGCTCACGTGCACCGGCTGCGCCGGGTGGTCGAGTTGCTGGATGCACGACTGCACCAAGCCGTGGATGGCTTGTCCCGAAATTTGCAGCTCGGCCCGCACCAACTGCTCGGCCAAGTGCAAGGACAAGCGTTTGAGGGGTTCAAAAAAGCGCTGTGGATCTTGGCTGATGCTGCGCAGCTCAATGCCCAAGTGACGGATGAGTTCACGTTCTTTGGCGCGTTCGTCATCGAGCTCGGCATGCAGCTGCGCCTGCGCTTGTTGGAATCCCCGTTGGAAGGCTTCGTCTTGCAGCGCAGCCAGCGCCGCCTCGGACACGCGGGTGTCCTCGGGCTCTGGTGCCGTTAAGGCGGGCGTGACCGCCGTTTCCTGCTCGGGCTCAAGGCACGCGTCGTGGGTTTCGTCCAGGCCCAAAGGCTTGGGCAAGGTCAGGTTGTCGGTGGGCTCGGTGCGATCGGCCACACGCCAGGGGCCGAACGGGCGCACCTTGGTCTCGTCCCACTGGGTGCGCAAGAATCGGGGGGTCTGGCTTTTGCCGTTGAGCAACAGGTCGGCGCTCCACCCGCTTTGGACGCGTTGGGCATCAGACAAAGTCGTCTCCACGGCCTGCCAGCACCAACTCACCTGCATCCGACAGTTTGCGTGCCAGACGCATGATGGTCTTTTGCGCGTCCTCCACATCGGTGATGCGCAGCGGGCCTTTGCCCTCCATCTCGTCGATGAACATGACCCGCGCACGCGCCGACATGTTGCCAAAGAACTTGTCCTTGACGAATTCGGGCGCACCCTTCAGGGCCGTCATCAGCATGTCTGGCTCCACGTTGCGCATCAGCACCTGGATGCCCCGGTTGTCCACACCCACCAAGTTCTCGAAAGTGAACATGTTGTCCTGGATCTTCATCATCAACTCGGGGTCGAGCTGCGACAGGCCACCCATGATGGAGGCTTCCAGATCGACTTTGACGAAGTTCATGATCTTGGCCGCTGCCTTGACACCGCCAAAGCTCGACGACTTGGCCGAGGAATTGCTGGCGAACTGTTTCTTCATGATCGACTCGAGCTCTTCCATGGCCGACGGCTGCACCGTCTCCAAACTGGCAATACGCTGCAAAATTTCGGGACGCGAGTCTGGCGAGAGAAAGTTCAGCACATCGGCCGCCACGTCATATTCGAGCACCGACAAAATGATGGCGGTCACCTGTGGGTGTTCGTTGCGGATCATGTCGGCAATCGAGCGGGCATCCATCCACTTCAAGATCTCTAGGCCCTTGCTGCCCTGGCCCGGCATGATGCGGCTGAGCACCGAGGAAGCCTTGTCGTCGCCCAGCGCACGTTTCATGACTTTTTCGACATAGTCGCCCGTGCCCAGACCCAAGCTGGTTTGCTTTTTGAGGGTGGCCACAAATTCGTCGAGCACGATGTTCACCGCTTCTTGCGACAAGTCGGCCACCGACACCATGGCGCCGCCCAGCGACTGCACTTCTTTGGGGTTCAAGAACCGGATGATCTCGGCCGCTTGCTGCTCACCGAGCAAAAGCATTAGCACCGCCGCCCGCTGGGCACCGGTCAGGGCGTCCAGCTCCTCTTGCAGTTCCTCGGTCATCACGATGGGCGCGTCGCCCAAGGCCGATGCCACTTCCTTGACTTCCTTGCCTTTGGCGTCTTTGCCCTTGGCATCCTTGCCTTTGGCGTCTTTGTCTGCGTCTTTTTTCGTGGCCATTGTTGTCGTTCCTTGATGCGGTCAGGAGACCTTGATCATGCCCTTGAGCACATTGGCCACCCGACCCGAGTCTTCGGCCACCAGCATGCGGATGAGGGCCACTTTGTCGTCGTAGGTGTTGGCCGTGTCCAGCATGTCGATGCTGATGCTCGACTTCTTGGGCTTGAGCTTGGCCTTGATCTCTTCCAGGCTCTCGCCTTCGCCAATCTGGATCATGCGCATGTCTTCGGCACTGAGCTCGCCATCGGCCATGGCCGCAGCCTTGGCTTTCTCTTCGTCGGCCTGTGCTTTGGCAGCGGTGATGCTGCGCATGATCGGGCGCACCACAATCATCATGAACACAATGAAGCTGATCGCGATCAAGGCACTCGACAGGGACGATTGCACCGTGTTTTCCAGGTACCAAGGCATGCTCTCCAGCGGCGCAGGGGCCTCAAAGCGGGCGGGCACCACCGTCACATTGTCGCCTCGTGCCGAATCAAAGCCCACCACGCCTCGCACCACTTGCTGCATTTGCTCGAGCTCTTGCGGGGTGTAGGGCACGCTCTTGGGGGCATTGGGGTCAACCGCCACACCCTCTGCGGGGGGTGGCACCGGGCGCTCGTTCACGATCACGGCCACGCTGACCTTCATCACGCCGCCGCTGGCATTGCGCACATGGCGCACCGTGCGGTCGAGCTCGAAATTGCGTGTCGAGCGGCTGCTGAGCGTGCTGTTGGATTCGGACTGACCTTTGTTGGCATCCACCCCGGTGGCGTTGGATGTGGTCGGTGTGGGTGGCGGTGTGTTGGCCAGCGAGCCTGGAATGCCTTCGGCCGAACGCAGGGCGGCGCGGTCTTCGGCCAGCACTTCCGAGCGGGTGCGCGGGCCTTTGTCGCGGTTGTCAAAGTCTTCGGTGGTGCTCTCGGTCTGCGTGAAGTCAAGAGACAGGTTCACCTGCGAGCGCACATTGGCCTCGCCCACCATGGGCGTGAGGATCTGCAAGATGCGGTTGCGGTAAACCTCTTCCATTTGCTGCTTGTGCTGCTCCTGGGCCGACGTCAAGCCGAGCTTTTGTTCGGTGGCCGACTCGGTCATGAGCTTGCCCACGTTGTCCACCACCGTGACGTGGTCGGGCGTGAGGTAGGGCACGCTGGAGGACACCAGATGAACAATCGCTTGAACCTGTGAGGCCGACACGGCGCGGCCAGGGTAGGGGGCCAAGACCACCGAAGCCTTGGGTGGGGTGCGGTCGCGCACAAACACGCTTTGCTTGGGCGTGGCCAGGTGCACGCGGGCGCTTTGCACGCTACCAATTTGCATGATGCTGCGGGCCAGCTCCTGCTCCATCGCGGCGTTCACTTTCACCTGTTCCATGAATTGACTGGTGGTCATGGACGACTGGTCTTTCAGGCCGTCCAGGCCCGTGGCGCCAGCCTTGGGCAAACCTTGCGAGGCCAGAAAAATGCGTGCCTCGTGAAATCGGTCACTGGGCACCGTGAGCTGGCCTGTGGCTGGATCGATTTTGGGTTTGAAGTCAGCCGTTTTGAGCGATTCGTAAGCCGCTTGCTGGTCGGCCTCTTGCAGGCCGGGCATGACCGGGCGGTAAGGCGTGGCCGACATCCAGGCGTAGGTCAAGGCAAACATGACCAACACGATCAGCATCACGATCAGTGGCAGCACCCGGCGCACCGACGGCTGGTTGATCACTTGACGCAAAGTTTCGGACATGCCCACCGTCTGCCAGGTGCTCAGCCCGGTAGCCGGTGCGGCTGCACCTGCACTGCCCGAGGTGGTGGCGAGTGCCGTGCTGTTGTTGGGCGCTGCGACGGCCCCCGAGTTGTCGGGGACGGTCATCATGCTGGTGTTCATTGTTGCGGTCGCTGTGGCCATGGTGTGTTCTCTTTAACTCGTTCAGACCGGCATGTTCAAAATGTCTTCATAGGCCTTGAGCACCTTGTTGCGCACTTGCAAGGTGGCTTCAAAAGCCAGCGATGATTTCTGCATGCCCAGCACCACATCGGTCAAGGCAACGTCTTCGCCGCGGTCAAAAGCCGCACGCATCTCGGTCGATTGCACTTGCACCTGGTTGACTTGGCTGAGCGCACCTGAGACAAATTCGCCAAAGTTGGTCTTGCCAACTTCGGGGGTGAGGCCCTTGAGCTGCTCGGCACCGGGCAGGCCCGAGGCCTGGGCCTGGTGGCTGCGCAAGGTTTGCAGCATCGACTGGATGCTGGCGGGAGAAATGGCTTTGTCAATCATGGACGACTCCTTCAGCAAGCCGATGCCATGGCCAGACCGTGCTCACGCAGCTGGGCCATCTTGTAGCGCAGCGTGCGGGGGCTGATGCCCAAGCGTTTGGCTGCTTCGATTTTGCTGGGGGTGCTGGCCAGCGTGGCCATGATCACCTGGTGTTCGTTCAGGCGCACCGCACTTTGCAAATCGGCCGGGGCAGTGGCTGTTGGCACGTCGTAAAGGGAATGCAGCGCTTGCGCGGCGCTGTCATTGCCCCAACTGGCGCTGGCCTCATGGGCCTGTGGCAGATGGGGCTTGGGGGTGGCCATCTCGTCAGCCGATTGAACCAGGCCGGGCTGCACAGAGGCGGCCAGTGCAACGGGGGCAGCGTGGGTCAGCCAGTCGTCGAACATCAGGTGGTCAGGGGTGACATGGTGGTCGGTGCACAGCACCATGGCCCGGCGCATCACGTTTTCCAGCTCGCGCACATTGCCCGGCCAGGGGTACTGCAAGAGCAAGACCTGGGCTTGGGGGTGCAATCGCCAGACCTGTGGGTCGTGTTGGGCCAGGCATTGCATGGCCAAGGGAATGATGTCGCCCGGGCGTTCGCACAAAGGCAGCAAACGCATGCGGAAGGTGGCAATGCGGTAGTACAGGTCTTCGCGGAACTCGCGCTCGGCAATGGCCTGCTTCAAGTCCTTGTTGGTCGCGGCCACGATGCGCACGTTCAACTGAATCGTGCTTTGGCCACCCAAGCGGGTGAGTTGGCGCTCTTGCAGCACGCGCAGCAGCTTGCTTTGCAGGTGCATGGGCATTTCGCCAATCTCGTCCAAGAACAATGTGCCGCCTTGGGCTTGTTCAAACAAACCCTTTTGATCGCGGTGCGCGCCGGTGAAGGCGCCCTTGTCGTGGCCAAACAGCATGTCTTCGATCAGGTTCTCTGGCATGGCCGCGCAGTTCAGGGCCACAAACGGGCCACGTGCGCGGGCCGAAGCCTCGTGCAGCACCCGGGCCATCACTTCTTTGCCCGAGCCAGTGGGGCCCACCAGCAAGGCGGTCACATCGGCCTGTGCCACTTTTTGGGCCAGGGCCAGCAGGTGTTGGCTGGCGGGGTCCACAAACACCACGTTGCGCACGGGCTGCGCGCTGGTGCGGGGAGGGGTCTGATGAATCAGGTTGTGCAGACGCACCCAAGAAGCGCTGCGGGCGTCACAGGCGGCCAGCACGGCCAGGGCACCGGACTGGCTGGCCTCTACCGCCAGCTCCAATGCCTGGCGCTCAACCCGAGCGACCACAGGGGTGCTCAGCCCGGCTTCTTGCAAGAGTTGTTGAACCGCCTTCAAACGGGTCACATCCACGCTCAAGTGCAACACCACCACAGCCGCATCGGCCGCGTGCGACACCAGGCTGTCCAGCGTGTGCACCGGCATCAGCGCCCAGCCACTGGCGTGCAAGGCTTGGCTGTGCTCGGGGCTCAGCGGTTTTTCAGGGTCCAGCCAAAGGGCCAGAGGGGCAGATGCAGGAGTTGTTGGCTTCACGGTGTGGCCTCACATTCAGATGGAACATGTAAAGCAACCCTTGTGCCAGCGTAATCATTCCATTTAAGCGCTGTTAACTTGTAAAAAAGAATACTTTGATATTTTTAAATCAAACTCTTCACGCTGTCGGCCCTTGACGAAAGATTGACACCCACCACGAAGATGGATCGCTTTGTGCATTGCGATGACGGGAATTGGGATCGAAGACGCTTCTCCGTCGTTGCGAGCGGAGCAAAACAATCTATTGGCTTGGCCCGGTCAGCGCGCCGGGCATTCCTTGTAGCGCGACTGGATGCAGCGCTTGCCCGCTTCCTTGGCCTGCTCGATCTGCTTGCGGCTGATTTTGTACGAGGCGTAGTCGCGCACCAGCGAAGCGTCGACCACACCGTTGGTGTAGGCCACCTCGGCCCACACATAAGCCTTGTCGGCTTCGATGCGTCCGGCGTCGCCCGACAGATACACCATGCCCGCCATCAGTTGGGCGGCGGGGTAACCCATCAGGGCCGATTTGACAAACCAGTCCAGCGCTTGCGTGGCGTCAGCGGGCACGCCTGTGCCCTCGTGGTAGGCCAGGCCCAGCATGTACTGGCCCTCAGCCAGGTTTTGTTTGGCTGCTTGGCGGAACCAGTTCACGCCTTCGCGTGGGTTGCGCTCCACGCCGTAGCCATAAAAATACAGCGTGCCAATGTTGAACTGCGCCTGCGGCAGATTTTGCGCGGCGGCCTTGCGGTACCAAGCCATGGCCTCGGGGTAGCTTTGGGGCACGCCCAAGCCATGTTCGTGCAGATAACCCACATTGCTTTGCGCCAGGGCGTTGCCTTTGTCGGCATCGCCGCGCCAGGCGCGCATGGCAATGGCGTAATGCCCGCGCTGCAAGGCAGACACGCCTGACTGCACATTGTCATTGGGCTGTCCGGGCAAACCGTTGGTCAGCGCCGAAGGCGTGGCTGTGGCCGCAGCAGCAGGGGCTGGGGTGGGGCGGGTTTGGGCGCTAGCATGGCCCAGCAGGGCCAGCCAGAGCAAGCCAGTCGACAAAGCCAAGGGCCAAAGGCTGTGGTGGTTCATGGGTTGGAAGAGACGCTGACAGAGGCCTTGGCCTCGAAGGATCGGCAAAACTGGCCATCCGTGCGCAAGACTTCGAGGGAGGGCAGCACTTTGGTTTGGAAACCCATGGCACGGCAGATGTAGGGGGTGGCCGGGATGTGGCTCACGCCAAAAAAACGGCAGTGCCAACAATTGGGCCCACGCTGTGGAGCGGCTGTGGGTGTCTGGGGAGGGGGCATGGCAGGCATCAGCGGTCCCGGTCTTTGTAGTGCTGCCAGGCCTTGAAGGCCAACAGTGCCAGGAATGACCACAAAAACAAATCGCCCACCAAGGTGGTGTAGTCAATGCCGGCAGGCAAACGCCAATCGGGCTGCGCCCACATCAAGACCAGCAATGCCGCAGCCAAGATCAAAAACTGACGGATATGGCGGCAGACTTTGCAATCTTTGTTCTTGGCTCTGTTCTGTGGGCTGGGGCGCATGGCTAGGCAGTTTTGGGGAGTTTGTTGATTGTGCCAGTCACCGCAGATGGATTCGTTAAGACCTTGATGTGCTGGTGGCTGATTTATTTCACTGCAGTTTGTCAAATACTGCATTTTCTTAGTCGATATCTATCATAAATTCAAAATTTAAAGGTATTTCCAATTTCAAGCCTGCAGTAATTTAAGAACGCTTTGTTGATCCATATTGGCTTGGGCCAAAACAGCAGTGGCCGCTTGCTGAATAATTTGGGTTTTTGCCAAATCGCTGCTGGCCATCGCGTAATCTGCGTCCAAAATTCTGCTGCGAGATTCTGTCGTATTTAGCGACATGTTGGTCAAGTTGTCACCAGCGTAATTCAATCTGTTGATAACGGCACCAAATGTGGCCCGTTCATCACTGATTCGATCCAAGGCCACATCAATTCGGGCAATTGCGGTACTCGCATTGACTGCGGTGGTGATGGTGGTGTCGTGGAGTTTGGCATCGCCACTGAAGACCTTGGTCGAGACGTCTGCAGCGGTTGCATCAGCCTCGCCTGTTGATGTCATCGGTATCGAAAAGTCTTTCAACTGGGCGCTGATGGTCTGACTGGAATCTGCCCCAACCTGGAATTTGACGTTACGAAGTTCAGTTCCAGATGTCTCGGGTGCCGCCACAGTCCCTCCTGTCCCAATGGAGGTACTGGCTGAAGTCGTGTTGTTGAGAATTGTCATGCCGTTCCATTGGGCATTTTGTGCAATTCGATTCATTTCCTGCATCAACTGGCCATACTCCAAATTGAGTGACGTGCGATCTGAGCTGGTGTAAGTGTCGTTCCCCGCTTGCACCGCCAACTCACGCATCCGTTGAAGCATGTTGGTGACCTCGATTAACGCGCCCTCAGCAGTTTGTAGTAAAGAAATACCATCGTTGGCATTGCGTACAGCTTGATCAAGCCCATTGATTTGGGAGGTCATTCTTGAGGAAATGGCCAGGCCAGCCGCATCGTCGGCGGCGCTGTTGATGCGTTTGCCTGTCGAGAGCTGTTCCATTGCAGTCGACACGGACTTGCTGTTTGAACTGAGCGCCTTCTGCGACACCAAAGATTTGATGTTGGTGTTGATTACAGTCATGTTTAAAACTCCTAAATAACTTTTGAGCTGTCGGATAACCGTCGGCAAATTCTGCTGAGGCTTGGCAGATGACAACCAGGCAAATCCTGTGCCCGAATATGGATATGGAATCCAATGTCAGAAGTTGTCACGCGATTCCGCCCGTACATTTTTTTTTAGGAAAAAAACTCGCCAAGATAATCTAGGACATGGCTTTTACACAGAGTCGTCAATAAGGCGATGACCCCCGTTATGTAGCCGAGTTGAGCGGGTACCTGTCGAGACAAAGCAGAGTGCAAGCAGGGCTCAGTTCAGGGCTGAACAAGAGCTTGGACAGATTTGAGCTCTTCTTGGATCATTGCATCGTTGGGGTAAAGAGAAGCTGCAAAATCCAACGCGACCCAAGCATCGTCAAGCTTGTTTTGGCAACGGGCTACACGGGCCAGGTGAAACCAAGTTTGGGCTGTAGCGTTGGGGCTTTGCAACTCCACCAATTGAATCAACAATTCCTCTGCCCTTGCCCAGTCTTGCTGTACTTCTGCGAGTAAACAACTGATAACCAACATGTCTTCACTGTTTGGATTCAGTGCCAGTGCTGCTTCACAAATGCCGATGGCCAATGGCAGTTTGCCTTGCGATACCAAGCTGGAAACGGCTTCACGAATTTGAGCAGGTGAGAGCCTGTGGAGTTCGCCCACCGTCAAATTGAAGGGGGCTGAAAAAACCGATACATCTTCGGTTGAATGCTGTTTAAGTGCCAGTGACATGGTGTACTCCGTGATGGACAGTTGTGAGGGGCTCAGACGAGCGAATCGGATGAAGTTTTCAAAAGCGTCAACAAGGCCTCAAGCTCATCTTGAAGAGACGCGTCGGATGGGTAGCGGTTCAACGCTGTGCGCACCAGACTCAACGCAATGAAGTCAGAGCCTAAACAACGCAAAACACGAATATGGTGACGGTAAGTTTCAGCTGTTACGTTGTTACCCTGGAGTTGTCGCAATCGGGTGAGCAATGCATGTGCTTTCAACCAATCCTGCATGACTTCAGCCACCAGGGCACTGATCGCCCAAATGGACTCGTTATTTGGATGGATCATTCGGGCCAGGTCGGACATCTCGCCTGCAAGATCCAGTTCGCCCCGAGCCATCAATAGAGATACCGCTTCACGGATGCCCTCTGGGTCCAATGAACGTTCAGGGATGTCCATGGCCAAGTCTGGGGGTGAAAGCCTTGCTTCGATGTGTTGAGCCGTTGAGTTCATCCGTTTTCCTTTGAGCAATTGTTCAGGATATGCGACCGAGATTGGGCATCTTGACTTGGCGGCATGAATTGGCCGCTTGCCTAGCAAGGACAAGGCTAGCAAGTCGTATGCCAACAATTTTCATGCGACATCTGCCACGGTTGACGTTCTCTTGACACCCTGTAGACAGTCGGTATCGGTAAAAGCTGGTATCCGAATTGCTAACTGAGGATCAAGCGGCATGGTGTTGCCGTTTTCTCGTCACAAATTAGGAGTTACTTCATGCAGATCCACCCAGCGCCGACAACGGCAGGAGCCGCAAAATTCTTGCCTATTGGAACTCAGTCGGGTGGAAGGATTCTGGGCGGTGAGTCCCTCAAGCCCCTTCTTTTAGACGCTGCAGAACTTTGGCCAGTGGCCTGCATCAACCATGACGAAGAATCCGACCATGCCCTGGACCATTTAATTGGACAAGTGGACAAATCAAAAAAACGCACCATTTGGTTGCTCAACAACTGCCTGCGCATCGACCATCTGAAAAAAATCCTTCAATCGGTCAGTCCCTGCTCCAGGGTCATCAATCTGCTGTGTGATCAAAGCCCTCAGTTCCAAGGCATGCACAAGTACGGCGACGCCGAGGCGGTGCTTTCTGACGAACGCCTGTACACCGTCACCCATGACACCCCCCAAGCCCAGGCTGAGCTGGTTGGTCGCTTAATAGACACTGAGATGTTCATGGGTTGGAAGCCCATTCTGGGAAAAAGTCTGGAGCCCACTGCAGTTGAGCATTTGCGACAACTTTATCGCGAATTGACCAACCATTTGAACCAGAAGGCCGTGGCAAGGCTGACACGTCTCAACGCATCGCACCTGTTTTTGTCCAATGCATTGGTCAATGCGGTCTTTGCCAACCCACTTAACCCATTGTCAGAGTACCAGGACCTCTACAAAAACAAGCCAGTTTTGATCGTTGCAACAGGCCCTTCGCTCAACAAGCAATTGCCTTTACTGGCCAAGTTCAAAGAGCTTTTTGTCATCATTGCTGCAGACCCAGCGGTGCCTATCCTTAAAGAATTCGGTGTAGTGCCGCAATTTGTGGTCTCTATTGACCCCAAAAAACGCCCTTATTGGAAACACAATGAACTGGACCCCGCAACAACCTTTGTGATCGAAATTGGTTGCTGCCCAGATGTGGCTTGGTCGAGCAACCACAAATACGTGGTAACCAGCTGCCACCGTGACGTGTTCAGGCTGCTGACCGATTTGGGTGCAGCACCCTCGTACCTGATGACAGGTGGTTCGGTGACCACCACCGCTTTTAGCCTCGCCTGCCATATGGGGGCAAACCCAATCGTCATGATTGGACAGGACTTGGCTTGGACGGATGGCAAGGATCACGCTGACGGTTATGTCAGCCAATACAGTCGCGAGCAGTTGGAAGCCCGGCATGCCAAGGGCTTTGAAATTGAGGGCTACGACGGCAAGCCGGTGCGTACGGAGCGGCAATTGTTGTACTACAAAACATGGTTTGAGCAGCGGATTGCTCAAATGCCTGACCGTTTGGTGGTCAATGCGACAGAGGGGGGCGCCTGCATCGAGGGCGCAGCCCACGTGCCTTTTGCCAGCGTCTGTCAAGAGTTGGAAGCCAGCCAACTGGGTGAATTACAGCCTGATCCAGCACGCCCCTGGACACCTGACTTTGCTTACTTGGCTCAATTGGCTGACCGCTTGCGGGGTTTGCATGTCGAGATCGATCACTTGCAGACAGAGCTCAAAAGGGGAATCAAGCTGATTGACGGCATCAAGAAAACACCTAAAAAATCGGTCATTCGCCAAATTGAGCAGATCAACGAATTGCTGGTTGGAGGGAATTGGCAGGTCAAGACCGTCGTTGAAATGATGGGTCAGTCAGCAGTTGCTGCTACCGAGCAAAAAGTCTTGATGGATGACGAGGTCAGTGCCAACCTCAAAGGAGTTTATGGCGGGTACAAATCTGTCTATAAATCGGCTTTACATGGTGCGCACAATGGGCTTGATATGCTGGGACGTTTGATACAGCTGTTCGACGACATGGTGCTGGGGCAGCAAATGGATCACCAACTTTTGCAGAAGTATGGGTTCAATCGGTGGAAGGCGGATGGATCAGCAAAGGATTGATAAATTCACTGCGTTGAAAAGTCACGTAATCTCCGCGCGTTTAAGGCGGGGCCACCTTTTCCTAGGTTGGAGCCTTGAGGTATAACTTTAATCTTCTATACAAAATGTGCACAAACTCGCTCATCGAATTGTGCTTGGACAGCAAGTACAGTAGATATTTTATTTAGCTCAGGTGAGCCTATCCCGCACTGGATCTGCAGCGCGCATTAACTTATCAATCACGTGGTTAGTCGCAGGGCGGATGGCGGATTCAAATCTGAAATGCAACACCCATTGGGTTAATGGATGAGGGTGGATTGTTGAGCGGAGTTCAAGAGCATCTCCCGGTAGATCCCCAAGGGAGATCGTACTCCCAACCCATTGCGAGGGCAGTTGTTGGTTTCGTCGGTGATGGCGACAAGTTGTTCCAGGCTGTAGCCCGACAGATCGGTGCCTTTGGGCAGGTACTGACGAACAAGCCCGTTGGTGTTCTCATTGCTGCCACGTTGCCATGGGCTATGCGGATCGCAAAAGTAAACGGCTAGGCCAGTTTTGATGGTCAGCTATTTGTGCAGCGCCATCGCTTTGCCTTGGTCGTAGGTGAGCGTCTTGCGCAGGCGCTGGGCAATGGCGCACAGCTTGTCAGTGAAGGCTTGCAGTACATTGACCGCGCTGGCGGGCTTGGGATGAGGCAACTTGACCAACATGAGCAATCGGCTGGTACGCTCGACCAAAGTGCCAACGGCACTGGCGTTACCCTCGCCTTTGATGAAATCACCCTCCCAGTGACCTGGAAACTGGCGGTCTTCGACCTCGGGTGGGCGCACATGGATGCTGAGCATGTCGGGAATCTGCCCACGCCTGTCCTGGCCCTTGCTGCGCAGCGTGCGCTTGTTGCGAGCCTGGCGCAAGTTGGCGACCAGTTCCTTGCGCAATTCGCCCACCGGTTGAGCGTAAATGCAGTTGTAGAAGGTTTCGTGTGACACGCTCAGTTTATGTCCCTGGAATACAGCCGAGCCAGCGTCAGGGCGATTTGCTCCGGCGACCAGCGTGAGCACAGCAAAGTGAGTACCATGCCAAACAAGATGTATCGTTATATAGTCAGCCCTGCAAAACCCCTGAAACCCGCATGAATGCTTGTGGTTTGGGGTGAATCCGGATGGTCAGAACTCTCAAATAGATATTCAATGGAGTCTGTTTTCTGGGAGTTTTTGAAAGCAGCGCCATGACCGATGACTTTTTCCGCAACCGCCTCGATCAGATGATCGATTTGCGCCACCCGCTGGCGGTGCTGGCCAACCGCATGCCTTGGCAAGAGATCGAAGCTTCCCTGGCCCAGCGTTGGGCACGCCAGGTTAAGGCTGGCAAGAAGATCGAAGACTTGGATTTATTTGGCCCGCTCTCGGGCGTTGCCGGTGGCGGCGTCTCCAATGCCGGTCGTCCTCGTTTGCCCACCCGTTTGATGGTGGCGCTGCTGTACCTCAAGCATGCGTTCAATGAGAGCGACGAGGATGTGATCCAACGCTGGGGTGAGACCCCCACCTGGCAATACTTTTCTGGCAACGAGTATTTTGAGCACCAGTGGCCGTGTGACCCCACACAACTGGGGCGCTTCCGTAAAGCCATGGGCGAAGAAGGCGTGGAAGAGTTGCTCGCCCGAACCATGGAGGTGGCGGTCACGCTCAAGCTGATCGCCAAGAAAGAGTTGACCCGCGTGATCGTGGACTCCACGGTGCAAGAGAAGGCCATTTCACACCCCACCGACAGCAAGCTGCTGGAAACGGCCCGCTCCAAAGTGGTTGAGGAGGCCAAAGCCCATGGCATCGAGCTCAAGCAAACCTACGCCAAAGAAGGCCAGCTGCTGGGCTACAAGGCTGGGCGCTATGCCCATGCCCGGCAGTTCAAGCGCATGCGCAAAGTCATCAAACGCCAGCGCACCATCGTTGGACGCTTGCAGCGCGAGGTGGCTCGCAAGATGAGCACGCTCAGCCAAGCCGTGCAGGAAACATTGGGCCAGACCTTAGGCAAGGCCAAGCGTCTGGTCGCGCAGACCGGCAGCCGCAAAGCGGTGGACAACCGCGCCAAGCTCTACAGCTGGCACGCGCCAGAGGTGGAGTGCATCAGCAAGGGTAAGAGCCGCAACCCATACGAGTTTGGGGTGAAGATGGGCGTGGCGATGACGCTCAAGGGCAATCTGATCGTGGGAGCTAGGAGCTTCCTAGGCAACCCGTATGACGGGCACACCATGCACGAGCAGATCGAGCAAATCACGATCCTGATGCAGGGCCTAGGCGTCAAGCCCAAGGTGGTGTACGCCGACTTGGGCTACCGGGGTGTGGACAAGGAGAACCCGGACATTGAGATCAAACACCGGGTCAAGGACAAGCGGCTCACCGATGAAGAACGCAGGTTACTCAAAAGACGGCAAGCGATCGAGCCGATCATCGGGCACCTCAAAGCGGATCACCGTATGGACCGCTGCCACCTCAAAGGATCAGAGGGTGATGCACTGCACGCAGTGCTGTGCGCAGCGGGCTACAAAATCCGCTGGTTGCTAAGGATGATCGTCAAAAAAGGCCTAGGCCTTTTGTTGTGCCTGTTGCAGGCGAGCGGTTTAGCAGGCTTATTTGGGAAATTGGCCGAAATCATCGGCCTGAAACGTCTGCAAAACTCAGATCAACGCTGGGCGATAGCTTGAAGTGAATTTTGCAGGTGCGACTATTTAGTGTCGAACTCGGGTGTCAAGACTCCCGGTTGGACAGCTGTGGTGACGCAAAGATTGTTTATCAACTGTCGCATGACCTCTCTGGCCATGAACAATTAAATACTTTTTAAGTCAATCCAATCATCCAGGATGCGACACTTAATGTTGCAGCAGATTTATAAATGATTCGCAGATAAGTTTAATAAGTTTATTATTTGGGTGTCGAGATGTTCCATCTTCTCCCCAAATTTTTTCTTTGAATAAAATAGGTGCTAATGAGGTTATTATTTCATAGGTTGGAATATAAATAAAATCAGACTTTTTTCGGGCGTCTTCAATTGCCAATAGTAAACTTGACTTGCTAATTGAGTTTGCAAGATAGACATGCTTTAACCCAAAAAAACCACTTAAGGGTACAGGTGACAAAGTAATAAGTATTGGTGCTGTTGAATTTAAATTTCGAATGGATTGGATGCAGTTGGAAATGTGTTCGGATTGTTTTTCAGGCTTGGGATTATCAAACTTTAATTCACCATTTGAGAGTCGTGATTTAACTGAATTTAAGTTAAGGCAAATATTATTGTCTTTGTCAACAAGATCCCAGCCGACACCAAAAGTTAAAATGAATAAATCAATTTTTGGGAGTATTTCTGTGATGTGCTTTGATTGTATACCAAATCGGTTATCCCAATCCTCTTTCTGATCAAGTGGAACTCGATGAGGATTAAAATAAAGATCAATTAATCTTGGTGAGTTTGCTGCCTCCTCAATTCTAAGAGTATAAGTATTTTTATAGTTTAAATTTTTCAGATGATTAGATATATTTGTAGCAAAACAAGATCCGAGACTTGCTATATTTGATGATTGAGATATTTTGGCGGCCTTAATTGATTCTCTGTCAGCATCAGTTAATATTGTGTAAAATGAAGAGGCAATCCAACTATCATCATCTGTGAGTGAATTTATTTCGTAATCCCAAATTGTTTTTTGTTCATCCGAACAACTTTTGTATAAAGCATTGTGAACTTTATTTATAGGATTTATTCTTTTTTTTGAGTCGACATTTTCTAATATTAATTTCAGTTGATCAATTCTGCCCGTAATGATAGAGTTAACGCAGGCTTCGATTAATCTTTTATCTTGTTCGTGTATTGAGTTATTTCCGATGTCAATTTGTAATTTAGTCATATAAGTTCAATTTAAATGTTGTAAAGGTCTTGACTGGCAATTGATTTTTTATAACGTAATGTTTTTTAATTAACTATGGCCAGCGGCTTTCCTTGTAGGCCCTTTAAGATGATCGAAAAATTTTCCAAGATTTGTTTTCATAAATGGATGCTCTTCGTCGGTAACGTCAATTGAAATATTTTTAAATAAGTAATTATTGCTTTCAAAATGTTTCCGACAAGTATCGAACAGAAAACAATCATGCCACTCTTTGAGCAAAAATATATCACCATTGAGATAATTTCGAAGCATTTCTTCGATGAAATTAAATACTTCTGGATGTTTAAAATTATAACCAACAAATCCGCATTCACTGTAAGCGTTGGGCTTAGGGAAATTATCACGCCCTAAATATGATGCAAGCTGATGAGGATCAGGAAAGAATTGATCTAGATCTGATGATGAAAAGTTCTTCAGGCATACAATATCTGAATCAATCCAAGCAAAATCATTCTTAATCAATCCTAACTCTAGGCATTTATAGAGTGAAAAGATTTTGAAAGAAAACCGTATGGCATCATATCTAAAATTATAAGAAAATGATGCGACTCCTGGCATTTTTATATTTTTGGAATAATTTAAGCCATTTGCCTCAGAAAAAGATCCAAATTTTCGACGAAAAATATTGTAAACAGTCGAATCAATTGAGATTATATTTATTTTTTCAGATTCAAGTGAATTCACTTCTTCGGATATATCGCCTTCAAAGGAAATGATAAGTTTGGTGTCATTGGATGATTTTTCGATCCAGCTGTCGATGAATCTTTTGCCGTAATTTTCATAAAGCTTTTGATTCATTGATGTAATCATGGTTTTCATAACTTGACTCCAACGACAAACATGTCACGCTCTTTTTGATGGAAAATCGCTTGATGGGAAGCTGATTGAATTGTAAAACCAATCTCTTTCAGCACGCTTGTAAACTCATCAATTCGCCAAACATATCTGTGTGTTTCATAATCTAACTCATCCCATTGATTTCCATAAAATTGAGTGAGTCCCATGTTCATGATGCCAATGGGGGTTTTAATGGATGGCGTCTGTTTTTGTCGAATATACCATGCGATACACCGATCCAAATCTGGCATTTCGACGATAATTTTTCCACTCTTTTTTAATTTGTTGAAGTAATGCTTTAACATCTTTATTGTTTCCCAACGAACAAAATGCTCGATGACATGTGAAAGCAATATTTCATCGACCGTGTCATCATCTACATCCAAGTTTCTTATATCCATTTTAATATCGTACACTGAACCTGAACGGGATGAGTCATTCTTTTCATAGTCGAAATTATCTATATTTATCCAGCCATTTATTGGTCTACCCCCGGAACCAAGATTTAATTTTATTTCACTAAAGTTATTCTTGATGGCATAGTCATTGATAATTTTTGAGCTCATAATTTTATTTCGACTAAATATGAAATATTTTTTGATCAAGCACTGGCCTTCAATGGTTGCCGCTGAAGACAATATTGCATTTTGTCTCTAGTTTCAAACCATTCCTGTGAGAAATCCGAGTTCTGGTATTCATGGAAGTAAGGTCCACCCACGGTCCAATGCACGTTCTTGACATCGGATGGAGGCCCCTCGTATTCACCGACCAACCAGTTCCAGCGTACATCCAGCTCGCCGATATCTTCGTCTTTGAGCCAGGTGAACCGATGCAGGTTCAATGGTTCTGTCGTGTTGACAAATGTTGGGGTGATCATTTGGTTCGCAGGGTGTGCGCAATTCCACAGCACCGCCGATGACCAGTTCTTACGAGGGTATTTGTATTGAACTGTGTTGAGGTGCTTCAAGCCTTCGCGCGGCTCGTAGTTGTGTTTGACCACGTAAGCCGCCTTGCCGGGCTGCTCATCCATCACTTTCAGCATTTCAGCAATGTCTGTGCGAAGCATCATGTCGCAGTCGAAAAAGATGCCCGTACCCTCGTAGTTGCAGAGGTAGGGCACCAAAAATCGTGAGAAGGAGAATTCGTTGGACTGCCGTGGGTCGCGAGGGCGGGTGTAAATGCCCTTGAGGTTGGCCAGATTGATGGGCACGATGGCCACAGGCCGGCTGCTGTGGCGGTAAATGGATGCCGCCATGGTGTGCCAAGCCACGCTTTCCACTTCGTCGTAGCCGATGAATACTTTGATGACTTCTGAATGCATAGCGTCCTCGCTGGGATGTTTCACTGCCGAATCAGTCGGCAGAACATTGCCGCCTTAGCGCAGCGAAACATTTAAAGCAAGAAACGATCCAGGTTTTACTCTAGTTGAGAAGAGGACCCATGCATGGCCATGCGTCGAGCAGCCTGAGGGTAAGAGCCGTTATCTGAGCAGCGCCAGCACAAATGCAGGTTGCTGGTTGGCTTGGGCGAGCATGGCAGTGCCCGCTTGCCGAATGATCTGAGCTCGGGCCAGTTCGGAGGTGGTCTGGGCGTAGTCCGTGTCCACAATTCTGCTGCGTGATGCAGCCGTATTGGTCGCGATGTTGGTCAGATTATCGGCCGCATAGTTGAGCCGGTTGATCTTGGCCCCCAGGTCAGACCTGAAGGCGTCCAAGGCCGAGATTGCATCGTCAATGTGTGTGATGCTGGTGGTGGTGGTGGCGCTTGTGGTTGTGGCCACAGCGGTGGCAAAGCTGGTGCCTGAGTTGAGGTCTTTGAAGGTGACCGTGACTTGCGAATCCGCGGTGCCATCGATACCAATCTGGTAGGCTACAGAGCCTGCGTCTGCGCCAATCAGGGCAACGCCGTTCCAGGTTGTTTTGTCTGAGATTCGCGTGATTTCAGTTTGCAAGCTGGCAAACTCGTTTTGCAGCGCGGTTTGGTCACTGCTTGAGTTGGTGCCGTTATTTGCTTGCACGGCGATTTCTCGCATGCGCATGAGCAAATTTGTGATCCCTTCAGCGGCACCGTCAGCCGTCTGGATCATGCTGATGCCATCGTTGGCGTTGCGCACAGCCTGACCCAAGCTGCGAATCTGTGTTGACATTTTGTTGCCAATGGCCAGACCAGCGGCATCGTCTGCGGCGCTGTTGATGCGCTTGCCTGTCGACAATTGCACCATGGCATTGCCAAGGCTTTTTTCACTGAGTTTTAAGGCTTGACTGGCAACGAGTGCTTTGATGTTGCTGTTGACCACAGACATCTTATTCTCCTAAATTACAAAAAAGGGTATCCATCCTTGGTGTTCAACTGTCTGTCAGCACCTAAAGAAATTGAAAACCTCTTATTGCAACAATGAAAGCACCGAGGCGGGTGACTGGTTGGCTTGTGCCAGCATGGCGGTGGCCGCTTGCTGGATGATTTGTGTACGAGCCAACTCGGTGGTGGCGGTCGCGTAATCTGTGTCCACTATGCGGCTGCGTGAAGCCGCTGTGTTGTTGGCCACATTGGTCAGGTTGTCGGCGGCGTAGGTGAGTCTGTTCACCATGGCACCAATTGAGCCGCGGTAGGTATCCAAAGCAGAAATGGCGTTGTCAATGTTGGCAATTGCCGCTGAAGCTGTGTCTTGGGTCGTTAGGCCACCAGCACTGACTGTAGCTATGCCTCCCACTTGCGACAAATCTTGAAATGTGAATGTCACAGTATCTGACGCAGCGGGACCCATTTGGAAATTAGTGGCTCCTGAGGTAGCCGAAGCGCCGTCTCCCATAAGGTCGTAGCCATTCCATGTTGTCTTGTCTGATATGCGAGCAATCTCTTGGGTCAGTTGGTCATATTCAGTGTCAAGCGCTACTCGATCTGCATCTGAATTGGTGCCGTTGACAGATTGCACGGCCAGTTCCCGCATACGCTGCAACATGTTCGTCACTTCACCCAATGCACCTTCTGCTGTCTGGACCATGCTGATGGCATCGTTGGCATTTCGGACAGCTTGTTGCATGCCACGCACCTGCGCGGTCATTTTGTTGCCGATGGCCAAACCTGCCGCATCGTCAGCGGCGCTGTTCACGCGCTTGCCTGTGGCCAATTGGGCCATGGCTTTACTCAAGTTTCGGTTATTCACCGCCAACGATTGCTGGGCCACAAGGGATTTGACGTTGGTGTTGATGGCGGTCATAGGACGCTCCAAAGATGGGGACAGGTGAATTCAACTAAGTAGACATGAATTCAGGTCATTGCTGGAGCAATGAGAGCACCGACGACGGCGACTGGTTGGCTTGTGCCAGCATGGCAGTAGCGGCCTGTTGGATGATTTGGGTACGGGCCAACTCAGTAGTGGTGGCGGCGTAATCGGTGTCCAAAATGCGGCTGCGTGACGCAGAGGTGTTGGTGGCCACATTGGTCAAGTTGTCGGCTGCATAGTTCAGGCGGTTCACCATGGCGCCTAGGGTGGAACGGTAAGCATCAACTGCCGAAATGGCGTTATCGATGTGAGTAATTGAGCTTGTAGCGAGTGCAACTGTGGATACGCTACCACCACTGACATCGGTCATGCCATTCAATTGCGAAACGTCTTGGAATGTGACGCTTACAGTGTCAGATGCCGCATTGCCAACTTGGAAATTCGTTTGGCCCGATGTGGCGGATGCGCCATCTCCCATCAAGTCCAAACCGTTCCAAGTAGTTTTGTCAGAAATTCTGGCAATTTCTGTGAAAAGTTGATCGTATTCTTGATCCAACGAAGTTCGATCTGCATCACTGTTGGTGCCGTTAACCGACTGAACCGCCAGTTCACGCATGCGCTGAAGCATGTTGGTGACTTCGTTCAGTGCGCCCTCAGCGGTCTGGACCATGGAGATGGCGTCGTTGGCGTTGCGCACAGCCTGGTTCAGGCCACGCACTTGGGCGGTCATTTTGTTGCTGATGGCCAATCCCGCCGCGTCGTCGGCGGCGCTGTTGATGCGTTTGCCGGTGGACAGCTGCTCCATGGCCTTGGACAGGCTGCGGTTGTTCACCGTCAGAGACTGCTGAGCGATGAGCGATTTGACGTTGGTGTTGATGGCGGTCATGGAGAGCCCCTAAGAAAGGAATATGTAAATTCAACCAAATGAAAGTAAATTCAGGTTATTGCTGGAGCAATGA
>CAMDFK010000008.1 GCA_945897465.1 Limnohabitans sp. Rim8 | reverse complement strand
TGGGGGCCATGATTTTGGGCGCTTTGGCCGCGAGCAAAAGCCCGCAAAGCGCCCAGGCGCTGATTGTGGGCGGTCAGGCGGCGGCTGTGCAGTCTCAGCTGAGCTATTCGCGCGACATGGAGCGTGAAGCCGACCGTGTGGGTTACGGCATATTGGTCGATGCCGGGTATGACCCCCGGGGCTTCGTGGGCATGTTTGGCAAGTTGCAACAGGCGGCGGGCTTGAACGACAACGGGGCCTTTCCCTATTTGCGCAGCCACCCCTTGACCAGTGAGCGCATCGCTGACATGCAGGCCCGCCAACAGCTGAACACGCCCGGCGCTGTGCCCAACGCCGACATGGCCCAAGCCCTGATGTCGGCGCGAGCGCGGGTCTTGTCGCAAAACACCCCCGATGCCCTGAAAGTCTGGACTCTGGAGGCCGAGCAGCCTTCGCCTCAGGAGGGTCCTGCCCAAAGGGCAGGCAAGCTTTATGCCGCCACCTTGGCTTATGTGCAGCAAAGAAACATGGCCGCTGCAGAGCGCACTTTGCTGCAACTGCGTCAATTGGTCAGTCAGTCAGGTCCTGCCAACTTGTCCGATGTTCAGGGGGCTGCTTCCAAGCCGGAGCTGTCGGTGGCGCGATGGCTGCGCCTGTTGTCGGCCGAGGTGGCGATGAAGCAAGACCGCCATGCGGCAGCCCTGCAGGCGTTGATGCTGGATGAGGCTGCACCCGATTTGGCGCGGCCGGAGCTGATGCTGGCGGCGCAGTCTGTACAGCGCTTGCCCGGCCATGCGCAGCAAACCGAGATCACACGGCAATTGCGCCAGCGGGTGTTTGTGGCCCCTCATGATGCCCAAGCCTGGACGCTGTTGGCGGGTTTGTTGGCCGCTCAAGGCCAGGGCCTGGCGGGTTTGCGGGCCGAGGCCGAGGCCCAGGTGGCCCGACTCGATTGGGAAGGGGCACTCGACCGGTTTCGGGCCGCACAAGACCTGGCCAAGCGCAGCCGCCTGCAAGCAGGCGATCTGATCGAGGCCTCGATCGTGGACACCCGTTTGCGCGAAGTGCAGGCCCAACTGCGTGCCCTGCAGCAGCCATCGTCCGGGTCGCGTTAGGCTTGTTGCAGTGGGGTGCCACGCCAACGGCGGAGAGGGGCTATGATCGCCCTCCTTGCATCAGACTCACCATGGCCGGAATCCACATCACTGACATCGAAGCCGCCATCAACCATTGGCGTGCCAAGAGCCCCTCACCCGATGGCATCTCTTTGACACCACCCCTGCGTGCGTTGGCCGAAGTGTATGGGCTGATGGTGTACTACAAACAAGACTTGGCCGACGAATTCAGCCTGCCTCTGGCGGCAGCCGAGGCCTGGCAGGACTGGTACGCCACCACGCCCGACACGCCATGTATTGCGATTTGCTCCACCAGCCAGGGCGACGCCAATTGCAAGGGCTGCGGGCGCACCTTCGAAGAGGTGCAGTTGTGGATCGAGATGACCCCGGGTGAGAAGCGCAGCATCTGGCACCGCATCACCATGGAGGGCAACTCCTGGCGCTTCAACCGCTACGCCGAACGCGGCGCCGAAGACCGGCAATTGGCCAAGGCCGCGGCCGATGCGCAGGTGCCGCTGGACCTCAAGCTTTGAATCCACTCGGCTGCGCAAGCTGGCGCGCAAGTCAGAGCGCTTGGCTATGGGTCGTCATTCGCTGGGATGGCCTCAGACCACTGCGCCCGAGTTCTCATCGTTCGGATCGTTGTCTTTCTTGACGGGCTTGACCATGTCTTCGCGGCTGATGCCCAGCCACATGGCCACGGCCGCGCCCACGAACACCGACGAGTAAATGCCAAAGCAGATGCCAATCGTCAAAGCCAGGGCAAAGTAGTACAGCGTCTCGCCCCCAAACAGCAGCATGGACAAGACCATGATCTGGGTCGAGCCGTGGGTGATGATGGTGCGGCTGATGGTGGAGGTGATGGCGTTGTCGATGATCTCCACGGTGTTCATCTTGCGGTAGCGGCGGAAGTTCTCGCGGATCCGGTCAAAAATCACCACCGATTCGTTGACCGAGTAACCCAATACCGCCAGCACCGCTGCCAGCACCGCCAGAGAAAACTCCCACTGGAAAAAGGCAAAAAAGCCCAGAATGATGATCACATCGTGCAAGTTGGCGATGATGGCCGACACGGCAAACTTCCACTCGAAGCGGATGGCCAAGTACAGCATGATGCCCCCGACCACAAAGGCCAGCGCCATCAGGCCGTCTTCCACCAGCTCGTTGCCGACCTGCGGGCCCACAAACTCGGTGCGGCGCAGTGTCACATCGGGGTTGGCGGCTTTGAGGGCGCTGAGCACCGTTTCACTTTGCTGGGCGGTGGTCACACCCTTTTGCACGGGCAAGCGGATCAACACCTCTCGGGCCGAGCCAAAGTTTTGCACCTGCACATCGGCATAACCCAGGCCTGAGATCACGCCACGCACCTTGGGCAGATCGGCTGCTTGGCTGTAGCTCACTTCCATCACGGTGCCGCCCGTGAACTCCACCGACAGGTGCAGCCCTTTGCTGAACAGGAAAAACACCGCCAGGATGAAAGTGGCAAAGGACACCACGTTCAGCGCCAAGGCATGGCGCATGAAGGGGATGTCTTTTTTGATTCTGAAAAACTCCATTTTTATCTCCCGTTCAGTCGGCTTTGGCCGCTCTGACCGCTGTACCCGTATCGGGACGCCAGACTGTGCCGATGGACACGGTCTTGAGTTTTTTCTGGCGGCCGTACCAGAAATTGACCAAGCCGCGTGAGAAGAACACCGACGAGAACATGCTGGTCAAGATGCCGATGCAGTGCACCACAGCAAAGCCGCGCACCGGGCCAGAGCCAAAGGCCAGCAAAGCCACACCGGCAATCAGCGTGGTGATGTTGGAGTCAAAAATCGTGGACCAAGCGCGGTCATAACCGGCGTTGATCGCCGCTTGCGGGCTTGCACCGTTGCGCAGTTCCTCGCGCACGCGCTCGTTGATCAGCACGTTCGAGTCAATCGCCATGCCCAGTGCCAGAGCCATCGCGGCCATGCCCGGCAATGTGAGGGTGGCCTGCAGCAAAGACAGCACCGCCACCAGCAGCAGCAGGTTGAAGCCCAAGGCCAGGCTCGAGAACACGCCAAACAAAGCGTAATAGACGCACATGAACGCCACGATCACCAGAAAACCCCAGGTCACGCTGTTGAAGCCTTTGGCAATGTTTTCAGCACCCAAGCTCGGGCCAATGGTGCGCTCTTCGATGATCTCCATGGGCGCGGCCAGCGAGCCAGCACGCAGCAGCAGGGCCGTGTCGTTGGCCTCGGAGGTGCTCATGTTGCCCGAAATCTGCACCCGGCCGCCACCAATCTCGGCACGGATCACGGGGGCCGTGACCACTTCGCCCTTGCCCTTTTCGAACAAGATGATGGCCATGCGCTTGCCCACGTTGTCACGGGTCACATCCTTGAAGATGCGTGCGCCCTTGCCGTCCAGCGTCAAGTTGACCACGGGCTCCTGGGTCTGGCTGTCAAAGCCGGGCTGGGCGTCGGTCAAGTTGTCGCCGGTCAAAACCACTTGTTTCTTGACGATCAAGGAGCGGCCGTCGCGCTCTAGGTAGCGCTCGGTGCCGAAGGGCACCATGCCACCTGCTTGCTCGGCTGCGCGCGCTTCGGTGCTCTCGTCGACCATGCGCACTTCCAAGGTGGCGGTGCGGCCCAAAATGTCCTTGGCCTTGGCCGTGTCTTGCACACCAGGCAGCTGCACCACAATGCGGTCCAAACCCTGTTGCTGGATCACCGGCTCGGCCACGCCCAGCTCGTTGATGCGGTTGTGCAGCGTGGTGATGTTTTGCTTGAGGGCTTGGGCCTGCACCATGCGGGCCGACTCGGCCTTCACGGTGAGCAGCAGTCGGAATTCGCCCCCATCGGCCTGCGATGTGCTTTGCAGATCGGCAAACTGGGCGTTGATCAGGTCCTGCGCTGCTTGAAGTTGCTGGGCGTCGCGCAGACGGACCTCAATCGCCTGGCCATTGCGGCTGATGCCGCTGTGGCGCAAGTCTTTTTCACGCAAGGCGGTGCGCAGGTCACCGGTCAGGGCTTCCACGCGCTGGGTCAGGGCGGCCTGCATGTCCACCTGCAGCATGAAGTGCACACCACCACGCAAGTCCAGGCCCAGGTACATCGGCGCGGCGCTCAGCGACGTCAACCAAGCGGGCGAACGCGTCACCAAATTCAGCGCCACCACAAAAGAGGGGTTGCTGGTGTCGGGAATCAAGGCCTTTTCAAGCGCGTCCTTGGCCTTGAGCTGTTCGTCGGTGGTGTCCAGCCGCACCCGAACCGAGCTGCCTTCTAAGGCCAAAGCCCGAGGGGTGATGCCTGCTGCTTTGAGCGCCTCTTCGGCTTTTTGCAAGGTCGAGGTGTCGACCTTGACCGTGGCTTTGCCCGAAGACACCTGTACCGCAGGCGCTTCGCCAAAAAAGTTGGGCAAGGTATAGACCGTGCTCAACAGTAAAGCGATCACGATGACCACGTATTTCCAGACCGGGTAACGGTTCATAAAGACTCGCGTTCAGAAATAAACAAACAGGGGCCTGGGTCAAGCCAGGCCCCTTTGAAAGCCATGAGCCAAAAATTACTTCAGGGTGCCTTTGGGCAACACTTGCACCACAGCGCTGCGCTGCATCTGCACTTCCACGCCGTTGGCCAGCTCAATGCCCACATAAGCGTCGCCCAGTTTGCTGACTTTGCCCAAAAAACCACCGGCGGTCACGACTTCGTCGCCCTTGGCCAGCGCGTCGATCATGGCGCGGTGCTCTTTTTGCTTCTTCATTTGGGGGCGGATCATCACGAAATACAGCACCACAAACATCAGCAGCAGCGGCAGCATGCTCATCAGGGTGGATTGCATGTCGCCACCAGCGGCAGCGGCAGGGGCGGTTTGGGCAAAAGCAGAAGAAATGAACATGAAAACTCCACTGAAAGTCAAATTCGGGTTGTGCGGGTGGCGCTTGGGCGTCCTGCAAGCGAAGCCGCCATTGTATGCGGCGCTATGATCACTCCCAAAAGCCCCGCAGCCCCACAGGAGACCGCCATGTCAGCCGAAGCCGGACACCCCCACGCGCACCCTCATGACCATGCACATGACCATGCGCACAGCACCTTGGGCGAGATGGACCTGCGGGTGCGCGCCTTGGAGACCCTGCTGACGCAAAAAGGCTACCTGGACCCCGCCGCCGTGGACCGCATCATCGAGACCTACGAGGTGCATGTGGGGCCGCACAACGGCGCCAAAGTGGTGGCCCGAGCCTGGGTTGACCCGGTTTTTAGAGACTGGTTGCTCCAAGACGCCACGGCCGCCATCGCCTCGATGGACTACACCGGGCGCCAAGGCGAGCACATGGTGGCCGTGCCCAACACCCCCGACACCCACAACATGGTGGTCTGCACCCTGTGCAGTTGCTACCCCTGGCCCGTGTTGGGCCTGCCCCCGGTTTGGTACAAAAGCGCGGCTTACCGCTCCCGCGCCGTCATCGAGCCGCGTGCCGTACTTGCCGATTTCGGCGTCACCCTGCCGCCGAGCCAAAACATCCGCGTCTGGGACTCCACCGCCGAGGTGCGCTACCTGGTGCTGCCCGAGCGCCCCGCTGGCACCGAAGGCTGGAGCGAGGAACAACTGGCCACGCTGGTCACCCGCGACGCCATGATTGGTACTGGCTTGCCTCTGAAACCACAGGTGGCCCCATGAACGGCGTACACGACATGGGTGGCCTGCAAGGCTATGGCCCGGTGCAGATCGAGGCCAACGAGCCTTTGTTTCACGGCGAGTGGGAGCGCCGCGCCCTGGGCGTCACGGTGGCCATGGGCGCCAGTGGTCTGTGGAACATCGACCTGGCTCGCTCGGCCCGCGAATCTTTGCCTCCGCTCGACTACGTGCAAGGCCCTTACTACGCCATCTGGACCCAGGCCCTGCAAAACATGCTGATCGAGCGCGGCCTGATCACCGAGCAGGAACTGGCCCTAGGCCAGCCCCTCACTCCGCCCGTGGCGGGCGTGCGCGTGCTCCAGGCTGCCGATGTGGACGCGGCGCTGGCCAAAGGCAGCCCGGCAGACCGCCCCAGCACCCAGGCGCCGCGCTTTGCCGTGGGCCAGCGCGTGCGGGCCCTGAACCTCAACCCCCGAGGCCACACCCGGCTGCCGCGTTATGTGCGTGGCCATGTGGGCACCGTGGTGCTGCACCACGGCAGCCATGTGCTGCCCGACCAGCATGTGAACAAGATGCTGCCACCTTTTGACGGCACCGCCGAGCACCTCTACACCGTGGTGTTTGACGGCACCGAGCTGTGGGGCCCACAAGCCGAAGCCGGACACCAAGTGAGTGTGGACGCTTGGGAGTCTTATTTGGAAGCCCTGCCCGCATGACCACTTTGAACGACCTGGCCCAAGCCTGTGGCGACGGCTTTCCCATGCCCCCCGCCCCCAACAACGGTGCCGTGTTTGCAGAACCTTGGCAGGCCCACGCCTTTGCCATGACCTTGCAGCTGCACGAAAAAGGCGTCTTTTCTTGGCCGCAATGGGCCGATGCGCTGACCCGAGAAATCCGCGCAGGCCAAACCCGCGGCGAAGCCGACGACGGCAGCCTGTACTACACCCACTGGCTCAATGCGCTGGAGCAGTTGGTGATCGATCGCCAACTGGGCACGCCCGATGAAATCCACGACCTGGAACACGCCTGGGCCGATGCGGCCGAGCGCACGCCACATGGCCAGCCCATCGTGTTGAACGCCGAATCAAGAGGCGCCGTTTGAATCTTCGTTTGTGGGCCATGCTGGCCTTGATGGCCAGTCTGGTGTCTCTGGCGGTGGGCACCTCGTTCGCCAAAAGTCTGTTTCCTGCCTTGGGTGCCGAAGGCACCACCGCTTACCGTTTGGTGTTTGCCACTGTGATGCTGATGGCCGTCTTCAGGCCTTGGCGCAGAAAGTGGGTCTGGGCCGATGCACTGCCGCTGGGCCTGTATGGCGTCACGCTGGGGGTGATGAACCTGCTGTTCTACAGCTCGATCAAGACCATCCCTTTTGGTGTGGCGATTGCCATCGAGTTCACCGGGCCGCTGGCCGTGGCCGTCTGGACCTCCAAAAAAGCCAGTGACTGGCTGTGGGTCACGCTGGCCATCGTGGGCTTGGCCCTGTTGCTGCCCTTGCCGGGTGCCGATGCGGCCACGGCGCTCGACCCCATGGGCATGTTCTTCGCTTTCTCAGCAGGCATTTGCTGGGCGCTTTACATCGTGTTTGGTCAACGCGTGGCTTTGCGCTACGGTGCCATGGCCACGCCCATGGGCATGCTCGCCGCCGCGTTGGTGGTGGCCCCGATTGGGGTGTGGCATGCGGGCAGCGCCTTGCTCGATCCGCAGTGGCTGGCTGCCGGGCTGGCCGTGGCCTTGCTCTCGAGCGCGATCCCCTACGCGCTCGAGATGTTCTCGCTCAACCACTTGCCCAAAAACACCTTCAGCATTTTGCTCAGCCTGGAGCCTGCTGTGGGCGCTTTGGCGGGCTGGTTGGTGTTGGCCGAGCACCTGACGCTGGCGCAGGGCTTGGCCATTGCGCTGGTCATGGCCGCATCCATGGGCACCGCCTGGTCGGCGGGTCAGGACAAGCGTGTCACACCCGGCAGCGGGCAGGCATAAATGGCGTTGCGCATGGCAGCAATCGCCTCGTAGCGGGTGTAGCTGCGCCGCCAGGCCAGCACCACGCGGCGGGTTGGGGGCTTGCCGCCCGCCGGGTCGATGATGGGCAAATAGCGCACCGGTGAATCGTGCGGACCGCCTGCACGTTTGCGCACCGGTTTGAGGTCGGGCACCGACATGCGTGGCACCAGTGTCACGCCCATGCCCGCCGCCACCATGTGTTTGATGGTCTCAAGCGACGAGCCCTCAAAGGTTTTGCGGATGCCATCGGTTTGGCTGGCGTAGCGGGCAAATTCAGGGCAGACCTCCAGCACATGGTCGCGAAAGCAATGGCCTGTGCCCAGCAGCAGCATGGTTTCGTTTTTGAGTTGATCGGGCGTGATGAAGGCCTCTTTGGCCAGCGGGTGGCTGAGCGGCAAGGCAGCCATGAAGGTTTCGTCGTACAGCGGCGCAATGGCCAAGCCCGACTCGGGAAAAGGCTCGGCCAAGATGGCGCAATCGAGCTCGCCCGTGCGCAGCATCTCCAGCAGTCGCACGGTGAAATTCTCTTGCAGCATCAGCGGCATCTGCGGCACGTCGGTGATGATCTGGCGCACCAAGTCGGGCAGCAAATACGGCCCGATGGTGTAAATGACGCCCAGCCGCATGGTGCCAGCCAGCGGGTCTTTGCCGCGCTTGGCGATTTCTTTGATCTCTGCGGCCTGCTCCAGCACGCTTTGCGCCTGGCGCACGATTTCTTCGCCCAGGGCCGTGACCGACACTTCGCTGGCGCTGCGCTCAAACAGCTTGACCTCCAGCTCTTCTTCGAGCTTCTTGATGGCCAGCGACAGCGTGGGCTGCGACACAAAGCAGGCCTCGGCCGCTTTGCCAAAGTGCTTTTCGCGGGCCACGGCCACGATGTATTTGAGTTCGGTCAGGGTCATGGGGGGTATTGGAACATCAAGCCTTGAGGTACTCGGATTTTCCGCCCAGCCAGCGGCCAATGTGCCGCTCGGCCAGTTGCTGATGTTGGTCCAGCATCTGCGGGGCCAAGGCCCGCGCCCAATCGAGCAAATGGCTGTCGGTTTCCAGATCGGCAAAACGCAGCAAAGGCGCACCCGACTGGCGTGCCCCCAAAAACTCGCCCGGCCCGCGGATCTCTAAATCGCGCCGCGCAATCTCGAAACCGTCGTTGGTCTCCACCATGGCGCGCAAACGCTCGCGGGCGGTTTCGCTCAGGCGCCCGCCCTCGGGTGTGCCATACAGCAGCACACAGGCCGAGGCCGCCGCGCCGCGCCCCACCCGGCCGCGCAGCTGGTGCAGCTGACTCAGGCCAAAACGCTCGGCATGTTCAATCACCATCAGTGAGGCATTGGGCACGTCCACACCCACCTCGATCACGGTGGTGCTGACCAGCACGCCCATCACCCCCGAGGTGAAGAGTTCCATGACCGCCTTTTTCTCGGCCACCGGCATGCGCGAATGCAGCAGGCCCACCATCACACCCGGCAGCGACTCGCTCAGGTCGGCGTGGGTCTCGGTGGCGTTGGTCAGGTCCAGCGCTTCGCTTTCTTCAATCAGCGGGCACACCCAATACACCTGCCGCCCCTGCTGAATCTGCGCCCCAATGCGCTCGACCACCTCGTGGCGGCGGTGGTCCGACACCACGCGGGTCACGATGGGTGTGCGCCCGGGCGGCAGCTCGTCGATCACCGACACATCCAGGTCGGCGTAATAGCTCATGGCCAGCGTGCGCGGAATCGGCGTGGCCGTCATCATCAGCATGTGGGGCTCCATGCCGGGGGCTTGCATCTTGCCGCGCAAAGCCAGGCGCTGCGCCACGCCAAAGCGGTGCTGCTCGTCAATGACCGCCAGCGCCAGGTTTTTGAACTTGACGTGTTCTTGAATCACCGCGTGGGTGCCCACCACCAGCGCCGCCTCGCCCGACTCGATCAGCGCCAACATTTCTGAGCGTTCTTTCTTCTTTTGGCTGCCAATCAGCCAGGCCACTTTCACGCCCAGCGGCTCCAGCCAGCCCACCAATTTGGCAAAGTGCTGGGTCGCCAAAATCTCGGTTGGCGCCATCAGGGCGCATTGCCAGCCCGCGTCGATGGCCACCATGGCCGCCAGTGCCGCCACCACGGTTTTGCCCGCGCCCACATCGCCTTGCAGCAATCGGTGCATCGGCACGTCGCGGGCCAAGTCTTTGGCAATTTCGCGGCCCACGCGCGTTTGGGCATTCGTCAGGCCAAAGGGCAGGGCGGCCAGCAACTGGTCGTGCGAAGCCCCACGCTTCATCTTCAAAGCCGGAGCCCGCAACAAATCGCGCTCGCGCTTGGCCGTGAGCTGCGACAGCTGCTGCGCCAGCAACTCCTCGCACTTCAGGCGTACCCAGGCCGGGTGGCTGCGGTCTTCTAAGGCGGCCAGCGACACATCGGGCGTGGGGTGGTGCAAAAACTGCAGCGCATCGCGCAGCGACCAGGCCCCACGCGGGTCGGGCCATGCGATGCCCGCAGGCATGGTCTCGCTCAGGTCGGCATGGTTCAGCCCGGTGATCACGGCCCGACGCAAATAGGCTTGGGCCAGCCCCGCCACGGTGGAATACACCGGCGTCAGCGCCTCGGCCAGGTTGCCGCCAGCGGCCTTGAAGGTCGGGTGCATCATGGTCAGCCCCATGAAGCCGCCCTTGACCTCGCCCCGCGCCCGAATACGGTTGCCCACCGCCAGTGCCTTTTGGTGCGAGGGGTAGAAACTGAAGAAGCGCATCACACAGGTGTCCGAGCCATCGTCCACGGTGACCAACAACTGGCGGCGAGGGCGCATCGTGATCTCGCAAGCCGTCACCGTCGCCTCGATCTGCGCCGTGTCGCCCTCACGCACATCGCGCAGCTTGACGATGCGGGTCTCGTCCTCGTAGCGCAGCGGCAGGTGCAGCGCCAGATCAATGTCGCGCTTGAGCCCAAGCTTGATCAATGCCTTTTGGGGGGCGCTGAGCGTCTTGGCGGCAGGCGAGGGGGCTTGGGCTGGCATGGCCTGATTGTGCCGTTAGACGGCATTCTTCAGGCCATCCAAATAAGACAAGACGGCCGCAAGTCCTTCGGGGCTCTCCATGAGCGTGATCGGGATGCCTTTCAGGGCATTGTTGTGACTGCACAGCCATTGCTGCCGGGTTAGCGCATCGCCATCCACCAGAAGGTCCAGCGAACGGTGCAATTGCACCAACAGCAGTGCCAACTCCCCCTCTTTGGACAGCGGATCAATCCCACGGCTGGCGTTGGCAATGAGATCCATGGTCAGCTCAGTCAGGCCCATCATGCGGGCAAGAGCCGCATTTGACAGCCTCAGCTCTTGCGCTGCGTTCGGGGAGTATCGACATTTGATCGATCCGAAACCTCATGTCGTCAAAACCATTTTTTGGCGACATGACAGGGGTGACGTGTACTCGCCAAGCACATGAGGCTGCTTTCATGTTCTAAAAATTGAATTGTTGCGACACGTTTGCTTGACATGTCGATCTTGAGAACAGACGATGAGTTTTGCTTGTGTTTATCTCATATTGAGATAAACTGAACCCATGAAAATCATCAGCAACAGTGCCCTGCGGGCCTTCGCTGCCGATCATCCTCAGGGCGAAGCCCCCTTGCAGGGATGGCGGCGGGTGATTGAAAAGAACAGTTTTGCAAACTGGGCCGAGCTCAAAGCCGCCTTCAATGCAGTTGACAAGGTGAACGAGTTAGCGGTGTTTGATATCGGCGGGAACAAGTACCGCTTGGTGGCTTACATCCGGTTCGAAAAGCAGATCTTGTATATCAAGGCAGTATTGACCCACCGGGAATACGACAAAGGAGCATGGAAATCATGAATGCAACCATCGACGTGAAGCACCTTCTTCCAGTCTGGGACCAGTTCCGTGCCGCAACTGACATCACCCCCATTAGAGATGAAGCCCACTACGGGCGCATGACCGAGATGCTTCAAGCCCTGCTGGATGAAACCCAAGGCGAAGAAAAGCATCCCGCGATGGGCTTGGTCGACATCGTGGGCGATCTGATCGAGGACTATGAAGCCAAGCATCACCCTCTGCCCGAAGTCACGGGTGTGCAAGCGCTTAAATTTCTGATGGAACAACACGGCCTGAAGCAAAGCGATCTGAGCGAGATCGGCAGTCAGGGTGTCGTGTCCGAAATCCTGACGGGCAAGCGCGAACTCAATATTCGCCAAGTGCGCGCGCTCAGCGAGCGGTTTGGCGTTTCTGCCGCGACCTTTGTGTAAAGGGTGTGGAACTCGGACAATCCCGCGCCATGAAGGCCAAAGGAAACCTTCGGACGCTGTAGGCGACACCCACACGCAGGGCCAGCGATGCACCCGTCAACCCGCCTCGCTTTGAAGCCCAAACACAATGCTCATGGAAGTTGCGTTTTAGCTGGCAAAGATGGCGCGGCTAAACCGGGCTTGGTTGACGCGCACCTGCACGATGGCCGTGGTGGTTTTGCCTTCTTCAATGTCGAGCACTTCGTCCAACACGTCCACAAAGGGCGGCAGGCCGTTTTGTTCTGCATAGTGGCCAAAGTACGTGGCCGCTTCGGTCACCACGGGGTCGTTGGCCGCTAAAAGCTGGGGCGAATGCCAGTAATGGACGTGGTGTTTGGGTCGGATGGGGGATGGCGCCAACGGATGGGGCCACGGTCACGAGGCCCGAGGAATCAAGCCCCTTCAAACAAGCTCACGAGCTTGGCCACCTCTGGCGTCATGCCCATGGTTTTGAGCCGCACATGAGGGTGTGCGGTGGCAAAGACACGAAAAACCTCATCCACAAAGGCTTGGCCGACGTGGGCCACGCCTTCAAAGTCTAGCACCACGGTCTTGAATTGTGTGGCGCGGTTCATGACCCATTTGGCTTGTGAGCGCGAGACCAGTTCGCTGCTCAGTTGGGCTAGGCGTACCGGGATTTCTGTGGTGTGAAAGGCTTCGCCGGGTTCTGCATCGCCCACGTTGCTGGCTTCAAAGTATTTGAAATACACATCGTTGGGGGTGCGGGTGCTGTCCACCGCCAGCGACATGCGCACCATGGTCTGCACCTGTGACGGCTTCAAAGCGGCGTTCACGTCGATCCAGTCAAAACGGGCCAAGGGGATGCTGGCTTCGTTGGGGTCAAAACGCAGACCACACGATTCGATGGCGAAGCCGTCCATCATGCGGGACGACACAAAAATGCCCATGCCCGAATGGCCTTGGGCCGCGGTGGTGAACTTGCCTTTGGCCAACTCCAAAATGGCCAAGCGTTCATCAAACAGGTGTGCCGATTCGGCGATTTTGTAAAAGATGCCCTCGCCGTCATCGGCCACCACCATTTGCAACAGACCGCCCTCCAGGTGCATGCCCATGAGCACCTGTAAACCGTTGGAGTGGTCGAGCGCGTTGTTGAGCATTTCGGTGAATGCGGTGTTCACCAGGCTTTTGACGTTGGGCTTGAGGTCGGTCAGCAGGGGCGCAAGGCGCTGTTCCCAAACGGCCATTTCGCCGCCGCGCTGCAAAATGTTTTCGCGCTGCTGCAGGCCCAGCCAAAAGCGCTTGTCGCCCAGGCTGTAGGTTTGCCGGGTGCCTGTGCCGTGCCGCTGCAAATAGCCACTGTCGGCCAGCTTCTTGATGCGACGCGACACGGCCACCCGCGTCAGGCCGGTTTGCTCGGTCGCCACACTGGCCATGGCCCCGCCTTGGGCAGCACAAGCCAAGATGATTGCATCGTTCAGGTCAAGCATTTGTATCGTTCAATGTAAATTTTGATTTTTACATTGTATAGATGCAATCGTTTTATTGTTTTGTTGACACCGGAAAATCGGACCTGGCTGACGCTCAAGCGGCTGGCCGCCCAGTGGCCTTACTGGGGTTTTTTGTTGAACCAGGTGGACGACAGCATCAAGATTTTGGGTTCGTGCTGCTGCGGCGTGGAGTTTCCGGCCGTGGCGCTGTGCTCATCGATCCGGCGTTGCTGCCCGGCTTTTTGAACCAGGCCTTTGCAGGCATGAACGCGCTGTTCGACCAGCATGGTTTTCCTGAGCACGATCTGGGGGCCATGAGCATGGGGCTGGTGGCTTTGGTTGCGCCGTCTGAAGAATAGGCGTTTTGTCAGAAACTCTCATATGCATCTGACAAATTGAGGCCAACCCATGAGTCAACTTGCGCAAGCTGTTTTGTCAGTCGCCCAGTCACTGCCAGAGGGGGGGCTTGCTGTCGCCCAAGGAATTCCTTCACCTGGGGACTCGGGCTGCCATTGACCAAACGCTCACCCGTTTGACCAAAGAGGGGGTGCTTTTGGGGGTGGGTCGTGGCGTGTACGCCCTGCTTGTGCAGGGGCGATTTGGTGTGCGCCCGCCTTCCACCGAATCTGTTGTCGAGGCGATTGAAGCGGCCAGCGGTGAAGTGGTGGTGCCCAGCGGCGCAGCCGAGGCCAATGCTTTGGGTCTAATGACTCAGGTGCCGATCAAAGAGATTTATCTGACGACAGGGCCATCACGGCGTCTGCATTTGGGCCATCGCGTGGTGGAACTCAAACACGGCAACCGTTGGCAAATGTCCATGGGCAAACGCCCTGCAGGCCAAGCCATTCGTGCGCTTTTGTGGCTGGGGCCAGACCAAGCGCCCGCTGCATTGCAGACGCTGCATGGCGTGTTGGAGACCCAAGAATGAGCCGTCATGCGCAGCGCCAGAAACCTGTTGCCCAGCTGGATGGCCAAAGCTGTCAGTGAGGTGTCTGGTGGCTGAGCCCTGGTTCGCACTGAGCCGCGCAGATCAAGCCGAAGCACTCGACGTTGCCGCAGCGGCCACCGGGCGGCCGCCCCATTTGCTTGAAAAAGACATTTGGGAAATGGTTCCAGTCCTCTTGCGAGATGGCCATCCTATTCCAGTCTCCTCAAGGCAGGCCAAGAAAATCATCCATCAGCTCCTCAAAGAGCCATGGCGCAGAAAGTGGCAGGGGCCACGATGCGTGTTCGGCCAGCGCTACCTCGCTGAAGCAGACCTGCCCGGCGGTCACCGGTCACCAAGTAATCGGCCTCACTCGCCAATGCCATGGAAAGCAGAAAAGCATCGTCTGGATCATTCAGGTCCATGTCATCCGGGGGCGGAGGTAAATTGACGATCACAATGGCACGCTGCATGTTGTTGACCATGGTGCCGACGCGGTGGGCGGGCAGGATGGCCTTGAGTTTTGGGTAGCGGCTCACGCGGCGCAGCTCTTCAAGCTGAGGGGTAGAGGTCACCAGCTCGAACCTGGCTGAACGCCATGCGCGATAAATGACATCCGGTGGTCCGTAAGGCGAGATCAGTGCACCCAGAAGCACATTGGTGTCCAAAATGACCCGCATCAATGCTTACGCGCCCATTGCACTGCCTCGTCAATAAGGGCGTTCAATTCGGACTCGTCCATACCTTTGCTTGCAGATTTGGCTTGCTCGACTGCCTTTTCAAGAAGGTATGAGCGCACAGCCTCCTCAATGAAGCGTGACAAGTCACCCTTGCGCCCACCGCCTTGCGCGGCAATGAACATGCGAACGGATTGGTCGGTGTCAGGCGAAACAGCAATGTTCCAGCGAACTAAGTCCATGATTTCTCCAGTGTTTGGGTGTGTGGGTGTTTATACATCAAATGCAACTGCCATGAAATGGGTGTTCCGCAGCGAAGTGGTGACGAAGCGGCCGCGTCAATGTTCAAGAGCTTGGCCGCATTTGCTGGACGGCCCTGATTTCGTAGTCGTTGATCAGCTTTGAAGTACTTGTAAATGTCAGCCATCTTCAGGAATGGTTTCAGACACCGCCGTCACTCGGGCCAGAGTGGCAGTGAGTTCGGCACGCTCCAGCGTCTGAAACTGCTGGTGCAGGCGCGCTTGCAGCACGTACAGGCTGGCTGCGCCCGTCAAAGCGAAGCTGGCCACGAACATCAGCAAGAGTTTTAAGCGAATACCCACGGTCAAGGGCCTCGAAAAATGGGGCGGCCAAGGTCGGACAAACCTGGTCTGATGGTGTGCAAAAAACCGGCTGGAAAACCGTCAGGAAGCCAAGCGTTTGCAACCAACCGGTCAGCACCTTAGCACCAATGTCACGGCATCACCACGGCTACACCAGTAGCGCCCTCAACCCAGCCCGCGACAAGTGCAGCGACTGCAACGCTGCATGGCCGCTGTGCCGCCGAACTACATCTGTGCCGCTGAGCCACTGCGCCGCAGAGCACCTACCAGCGCGGCGCACCTTTGGCTGCAAACACCTGCTCCCCGCCAATGAAATGCGACACCACCCGCGGGGGCCGACCGGCAAGGGCCTGCACCAGCAGCATATCGCCGCGCAACCCCACCGCCAGCCGCCCACGGTCGGCCAGGCCCACGGCATCGGCCGGGTTGCTGGATACCAGCGCCCAGGCAGTGGCCAGGTCGCACACGCCTTGCTGGCTCAATTGAAAAGCAGCATGCGGCAGTGCGGGGTAGTAGTAGTCAGAGGTGAGCACGGTGCACAAACCGTCACGCACCATCTCTGCTGCGGACACGGCGTTGCAGTGGCTGCCGCCGCGCACCACATTGGGGGCGCCCAGCACCACGGGGTTGCCAAGCTGACGCGCCAGAGCGGCGGTGTCTGTCGTTTTGGGAAATTCCGAAATGCCACAACCCAGCGCCTGGAAATCGGCCCGCACGGTGGGCGACGGGTCGTCGTGCGAGGCCATGGGCACACCGGCCTTCCGTGCCGCAGCGGCCAAGCGGCGAATAGACGCGGGCACCACGTCGCGCCGCGACTTCACCCGCTCTGCAAGGGCCTGCAAGGCTGGGGCGGTCAGGCCAGTGCGCTGCAGCAGCGTGGCGTTTCCAGTTGGCTCCCCGAGTTTGCGAAGAATGTCGGGCGTGTGGTCGTTAAAGGCCAGCAAGTCCACCCGCCCCTCGGCCAGCCACTCCAACACCTCGGCCTCGCCCTCCAGGTTGAAGGTCTCGTGGCGCAAATGCAGCCGGGTGTCGCACGAGAGGTACCCCGCCGCCGCATCCAGTGCGGCCATCAGCGCCACCAGCGTGTCGCGGCTGCGCAGACCAGGCTCCCACGAAAAGGTCACGCCGTGATAGGCGGTCGAAATGCCGTTGGACACCAGTTGGCGATCGGTCTCAGCCAGGGCCAGTTGCAGGTCGAAGTGCACTCCAGGGCGGGGCATGATTTGCCGCTCAAACGCATCACCGTGCAAATCAATGATGCCGGGCAGTACCCATAGACCCTTGGCATCAAGCACCGGCGCACCGTTGGCCTCGCTGCCGATGTCCACAATGACACCGCGCTCAACGGTGATCACCGCATCGGCCTGAAAACCCGAAGGAAGCAGGGCCTTGCCGCCTGCTATGGCAAAACGTTTTGACATATTCATGGTTATGAGTTCCCCGAAAAAAAGGGCTGATGGTGCCTCAGCGGTGTGACAGTCTTGAGACGGCAGCAGAGGGTGATCAAGTCATCAAAACTTATTGTTGTCTACACAACTTTGTCACGGTAGCCGCCGATGCTCTTAGGCCTCGTCAACCCTTTGGAGCACCCCATGAATTGGACCAAACATCTCGCCACTGCCACGGCAATTGTCGGCCTTGCCGCCGCTGCCTTCTCGGTGCAGGCGCAAACCTTGCGCCTTGCCGTGACCGACATCGTCGGCCTGGAAAACCTCCAGCGCGAATACGCCGGGTTTCAAAAGATTTTGTCTGAAAAGTCGGGGCTTAAGGTGGAGCTGTTTCCCGTGCCCAACCGCACCGCCGCGGTCGAAGCGCTGAACGCCAAAAAGGTCGAGCTGGTGCTGACCGGCCCTGCCGAATACGTGGTGTTCAAGAAACGCACTAATGCCAAGCTGGTGGTGGGCTTTAGCCGCCCCGAGTACTTCGGCTCGGTGGTCACGCTGCTGGGCTCGGGCATTGACGGCGTGGAAGACTTAAAGGGCAAAAAAGTGGCCCTGGGCGACGTGGGCTCTACTTCGCGCCACCTGGCACCCATTCAGGTGCTGGCCGACTTGGGGCTCAAGCCCGGCCAAGACGTTCAAATTTTGCATGTCAACCGCAACGTGGGCGTTGAGGCCATGAAGCGCGGTGACGTGGCGGCCATCGGCATCAACCGAACCGACCTGCCCGGGCTGGCCAAGCGCCATCCCGATGTGGTGTTTAAGGTGATTGCCCGCGGCCGTGACCTGCCCAATGACGTACTGTTGGCCGGCACCCACGTACCCGATGCCGTGGTCAGCAAAATGAAGAAAGTGTTCACCGAAAGCTCTGATGCGCTGATTGCCGCCGTGCTGCTGGGCCCTGACGAGAACCAGAAGTTCCAGGGCATGAAATTCATCCCAAGCATTGCCGATGCCGACTACAACTATGTGCGCAAGATGTACAACACCATTGGCCAGCCGCAGTACGCCGAGTTCGTTGGCAATTGAGCACGGGCAATACACCTCTAGGCACACCTAACAGCACGCCTGTCGACACGTCTGTTGAAGCGCCTGTGTTGGCAGCACCACGGAGGCTCAGTGCAGTGGCCGATCTGATGGTCAGCGGACTGTGCAAGTCGTTTGAGCCCGGCACACCCGTGCTGCGCAATGTGCACTTTCAGGTCGCTGCAGGGCAGCGCGTGGCACTGATTGGGGCCAACGGTGCGGGCAAGTCCACTCTGTTGCGCTGCTGTATGCACCTGATTCGCCCTGACGCGGGCGAGGTGCGCTTGTTTGGCACGCCGCTGGCTGGGCTGGATGCCCGGGCGCTGCGCCAACTGCGCGCCCAGGTGGGTTTTGTGTTTCAAAAACACAACTTGGTGCCGCGCCTGAGTGCCCTGACCAATGTGCTGCACGGTGCCCTGCCGCGTGCGCCGCTGGCCCGCGCCTGGCTGCAAAGCCTCGCTCCTGCCGCGCTGCGGGAAGAAGCCATGCACTGCCTGGACCGCGTGGGTTTGAGCCATGTGGCCCTGCGCCGCGCCGACAAGCTCTCGGGCGGCCAGTCTCAACGGGTGGCGGTGGCACGTGCGCTGATGCAACGCCCCAGCCTTATCGTGGCCGATGAGCCCGCGGCCAGCCTGGACCCGGTGTCCGGTGACGAGGTGATGGCCATGTTCTCAGGGCTGGTGAAAACCGAGGGCCTGACCATGGTTTTCACATCCCATGACTTGGTGCACGCCGTCAAGTACGCGGATCGCGTGATTGCACTGCAACGCGGTGAAATTGTGCTGGATGCCTTGAGCACCGATGTCGATGCCGCTGAACTGAGGGCCCTTTATGACTGACCCCCACAACATCGCCCACACCCACCAAGCCCGTACGGGTTTGCCCGACCGGTTTGAGCGCATCAGTGCCAGCGCGTTCATGGTGTGGTTTGTGGTGCTGGGCTTTTTCGCCTGGTCGGTCAACAAGACCGGTATGTCGCTGGCCGACTTATGGGGCGGCTTGCCACAAATGGGCCGCTTGCTGGGTGAAATGCTGCCGCCGTCCACCGCGCGCCTCAGCGCTGTTGGCTGGTCATTGCTGGAAACATTCCAGATGGCATTTGTGGGCACCGTGGTCGGGGTGTTGCTGAGCGTTCCCATTGCCATCCTGGCCACGCCGCATTTGTCGCCGCATCCGCTGGCTTACCACGCAGCGCGCAACCTGATCGCCTTTTTTCGCACGGTGCCAGACTTGGTGTGGGCACTGCTGTTTGTGGTGTCGGTGGGGTTGGGGCCTTTTGCGGGCACTTTGGCCATCGTTATCGACAAGCTGGGTTTTTGCGGCCGCTTTTTTGCCGAGGCGATGGAAGAGGTGGACCGTGGCCCGCAAGAAGCACTGTCTGCCATGGGGGCCAGCCGCCTCTCACTGATCATGTGCGCGGTGCTGCCCGCGGCCATGCCGTCGTTTATCAACACCTCGCTGTTCAGCCTGGAAAAGGCCACCCGCTCGTCGGTGATTCTGGGTCTGGTGGGTGCTGGTGGCATTGGCATCGAACTGAAAGTGGCCATGGACCTTTTCAACTACGACGAGGCGGCCACCATCATCCTTGCCATTTTTGCGCTGGTGGTGCTGGTCGAGCGCCTGAGCGCCGCACTGCGCAAAAAAATCCTGTAGCCCACAAGACAGATCAGGGCGGCCCGCCCGGCTTGCAGCCCTCCGCTCACAACCCAAACAGGCGGGGTGACTGAGCAAGGCTGATTTGTTTGTCAGCTCAAATGCTTCACTTCCACGTCTGTGTTGTGGATGGGGTGTTTGAGGCAGTGGTGGGCGAAGGTGCGCTCGCCGCGCCGGGTGTCAATTTCCACCCAGCCAGTGGCATCAATGCGGATACCGTGGCCCCAGTGCAGACTACCCTTCAAAAACGCATCCTGCGCGCCCTCGTGGGCCGAGGGCTGCTGGAGAACTGTGACGCCAAAGACATGCTGGCCTACCAGCACAGCGGCTTCTCGGTGGACGCTGGTGTCTGCATCGAAGCCCACGACCGCGCTGCGTTGGAGCGGCTGGTAGCGCACCCGGCCGTGGTAGGTGAACGGTGCGGCCTTGCCCCAGGCCAATTTGGCGTCGCGCACAAAGAGGTGGATGTCGATGCCTAAAGCGGCGTGGCGGATGATTTCGTCGCCGCGTTTGCTGGTCGGGTCGGTGGCGTTCTGGCTTTGCCAGTGAAAGTGCGTGTCATCGATCCAGTGGTCCATGTACTTGTGCTCGTCAGCCCGGCCTTGTTTGTTGAGCGTGACCAGCAGGATGTGCGCCTTTTTCTGGGCCAGCACCACATGGCCGACATTCCAATTGCCGGGGTTGAAGGTCTCGCCAAACAGTGCCGGAATGTCTTCGCGCATGAAAGACTCACCGAGCGCCAGATCCAGAGGATCGATGATGTTGCGGAGGCGAGCGAGCGTGCGCATGTCGTCGGTGGCCTTCAGGTCTTCGTAGTCCGGGTTGTTGGCTTTCAGAATGTATTGGCCATCGCGGCCCTTGGTGACCACTCGCAACAGGTATTGGTTGTCGCCGCTGTCGTCTTGCCGCTCAATGGCCACGACGTTGCCTGTGATCGATCCCGCATGGCTGGGCGTGATCAACTCCAGCAACAAATAATCGTTCAATCTGACCTAGTTCCATTACGCGCAGATAAGTACCCGAGGATGCACTCGGACTGCCTGCCTGTGGTTCCATAATCGTCACTATGGATTCTTCGACACTCGATTACTATTCCAAACATGCCAAGGATGTGGCACAGCGTTATGAAGCGGCTCCTAGTTCATTAGCCAGCCGGTTCTCCAGCGCTTTCGCACCAGGTGGGCGTATCTTGGACATTGGCTGTGGCTCAGGGCGCGACTTGGCTGAATTAGGTCGTCAGGGGTTTCAGCCTTTTGGTCTGGACGGTACACCTGAATTTGTACAGCTGGCTCAGCACTACCACCCAGAACTCAATGGGCGGGTTACTCAAGGATTACTGCCTGATTTTCAAGTACCTTTTGAAGGCGACTTTGATGGTGTCCTGTGCAGCGCGGTGTTGATGCATATCGAGTCCACCGAGCTTTTTAATGCCGCCTTGGCTATCAAGCGATGCTTGAGGGTTAACGGGCGTCTTTTAATTTCAGTGCCTAGTCAACGCTCAGACACAGGGGCAGGTGACCGTGATGCGAACGGCAGGCTATTCAAAACTTATCACCCCGGTTACTTACAGCTCATATTTGAGCGCTTGGGGTTCAGTCTGATAGACCAGTGGGACAACTCAGATGCCATGAGCCGTAAGGGTATCGAATGGGTGTCCTTGCTATTTCAGCTCAATACCGGAGCCAACACCCGACCGATCGACCAAATTGAGGGGGTATTGAACCACGACAAAAAGAGTGCTACCTACAAATTTGCACTGTTTAGAGCGCTGGCTGAAATTGCTACCCAAAGCCCCAACACAGTTACTTGGTTGGTGGACGGAAAAGTCGGGTTACCGGTCAGATATGTTTCCGAGAAATGGTTGCAGTATTACTGGCCTTTGATTGAATCCAGCACCTTCATTCCCCAACTGAATGGGGAGCGGCCCGATGCGGGCAAGCCCATTAAGTTCCGCAAAAATCTACAAGCGCTGGTTCATCGCTATGCGAATGCGGGCGGCTACAGTGGTTTTAGGATTGAGCGAAACAAGGGGCTGCTCACACAAGAAACTAATAGGCTGCTGAGCGCTCTGATGGCGGACATTGAAGACGCAATCATCAAAGGCCCCGTGGTCTTTGCCGGTGGGGCGCTAATCTCTGGACGGGTATTTAGCTATGACGCAAAAACACGGTCGATCCTCATTCCAAACGACTTGTGGATTGAGCTAAGCCACTTGGGTTATTGGGTCAGTCAGGCTGTCATCCTGCAATGGGCTGAAAAGACGGCTAAGTTGGGGGATGGCATCGAAGTGTCCAGTGTCGTCAGCCTGCTCCTGGTTAAGGAGGACCTGCGAAGCACAAGTGATGCTCGCAGGCTGTTTTCTGGGTTGGATCGGCTGGAATGTGTCTGGACCGGCGCTACTCTGCGGGAGAACTTTGACGTGGACCACGTTATTCCGTTCGATCTCTGGAGAAACAATGATGTTTGGAATTTGCTGCCTGCGTCCAAGAGTGCGAACAGCAAAAAGAGCAATAAGTTGCCGTCGGTAGAAATTTTGCGTTCCCGTAAGGACTGCATCGTGAGCTACTGGGAGTTGGTGCGTAACAAAAACAGTCAGCGTTTTGACAAAGAAGCCGAGACTTTGCTGGTGCTGCTGACGGTGAATTGGCAAAACTCACTTTACGGGCAGATGTGTAATGCGATTGAAGTGACCGCCCTTCAGCGCGGTGTGGGTCGTTGGCCAGTATCTGCATAGCCGTAAATCAACACGGACCTTCACATAAACCCAAACCGCCTCGCATGCGCCTCCAAAAACGCTGGCGCAGGCCGAAAGCGTTCCGGTAAGCGAATCGCTTGCCCTTGGCATTGCGCCAAGCTGCTTTGTGCAAACGGGTCCAACTCGGCGTGACGCAGCGCTTCGCCCACGCGGATGGTGAAGTCCGGTAACACCGTGATCAGCCCTTGGTCATAGGCCCGGTCGTGCAGGGCCGACAGGCACAGGCCGTTGCTGGGGTTCAGGCGGTTTTGGGTGTCCATGCTCCACGGCACGATGTGGCTGGCCACCAGCAGCTTGGGCACGCGCAGGCCGCTCATGCAGCAGGTGGCGTTGTAGCTGGCCAAGATGGCGCGGCGAAACCGGGCTTGGTTGACTCGCACCTGCACGATGGCCGTGGTGGTTTTGCCTTCTGCAATGTCGGGCATTTCGTCCAGCACGTCCACAAAGGGCGGCAGGCCGTTTTGTTCTGCATAGTGGCCAAAGGACGTGGCCGCTTCGGTCACCACGGGGTCGTTGGCCGCCAAAAACTCGTTCCAAATTTGTTGGTCCAGCTTGGACGCGTTGCCCATGCCGCGTCGGCCACTGGCCAAAATTTGTGGGTCGAGGCTGGCCAAATTGACCAGCTTCATGGCCACAGCGCTGGCGGTGCGCCCAATCCATTGCGACAACTGCACGATGCGTGCTTGGTTGCGGTGCAGCTGCCCAAATGGCAGTTGCAGGTAAATGTGAAACGCCGCCAATGTTTCGTTGCGCGTCCAGTCGGTGGATCGTGGCATGTGTTGTTCTCCCTGACGGCAGATGTTAGCTGTCCTCGTCCCACGGGATCGGTTTGGCTTGTCTGCGCAAATCGTTAGGCGGGTGTTTTGCCGGAAGGTGTCGGGTGGCCTGAAGCATTCTTCAGGCGTCACCACATAGACCGTCCAATCGCCGTACAGCTTGCCGTCAAAGCAGAGCAGGTCGCCGTTGATGGCCAGGTTCATGAGCGTGTCATGGGTGCCTGTGAACAGTTGGGCATCTGTGGGGCTGACAAATTCCACATTCACCGAGCAGGCGTAGGTGGTGTGAAAGTACCTGAGCGGCCCAATGGCCGGACCATCAAAGCCCCAGCCGTGCATGGCTTGGTCGGGCGTGTCGCGGCCATGAAACAAGCCCAGATACAAGCCGGGCTTGCTGGGGCGAACGCCATAAACAGGCGTGGTGCTTGGGTCGGTTGCAGGGTGCATGTTGCCTCCATGTGGGTGAGGCAATCAGCTTAAGAAAAGGGTGTGGCTTTGTGTACCAGGGCTTTGCCTGGGTGCGGTGGGTTGTTCATTTAGCGCGGCGGTTGACGGCTAGAACCACGGCCCATTTGACCTTGTTGGCATAATATGCCAACTCTGTTTCAACAAGGAGCCCTCCCATGCCCACCCGAAATGTCGTGTTGACTGATCACCAAGCAGCGTTGGTCGAGCAGCTGGTCCAAAGTGGCCGCTACCAAAATGCCAGCGAAGTTCTGCGTGAGGGGCTGCGCATGGTGGAGCAGCGAGACGCCGAGGACGCTTATCGACTAGCGGCTTTGCGAAAAGCAGCCCAGGAGGGTATCGCCGATATTGACGCTGGGCGTTTAAAGACTTTTGAATCCAAGCAAGGTTTGCGCGATCACCTGCAGGGCATTGCAGCCAGCGCTTTAAAGCAGTGTTAGCGCAGCTTGGGGGCGCTCAGTGTTTAACTGTCCAAGGATTGATCACGGTCAGCCCCGCAGCCTCAAAGGGACTGGCGTCTCGCGTGGCCACCATGAAGCCATGGCGCTTGGCTGTTGCGGCGATGTAGCCGTCTGCGGTCGAGATGGCGCGGCCCTGGGCGCGGGCTGTCGTCAGGATCTCTGCATAGGCCTGCGATGCGCTGGCGTCAAAAGGCAGGATTCGGTCAGCAAACAAAGGCAGGATGCGTTGCTCCAGACCCATGAACAGGGTCTCTTTGCGTTTGCCCGCTGGCAGGGCAGCGATGCCCAAGCGCAATTCGGCCAGGCTGATGGCGGAAAGGTAAAGGGTCTCGATGGATTGCGCATCAATCCACGACAAAACGCCCTCGTCAGCCGACAGCTTCAGTGGCTCCGAGATGACGTTGGTGTCGAGCAAGATCATTCAAACACCATGGGTTTTGCGGGTGTTTTGTCGCGCTCCATATTCAAGTCGAAGCCGCCAGCTTCTTGGCCAATTTCGGCCAGCAGCGATCCCAGTTGGATGCGCCCTTGAGGGCGCGCGGCTTGCTCCAATATGGCGCGCACTTCGGCCTCGGTGCTGCGGCCCGCCAATGCGGCACGCTGTCGCAAAGCTCTGTGGGTTTCTTCGGGCAAATTGCGGATGGTGATGGACGACATGGCTGGTTCTCCTGAAGCAAGGCGAGAATGATATCAAAATCAAAAATTTGATATCAATCTGCCGCCATCACCCCCCGCAGCCCCACCCCAAAACTCTGAAACCCTTGCGAGTCCCAGTGGGCGCTGCTGTCGATGTTGTCGTGTTGGTGGCCGTGCACTGTCATGCGCACGCCCATGCGGCGGGCCAGTGTGTCCAGCGCTTTGAAGCCGTGGTCGTGGTAGCCGGGCGCTTCGTGGGTGATGAGGATGTCGGCTTGCAGTGTGGCCAGTTGTTCCACCTCATCGGGGTAGATGGTGGACCAGTGCTTGAGGTGCACGCCGCCTTGCCAGCGGTCTTGGCTCGGGGTGACTCGGGCGTGGTCTTCGCGGTTGCGAAACTTGGGCGCTTGCGGGTCTTTGGGGTACCACACCGCACCGCGAAACACACCGCCCAGCCCGGCGATGCGCGTGCCGCAGGGCAGCGTGACGACGCGGCCGTGCAGGCTGCGCTCGCTCACCTCGGGGTGCCAGACGTTGCCAAAGTTGCCCGCGTGGTCGGTGTCGTGGTTGCCGTGGATGAACCAGACCCGCTCCCAAATCGCTTCCAGCTCAATTTGCAGCGGCCGGGCTGGCTCCAGATCGCCCAGCAAGATCACGGCGCGGGCGCGGGTTTGCATGGCGGCATCGAGGATGTGCTGCCACTGGCCGTGCGGGTCGCCGCAGAAGAGGAGGGGGCCGGGGTGCATGGGCGTAGTCCGTCCCTTGTGGTTCAGGTGGGGTGGAGCAATTCGAGCATGCCTTGCAAGCCAATGGCCTGTGCGCCTTGTCGCAGGCTGAAACGCTCGTTACCCGGGTAGACCACGAAGCGTTGGGTGATGCCCAGATCATCACACGCTTGTTTGAACCCTCGCTCGGGGGATGGCGCACTGGATCGTTTGACCTCGATCGCGATGTCGGGTTGCCCGCCGCGTTCAAACAGCAGGTCAATTTCTGCACCATCGTGTGTGCGGTAAAAGTAGGGTTTGAGCGATGGGCCTGCTTGCGTGATCAGTGTTTCCAACACAAAGCCCTCGTAGCTGGCTCCTGCAACGGGGTGACCCAGCACGTCGTTTTCATTTTTCAGGCCCAGCAAAGCATGCACCAGGCCGCTGTCGCGCACAAACACTTTGGGCGTCTTGACCAAGCGCTTGCCCACATTGGCAAACCAGGGTTGAAGTCGGCGCACCAAGTGCAGGTCGGTGAGCAGGTCGATGTAGCGGCCTACGGTCGGGGCACTGACACCCAGGCTGGCTGCCAATTGCGCTTGATTGATTTGGCCGCCTTGTTGGTGCGCCAGCATGGTCCACAGGCGGCCCAATGTTTCGGCAGGCATCCGGGGGGCAAACATGGGCACGTCACGTTCTAAATAAGAGCGGATGAAGTCTTGCCGCCATGCCATGCTGTGTGCATCGTCTTGCGCCAGCAAACTGTCTGGAAAGCCGCCGCGGTTCCACAAAACAGATTCAGTCAGGCCTGCAGGGATGGCTTCGCTCAAGTTGATGGCATGCATGTCCAGATAGGTCACGCGACCGGCCAGGGTTTCGGAAGATTGCTGCATCAGTTTCATGGCGGCCGAGCCCAAGAGCAAAAAATGGCCGTAACGCTGACCAGCTGCACGCCTTTCGTTAATGAGCCCGCGAAGGACGGCAAAAAGTTCTGGTACGCGGTGGATTTCATCGATGACAACGAGTTTGGGGGCCTGTGCCCTCAAATAGGTTTCGGGGTCTTCCAAGCGGCGGCGATCTGAGGGAAGTTCCAGATCCAGGTACACCGCGCCCTGGGGCCAATCGGCCGCAAGTTGACGCGCAAGCGTGGTTTTCCCCACCTGACGGGGCCCGAGCAATACCGCAGCGGGCACGCCGGAGCTGAGCCTTTCGTGGACAATGGAGGCGATTTGTCGATCAATCATTCCCGTAAATCATATATCAGATGTTTTATTTACGGGGTTAATTTATTTTGGCGATGGCGTGAGACACGCTAGCTTTGATCCAAACACCTGTATTTCTACCCATGAACCCCATCGCCATCATCGACTTCGAAACCACAGGCATCTCCCCCAACATGGGCGACCGCGCCACCGAGGTGGCCATCGTCATGCTCGAAGGCGGTCAGGTGGTGGACCGTTACCAAAGCCTGATGAACGCTGGGGTGCGGGTCAACAGCTTCATCACCCAGCTCACGGGCATCACCAACGAAATGGTGCAGGCCGCGCCACCTGCCGAGCAGGTGATGCGCGAGGCGGCCCGCTTTGTGGGCGGGCGGCCCATGGTGGCGCACAACGCGGCCTTTGACAAAAAGTTCTGGCAGGCCGAGCTGGCGCGTTGCGGAGAGGATGCATCGCACCCTTTTGCCTGCACTGTGCTGCTGTCGCGCCGCCTGTACCCGCAGGCGCCCAACCACAAGCTGGGAACGCTGGCCGCGTTGCACCATTTGCCGTCCTCAGGCCGTGCCCACCGTGCGCTGGCCGACGCCGAGATGGCCGCGCATTTGCTGGCGCAGATGCAGCACGACTTGAAAACCCGCTACGGTTGCACGCATGCCGACCACGCTTTGCTGATGGGCCTGCAACGCACCAGCCGCCACATGGTGGGGCCGTATTTGAAGCAGCGGGCGCAGGGCTGAAAGTGCATTACCCCAAACCCAGCGGCAGCGCCGTTTTGTAGCGCACCTGCTTGAGCGCAAAGCTGGAGCGGATTTTTTCCACACCCGGGATCGGTGAGAGCTGTTCCAGGATGAAGCGCTCCAGCGCCGCCATGTCGCGCACGGCCACGCGCAGCAGGTAGTCGCTGTCGCCGGTCATCAAATAGCACTCCATGACTTCGTCGTGCCGCGCAATGTGCGCCTCAAAGTCGGCCAAGGTTTCTTTGCTTTGGGTTTTGAGGCTGATGGAGATGAACACCGTCAGGCCCAGGCCCAGTGCTGCCGCGCTGGCCAGCGCCACGTAGCGCTGAATCACGCCGTTGCTTTCAAGTGCCTTGACGCGTGCCAGGCACGGTGAGGGCGACAGGCCAATGCGTTTGGCCAGCGTCACATTCGACAGCGAGCCGTCGCGTTGCAGTTCGTCGAGTATCTTTAAATCCACGTTGTCCAGAATCATGTGCTGAATTCCTTTTGATTTCGGCATATTGTGCTTTAAATGAAGGATAAGGTGGCTTGAATAGGCAGCACATGCGCCGCACTGCCCGGTACAGTCCAATGCATGAACGCACCTTTTGAACCCCTCTTGCACGCGCTGTCACACCCCCACGATGTGGACCCCGAAGAAACCGCCGAGTGGCGCGAGGCATTGTTATCACTGATCGGATTACAAGGCCCAGCGCGTGCGCGGCAGATTCTGGACGAGCTGGCCGTCGTGGCCCGCCAGCAGCGCACGGGCTGGCAGCCCGAGCTGAACACGCCTTACATGAACACCATCGCGGTGGAGGACCAGCCCGACTTCCCCGGCGACCTGGCCACCGAAGAGCGGCTGGTGGCCATCATGCGTTGGAACGCGCTGGCTATGGTGGTGCGCGCCAACCAGGCCTATGGCGAGCTGGGCGGACACATCGCCAGTTACGTCAGCGTGGCCGATTTGTTCGAGACCGGGTTTCACCATTTCTTTCATGCGCGCACCGAGCAGCACAAGGGTGACTTGGTGTTTTTCCAGCCGCATAGCGCCCCTGGGGTGTATGCCCGTGCTTTTCTGGAAGGCCGCTTGAGCGAGGCGGACCTGATGCATTACCGCCAGGAGATCACTGCACCCGACAGCGGCGCTCGCGGTTTGTCGAGCTACCCGCACCCTTGGCTGATGCCCGATTTTTGGCAGTTCCCCACCGGCTCCATGGGCTTGGGGCCGATCAGCTCCATCTACCACGCACGCTTCATGCGCTACCTGACGCACCGCCAACTGCAAGACTGCAGCGCCCGCAAGGTGTGGGGAGTGTTTGGCGACGGCGAGATGGACGAGCCCGAGAGCATGAGCGCCCTGACCTTGGCCGCGCGCGAAAAACTCGACAACCTGGTGTGGGTGGTCAACTGCAATTTGCAGCGCCTAGACGGCCCCGTGCGCGGCAACGGCCGCATCATCGACGAGCTGGAAAAACTGTTTGCGGGCGCGGGCTGGAACGTGATCAAACTGGTCTGGGGCAGCGACTGGGACGGTCTGCTTGCGCGCGACACCACAGGCGCTTTGCTGCGCGCTTTTGCCAACACGGTAGACGGCCAAATGCAGACCTTTGCCGCCAAGGACGGGCGCTACAACCGCGACAACTTCTTCGGCCAAAACGAAGAGCTGGCAAGGCTGGTGCAGGGCATGACCGACGAGCAGATCGACCGGCTCAAGCGCGGTGGTCACGACATCGTGAAAATTCACGCGGCGTATGCCGCAGCGGCTGCGCACCGCGGCCAGCCCACGGTGATCCTGGCGCACACCAAAAAAGGCTTTGGCATGGGCAGCGCAGGCCAGGGCAAGATGACCACGCACAGCCAAAAGAAGTTCGATGAGCAAGACCTGATCGACTACCGCAACCGCTTTGACCTGCCACTGAGCGACGAGCAAGCCAAGGGCTTGGCCTTTTACAAACCCGCCGACGACAGCGCCGAGATGCGCTACCTGCGCGAGCACCGCTCCCGCTTGGGTGGCAGCTTGCCCAAGCGCGAGACGGTGTGTGACCGCTTGCCTGTGCCAACACTCAGCACCTACGGTCAGTTTGCGTTGCAGGCCGACGGCAAAGAGATGAGCACCACCATGGCCTTTGTGCGCATGCTGGGCAACCTGCTCAAAGACAGCACGCTCGGCCCGCGCATCGTGCCCATCGTGGCCGACGAGGCGCGCACCTTCGGCATGGCCAACCTGTTCAAGCAGGTGGGCATTTACAGCAGCGTGGGCCAGCGCTACGCGCCAGAAGACATCGGCTCGGTGCTGAGCTACCGCGAAGCCACCGACGGCCAGATCCTGGAAGAGGGTATCAGCGAAGCGGGCGCCATCGCCAGTTGGACAGCCGCGGCCACCAGCTACAGCGTGCACGGCCTAGCCATGCTGCCCTTTTATATTTATTACTCGATGTTCGGCTTTCAGCGCGTGGGCGACGCCATCTGGGCCGCCGCCGACCAACGCGCCCGTGGCTTTTTGTTGGGTGCGACCTCAGGCCGCACCACCTTGGGCGGCGAGGGCTTGCAACACCAAGACGGCAGCAGCCACTTGGTGGCGGCCACCATCCCCAACTGCAAGGCCTACGACCCGGCCTTTGCGGGCGAGCTGGCAGTGATTTTGGATGCGGGCATGCGCGAGATGGTCGAGCAGCAAGCCGACGTGTTTTATTACGTGACCCTGATGAACGAGAACTACGCCCAGCCCGACTTGCCTGCGGGCGCGGAAGCCGATGTGCTGCGCGGGGGCTACCGATTGGGCGCGTACGGCCCCAGTGATGCCGCCCAGCGCGTGAGCTTGCTCGGCTCGGGTGCGATCTTGACCGAAGTGGTCAAGGCCGCACAGCAACTGGCCGCGCAAGGCGTGGGCGTGGAGGTGCTGAGCATCACCAGCTGGAGCGAGTTAGCACGCGACGGCATGGCGCAAGCGGATAAGGCCAGCCACTTGGCGCAACTGCTGAGCGCCACCCAAGGCCCCGTGATCGCCGCCACCGACTACGTGCGCGCCGTGCCCGAGAGCGTGCGCGCCTTCGTGCCCGAAGGGCGCCGCTACACCACGCTGGGCACCGACGGCTTTGGCCGCAGCGACACGCGGGCTGCGCTGCGCCGCTTCTTCGCGGTGGATGCGGACAGCATTGCTCAGACGGCCTGGCGGGCCTTGAAGGCCTGAATCATCCGCATTTGAATCTGTGGCTGGCTGTCTCGAAAAAATGAGAGGCGAAGCAGCCGATTCACTGCCTGTGTTTGAGTGTTCTCGCAGACTTCAAACATAAGCTTTCAGGCTCGCGCAACACCAAGCCCGCTTCCACCATCTCGGCCAAGGCGCGGTAGAGCGCTTCGTGGCTCACGCCCAGCTCAGCGGCCAGCGATTTGTAGCCTGCGGTCACGGCGCAGCAGCCGCCCTTGCCTTCGGTTTCTAGCCAGTGCAGCACCCGCGCTTGAACGCCCTTGAGGTTCAGGCGTTCGCACTGCAAGCGCAAGCGGCGCACCTCTTGGTTGAGCATGCCGATCCAGCGCATGGCAAAGGCCGGGTCATCGGTGAGGGCTTGCAAGAGCGCGGGCACGGGCACGCGGGTGATGTGGGCATCAAGCACCACCAAGGCGTCGCAGTGGTAGCGCGGCGACTGCAGGCTGGCCTCACTCACAAAGCCTTGGTGCGTGCGCTGCAGCACCACGCTGGCGCCGTTGGCCGCCGCACGTTCCAGCACCACTTGGCCTGCATGGACCCAAAACAGATAGCGTGGCTGTTGGCCTGTCGTGAACAGTTTTTCACCTTTGCGCAGCTGCAGCGCCTCGCATTCGGCCAAGACGGCCGGTGGCAAGAGGTCAAGCAGGCGTTGATCGGGTTTTGGTGTGTTCATGTGATTGAAATCATATGAGAAAGCGTCGCTGCCCAGCATACTTACCGCATGAAAACTTCATTTTTTGCCTTTGGCCAAACCCTGCCCGAGTACGCGGTGCCTGTGTTCAACGAACGTGCGGTGCGTGCCAGCGCCGGAATTTTGTTTGTGGTGGCCTTCGCCGCCTTTGCGCAAGCCTTGTTGCTGGGCCAATTCCAAACCACGCAGGTGTTTGTGGTGGCCTTTGTGATCGAGTTCGGCATTCGCTTGTTCATCAACCCGCGCTGGGCCCCGGCCATGATCATCGGCCAATGGATTGTGCGTGGCCAAGAGCCCGAATACGTGGGGGCGCCGCAAAAGCGTTTTGCCTGGGGCATCGGCTTGGCGCTGGGCTTGTGGATGCTGTATTTGCTGGTGATTGAGCGCAGCATTGGTCCGCTCAACATGCTGGTGTGTGGCACCTGTTTGTTGCTCATGTTTTTTGAAACCGCTTTTGGCATTTGCATCGGCTGCAAGCTGCACGACCTGCTGCGCCCCGAGCAAGCCCAGCTGTGCCCCGGTGGCACCTGCCGCTACACACCACCGTCAGGTGCAGGCGGTCACTGGGGCCAGGCTTTGGTGTTGGTGGGTTTTGTGGCGGTGATGGTGGCGGTGACAGGCTGGGTCACGCAAGGCCCTGCTTTGCGTGGCATGCACCACCCGGGCATGCACAGCGCACCGAGCCAGCCTACGGGCAGCGAAGAAGAACGTTGCCGTGTGCCCGAGTTCGCCAAGGCCATGGGCCACGAGACCATTTGGAAACAACACAACGGCTGTCTTTGAAAGGACCCCCATATGTCTTCACTGATTTTTGACGTTGAGAACATCAAATGCGGCGGCTGCGAAAACTCCATCCGCAAGGGGCTGAGCAGCATCGCGGGCGTGAGCGAGGTGCAGATCGACCGCGAGCAGCAGCGCATCACGCTTTGGGCCAACGAGGCCGAGCGCAGCGCCATCGCCGACAAACTGCGCAGCATGGGTTACCCCGAACAAGGCTCGGTGTCAGGCCTTCAGTCGGGCTTGGCACAGGCCAAGTCGATGGTGAGCTGCGCGATTGGCAAAGTTAGCGCTTGAGCGTTGTCACATTGTGGGGCTCGGGCCAGGCCCCACAAGTTGTGAGCGTTGACATAATGAATGGGGTTTCTGAATCAATTTCCTCAACACCAACACGCTGGAGTGCCCCATGCTCGACCCGCAAGCCCAAGCCCTGATGAACCTGATGATCGAAAAGGGCATTCCCCCGGTTTACACACAAACACCCGTGGAGGCGAGAGCCGCTTACCGGGCGCGGCGCAGCTTCACCCAGCCCGACGCGCCCGAGGTGGGGCGGGTGCAGGACCTGCAGTTCAGCCATGCAGGCGTCTCGATTGCGGTGCGTGTTTACCACCCGACCGAGGCCGGTCAGGCCCTGCCCGCGCTCGTGTACCTGCACGGTGGCGGCTGGACCATTGGTGACTTGGATACCCACGATGTGCTGTGCCGCAGCTTGTGCCAGCAGGCCGGGGGCGTGGTGGTGTCGGTGGACTACCGCATGGGGCCAGAGCACAAGTTTCCAGCCGCCTACGAAGACGCGGTGGCCGCTTGGCAGTGGGTAGCGTCGCAATCGGAAGCTTTGGCCATTGACCCGGCCCGCATCGCCATCGGGGGCGACAGCGCGGGGGGCAACCTGTCCGCTGCAGCCTGTCTGGGGCTGCGCGATCTGGGCCACAAGCCGGTCATGCAATTGCTCATTTACCCCAGCACCCTCATGGCCCCAGACACCGATTCGTACAGAAACAATGGCCAAGGCTATATGCTGACCCGCGAGTCGATGGCCTGGTATTCGGGCAATTACCTGAGAGGCCCACAAGACACGCTGGACTGGCGGGCCTCCCCCCAGTTGGCCACCAGCCACGCCAACTTGCCCCCGGCCTTGGTGCTGACGGCGGGTTTTGATCCTTTGCGCGACGAAGGTCTGTTGTATGCCGATGCCCTGAGCCGGGCGGGGGTGCCCGCGCAGTACATCTGTTTTGAGCGGCAGATTCACGGTTTCATCACCATGGGCCGGGTGATGCAAGAGGCCAACACGGCCGTGGCCCTGTGCGCACAGGCGTTGCGCACCGCTTGGAAGCAGGGCTAATCAGGCCTGATCAGCCCTGCACCACAGCCAGGTAGGCCTGGCGGGTTTCGGGGCTGACCGCGTCCAGCGCTTGCTCGTAGCGGGTCTGGTGCTGGGCCACCATGCGGGCCGAGGCGATGGTTTTGGCACGGCAAAACCAGTGGCAGCTGTGCTGCATCAAAAACATCTCGCCCATCATGCGAAAGGACCGCGCCTTCGGGGCCAGCCCTTGCGTGTTGCGCACGGTGCGCTCGATGCCTTGGGCGTGTACTTCGAGCAGGCGGCGCATGTCAAACGTCGCTTTGGGTGAGAGCTGGTCGATGAAGGGCAGGGCCAGCTTGAAGCCGCGTGTCACGGGGGCGGGCAGTTTGGCAAACTCGCGCGCCAGATTCTGAAACTCGCTGGCCAGCTGCTGCTCGGCATCGCCCTGCAGTTGCAGGATCTGCTGCTGGCGCTCGGGGTCGGATTCTCCCAGTGCCCGCATGTAGGCGCCGGTCAGCTGGGCCATGCTTTTTTCGATGTGGAAGGGGCGCAATTGCTCGGCCAGCAAGGCCGTGCGCTTGCGCTGACCTTGGACGTTGAGCCAGTGGATGCCCGTGGCCAAAATAAAAAGCAGGCTGATGAATTCCATAGATGCAAGTTGTGCGGGCCAGATGGGCCAAACTGTTGAGTGTAGTGAGCTTGGCATGGGACCCAGCAAAAGCCTTGCTGGGCGATGGTCAGCCGTGCATCGAAGTGAGGCTTTGAATTGGAGAGCGGACTCTAAAGTGCGGGTTTCCCCTTGCCATGACTTCCTGGTGCTGTTCAAATTGCTGCAATGCAACAAAACTCCTTCAAGGAAATACCATGAACTACAACGCTGAACAATTCACCGCCACCCAACAAGCCAACCTCAACATGGCCGCTGGCCTGTCGCAATCGGCTTTTGCCGGTTTCGAGCGCCTGGTCGAGCTGAACATGGCCGCTGGCAAAGCTGCTGTGGGCGAGTCTTTCGCCAACATGCAAGCCCTGATGGCCGCCAAGTCGCCGCAAGACCTGATGGCCGTTCAAACCGCTTTGATGCAGCCCGCTTTCGAAAAGTCGGTGTCTTATGGCCGTCATTTGGCTGACATCGCCAACAGCACAGGCGCCGAGTTCACCAAGGCCGTCGAAAGCAAAATGGCCGAGTCCGAGCAAGCGGTCAAAAGCTTGGTCGAAAACAGCCTGAAAAACGCCCCCGCCGGTTCTGAAGCCGCTGTGGCTGTGATCAAGACCGCTTTCGAAGCCAGCCAGAGCGCTGCCGAGACCCTGAAAAAAGTGGCCAAGCAAGCCGCTGACAGCGCCGAAGCCAATATGAAGGCCGCTACAGCCCAAGCCGAAGCATCGGTCAAGGCCGCCATCGGCAAGGCCAAAGCCAAGGCTTGAACTTTGACAGCATGAGCCGACCCTGAACTCAGGAGCGGCTTTCTACAATCAGGGTGTCTTCGGACACCCTTTTTGTTTTGGAAGGCCCACATGTCACTTGCCGCCTCGCTCGCGTCCACCCCCACGCTTCACATCGAAGGCGGCGTGGCCACCATCACCTTGAACCGCCCAGCCCAGCGCAACCGCTTGGAAAACGCCGACCTCAAGGCTTTGCTCGTGCACTTAGACACCGTGAACAAAGATACGGCTGTACGGGTTTTGGTGCTGACGGCCAACACGGCTGGCCAGCCCAAGCCGGTGTTTTGCGCTGGTTACGACATTGGTGGCTTTGACGAGCCCGGGCACGGGTCGACTTTTTTTGAGGAAATTCCGGATGCGCTGGCTGCTTTGCGCCCGGTCAGCCTTTGCGCCCTGAACGGCAGTGTGTACGGTGGCGCCACCGACGTGGTGCTGGCCTGCGACCTGCGCATCGGCCTGCAGGGGATCGAGTGGCGCATGCCTGCCACGGCGCTGGGCCTGCATTACTACCCGAGCGGCTTGCAGCGTTATGTCAGCCGTTTTGGTCTGGCGGCCACCAAGCGGGCGTTTTTGACGGCCCGGCCTTTCACCGACCGACAACTTGAGGCTCTGGGCCTGTTTGAGGCGCTGGTCGGACCCGAGGACTGGGCAGCTACCCAGCAGGCCTTGGTGCGCGACATTTTGGCGCTGGCCCCCCTTGCCGTGCAGGAGACCAAGCAATCGATCCGGGAAATCGAGACCGGACAGGGTGATGTGGGCCGCATGCGCGAGCGCGAGCACCGCACCAGCCAAAGCGCCGACTTTGCCGAGGGCCGGGCGGCTTTTGCCCAGCGGCGAACGCCAGTATTTACCGGTTGCTGAGGGGCAGATGCGCCTGCGGTGGACCTGTCCTGTGTCCATGGCTTGGCCCAAACCCGATGGTCAAGGGATGGCCAAGCACCATCAAGTTGGTCGTTTTGCTGTCGATACGGTTTGTGGACTGTTTTTTCTAGAGACGGGTGAGTCATGAGAACACGTGTGGGCTGGGCTGGGTTGCTGTGGCTGTGCGCTGCGCCTTGGGCGTGGGCGGGTCAGTACGTGCTGCAGGCCGGACAAAACCAAACCGTACCCGTGGCTGCCCGAGTGATCAATGGCGAGACCCGTTGCAATGTGCGCATCAGCGTGCCCGGTCAGGCCGATGTGGAACGGGTGTTGCAAGCCCCGTTTTTTGACACCCTCGTGGCCATCACGCCGCTTGATGAAGAAATCGTCACGGTGCGTTGGCAAGGACAAGCACGGCGCATCAACGACCAAGTGGTCAACGGCTGCCCCACTCAGGGCGAGACCCGCTTCAAGGTGGTCAGCACCAATGCCCTGACTCGGGCCGTGTGGGCAGGCATGCAGGCGCAATTGACGCCCGCCAAGGCTGAATGCGTGCGCACCGCTTTCGCGCTGGACCGGGTGCGGCCCGAGTGGTTTGATTTCAATGACCCGCAGCCCAGTGGTGAAGACGCCAAAATTGACCGGGCCTTTGCGCAATGCGAGGCGTTCATCGCTCAGCCCAAAGCTTGGGGCACACAAAATCCGCAAGGACATGCCTGCACCGTGGCGGGTGTCAAAACCCGCTGCGAAGGTTTTTTCACGGCCCGCTTAGACGGCAAGGTGCAGACGATTTCGCGCGAAGCCGCGATCGAGCGGCAGCTGCAAAATTTGCCTTGGAGCTCCGGGGTGCGTGAAATTGCGTCGGTCAGGGCCTCGCGCATCCAGCAAGAAAAAGACCGTGTGGCCCGCGCCGCTGCAGAAGAGGCCGCCAAACTGCAGGCCATCGAAGACGCACGCCTCCAGGCCGAGCGACAAGCCCAAGAGGCCAAAGCCGCAGAGCAACGTGCTTTGCAAGAGAAAATTGCTGCCTTGAAGGCGCAAATTGCCGAAGAAAAAGCCCAAGCTGCGCAAGAGAAAAACTGGGTCTTCAAACAGATCGACAAGCTCACGGGTGCAGCGGCACCCCAGCCCAAGCCTGATGAGGCGGCCAAACCTGCCAGCACTGCCGCATCGGCCCCAGCAGCGCCTCAACCCGCCACTGCTGCGCCACCGAAAGCCCCAGTGCCTGCGACGGCAGCGCCTGCATCCCTTCCTGCGCCGCCACCCCCCGTGGCTGCACCCCCAGCTCTGGTGCAGCCAGCGCCTACCCCAGCGAACAGGTCCTTGCCACCGCTGCCCTCCACCTGATGGTGGTCTGCAAGAGTGGTGTGGTAACACTAGCGACCGAACCGTTGATGCATTGCCCCTAAGATGAAGGGGTGATTCACACCTACAACAGCGCAGCGGCATGAAACCGCGCAAGTCTTGGTCCCCTTTGCGCCAATGGTCGCTCACGCACCACCGCGGCATGCGGGCCTTTGCCGCTTGGCCCGTGGCCGTGCGGGGCATGGTCTGGATGGTGCTGGGCGGGCTGCTGTTTTCTTTACTCAACACCATCGCCCGCGAGTTGACGCTGCACCTGGACGTTTACCAATCTCAGTTTTTGCGTTATCTGTTTGGTTTGTTGGTCATATTGCCCTGGGTTTGGCGCGAGGGCTGGCGGGCTTATATGCCGGTGAACATGGCGGGCCAGTTTTGGCGTGGTGGGGTGCACACCTTGGGGCTGGTGTTGTGGTTCACCGCTTTGCCCAAAATTCCCTTGGCCGACATGACGGCCATTGGCTTTACCGGGCCGATTTTCATCATGATCGGTGCGGCCTGGTTTTTGGGAGAGCCCATGCGCAAAGACCGCTGGATTGCCGCCATCATCGGCTTTGCGGGCGTGCTGGTGGTGGTCCTGCCCAAGATGTCGGGTGAAGGCGGTTGGTTCAACCTGGTCATGCTGGCCTCGTCGCCTGTTTTTGCGGCGTCTTTTCTCATCACCAAAGCCCTGACCCGCTACGAAAAAGCGGGTGTGATTGTGTTGTGGCAAGCGCTGACGGTCACGGTCTTGAGCTTGCCCATGGCGCTGCCCAACTGGCAAGCGCCCACCTTGATGCAGTGGCTGGGCTTTGCCGCCACGGGCGTGCTGGGCACACTGGCCCACTATTGCCTCACGCGGGCCTTCGCGCTGGCCGACATTTCGGCCACCCAGTCGCTGCGTTTTCTCGACCTGGTCTGGGCCTCGATTTTGGGCTGGTTGGTGTTTGGTGACGTGCCCAGCGAGTGGACTTGGGCCGGTGCCCTGGTCATCTTGGGCGCCACCGTCTGGATTGCCCGCAGGGAAGGCCGGAGAAAGCCCACTTAGATGGTTTTGACGGGTATATTGACCACTTTATATGACAAATCCGTGTTGACTTCTTGGCTGTGAAAGGGGATTTTTGTCATTGCGAGGGACGAAGCGACCCAAGGGTTTAGCAGGCATGGATGGCCACGCTTCGCTAGCAATGACGGGGGAGATTTTTTGTCATCGCGAGGGACGAAGCGATCCACGGTCTGCTGTGTCGCTTGGCGTTTTCAGGTGCTTGCCTTCATGCGTTCGACAAAGCAGTTGGTCAATACATTCAAAGGGAATTTTCGTGATCGACATCGAGCCATTGCGTTTTGCCTGGAGCCCAAGCGGGCCTGATACGCTGGTGCTGGGGCCTTTGTGCATTGAGCCTGGTCAAACCGTTTTCTTGCATGGCCCCAGCGGTTGCGGCAAGAGCACTTTGCTGGGCCTGCTGGCGGGAGTTTTGTCGCCCCATCAAGGGCGAGTGTCTTTGCTGGGGCAAGATTGGGCCGCTTTGAAGCCCGGCCAGCGCGACACCTTTCGGGCCGACCATGTGGGGGTGATGTTTCAGCAGTTCAATTTGCTGCCCTACCTGAGTGTGCTGGACAACGTGACCTTGCCCTGCCGCTTTTCCAAACTGCGCCGTGAGCGCTGCCTGGCCGCGGGTGGTCCCGAGGCCACAGCCCAAAACTGGCTGAAGCGCATGGGCTTGTCCGAAGTGATGTGGAGCCACCGCGCCAACGCCTTGTCGGTGGGCCAGCAGCAGCGTGTGGCTGCGGCCCGCGCCCTGATGGGCCAGCCCGAATTGATCTTGGCCGACGAGCCCACTTCGGCGCTCGACGCCGCTTTGCGCCAGGACTTCATGGACTTGTTGCTGCAAGCTTCACGCGACGCGGGCAGCACCTTGGTGTGTGTGAGCCACGACGAGCAGCAGGCCGTGCGTTTTGACGTGCAATGGTCCTTGCCCGCCTTGCAGCAAGCGGGGGTGAGCGCATGAACAGCCTGCTGAGCCTGGCCCGCAGCAGCGCCTGGAACCGGCGCAGCACCTTGGTGTGGGTGGTGGTGTCGCTTGCGCTGGCCACCGCTTTGTTGTGGACGCTGGAGCGTTTGCGCCACGACATTCGCCACAGTTTTTCGCAATCGGTCAGCGGGGTCGATTTGATTGTGGGCGCCCGCAGCAGCCCGGTGCAGCTGATGCTGTTTTCGGTGTTCCACATCGGCAGCGTGCCGCAAAGCATGTCCATGGACAGCGTGCACAAACTGGCGCAACACCGCTCGGTGTCTTGGGTGGTGCCTTTGAGCCTGGGCGATTCGCACCGGGGCTTTCCGGTGCTGGGCACCACGCCCGCGTTTTTCCAGCACTTTGCCTATGGCGACAAACAGCCGCTGGTCTTGCAGCAAGGCGCGGTGTTTGCCGACACGCTCGATGGTTTGTATGAGGCCGTGATCGGGGCCGAAGTGGCACGCAAGATGGGTTATGGCCTGGGTCAAAGCATCACGCTGGGCCACGGCATGCACGACCACGACCATGACCACAAAGGAGAGGCCGATCAGGCCGATGAACACGCCGACAAACCTTTTAAGGTGGTCGGCATTCTGGTGCCCACAGGCACCCCGGTGGACCGCTCGGTGCAGGTGAGCCTTCAGGCCCTCGAAGCCATCCACTTGGGCTGGGTCGCGGGCACACCCATGCCGGGTGGGCAGATCCCGGCCGACCAGGCGCGCAAATTTAATTTGGAGCCCGAAGAAGTCACGGCCGCCTTGGTGGGCTTGAAAAGTAGAGCCGCGGTGTTCAATGTGCAGCGCTTTGTGAATTTTGACGAAGACGAAGCCCTGATGGGCGTGATGCCCGCTGTGGCGCTGGACGAGCTGTGGTCGGTGTTGGGCTTGGGTGAAAACGCTTTGCTGGCCGTCTCGGCCTTGGTGGCTTTGGTGAGTGTGGTCTCGCTCGTGGCGGTGGTGCTGGCGGGCCTGAACGAGCGCCGCCGCGAACTGGCTGTGCTGCGCGCGGTGGGGGCCGCGCCACGCCATGTGCTGGGCCTGCTCACGCTCGAAGGGGTTTGGGTCACCTGCGCTGGAGTGGTGATGGGCGTGCTGCTGGCCCACGCGGGCATGGCGCTGGGCACGCCGTGGTTGCAGCAGTCGCTGGGCATCCGCTTGCAACTGGCAGCGCCTTTGCCCACGCAACTGGCTTTGGCAGGCGCGGTCTTGCTGGCCGGATTGTTGGCGAGTTTGGGTCCGGCTTGGCGGGCTTACCGCTTGTCCTTGGCCGATGGTTTGTCGCTGCGTGTGTGAAGCCTTGCATGGCGGCCCAAACACTTGCTGCAAAATGCATCGAAAAGACAACCGGAAAGAGAGTTCAGGGATGGAACAAGTCACAAGGTCTTGGCAGACTTGCCTGCTGATGGCGATGCTGGTGGCCTCGGCTGCACAGGCGCAAAGTGTGCGTGAGACCGTGCGCGAGACCGTACCCCAGGTCCAGCCCGCCTTGTCGGCCGACGCCCCGCCGCCCGGTGCCAGCGTGCCCGGCCAGACACGGACCATTGGCTGGGAGCAGCTGATTCCGGCGGGTTGGGACCCCTACAAAGACCTCAAGGCACTGAACCTGGACAGACTCAAGGACAACGACCCCAAGGCCGAAGAAGCGCTGAAAAAAATGCGCAAGATGTGGGACAACGCACCCATCAACCCGCTGATATTGGGTGAAAGCGTGCGCCTGCCGGGCTATGTGGTGCCGCTGGAAGACCTGGCCGCGGGCATCAAAGAATTTCTGCTGGTGCCTTACTTTGGCGCATGTGTGCATTCGCCGCCGCCTCCGGCCAACCAGATCGTGCATGTGCTGCTGGACAAGCCTGCCAAAAACCTGCGCCTGATGGACGTGGTTTGGGTGAACGGGCCATTGAGTGCCACCAAAACCGACTCGCACATGGGGGTGGCCAGTTACCGGATTGACGCCAAGGCGGTCACGCCTTACCAAGAGAAAAAGCGCTGATCAATCCGGGTTGGACACGCCCGAGGCCACATGGCCTGAGGGCACATGCCGCGCCGCCGACTCGATGTGGCCGGTCTGGTCGTCAAAGAAAAAGTCCGGCTCGAATTCACGCAGAAATTCACCCTTGGGCAAGCCGCCCAAAAACATCGCTTCGTCCACCTCGATGTTCCAGTCCATCAGGGTGCGGATGGCGCGTTCGTGCGCCGGGGCGCTGCGGGCCGTGACCAGTGCGGTGCGGATGCGCATGGCAGGCGTGCCCGCTTGCTGCAGCTGGTGCAGCGCTTGCAACACGGGTTTGAAAGGCCCGGCCAGCAGGGGCTGCCCGGCCTTGTCGCTCTCGTGCTTTTGGAAAGCCGACAGGCCCTCAGCCTGGAACACCCGCTCGGCTTCGTCAGAGAACAGCACGGCGTCGCCGTCAAACGCGATGCGCACCTCGTGCGGGTGGGCCTCGGAAGCCAGCGCCGAATGCGGGTAGACCTGTGCGGCAGGCACACCGGCATCGAGCGCGGCCCGCACGTCCGACAAATGGGTCGACAAAAACAGGTTGGCGTTGAGCGGCCGCAGGTAACGCCACGGCGGCTGCCCGCGTGTGAAGCTGCCGCGCTGAATCGGCAGGCCGTAGTGCTGCGCCGAGCGGAACACCCGCATGCCCGAGACCGGGTCGTTGCGCGAGAGGATCACCACCTCCACGCGCTGCGCGTCGGCGTTGTTGAAGGCCAGCAGCTTGCGCACCAAAGAAAAAGCCACGCCGGGTTTGGCGGGCGCTTCCAGGCGATCGAGTTGGAGCTTCATGTAGGCCCGGTCATCGCCCTGTTCAAACACTTTGTTTTCTTCTTCAAAGTCGAACAGGGCGCGTGACGAGATCGCCACCACCAACTGGCCTTCAAGGGATGCGGGCATCGAGGGCTCCTTTGGACAATGTGAGTGGCATGGCTAGGCGGCTCCTGGCTAGGCGGCTCATTTGACCCATTGGTTCAGTTGCATGATGGGCATCAGCACGGCCAGCACGATCAGCATGACCATGCCGCCCATGGCCACGATGAGCAGCGGCTCCAGCACGGTGGCCAAAGCCATGGCGCGTCGCTGCACCTCGCCCGACAGCTGCGTGGCGGCCCGCTGCAGCATGACCGGCAGTTGGCCGGTCTGTTCGCCCAGCCGCGCAAACATGGACAGCAGACCCGGAAAGCGGGCGTTTTGCGCCAGCGCCGTGCCCAGCGGTGCGCCTTCGCGCACGCGCACCAGAGCTTCCAAAGCGTCGGCCCGCAGGGCCTGGTTGGACAGGGTGTCCGCCGCCGCTTGCAAGGCTTTGAGGATGGGCACACCCGCTGCTGTGAGCATGGCCAGTGTGGAGGCGAAGCGGGCGCTGTTGTAGCCCCGCGCCAAGCGACCGATCAGGGGTAGGCGCAGCCAGGCGGCGTCAAAACGCAGGCGCAGCGCCGCTTGGCGCATGGCCATGCGAAACGCCAATACGCCCCCCGCGATCAGCAGCACCATGAACCAGCCCCAGGTGCGGACAAAGTCGCTGATGGCCAACATGGCGACCGTGAGGCCCGGCAGTTGCCGTTGGGTGCCCGCAAACACCCCGGCCACTTGAGGCACCACCGAGGTGACCAAAAAAATCACAATCGCCAGCGCCACCAAGCTCACGATGGCCGGGTACAGCGAGGCCGACAGCAGCTTGGCCCGCAAGACCTGCTGGTCTTCCAGGTCGTTTGCCAGCTGGTTGAGCACATCCGACAAGTGGCCACTTTGCTCGCCCGCTGCGATCACTGCGCGGTCGATGGCGGGAAACTCCTGCGGAAATTGCGCCAGCGCCCGGCCCAGTGTGCTGCCCGAGTTGATGTCGGCGCGGATGGCGGCCAGCAGGTGGCGTTGTTTGTCATCGTCGGCCTCTTCGCTCAGGGCGGCCAAGGCGCGTTCGACCGGCAAGCCGCTGCCCACCAGGCCCGCCAGTTGGCGTGTCCAGACGGCGCGCTCGCTCGTGCTGAAGGCGCGTGCGCCACCGATGGGGCGCTGCCACCAAGGCAGGGCGCGGGCCGCTTCGCTGGCCGAGCCCGAGGCGATGGCTTCGACCAACAGCGGCACCAGTTGTTGCCCACGCAACTGGGTGCGTGCGGCTTTCAGGCTGTCGGCTTCGAGTGTGCCTTTGCGCAGGGCGCCATCGGTTTGCAGGGCTTCGAATCGGTAAGCAGGCATGCGGCATCAGTCCCGTGTGACGCGCAGCAACTCTTCGGCGCTGGTGATGCCCGCATCGACCAAGCGCTGGCCGTCGTCACGCATCAGCACCATGCCTTGGGCCAAGGCCGTGGTGCTCAGCTCGGCTTCGGCCGCTCGGTGGTGGATCTGGGCACGGATCTCGTCGGTGGCCACCAGCAGCTCAAAAATACCGGTGCGCCCGGCGTAACCGGTTTGGCCGCAGGCCTCACAACCCGCGCCGTGGCAAGCGGTGCAGCGCTTGCGTACCAGGCGCTGGGCCAGCACGCCCAAGAGCGAGGAGCTGAGCAAGAACGGCTCCACACCCATGTCGATCAGGCGGTTCACGGCGCTGGCCGCGTCGTTGGTGTGCAGCGTGGCCAGCACCAGGTGGCCCGTGAGCGAAGCCTGAATCGCGATCTGAGCGGTCTCATAGTCGCGGATCTCGCCGATCATGATCACGTCTGGGTCTTGCCGCAGGATGGCCCGCAGGGCTTTGGCAAACGTCAGGTCGATCTTGGCATTCACCTGCGTCTGGCCCACGCCAGGCAGCTCGTATTCGATGGGGTCTTCCACCGTCATGATGTTGTGGCGCGTGGCGTCCAAGCGCTGCAGCGCGGCGTACAGGCTGGTGGTTTTGCCTGAGCCCGTGGGGCCGGTGACCAACAAAATGCCGTGGGGTTGGTGGATCAGTTGGTCCACCTGTTGCAGCACCTGGCCTTGCATGCCCACGGCTTCCAGGGTCAGGCGGGCTTCGCTTTTGTCGAGCAAGCGCAGCACGGCGCGTTCGCCGTGCGCACTGGGCAGGGTGGAGACGCGCACATCGACAGCGCGTGCGCCCAAACGCAGGCTGATGCGCCCGTCTTGCGGGAGTCGCTTTTCTGCGATGTCGAGTTCGGCCATGATTTTCAGGCGCGAAATCAGTGCGGCGTGCAGCGCCCGATTCGGTTGCACCACCTCGCGCAGGGTGCCGTCTATGCGGAAACGCACGCTGGAGTGACGTTCGTAAGGCTCGATGTGGATGTCGCTGGCCCCGTCGCGTGTGGCCTGGGTGAGCAAAGCGTTGAGCATGCGGATGATGGGTGCGTCGTCGCTGGCTTCGAGCAAGTCTTCCACGGCGGGCAGCTCCTGCATCATGCGCGAGAGGTCGGCTTCGGACTCGACCTCGCTGACCACGGCTGCCGCGGTGGATGCGCCATGGGCCTGGCCACCCGAATAGGCCTCGTGGACGCGTCGAGCCAGATCGGTGCTGCTGCAGTGCTGCATCTGCAGCGCATGGGTCTGGCCAGGGGCGGCGTATTTGCGCGTGACCTCGGACATCGCCTGGCGATCGCTCTCCTGGCACCAGAGCAGTCGCAGGCGCTGGCCGTCGTCCTCCAGCAGCAAGCGGCTGGTGCGGGCAAAGGCGTATGGCAGGGGGTGGCGCATGGCGGGCTCAGGGCTGGCGAGTGGCGGGTGCTGGCGTCACGGTTGCATCGGCAGAAGGGGCAATGGGCGTCACAACAGGCGACGAGTCCACCGGCGGCAGCACCGCGGAGCCCGAGACAGGCAGCTGCCCGGTGGGCAGCGGCTGGAAGCCCTGTTGCTGCAAGCGCATTTGTTCGTAGCGGCCCATCGACAGGGCTTCGGCTGCCGCGCCGTCACGCACCACCACTGGGCGCAGGAACACCATCAGGTTGGTCTTTTTGCGGCTGCGGGCTTCGGACTTGAACAGGTTGCCAAACAGGGGAATGTCGCCCAGGCCCGGCACTTTTTCCTGGCTGTTGGTGGTGTCGTCTTGCAGCAGGCCACCCAGCACCACGATGGCACCATCGTCCACCAGCACGCTCGATTCGATGGAGCGCTTGTTGGTGATCAAGCCCGAGGACGAGGAGCTGCGTGTGTCGATGCTGCTGACCTCTTGGAAGATCTGCATTTTGACCGTGCCGTTTTCGCTGATCTGGGGTTTGACCCGCAGTGTCAGGCCCACGTCCTTGCGCTCAATGGTTTGGAAGGGGTTGACCGCGCCGCTGTTGCTGTTGTTGGCGGTGTACTGGCCCGTGACAAAGGGCACGTTTTGGCCGATCACGATTTTGGCCTCTTCGTTGTCCAGTGTGAGCAAGTTGGGTGTCGACAGCACGTTGGAGTCGCCATCGGCTTGTAAAAATCGCGCCAGCGCACCCAAGGCCAGCACGCCGTTGCGCCGCTGGCCCAGTGCCAGGTTGAAGCCGGGCGAAAGGGTAGGCGTGCCTGCCGCCACGCCCGCGGCCAGGTTGAACACGTTGGTGCCGCCCACGTTGAAGTTGGTGCCGAGCAATCCCACGGCGCTGCCGCTGTTGCCGGTGCCGCTCATCCACTGCACGCCAAACTCGGCGGCCTTGTCGGCGTTGACTTCGGCGATCAGGCTTTCAACAAACACCTGAGCGCGGCGCTGGTCGAGCATGTCGATCACGCTGCGCAGCTGGCGGTATTGCGGCTCGGGCGCGGTGATGATGAGGGCGTTGGTGGCCGGGTCGGCCTGGATCTGGCCGCCAGTCGACGGCTGGGCCGAGGCGCTGAGGCTGCCAGCGGCGGCTCCTGCAGCAGCCGGGTTACCGGGTGTTGTGCTGGTGCTGACCGCACCACTGCGTGTTTCGCCCGCGATGGCGGCACGCAAAGTGGTGGCCAGTTTGGTGGCATCGGCGTTTTTCAGGTACACCACATGGATGTTGCCGCTGGCTGCGCCCGCGCCAGTGGCGCTGGGCTGGTCGAGCTGGTCCACCAAGCTGCGCACCAGGGCCAGCCGCGCCGGGTTGGCGGCCCGCACGATGAGCGAATTGGTGCGCACCTCGGGGATGACGGTGGTCTTGAAGGCGTTGTCGGTTTGGCCTTGGGCCGCCGGGGCAGCGGCTGCGCCCGACTCGATCAGGCGCTGCACCATGGGGGCCAAATCACCCGCGATGGCGTGACGCAGGCGCAGCACCTCCACGCCCGTGGCGTTGGACACATCCAGCGCCGCGATGATGCGACCCAGGCGCTGCAGGTTGTCGCTGTAGTCGGTGATGACCAGCGCGTTGGTGCCGGGGTTGACGTTGATGGTGTTGTTGGGGCTGATCAGGGGGCGCAGCACTGGCACCAGGTTGTTCACGTTTTCGTGGTTCAGCTTGAAGATTTGCGTGACGATTTGCCCGGTGCCGGTGGGTACGGCCCCGGCCGATACGGCGCTGCTTTGCAGCTTGGCCTCGGCCTCAGGCACCACGGTGTAGAGCCCAGCCGATTCCACCAGCGCAAAGCCCTGGGTGCGCAGCTGCGCGGCAAACAAGCGCAGGGCTTGGGCTGGGGGCACGGGTACATTGCTGGACAGCGATAGTGTGCCTTTGACGCGCGGGTCGACCACCACGTTGGCGCCCGACAGGGTGGCCAGGGTGCGGGCCACGGCCTCGATTTCGGCGTTGACAAAATTGAGCGTGACGGGTTCGCGGCGCGAGGCTTTGAGGGCAGGTGGGTTGGCCATCGGGTTGGACCCCGGGTTGGCCGCGGGCTTGTCCGCGCTTTGGGCCTGCGCCCCGGGCGCGAGCCAGCCCATCGCCGCCAGGCAGGCCACGGCCAAAGCGCTGTGGGGCCAGCGGGCACGGTTCAAGGGGCGCATGTGAGCAAAGTCGTTCATGGTGTTCAGGTCTTGAATCGGTGGGGGCTGAGGATGAGGTGTGTTCATCCCAAAGACAGCAGGCTGCGCGCACCTTGGCGGCGGCCCAGAATGTTGAGTAAATTGTCGAACGCGGCCTCATGGCCTTCGGCGGCGCGGGCTTCTCCGGTAAAGCGCAGGCGTTGGCCCACCCATTGGCCTTGGCCCGACAGCAGCAAGGGGCCTTGCAGCGTGCTCAGTTCCAAGCCTGGCGTGGCGGTGCCCTCGGGGGTGCCGGTCAGGGCAACGCGGTAGCTGCCCATGGGCTTGACGGGGCTCAGGCGCGAGGACATGTCTTGCAGCTTCAGCGCCAGCAGCCCCTGCATTTGCAGGCGGCCTTGTGCCCAGTCCAGTTGCAGCGCTTCGGTGCGCAGTTGCAGCTGGCCTTCGGCTTGCAAGGTGTTCCACGGTGCGCCCAGTCCCGTGAGCAGCGCGGCGGGCCAGTTGGAGCCGTGGTCGCTGACCCGGATGTGCAGGGTGTTCCAGCCCAAGGCCACTTGCACGCTGGCGGCCTGCGCCATGCAGCAATCTGCCCGCCAGCCCAGGCGCAGGCCGTTCATGGCCGGTGACAGGGTCCAGTGCAGGCGCCCAGGCAGGGCTTGTGGCTGTCGGCTGCCCGCGCCGCCGCTGAGCAAGAGCTGGGCCGAGCCTTGCCACACCGTGCCCCGGGGGTTGAGCCATTGCACCTGGCTTTGGCTGGCCTGTGCCACGCCCCAGGCCAGCCAGCGGGCAGGGGCCCAGACCGCCAGCGCCACGACACAACCCAAGAGCGCACCCAGCAGGGCCAACGACCAAGGCGAGCGAGCCGCGCTGGCGGCTTGTGCTTTGTGGCGGGAAGACGCTGTCATGGTGTGCGGTGCTTTCATGGCAGGCGCAGCACCAGGCTGCCGCGCCAGGTGACTTCAGGGCTGTCTGTTTTGGTGGGGCTGACTTGCTGCAGCTGCGCTTGTGTGGGCAAGGCCTGGGCGTTGTCACGCGCCAGGCTCAGCCAGCGGGCCAAGGCAGCGGCCGGGGCGGCTTGCAGGCTCAGGGTGGCGCTGTTGCCTTGCAGGCTGATGCGTGCGTTGGGGCCGAGCTCGGTCAGGTTTTTTTCCAGCCACAGGGCGGCATCAGTGCGGGCAATGGCGCTGTTTTTTTGCAGGCCTTGGGCCTGCGCTTGCAACTGGCGCATGCGCTGGCTTTGGGTGTCGAGCAGGGCCTGGCGAGCGGGTGCTTCTTGCCAGGTGCGCAGCGCCGGGGCCAAGGCCAGCAGCCACAAGGCGGCCAGGCCCAGCACCCAGACGCCCATGACCAGCAACAGACGCTCACGTGGGCTGCGCCGGGCCCAAGCCGCCTGCCAGCCTTGGCGAAAGTTGGCTTTCAAGGTCAAGAGCTTCATGGCTTGGCCTCCTTTGAGGGGCTCATCAACCAGCTGTCACCTTGTGCGCGCCAGGCGTAACCCTGGGCGCTCAGGCTTTGCTGCAAAGCTTGCTGTTGGGCCGCATCGGGCTGAAAGTCTTTCAGCCGCATCTGTCCCTGCTGGAAAGTCCATTGGCGTGGTGCGGCCAGCCCGGGTGGCAGGGCCTGTCCAAGTGCGGTCAGCATGGCTTCGAGGTCGCCTGCGCCGAGCTGGGCCGAGCCTTGACGCAGGCGTTCAACTTGTTGGGCCATTTGCAGGGGCGCATCCACCACCAATGTGGTTTGCGGGAAGGTCTGGCGTAGCACCTGCGCCCAGCTGTTTTGCTGGGCTTGCCAGTCGGCGCGGGTTTTCCAGGCCCAGGCGTTGATGCCCACCAATTGGGCGGCCAGCACGAGCCACAAGCCCCAGCGTGCAGCTTGCCAGGCGGGGCTGTGCCAAAGGTGGCTGGCGGTGCGTTGCCAGTTTTTCAGCTGGCGGCTGCGGGCCGTGGCGCGCAGCCCAAATTGGGCCAGGTCCCACTCACCATCCGCAGCGGCCAGCCAGTGCTGGGCCGGGGGCATGAGGCGTACGCCAGAGCCCAGCAGTTCCGTGGCCAAGGCCACGGCAGCGGGCTCGGCCTGCAGCGTAGATTGGGCTTGCTCGGCCTCGGTCAACCCCAGCCGTTCGTGGGGGGCCAAGCCCGCTTGGCGCAGGGCTGTCCAAGGCTGGCCCCAAACACCGCGCTCGGGGTGGCTGACCCACAGCCAGCCCGTATCCGCATCGCCCAAGCCCGTGATTTGCACTGGGCTGGAAGCCGCGCCTGGTGAGAGTTCGGGCACGATGCGGTGGACGGGCAGATCGGCTTGTTCGAGGGCATTCAGGTGGGCGCTGAGCCAGGCACGGTCACACACGGCCACCCAGGGTCGTGTGGTGTTGGTCCAGTTGGTTTGCAAGGCCAGGTGCAGGTGTTCGGGGTCGTCAAGCAAGCGGTCTTCGAGCAGGCCTTGCAAGGCCGCTTGCACGCGCTGGGCTTGTTTGTGCAGACCTGCGGGCAAATCGACGCGGTGCCAAGACAAGGCGGCAGCCGGGACCAAGGCCACAGTTTCGCTTTGGCGATCGGTGGCAGGCAACAAAGCGGCTGCGGCCCACTGCAGCGCAAGCGTGCGCGAACCCGGCTCAGCCTCGACTCGGCCATGGGCGTAGGCCAAACCGGGGCTGGGCAGACCTGTTGGCAGTTGAATGATCAGGGTGCGCATGAGCGACTCATTGTAGAGGGGCTTCAAGACGCAACTGGGGGCTGCGCACGCGCCAGAGCATGCGTACCTGGCCACCTTCGCGGCGCACCAGTGCGGTCTCTTGCTGCACCACATTGTCGATGCGCATGCGACCTTCTACCTCAAAGTAACGGCTTTGCACGCTGTGGAGTTTGCCGTCGAGCTGGCGGCCGTTGGCTCCCAGGGCTTCTTGCGCGGCGTTCAGACTGGCCCAGTGACCGCGCTGGCGCTGTGTCACGGCTTGCCGGGCAGAAGCCAGGTCCAGTCCGGGCAGCACGGCTGAGAGCACCTCGGCCGAGGCGGTGTTCAGGTTCACGGGCGTGGCCTCGGGCAGCACAGTGATGTGTGCCTGCAAAGCGGCCACCGTGCCGGGGGTCAGGCCCAACCAGACCAGCTGGCTAGTTTGCTGGGGCATCAAGGCGGCTGGGCCTTGGCCGCCTGTGCCAGCGCTGTTGGGGGCGGGGTTGGCGCGGCTGGCCTTTGCGCTGTTTTGCAACTGCAGCGCCAGGGCTTGCAGCTCGGCCAGCGGCAGGTTCAGTCGCTCGAACAAGGCGGCAAAACGGGCCAGTGCCTGAGGCGATATCTCGCCGTTTTCCACCAGGTTCATCACGTTCATGCGCGACTGCGCATCGGTGATTTGGCCCGACAGAAACACTTCGGCATCGCCCTCGCGCCACTGCTGGTCCTGCGACAAAAAGGTGGACAACTTGGATTCTTGAACTGCCAAGGCCCAGGGCTCGCCCAGGTGGTCGGCCGCCGCGCCTTGCGCCGAAATCGCGTCTTCTCGCAGGATCAACCGCGTCCAGTCCAGTGCGCCCGTCATCATCCAGGCGGTTTGGCTGCGCCCGCGCTCGGCGATCTCGATCTCGACCTGCCGCCATTGCTGCCACAGCGCAGCGCTGGCCAGCGTGGCCACCAAGGCCACGGTGAGCATGGCCGTGAGCAAGGCCGCGCCGCGCTGGCGCAGTGCCCGGGGTGGGCCCGGTTTGTGCGCCGATGCGCCAGCCCTGCGGCTTGCGCGGTGTTGGGCCCGTCGCGGTTTCATGAGGAACTTCCTGACAAAGTCGGCCGCACCCAGTCGAGGGTGAGTGGTCCGGTGCCCGCTGGGCCGGGCGGCAGCGTCAGCACCAGGCGCACGCCGTCCGGGGTGGTGGTCATGGGCGTTGGGTTGGTGGGGGCGTTGGTGTTCGGGCTGCCTGGCGTGCCTGCGGTCACCACATCACTTGACAAAGGGTTGGCCCAGCTGCCGCCCCGGTGCACAAACAGCTGCCAGCCCGACAGGGGGTGGATCTGGATCTGTCCGGTGCGGGTGCTGTCGTTGGCGGTCTGGCCCCACTGCGCGGCCAAAGCCCAAGCGTTTTGCCAGTCTTGGCGCTGGTTCAAGGGCGGAGACTGCCAACGCTGCCAGTCGCCGCCGCCGGGTCGGCCCGGGTCGCTGCGCCAAGTCCAGGCCACCACGCGCACGCTGGCGGGCACGGGGTCGGTTGGGGTGGTTGCGCTTGGGCTGTTGTGGGGCAAGGGGGCATCGGCCGTGCGCCGGGTCAGGCGCAGGACTTGGCCGTTCCAGTCCCAGCTGGGCGTGCCGCTCAGCTCGGCCAATTGGTCCAGGTCGGTTTGCCACTGCGCCAAGCCTGCTTGCAAGCTGCGTATCTCGTCCGAGCGACTTTGCAAACTGCTTTGGCTGCGCAGCATGCCGTCGAGTCCGCGCCAAGCCATCAGGCTCATCAAGGCCATCACGCTGATGGCCACCATCACCTCGATCAGGGTGAAGCCGCGGGTGGTTTGTCGGGTGGACTGCATCAGTTGCGCGGCCATCAGTTGCGCCCCATCACGGTGGAGACCTGCAGCACATAAGCACCTTGGTCCAGCACCCGCGCATCGACGCGCCTGAAATTGGGGTTGGGCGTGGGCCGCACCGACAACTCGACCTGCAGCAAGCGCCCAGCCTGGGTGCATTCGACGCTGGTGTTGCCCGTGTCGGGCAGTTGTCTGCGCAAGCGCAACGCGATCAATTGGTTGTCGGCGCAGATTTGGCCCAGCATGCTCACGGTCTGGCGCTCGGCATTGCGGCCGAGCGACCCTGTGGCCTGCAAGCCCGCCATGAGCGCCATCGCCGTGATGCCCAAGGCCACCAGCACCTCGATCAGGGTGAAGCCGCGCTGCTTCATGGCGACACCTTCATGGCGACACCTGTTCGCGTGTGTTTTGCACTTTGAAGGGCCTGAGCCCATCGGTCACCACCCACAAGGTCTGGCCGGGCGACTGGGGCGCCGATAAGGCCACGGCTTGGGGCTCGATCAGGGGCTCTGGCCCCAACGTGATGGCACTGCCGGGGGCGGCGCGGGTGCTGGGGGCCAGCCAGTTTTGCGGCAGGCCGGGGGGCGGCAGGCCTTCAAACACAAAGCTTTGCACCGCGTTGCGGGTCTGGTCTTGGGTGCGCCAGACCACGGGCAGGCCGTTGGCACGGGCCTGGGCGCGCCCGGTCTCCAGCAGCACGGCCAGGCGTTCGGCGTCGCGCTGCAAGGCGCTTTGGGCGCTGTCTCGCAGCGACAAGCTCACGCCCGCTGTGGCCACGGCGATCAAAGCCACCACCACCAGCAGCTCCAGCAGGGTGAAGCCCGGGGGCAGGGCGGGGGGGCGTTTACTGCCAGCTGCCGATGTCGGCATTGTTGCCCTCACCGCCGGCCTGACCGTCAGCGCCAAAGGACAGCACATCCACCTCACCCTTGATGCCGGGATTCAGATATTGGTAAGGACGGCCCCACGGGTCGCTGGGCAGTTTGTCCAGATAAGGCTTCCAGTTGCCGGGCACGGGTTCGGTGGTGGGCTTGAGGATGAGGGCGTTCAGGCCCTGCTCGGTGGTGGGAAAGCGTTGGTTGTCCAGCTTGTAGAGCTTGAGCGCCTGCATCACATTGCCCACATCGGTGCGGGCGGCGGTGATGCGGGCATCGTCTGCGCGGCCCAGCACATTGGGCACGATCAGGGCGGCCAGCACGCCGATGATGGCCAGCACGACCATCAGCTCGATCAGGGTGAAGCCGCGTTGGCGGCGGGCTGCGGGGACAGCGACAGGTGTTGCAGCACAGGGGCGAGGGTGTGGGGCGAGGACTTGCATGCCTTCCATCATAATCTGCTCATGTTACATACCATGTCCACCCCACAAAGCGCCAAGTTTTTGCCCGGCGCTGGAGCCGCCCTTCTTTGGTGTGCGGCGGCTGCCAGCGCAGTGTTTTGGGTGCTGAACTACCCCTCAGGCAGCGCGGTGCAGGGCGTTCCCGAGGTGCGCAGCGCAGGCCAAGCCACAGCTGCATCGGCCTTGCAACCGTCGGTGTACCTGGCCCGGGCGTGGGGTGTTCAAGCGCCAGCACCGGAGGTCAGCATCGCCCAATCTTCGCGCTTTCAATTGTTGGGCGTGGTGGCCGGGGCGTCGGGTCAGGGCAGCGCCTTGATCGCGGTCGACGGCCAGCCGCCCCGGGCTTTTCGGGTGGGTCAGACTGTGACCGAGGGTGTGGTTTTGCAAGGCCTAGGGCCCAAACAAGCGCAGCTGGGTGCCACTGTCCAAGGGGCAGCCCTTTTCTCGCTCAGCTTGCCGGGCACCGACAAGCAGCCTTGAACCCTCGTTGTGAGGCCTGTTTAGGCACGCAAAAACAAGCGATAAACCGGGTTATCCGTCTCCTCCGCATACGGATAACCCAGCGTTTTGAGGAACTTGTCAAAGGCTTTGTCGTCCTTGGGCGGCACCTGTATGCCTACCAAAATGCGGCCGTAGTCGGCGCCTTGGTTGCGGTAATGGAACAAAGAGATGTTCCAGCCTGGGCGCATCAGGCTCAAGAACTTGAGCAAAGCCCCGGGGCGCTCGGGGAACTCAAAACGCAGCAGGCGCTCATCTTGTGACAGGGCCGAGTGCCCCCCCACCATATGGCGGATGTGTTCTTTGGCCAGTTCGTCGTGTGTCAGGTCAATCGCCTGGAACTGCTGCTTGTTGAATTTGGCCGCGATCTTGGTGCTCTCGCCTTTGCCGTGGGTGCTCAGGCCCAAAAACACATGGGCTTTGTCCGAGTCGCTCATGCGGTAATTGAACTCGGTGACGTTGCGTGGGCCGCCAGGCAAGCTGCCGATCAGCTCCAAAAAGCGTTTGAAGCTGCCGCGCTCTTCCGGAATGGTGACGGCAAACAGCGCTTCTTTTTCTTCGCCCACGTCGGCGCGTTCGGCCACAAAGCGCAGGCGGTCAAAGTTCATGTTGGCGCCGCACAGGATGGCCGCAAAGGTCTGGCCTTTGCATTTGTGCGCTGCCACATACTGTTTGATGGCCGCCACGGCCAGTGCGCCCGCTGGCTCCACGATCGAGCGGGTGTCCACAAACACATCTTTGATGGCCGCACACACCGCGTCGGTGTCCACCGTCATGTACGCGTCCACCAGGTTGCTGGCCACACGAAAGGTTTCTTCGCCCACCAGCTTCACCGCCGTGCCGTCTGAGAACAGGCCTACGTCAGGCAAAGTGACACGTTCTTTTGCCGCCACCGATTGCATCATCGCGTTGGAGTCGTTCATCTGCACGCCAATCACCTTCACACCCGGGCGAACCGCTTTGATGTAATTGGCCACGCCCGCAATCAAGCCACCGCCGCCGATGGCCACAAAGACCGCATCCAGCGGCCCTTGGTGCTGACTCAGCATTTCCATGGCAATCGTGCCCTGGCCCGCGATCACATCCGGGTCGTCAAAGGGGTGCACAAAGCTCAGGCCTTGCTTTTTCTGCAGCGCCAGTGAGTGGTTGTAGGCGTCGGAATAGCTGTCACCCAACAGCACCACTTCGCCACCCAGCCCTTTGACCGCATCGATCTTGACTTGGGGTGTGGTGGTGGGCATGACGATCACGGCGCGGGTGCCCAAACGGCTGGCGCTGAGCGCCACACCTTGTGCGTGGTTGCCGGCCGAGGCGCAGATCACGCCTTTTTTGAGCTGCTCAGGGCTCAGGTGCGCCATCTTGTTGTAGGCCCCGCGCAGCTTGAAGCTGTGCACGGGCTGCTGGTCTTCGCGCTTGAGCAGCACTTGGTTGCCCAGGCGCCGCGACAGGTTTTTGGCGGGTTCAAGGGCCGATTCGGTCGCTACGTCATAGACCTTGGCGTTGAGAATCTTGATCAGGTAATCGGCGGGTTGGAGGTCTGGGGTCTTCATGTCCGGTGCAATGGCGGACATGCCGCATCGCCTAAAAAGTGTGGGCTTGATGATAACGGCCAAAAAAATGCCCCAAGTCTTGCGACTTGGGGCAAATCCACCTTTTCGGAGGGTGGAGGAGACAAGCGGTGCGTGCAAAAAAGCACGTTTGATTGTAATTGTACGGGCCTTCTTGTTGCATTGCAGCATGTGAGGTGTCGCAAATTGCAAAAACTTGTAAAGTGGTTAGTCTTCTTACCCTCTCAAAACCCTCTGCCTTTGCAGGTAAGACACACAAGGAATCGCAGCATGGAATGCACAGTCACCTGGACCGGCGCGACCGGCACCCGCTCGGGCATGGGCTTTGTCGCCGAAACCGGCTCAGGCCATACCGTCAACATGGACGGCGCGCCGGACGCGGCCAAGCCCGAAAACGGCGGCCAGAACCTCGCCCCCCGCCCCATGGAAATGCTCTTGGCCGGCACCGGTGGCTGCACGGCTTACGACGTGGTGCTGATCTTGAAGCGCGGCCGCCACGATGTGCGCGGCTGCAGCGTCAAGATCAGCAGCGAACGCGCCGAGGTGGACCCCAAAGTCTTCACCAAGATCAACATGCACTTCACCGTCACCGCCAAAGGCGTACCCGCCAGCGCGGTCGAGCGTGCGATCGCCATGAGCCACGACAAATACTGCTCAGCCAGCATCATGCTCGGCAAAACCGCCGAGATCACAACCAGTTTTGAGGTGGTGGAAGTCGGCTGAATCCGTTACGCTTGGAGCCTATCCTCATTTTGAACGCCATGAGACTTTCTGCCCAATCACAAGCCATCATCCATCAAGCTGTTTTGCAGCGGTTTGGTGATCGTGCGCAGGTGCGTTTGTTTGGTTCGCGTTTGGACGACACAGTCAAAGGCGGGGACATTGACCTTCACATACGCCTCCTTGAAGGGGTTGATAACCCTCTTTGGGAAGCCTCATTGCTGTCAGCCCAATTGCAAAGAAAATTGGATGGACGCAAAGTGGATGTGCGCGTGCTGGATGCCTCACACCCCACTTTACCCGTCGATCTGGTGGCGCTTTCATAAGGGGTATTGTTGACATGACCACAGAACCTCAAAGCCATGGAAGAGAGTGTGGGCGCTGTTCTTGAAAATTTGGACCGTGCTGAGCGCTTGGGGCTGATCGATGGTGCCGACGATTGGCTGGCCGTTCGAAAGCTGCGCAATTTGATGGTGCATGAGTATTTGGACCGCGCTGAAACCTTGCATATGGCCCTGTATGCCGCGCATGCACAGGTTGGCATGCTCGCAAAAACCGTCGAACGATTCAAATTCCGGACGGAAAACTTGTTGACCTGAACGTCAACCCAGTCAATCAGACCCGATGCGCCACCGTGGTCATGACCTTGGCGGCCAATTTCATGACCGACTTGACCGGGGCAGGCAGTTCCACGGCACCGGCTTTCATGGCCATTTGGGCATGGGCCATTTCGTCGGCTTTCATTTGCGAGACGATGGCACGCGATGCGGTGTCGGCTGCAGGCAACAGATCCATATGGCTTTGCAAGTGGGCTTCGACTTGGCGCTCGGTCTCAACCACAAAACCCAGGCTGACTTGGTCGCCGCCCAACTTGCCTGCCGCAAAACCGATGGCAAAGGCTCCGGCATACCAAAGGGGGTTGAGCAGGGAGGGGCGGTCCTTCAGATCGTTCAGGCGTTGCTGGGTCCAGGCCAAGTGGTCGGTTTCTTCGCGGCTGGCTTCTGCCAACTGGGCACGCAGGGCCGGACTTTTGCAAGCCAAGGCTTGCCCCGTGTAGAGCGCCTGCGCACACACCTCACCCACATGGTTGATGCGCATCAGCGCTCCCGCTTGTCGTCGCTCGGTGTCGCTCAGCTGCAATTCACTCACCAAGGTAGCCGGGTTGGGCCGACTGGCACGGGGCTCGGACCACAAAGTGCGCAAAGCACTGTCGGCCGCCAAAATCAAACCGTTCATCATGTGCGCAGTCTAAACAACCTTGCCATGTCCCGCTGGTCACACAGGGCTTACCCGTGGCGGGGGCATTGAAGGCCTTTGTAGTGTTATTAAATTTTCTTAAAATCAAGCCGAAGTGATTGATTTCATTCAAGAAGTCCCTTGGCTTGCAAGGGTTGTGCAAAAGGACGGGCGGTTGTTGCAAACATGCAACGAAAAAAGCCTTTCTTGCTCGAATGTCTTGGCGAAGTCACGGTCGTCTGGTGGAATACACCTAACTTCCTGATTTGGAGGTTGGCTCAGTGTCGCGAAGGGTGTTGATCACCCCTCTGATTCGGGCCCTTGTTTAACCTTGGAGAAATTTGCAATGAAAAAATCCCTGATTGCTCTGGCTACATTGGCAGCCGTTTCGGGCACCGCTTTCGCACAATCCACCGTGACTTTGTATGGTCGTATTGATGCTTCTATCGGCACCAATGACACCACAACAAACGGTGTGACCACCAACAAAGGCACCGAATTGATGAACGGTAACTTCACCGGCAGCCGTTGGGGCATGACTGGTAAAGAAGACCTGGGCGGTGGCTTGGCTGCAGTTTTCTCGTTGGAAAACCGCTTCAATATTGACACTGGTACTGACAGCGGTGCCTTCCTTGGCAACGCCTTCGTCGGCTTGACTGGTGGTTTCGGTACTGTTCACCTGGGCCGTACCTACACTGCTTTTGATTCGGCCAAAGCCGTCTCCACAAGCAACTCAGTGTTCGATACTGGTTTCACACCCACTGGCACACCGGCCTACGAAGTTCGTGGTGCTAACCAGATCAAGTACGTGTCGCCCACCATGTCCGGCTTCTCTGCCATCGTTTCTTCCGGTTTGAAGGAAGACAAAACTGCCGGCGCAAAAGATGTCAACGGCTTGGCTTTGATGTACGCAGCCGGTCCTCTGTCTGCTGCTGTTTCCACTCAAACCGACGCCAAAGGTGACAACATGATTGTCTCCGCTGCTTACAACCTGGGCGTGGCTGCTGTCTCCGCTGGCTACAGCACATTGGAGTTGGTCAATGCTGGCAACAAAAGCAACGGTATCAACCTGGGCGTGACCATTCCTATGGGCGCATTGAGCTTCTCCTTGGGCTACGGCTCTGGTGAAACAGAAACTGCCGCCGGCGCAGCAGTTTCTGAGTACTCTGGCTTCGGTGCTGGCGTTCGTTACTCCTTGTCTAAGCGCACAAGCTTGTACGCTGGTTACAAGAACGAGAAGAACGAAAACACCGCTGGTGTGAACATCAAAGGCACTAAGCTGACCGCCGTCGGCGTTCGTCACGACTTCTAAATCGTGACTTCGTTGCGACCCCTGGTCGCTACGTGACAAAAGGCCCACTTCGATCACGATGTGGGCCTTTTTTTGATTGAATCACACACAAAGAAGAGACAACATGAAAAAAACAGTTACACCACTTTATGTCGGCATGATGGCCGTCGCTGCTGCTTTTTCTGCACAAGCACAAAGTAGCGTACAAATTTACGGCATCGTTGATGCGGGCATCACGCGGGTCTCGGGTATTGAGGGCGGAAGCCGCAATCAGCTTGTCAGCGGCATCATGGAAGGATCGCGCTGGGGACTCAAAGGTCAAGAAGATTTGGGGGGTGGCTACCGCGCTCTCTTCACCATGGAGTCCCGCGTAGAACTCGACACCGGTGGGGAATCCAATCGTCCTGTCAGTGGGGGGCAATTGCCACAACGCCTCAACAGTCCTGCATCCCTTGGCTTGCCCAGTGCCCTGGCACCTGTGGTTGCCGGTTTGGGCAATCAGTTCGGCAGCACATTGGGCGTTAACTTGTCCAACAATGCATTTGACCGACAAGCTTTTGTTGGCTTGGTGACACCGGTCGGCGCGGTGATCGCGGGTAAACAGTACACACCGGCCTACGAAATTTTTGGCGGTTTTGATGCCATGAAGACCGAATCGGCATTGAGTGCTGGACAAGTGGCCAGCATTCCTTCTGCTGTTGACATTCGTGCCAACAATGCGCTGCAATACCGCATTCAAATGGCTGGATTGAGCGGCTCGGTGATGTACGCTGCGGGTGAAACTGCGGGTTCTAGCAGTGCTGGTCGGTTGATGGGTGCTATGTTGAATTACAAATCAACGGCTTACTCTTTTGGCGTTGGTTACAACACCAAAAACAATGAGCTGGGTCAAAAGTCATTGACCAATGCTGTCATTGGCGCAACAGCCAACCTGGGTAAGGGCACCGTCAGCATGATGATGAGCTCGATCAAGGATGACAATCCAGTGGGCCTGTCCACCATTTCTTCTTTGTTGCAAACGCCTGCTTTTGGGAGTTTGAATTCGGCTACGGCTGGTGCGGTTCAGTCTGCTTACGTCAATGCTTTCAAGCAAGATGCTCGCCTTGTCAACATCGGATACAGCCATGTATTTGGGAATAACACTGCGACTGTGGCTTTTACCAAGTTAGATGATCGTCGGATGTCTAATGCGGATGTGAGCTCCTACGGTTTTGCTTTGAAGCATTCTCTCTCCAAGCGCACTGACTTGAATTTTGTGATGGCCAAAGCGGCCAACTCGTCCAACAGCCAAGTCGCACTTGGTGGTGCGGGCTATCTTGGTGGCGTGACGCGTGCTGCCGGTGTTGACAGCACCAGCATCGCCTTAGGTATGCGCCACCGTTTCTAATCCCTGGCTGGGTTAACCCAGCTTGAGATCCAGAAAACCCAAAACCCACCGTGGCAACACGGTGGGTTTTTTCATGGGAGGCCTGAGTTGTTGCGCCATAAGCCGATAGCCCGTTAGTTGAGCCATGGGCCGAAAAATGACGTGAATTTTCTGCATCGTCACAGTCTTGAAACATGCATCCACGACCATAGCGTTTTTAGCCGAGGATCACCATGACCCCATTCACAGACATTTCCAGCCCCCACGCCTCCACATCGAATTTGCAGTTGTCTCGCCGCCAAGTGTTGGCTTCAGTGGCTGCTGGGGGATTGCTGTTGGCCACGGGCGCACGCGCTGCTGGCTACCCCGACAAGGCGATCAAGATCATTGTGCCTTTTGCACCCGGCGCGGGGACAGACGCCATGGGGCGTTTGCTGGCCCAAAAGTTGGGGGAGCTGCTCAATGTGTCTGCGGTGGTTGAGAACAAGACCGGTGCTTCGGGGGCGATTGGTGCACAGTTTGTGGCCCAAAGCCCGGCCGATGGATACACCTTGTTGTTGGCCGCAGCGCCCTACACCACGGTGCCTGCCGTGCTGCCCACCGCGGGCTATGACCCTTTGAGCAGTTTCACCAACATCAGCATGGTGGCGCAGGGCCCCTTGATGTGGGCTTGCAACAAAGACTTGCCGGTGAACAATTTGGTCGAATTGGTGGCTTATGCCAAAACACGTCCGGGTCAGCTCAATTACGGGTCGGCTGGCGCAGGCGGCATCAACCATTTGGTGCTGGAGCAACTCAAGGCGCAGCAAGGCATTTCGATTGTGCACATCCCGTATCGGGGCATTGCACCTGCCACGGTGGACATGATGGGTGGGCAAATCCATCTGCTGACCGGTACGATTCCGGCTTTGGCCCCCTTGGTGCGTGATGGCCGCATCAAGGCGCTCGCGGTCACGACAGCGCAGCGTCACCCCCTGTTTCCTCAGGTGCCAGGTCTGGCCGAGCAAAATCTGGCCAGTCTGACCGCCTTGAACTATTTTGGTTTGGTCGCCCCCAAAGGCACCCCCAACGAGGTGGTGGAGCGGCTGAACCAGGCCTTGCAGCGTGTGACGGCGATGCCCGATGTGCAGGCCCGTTTGAAGAACGACGCTTTGGAGGCGGCCCCCGCAGGCGCGGCGCACATGGACCAGTTCATCCGCAGCGATCTGGAGGGTTGGAAGAAAGTGGTCCGTGACCAAGGCATCAAAGTCGACAAACTTTGAACGATGGGCAGCCCGCGTGCTGCTTGGCACACGGCATCTTGCGCAGCGGCTGGCGCAGGGTGCTCTGGCTTAGTGCGGGGTGCATTGGCGTCAAAGAAGCTTTTGAATGGTTGGTGTTGGCTGGCAACAGCGCAGATGCGTTGAAAGACAGTAGCCAACAGAAATTTCACGAAACCGTTCGCCGCTACGATGAGGTCATTCGTTCACGGGGTGGTAAAACCGCTTTGTACATGACGCATGCCTACGTCAGCCCGCACAAACGGGCATCCAGCCAAAACATCGGCAAAGTGGTGAACATGTTCGACACAGTGGGGCGTGATGTTGGTGTCAAGGTCATCCCAGTCGGCTTGGCTTTTGAATTGTCTTATCAGCGCAAGCCTGACTTGCGTCTGCATGACGATCACGACGGAAGTCACCCCTCTTTGGTCGGGACTTATTTGGCAGCAGCTGTTGTTTACGCGAGTTTGTACGGTGAAAACCCGGTAGGTAACACCTATTCGTACAGGGGTAAGGTGCCCGCCGATGTGGTACTGCATTTGCAGCAGGTGGCATGGGATACCGTAGTCAATCGGTCCAAACCGTGAGGTTTGCCGCCTTGATTGAGGGGTGGACTTCGACGCTTACCTGTTGCGAAATCCCCGTATGCTGAAGCAGCTTGGTCCACAGATCGGGTGAGTTCAAGCAAACCGTTGAAAATTGCCCCCGTCCGGTGCGCGACAGTGGATTTGGGGGAATTCCCTGCCCTGATATCGGGCCTGAATGTTGCATACTCTTCATTTGCCCTTTTATCGTCACCGAGGTATGCAGATGAAGATGATGACCCCCGCCGCCGTGCTGCCCAATACCCAGACATCCGCTTCGACGGGACACTGATCAAGGTCAACTGATGCTCGCTTTCATCTTGCAGAGGCTGATCCAAGCCGTGATCGTGATGGTCACGGTTGCCTTCATTGCCTTCCTGTTGTTCCAGTATGTGGGCGACCCTGTGGTGTTCTTGCTGGGTCAAGACGCCACCAAAGAGCAGATCGACCTGCTGCGGGCTGATCTGGGTCTGGACCAGCCTTTCTTTGTGCAGTTTGGCCACTTTTTGGTCAATGCGGTGCAAGGCGAGTTTGGCCTGAGCCTTCGCCAGGGTGCCAAGGTCTCTCGCTTGATCGCCGAGCGCCTGCCCGCCACGCTGGAGTTGGCCACGGTGGCCGCTGGCATGGCCTTGATCATTGGCATTCCCATGGGCGTGTACGCCGCCTTGCGTCGGGGCACCTGGGCCAGCCAGCTCATCATGACGGTGTCCTTGCTGGGGGTGTCCTTGCCCACCTTCCTGATCGGCATCTTGTTGATCTTGGTTTTTGCCGTGATCTTGGGCTGGTTCCCCAGCTTTGGCCGAGGGGATGTGGTGCAAATGGGGTGGTGGTCGAGCGGATTGGTCACGGCCAAGGGTTGGCACCACATCGTGCTGCCCGCTGTGACGCTGGCAATTTTTCAACTCACCCTGATCATGCGCTTGGTGCGTGCCGAGATGCTGGAGGTGCTGCGCACCGACTACATCAAGTTCGCCCGGGCTCGCGGCCTGTCCAACCGCGCCATCCACTTTGGCCACGCACTCAAAAACACCTTGGTGCCGGTGATGACCATCACCGGCTTGCAGTTGGGTGGTTTGATTGCTTTTGCCATCATCACCGAGACGGTGTTCCAGTGGCCAGGCATGGGCCTGTTGTTCATCCAGGCCGTGACGTTCGCAGACATTCCCGTGATGGCCGCTTACCTGTGCTTGATCGCGCTGATTTTTGTGGTCATCAACCTGATTGTGGATTTGCTCTATTTTGTGGTGGACCCGCGCCTGCGCGTGGGCAAACCCGGGGGGCATTGAGCGTGGGTGCTTCTTTGCAATCGGTGTTGGGGCGTGGCGCGGCGTTTGCACGCATTGCCCAGTTCCACCCTGAGCTCACCGCCTTCAGGCGTGACCTGCACGCCCACCCCGAGCTGGGCTTTGAAGAGGTCTACACCTCGGGCCGAGTGGCCGAGATGCTCAAGGTGTGTGGCGTGGACAGCATCCACACCGGCATTGGCAAAACCGGCGTGGTGGCGCTGGTGCACGGCCAAGGCCGTTCGGCCAGCAACCCCGGCCGCATGATTGGCCTGCGGGCCGACATGGACGCCTTGCCTTTGACCGAGCACAACGAATGCACCTGGCGCTCGTCCAAGCCTGGCCTGATGCACGGCTGTGGCCACGACGGCCACACCGCCATGCTGATGGGGGCAGCGCGTTATCTGGCCGAAACCCGGCGCTTTGATGGCACCGCCGTGCTGATTTTTCAGCCCGGCGAAGAAGGCTACGCCGGTGCCCGCGCCATGATGCAAGACGGTCTGTTTGAGCGCTTCCCGTGCGAACAGGTCTATGCCCAACACAATTCGCCCGAGACGCCTTTGGGCGTGATCGGCATCACTCCCGGCCCCATGCAGGCGGCGGTGGACCGCATCGAGATCCGCGTCATCGGCAAGGGTGGACATGGCGCCCGCCCGCACCAGGGTGTGGACCCGGTGCTGGTGGCTGCTCACATCATCACCGCTGTGCAAAGTGTGGTCTCGCGCAACCTGTCGGCGTTTGACCAAGCGGTCATCAGCATTTGCTCGATGCAAGCGGGCCACCCTGGGGCCATGAGTGTGATCCCGGGGGAGGCCACCTTGGTGGGCACGGTACGTACCTACAGCGAGCGGGTGCAGGACCAGATCGAAGACCGCCTGCGTGCCTTGTGCATCGGTGTGGCGCAAGGCTTTGGTGCTTCGGCCGAATTGACCTACGAGCGCGTCTACCCTGCCACCGTGAACACCGTGCCCGAAGCACGTTTCGCTTGCGATGTGGCGGCGGCTTTGGTGGGTGAAGACAAGGTTTGGCGCGACATGGTGCCCAGCATGGGCGGCGAAGATTTTTCTTTCATGCTCCAGGCCAAGCCCGGGGCGTACATCCGCATTGGCCAGGGCTTGCCACACGGCCCCGGCCCGCACCCACTGCACAACAGCCGCTACGACTTCAATGACGACATCTTGCCTTTGGGCGCGGCTTTGCATGCCAGCTTGATCGAGCAGGCTTTGCCCATGGCCTCTGGGGTGATCGACGCATGACAATGATTTACGCGGTCACCAGAGCCAAAACCACGTCACTGTCACTGCCAGGAGCGCAGCGACGCGGCATTCCATGGATTGCTTCGTACCTCGCAATGACGGACCCAAGTGACCTCGCCATGCCGCCCCTGTTCCCCACCCAGTCATTCACGCCCCAATTCCAGGAGAACTCAATGCCCCTCAAGCCCATGACGTGGATGAGACCATGAGCAATGCCTTGACCCGTTGGCTTCACAGCGATGTGGGCTACAGCTTTCGCCAGTCGCCGACGGCCATGTTGGCGGCGGCCATCGCCTTTGTGTGCCTGTTTGCAGCCGTGTTCGCCGGCTGGGTGGCCCCCAGCAATCCGTTTGATCTGGCCACGCTGGAACTGAGCGATGCCCGCTTGCCGCCGGCCTGGATGGAGGGCGGCAGTACCAAGTTCTTGTTGGGCACCGATGACCAAGGCCGTGACATTTTGTCGGCCATCATCTACGGCTCGCGCATCTCCTTGGTCGTGGGCCTGGCCTCGGTCATTTTGTCGGTCTTGGTGGGTGTTGGCTTGGGCTTGTTGGCGGGTTTTCGGGGAGGCTGGATCGACGCCTTGCTCATGCGCTTGTGCGACGTGATGCTGTCATTCCCTGCCATTTTGGTGGCGCTCTTGATCGCGGGCGTGGGGCGTGCCTTGTTTCCTGACGCGCACGAATCGTTGGCTTTTGGCGTCTTGATTCTGTCGATCTCATTGACCGGCTGGGTGCAATACGCCCGCACCGTGCGCGGCACCACCTTGGTGGAGCGCAACAAGGAATATGTACAGGCTGCGCGTGTCACGGGTGTGGCCCCCTTGCGCATCATGTTCAAGCATGTGTTGCCCAACGTGATGGGCCCGGTCATGGTGCTGGCCACCATCCAGGTGGCCACGGCCATCATCACCGAGGCGACGCTGTCGTTTCTGGGTGTGGGTGCTCCGCCCACCTCGCCCTCCTTGGGCACGCTGATCCGCGTGGGCAATGACTATTTGTTCTCGGGCGAGTGGTGGATCACGATTTTCCCGGGCCTGATGCTGGTGCTGATCGCCTTGTCGGTCAACTTGCTGGGTGACTGGTTGCGCGATGCGCTGAACCCGAGATTGCGATGAGCCTTTTACAAGTCAAAAATCTGGTGGTGGAATTCCCCAGCCGCCACGGCACGCTGCGTGCGCTGGACGATATTTCTTTCGACATCGCCCCAGGCGAGATTTTGGGGGTGGTGGGGGAGTCGGGTGCGGGCAAGTCGCTCACGGGCGCGGCCATCATTGGCCTGCTGGAGCCTCCGGGCCGAGTGGCCAGTGGACAAATTTTGCTGGAAGGTCAACGGATTGACCACTTGAACAACGACGAGATGCGCCACATTCGGGGCCGCAAGATCGGTGCGATTTTTCAGGACCCGCTGACCTCGCTCAACCCGCTGTACTCCATCGGCAAGCAGCTGACCGAAACCATTTTGGCGCACCTGCCGGTCACGCCCCAAGAGGCGCGGCAACGCGCCATCCAACTGCTCAAGGACACTGGCATCTCGGCCGCCGAAGAGCGCATCGACCATTACCCGCACCAGTTTTCGGGTGGCATGCGCCAACGTGTGGTCATCGCCTTGGCCCTGGCCGCCGAGCCGCAACTGATTGTGGCCGACGAGCCGACCACGGCGCTTGACGTGTCGATCCAGGCGCAGATCATCAGCTTGCTCAAAAAAGTCTGCAAAGACCGAGGCGCAGCCGTGATGCTGATCACCCACGATATGGGTGTGATCGCCGAAACCTGTGACCGCGTGGCGGTGTTGTATGCCGGGCGCGTGGCCGAAATTGGCCCGGTGCACCAGGTCATCAACCAACCGGCTCACCCTTACACCGCAGGCCTGATGGCCTCGATTCCCGACATGGACATGGACCGCGAACGGCTGAACCAAATTGACGGCGCCATGCCCCGCCTGAACGCCATCCCGCAAGGCTGTGCCTTCAATCCGCGTTGCCCCAAAGCCTTTGACCGCTGCCGCCAAGACCGGCCCAATCTGGTCCAGGCCGGCGACACCCAGGCCGCTTGCTGGCTGCACGAAGGGAGCGCGGCATGAGCGTCAGCACGAACAACGCCAAACCTCAGCCTTTGGTGGTGGCGCACGACCTGGCCAAAACCTTTGATGTGTCGGCCCCTTGGCTCAACCGCGTGATCGAGCGCAAACCGCGCCAAATGCTCAACGCTGTGGATGGCGTGAGTTTTGAGATCGAGCGCGGCAAAACCCTGGCCTTGGTCGGTGAGTCTGGCTGCGGCAAAAGCACCGTGGCCCGCTTGCTGGTGGGCCTTTACGAGCCCACACGCGGCGGCCTGACCTTTGACGGGCAAGACGCGCACGCCGCCTTCAAATCGAGCGACGCCAAGGCCATGCGCCAGCGCATTCAGATGATTTTCCAAGACCCCTATGCCAGCCTGAACCCACGCTGGACGGTGGACAACATCATTGGCGAGCCGCTCAAAGAGCATGGCTTGATCAGCGATGCCGAAGAGCTCAAAGCCCGCGTGGCCGATTTGCTCCAATCTGTGGGGCTGTCGCCGCTCGACATGGTCAAGTACCCGCACCAGTTCTCGGGCGGGCAGCGCCAGCGCATCTCGATTGCCCGCGCTTTGGCCACTGCACCCGAGTTTCTGGTGTGCGACGAGCCCACCTCGGCGCTCGATGTGAGCGTGCAGGCGCAGGTGCTCAACATCATGAAAGACCTGCAGCGCGAGCGGGGCCTGACCTATCTCTTCATCAGCCACAACCTGGCCGTGGTGCGCCATGTGAGTGACCGGGTGGGTGTGATGTACTTGGGCCGATTGGTGGAGCTGGCCGACAAACACAGCCTGTTTGGTAACCCGCAGCACCCCTACACCAAGATGCTGCTGGACGCGATTCCCAAAATGCACGACACCGGCCGCGCCCGCACCCCGGTGCAAGGCGAAGTGCCCAACCCGCTCAACCCGCCGAGCGGCTGCACCTTCCACCCCCGCTGCCCGCAGGCCACCGACATCTGCCGCGCCGAGCGCCCCGCTTTGCGTGACTTCAAAGGCATCAAGATCGCTTGCCACGCAGTGGTGTGAGCGCTGCGCAGTTCATCTCGATTTGATTGGGCTGCAGGTGCTGAGTTTCAGCATGCCCATTGGCATGCATTGGTAAAGCCGATATTTTGAATTTATCTGTAAAGATGATATATTGAAAATATTGGAGAAACCGATATGGAATACAAACTCAGTACTGCGCAGCAACTTGGCCACCTGCTGACGGCCAACCGCAAAGCGCAAGCCATGACCCAAGCCCAGGCTGCGGCACGATTGGGCATCAGCCAAGCCCGTTTGTCAGAACTTGAAAATAGCCCAGGTCGTTTGTCGATTGAACGGTTGCTCGTGTTGGTCAATGCTTTGGGCTTGGAGTTGGTTTTGCGCAGTCCAGTTGAAAAAGCTGCACCCCACAGTGAGTGGTAGGCCATGGGACGACATTCTCACAGCCGTGCACTGAACATCTGGATGAACGGTGAACTGCTGGGCCAGTGGACCTTGTTGGGCAATGGCACGCACGAACTGATCTATGCCGACAGTTGGTACCGCTCTGACTCGGTGAGACCACTTTCATTGTCTTTACCCATGACGGGACAGGCCCTGCGCGGCCGAATGGTCGAAAACTACTTTGACAATCTGTTGCCTGACAGCACCGAGATTCGGCGTCGGGCGCAAACAAACTTCAGAACAGCCAGCACAAGTGCCTTTGATCTTTTGACTGCCATTGGTCGAGATTGTGTGGGTGCCGTGCAACTTTTACCCATCGATATGGAGCCTTTGGGGTGGAATGCCATCGAAGTGCAGCCGCTCAGTGCGCAAGAGATTGAACAATGGTTAGGCCGTGTGGTCACAACAGCCCACCCCATGAGCGGAAATGACGATGAGAATTTTCGAATTTCATTGGCGGGTGCACAAGAAAAAACCGCCTTGACTTGGCATCAAGGCCAATGGTGCAAGCCGCACGGTGCAACACCCACCACGCATATTTTTAAATTGCCCATGGGCCTGGTTGGCAATCGACAAGCCGACATGAGCAGCTCGGTAGAAAACGAATGGCTGTGTGCCCAGCTGGCTAAAGCTTTGGGTTTGCCAGTCGCCTCTTGTGAAATCGGACATTGGGGGCCCCAAAAAGCACTGGTGGTCAAACGTTTTGACCGGCGGATGGCGGCCACTGGTGCCTATTGGCTGCGCCTGCCGCAGGAAGACTTCTGCCAAGCCTTGGGCCTGCCCAGTCATTTGAAATATGAAACCGACGGCGGCCCCGGGCTTCAGTCATTGGCTGCACTGTTGCGCACATCGAGCAATGCCCAAGGTGATTTGCGGACCTTGTTTGAGTCGCAGCTGTTTTTCTGGATGCTGGCGGCCACTGATGGTCACGCCAAAAATTACAGTCTTTCTCTTTTGCCTGGTGGGGCACATCGGTTAACACCCCTGTACGACATCTTGTCTGCTTGGCCAATTGCCGGACCAGGGGTGCAGCAGGTGGCGGATGACAAATTAAAAATGGCCATGGCTTTGCGCGGAAAGAATCCTCACTACCACATCAAAACCATCCAGCCTCGGCATTTTTTAGATACTGCCAAACGTGAAGGTTACGCAGACATGGAGGGCAGCATGCGCCGTATGGCCGCAAGGTTACCCACTGCACTGGAAGAAGTCGCCAAACAACTGCCAAATGATTTTCCGGAAGCATTGTTTGACAAGGTGGCCAAAGGCACATGGGCGATGAGCCGACGACTGCAATCTGGAGATTGACGGCTCCCGCGTTTGTCACAGGCAATGGACACAACGCCATCAATGGTCAAAATATCAGTCATTGATCCAATTTTAAGTTTCTATGACTGAATTTTTAGACTTCAAATTTTCCTCGTCTGAAGAAATCGCACTGGTTTTGGCCTAGCGATTGAAAAGCCTGAGGGTTCAAAAAGAAATCCCCCAAGCCGACTTGGCGCAGGGCATGGACGTGTCGCGCAGCACGCTCAACACGCTTGAAAATAAAGGCAAAGGTTCGCTTAACTCCTGGATCAAACGGGTGCAGTGCCTGGGTCAAGAAGGGCAATGGCAGCCGCTGCTCCGATGGTGACATTGCGACCAGCGGTTCAGGTCTACGAGGCGGCCTTGGCGCAGGCGCGACGAGAAGGCCGTGGAGAGCCAGATCACTATGTTTTCTTACCGGCAGAGACAGATCGCAACTATGCCTTGGCTGTCATGGGTTTTTGGTTCAAGTGGGTGATGCGTGAGGCGGGTGTGGAACCCGAGGATCAGATGGGCCGCTTGAGAACACTCTATTGTTTGCGGCATACCTCCATTATGTTTCGATTGCTCTACGGCCAGGGCATTGACATGCTGACGCTGGCACGCAATGCCCGCACATCGGTGCAAATGATCGAACGTTTTTATGCTTCTGCGCTAGACGGCGAGATGAACGTGGCCATGCTGCAGAGCAGGCGCACGTCCAAGTCATGAGACGGTGATATCAACCGGGTCGGATCTGCGCCTTGATCACAACCTCTTTCCAGCGGGACTGTTCACGGGCCACAAAGGCCGCGTATTCAGCAGATGAGCCGCCGCCCGGAATGGCGCTTTCGGCTGCGTTTTGCGCCACCACTTCGGGCGACTTCACGGCTTTGGCGCATTCTTGCTGCAGTTTGGTGATGATCTCGGGTGGTGTGCCTGTGCGGGCGTGGATGCCGTACCACTGCACGGTTTCAAAGTCTTTGAAGCCCAATTCCTGCACGGTGGGCACGTCGGGCAAAACCGGGATGCGATCGGTCGTGCCCACGGCAATGCAGCGCAGTGCGCCGCTCTTGATGTGTGGCAACAGGGCAGGGGTGCCTGCAGAGAACAACTGGATGCGACCGGCCAGCACGTCGTTGAGTGCGGGGCCTGTGCCGCGGTAGGGGATGTGCGTGATGAACATGCCGGTGGCGAGCTTGAGCGCTTCCATGGCCAAGTGGCCTGCGCTGGCGTTGCCTGCAGAGGCATAGTTGAGCTGACCGGGTCGGGACTTGACGTAGGCGATCAATGATTTCAGGTCGGTGGCCGGGACGTCTTTGTGCACCACAAACAAGCTGGGCACACGCGACAACAGGGTCACGGGCACAAAGTCCTTGTTCACGTCGTAACCGCTGTCGGGGTAGATCAAGGGGTTGACCGCCATCAGGCCGATGTGGCTCATGATGATGGTGTAGCCGTCTGCTGGGGCACGGTGGAGTTCTTGCATGGCGGGCACACCGCCACCGCCACCTTTGTTGTCGATGACAAAGGACACGCCCATTTGCTTGGTCAGCTGGGCCGCAATCCCGCGAGCCACGATGCTCGAGGTGCCACCCGGCGCAAAGGGGATGATCCAACGGATGGGTTTGTTGGGCCAAGCCGATTGGGCATGACCGGATACGCCAGTGGCCGCGAGGCCGGCAGCGCCCATCCATTTGAGGTAGTCACGGCGTGGAATCAGGGGGTTTGAAGTGTCTTGCATGTCTCTTTGCGCTTGTAGTTAAAAAGGAATGTGAATCAAACCAAAAATAGAGAGGTTTTTAAAGCGGGTTATTACGTATCAGCGCTTGGCTGAATTGCGGAATTTTCGCCACAGTGTCGGAGCCACGAGCAGCAAAACCGAGATCGCCATCAGGCTGCCCGACAAAGGCCGCGTGAAGAAGGTAGACCACTCGCCTTGGCTGATGGTCAGGGCCTGGCGCATGGATTGCTCGGCCATTGGGGCCAGGATCAGGCCCACGATGAGCGGTGCCGCTGGAAAGTCAAAGCGCCGCATCAAATAACCCAGCAGGCCAAACAAGAAGAGCATGCCCACGTTGAACACCGAATTGCCTGCGCCGTAAACGCCTGCTGTCGAGATGACGATGATGCCCGCGTAGAGCCAAGGCGGTGGAATCTTGAGCAGCTTGACCCACAGGCTGACCAGAGGCAGGTTCAAGACCAGCAAGATCACGTTGCCTATGTAGAGGCTGGCAATCAGGGTCCAGACCAAACCACCTTGTTGGCTGAAGAGTTGGGGACCCGTCTGGATGCCGTAGCCTTCAAAGGCCGACAGCATGATGGCCGCTGTGGCAGATGTGGGGATGCCCAGGGTGAGCAAGGGCATGAGCACACCCGCCGCGGCCGCGTTGTTGGCGGCTTCAGGGCCGGCCACGCCTTCAATGGCACCGTGGCCAAATTCTTCGGGATGTTTGGAGAGCTTTTTTTCGGTGTAGTACGACAGCAAGGTGGGCAACTCGGCGCCGCCTGCAGGCATGGCGCCGATGGGGAAGCCGTAAAACGCACCGCGGAACCAGGCTTTCCAAGATCGACCCCAGTCGCTTTTGCTCATCCAGAGGCTGCCCGACAACTTCATCACTTCGCCGCCTTTGGACTCGCGCCCTTGCCAGGCCAGGTACAAAGCCTCACCCACCGCAAACAGGCCCACAGCCGCCACGGTCACTTCGATGCCGTCCAGCAGTTCGGGACGGCCAAACGTGAAGCGCGGTTGACCGGTTTGCAGGTCGATACCGATCATGCCCAGCAGCAGACCCAGACTCAGCGCCACCACACCGCGCAGCATGGAGTTGCCCAGCACGGCGGACACGGCCACCAAGGACAGCACCATCAGGCTGAAGTATTCGGCGGGGCCAAAAGCCAGTGCCGCATCAACCACCAAGGGCGCAAAGAAAGTCAATGCCAAAGTGCCGATGGTGCCAGCCACAAAGCTGCCGATGGCAGCAGTGGCAAGTGCCTGACCTGCGCGACCACGCCGCGCCATTTTGTTGCCCTCCAAAGCAGTGACCACTGCGGCCGATTCACCTGGGGTGTTGAGCAAGATGGAGGTGGTGGAGCCACCATAGGCAGCGCCGTAGTAGATGCCCGCAAACATGACGAACATGCTGGTGGCCGGCACATGGTAGGTCAGTGGCAGCAGCAGGGCGATGGTCAGCGCCGGGCCAATGCCTGGCAAGACACCCACCAGTGTGCCCACAAAACAACCGATGAAACCCCACATCAGGGTGGTCGGTTGCATTGCAATGGCGAAGCCGCCCATCAGGGCGTCAAAAGCTTCCATGAGGAAATCCAGTTGAAAAATGAGGAATGTTCAACCCAAAAGACGGGCTTGGGTGGGGCTCAAATCCACCCAGGCAAGGCAGGTCCCAGGCCAACGCCCAGCAGTCGGGCAAAGACAATCCAAAACACCGTGGCGATCAGGCTGCAAATCAACAGCGATTTGCCATTCAAAGAGGCATCAAAAGCGCGGGCAATCAGCATGCCGCACAGGGTTGCAGGCAACACAAACCCCAGGGGAATGACCAGCAAGATGAAGACCGCACCCCCCGCGAGAAGGCTGAGCAAGCGGGTGTTGGCACCAGGCAGGGGTTCCTGCCCGGGCGCTTGGCTCACGTCGACTTGGCGGCCGCGCCAGGCGCTGACGCCATACAGCGCAGCCACCAAGCTCAAGGCCCCGACAATGGCGGCAGGGGCCAGCACGGGGCCCACAGTCATCTGCATCAAAGATTCAGGGATGACCGTGATTTGCCATGCTGCCACTGCGCACAATGCCATCAACAAGAAAGCCAGGCGCAAAGCGGTCATGCCAGGCCCAGATCTTTCATGATCACTTCGGTGGCCTTGATGTTGGCTTCGATTTCTCGCTCAAATGGACGCTCGGTCATGAACACATCGGTCCACTTGCGGGTTTCGAGTTCTTTTTTCCAAGCATCCGATGCGTGGACCTTGCTGATGAAGTCGATGAGCTTGTCGCGCTGTGCCTGGCTGATGCCAGGGGCTGCAAACACGCCGCGCCAGTTGGCGGCGGTCACGTTCACACCCAGCTCTGTCAATGTGGGCACATTCACACCGGGAATGCGGCGGTTGCCTGACACGGCCAATGCGACCATGCGGCCGGCCTTGATCTGTTCTTCGAATTCTGAATAGCCTGAGATACCGGCTGTGACTTGACCACCCAAAATGGCGGCGTTGGCAGGACCACCACCCGCAAAGGCCACATAAGCGGCTTCGCGTGGGTTACGGCCCAGGGCTTGAATCACCATGCCCAGCAAGATGTGGTCGGTACCGCCTGCGCTACCGCCCGCTACCGAAACAGCCTTGGGGTTGGCTTTGATGGCGGCTTCCAAGTCTTTCCAGGTCTTGATCTTGCCGTTGGTGGGCACAGCAATCACGCCAGCTTCCTCGGTCAGGCGAGCGATGGGGGTGACGTTGCGCATGGTCACGGGGCTCTTGTTGGCAATGCCAGCGCCGACCATGACCGAGCCGCCGACCATGAGGCTGTTGCCTTGGCCTTTGCGCTGGTTCACATAGCGGGGCAGACCCACCATGCCGCCGGCGCCGCCCACGTTTTCAAATTGCATATTGCCCACCAAGCCTGCGGCTTTGGCGGCCCGTTCGATGGCACGGGCTGTGCCATCCCAACCACCACCAGGAGCAGCAGGCACGAACATGTTCAGGGTGTCGAACAGGGGTTTGGCTTGCGCCCATGCGGGCAAAGCCATGGAGGCACCAGCGGCTGCGCCGAGGGCCAGAAAGTCGCGTTTCGAAATGGACATGCAGGTCTCCTGTGTGAAAATCATTTGGAACTGTCAGGCCCCTGCCCAACAGACTCGCTGATTTTGGTGCAGTGCCTCGCGCCAAACTGTCATTCACCTGTCAAACCGCTTCAGTGAATACCCTAAAGCCTCGAATTCTGTTGGTGGAAGATTCAGCCGACATCGCGCTGTCTTTGGGCGCTGCTTTGCGTCAGGGCGGCATGGCTGTTCAATTGGCCACCGATGGCCTGCAAGCCGATGCTTGTTTGCAGCCAGGCCATGGCTTTGATGCGGTTTTGCTGGATTTGCAGCTGCCCGGGCAAGATGGCTTGAGCGTGTTACAGGCTTTGCGATCGCGTGGAGATGCTGTGGCTGTGTTGGTGTTGACCGCCCGCGCCAGCGTGCCCGATCGGGTGCTGGGCTTGAACATGGGGGCTGATGATTATTTGCCCAAGCCCTTTGATTTGACCGAGTTGGAAGCCCGCTTGCAAGTATTGCTCCGTCGCCATGGCCGAAACAAATCGGCGGCACTGCGCTGGGGTCCTTTGGAGATGCAGCCTGACGGCAGTGCTTGTCAATGGCAGGGTCAGGTGTTGGCATTGACCAAGCGCGAGGCCGCAGCTTTGCGCGTGTTGATGGCGTCACCAGAGCGCACGGTCAGCAAAGAGCAGTTGCATGCCGAAGTGTTTGCCGATGAGGCGACGGGCTTGGATGCGGTGGAAGTGCTGATTTACCGCTTGCGTAAAAAACTCGAAGCGGCAGCTCTGGCGCAAAGTGGATCGGCGCAGGTCCTGATCACCACTTTCCGCGGCATGGGTTACATGCTGACCTCACCAGCGGGCATGGCATGAGCCACCATGCCAACCGCGTGCCTCGACCTGTGGCATCTTTGCGGCGGCGCTTGCTGGGCTGGATCTTGTTGCCTTTGGCGGGCCTCATTGGCATCAATGCGTGGGTGGCCTATGGCAATGCGGTGCAGGCGGCCAACGAGGCCTATGACCGTTCTTTGTACTTGGCGGCTCGCACCCTGGCCGAAGAGTTGGAGTGGCGAGACGGTCGGGTTCAATTGGACATGATGAAAGCGGCTGGCTTTTTGTTTGAAAACCACACGGGCTCGCGCCTGTTTTACAAAGTTGAGACACCCACGGGTCGATGGTTGGCGGGCGTTGAGGCTTTGCCCGGTGTGCCTGTGGTGGGCCAGTCTGCTGTGAAGTACTTTGCCTTGGTGCAATTTGACGATGGGGTGTACCTCCAGCAACCCGTTCGCTTGGCACAACTGACACATGTCATGGAGGATGCAGATGTGAAGGAGCCGCTGCTGAAGATCACAGTGGCTGAGACCATGGAAGCACGTCAGCAGCTGATCCAAAGTATCTTGTGGGACACCTTGGGCAGCCAAGGACTCTTGTTGTTGGCTGCGGCGCTTTTGGTGTTGTGGGGGGTGCAGCGGGGCATTCGGCCACTGGAGGTGTTTCGTCAGCAATTGGCCCGCAAAGCCGATGACGATTTTTCACCCATACATCCACCCGATTTGCCGCGCGAGTTGCGTCCTCTGATCGAGACACTCAACAGTTACCTGGACCGATTGGGGCGATTGATCGACATTCGCAAACGGTTTTTGGACAACGCCGCGCACCAACTGCGCACCCCGTTGACGGCCCTGAAAACCCAGTTGGCACTGGTCCAACGCAATGCTGAGCCCGAACAATCCGAGTCCTTGCTCATGGCTGCACGGCAAACCACCGATGACGCGGTGCGCTTGACCGAGCAGCTGTTGGCCATGACCCGGGTGGAGCATGCGCGTGAGATGCACAACCCGAGCACCGTGGACTTGGTCGATTTGGCCCGCCGGGTCACGCAAGAGCATTTGATGCGGGCGCACCAACTGGGGGATGACCTGGGCCTGGAGGTGCATGTGGCGCAGTGCCGGGTGCAGGGCGTGGACCTGTTGCTGCACGAGGCACTGAGCAACCTGATCGACAACGCCATTCACCACGGGCCGGTGGGCACACACATCACGGTGCGGGTGGGTGAGTCTTGGCTGGAAGTGCAAGACGATGGCCCGGGTATTGCACCCGAGCACCAGGCCCATGTGTTTGAGCGCTTTTACCGAGCGGCCCCATCGGGTGTGAATGGCAGTGGGCTGGGGCTGGCCATCGTCCAGGAAATTGCGAACCAGCACGGGGCGGTGATGCAGGTCACCAGCCCTGTAGAACAAGGGCGGGGAACGTTGATTCGGATGGGTTGGCCCAAGGGCTGATGTGGGCCCCTAGCGCCCCATATTTCAGGTGTAGCGCTTGCTGCTCAAGTTTTTCTTCATGTCGCGCAGCGCAGGCTGTAATTCTTCGCCAATGCGCAAGGCCACCGTGGTGGCCAGAATGTCGATGATGAGCAGGTGCAGCAGACGCGAGACCATGGGGCTGTATTTGTCGTAGCCCTCGGGGTGGTCGGCTGTGAGGTGAATGTGCCCAGCGCTGGCCAGAGGCGAGCCACTGGTGGTGATGACGATGGTGGTGGCGCCCTGCTTTTTGGCGATGTCGCAGGCGTCCATCAGGTCGCGTGTGCGGCCCGAGTTCGAGATGATCACCGCGCAGTCGCCTGGCTTGAGCATGGAAGCGCTCATGACTTGCATGTGGCCGTCGCTGTAGGCGATGGCGTTCACACCCAGGCGGAAGAATTTGTGCTGAGCGTCTTGCGCCACGATGCCCGAATTGCCTGCGCCGTAAAACTCAATGCGGCGGTTGGTTTTTTGCGTGGCAGCCAAAGCATGTGCCGCATGCTCCAGCGCAAAAGTGCTGGCATCGTTGCGGTATTTCAAAAACGCGGCCACCGTGTTGTCGATGACCTTGACAGCAATGTCGCTGGTCTTGTCGTCTGCGTCCACGCTGCGGTGGATGAAGGGCACACCTTCACTCACACTGCCCGCCAACTTGAGCTTGAAGTCGGACAGACCGTCGTAACCCACACTGCGGCAAAAGCGCACCACGGTGGGTTTGCTCACATGCGCTCGGTCGGCCAACTCGGTGACGGGCAACTTGGCAAAGGCACGAGGGTCGGCCAGCACCAGTTTGCCCACGCGTTGCTCGGCAGGTGCCAGGGAGGGCAAAGAGGCTTTGATGCGATCGAGCATGGGGGGCTCCGTGTCAATGATGAAGGCATGGATTGCCACGCTCCGCTCGCAATGACGGAGATGGCGCAATGGCGAAAGTGGGCGCAGTGGCAAAAAACCCGTCATCGCGAGGAACGAAGCGATCCATCATGTTTCTTCACGCCAGCAATGGCCGTCACGGGCGATCATGGCGCTGGATGCGCTGGGCCCCCAAGTGCCGGCGGCATAAGGACGTGGGCCGATGGTGTCGTTCTTCCAATGCTGCAGGATCGGTTCCACCCAACGCCAAGCTTCTTCTTGTTCGTCGCTGCGCACGAACAGATTCAGGCGGCCATCGAGCACGTCGAGCAACAAACGCTCGTAAGCGCCCACCCGCTGGCTGCCAAAGCGCTTGTCAAAGTCCAAGTCCAGATGAACCGGGCTCAGGGTGGCGCCACCGCTGCCTTCGCCGCGCTTGCTTTGGCCCTGAGCGAACAGGTGCAATTCCAGCCCGTCTTTGGGTTGCAGGTGGATGAGCAGTTTGTTGACCTGGCCCCCGGGCGTTTTAAAAATATCGTGTGGGGTGGCCCGAAAATTGACTTCGATGTGGGCTTCACGCGCGGCCATCCGCTTGCCGGTGCGGATATAAAACGGCACGCCCGCCCAGCGCCAGTTGGCGATCTCGGTGCGCAGCGCCACAAAGGTTTCGGTGCTGCTGGTGGGGTTCACGCCGGGTTCTTCGCGGTAAGCGGTCACGGCCTGGCCGAGCACATTGCCTGCGCTGTATTGGCCACGGATGACGTGTTGGCTCAGGGTCTCGGGCGTCCAGCGTTTCAAGGCACGCAAAACTTTGAGTTTTTCATCACGGATGGCGTCGGCATGGGCGTTGATCGGGGGCTCCATGGCTATGGCACACAGCAGTTGCAGCGCATGGTTTTGCACCATGTCGCGCAAGGCGCCGGTGGTTTCGTAAAAGCCACCACGTTTTTCCACGCCCAGTTCTTCGGACATGGTGATCTGGATGTTGGCGATGTGCTCACGCCGCCACAAGGGCTCAAACAAGGCGTTGCCAAAGCGCAGCGCAAACAGGTTTTGCACTGCGGGCTTACCCAGGTAGTGGTCGATGCGGAAGATTTGCTGCTCTTTGAAGACTTGGCCCACCGCCTTGTTGATGGCGCGGTTGGAGGCCAGGTCGTGACCGAGCGGTTTTTCCAGCACGATGCGGGTCTTGGCGGTGTTCAGGCCGTTGGCGGCAAGCTGCTCGCAGACGGTGGTGAACAGGCTGGGCGCGGTGGACAAATACATCACCACGCTGTCGGTCTCGCGCTCGGCCAAACGGGCTGACAAGGCCGCATACGACTCGGGCTTGGACAAGTCCATGCGCACGTAGCACAGCAGGCTGGCAAAGCGGGCAAATTCTTCGCTGTTGGGTCGCTTGTCCCCGTCGACTTGGTCAAAACGTGACTGAATTTGCTGGCGGTATTGTTCGTCGCTCAGATCGTCGCGGCCCACACCAATGATGCGGCCCCCTTCAGGCAGACTGTCGTGGCGGTACGCCTGAAACAGGGCGGGCATGAGTTTGCGCCAGACCAGATCGCCCGTGCCGCCAAAGAAAACCAAATCAAAAGCCATGATGTTCTTGAGTTACATGAATATTTGATTTGAAATGTAACTTTGTTTCACCGATAATTCAAGCGTCTTTTCAAATAAACGCCATGAACCAACTCGACGCCCTCAAACAATTCACCACCGTGGTCGCAGACACCGGTGACTTCAAGCAACTGGCCCAGTTCCAGCCGCAAGACGCGACAACCAACCCTTCGCTGATTTTGAAGGCGGTGCAAAAGCCCGAATACGCGCCCCTGCTGGCCGAGACCGTGGCCGCGCACCGGGGTCAGCCGCTGGATGTGGTGATGGACCACCTGTTGGTGCGTTTTGGCTGCGAGATTTTGAAGACCATTCCGGGTCGTGTGTCGACCGAGGTGGATGCCCGTTTGAGCTTTGACATCGCCGCCACCGTGGCGCGGGCGCGTCGCATCATGGCGCTGTATGAGGCGCAAGGCATTGCCCGCGATCGTGTGCTGATCAAGATCGCTTCGACCTGGGAGGGCATTCAGGCCGCGGCCGAACTGGAGCGCGAGGGCGTCCGTTGCAATTTGACGCTGCTGTTTGCGTTTTGCCAAGCCGTAGCCTGTGGCCAAGCCCAGGTGCAACTGATCTCGCCCTTTGTGGGCCGCATTTACGACTGGTACAAAAAGTCGGCAGGCGCCGCATGGGATGAAGCGGCCATGTCGGGCGCGAACGACCCCGGTGTGAAGTCGGTGCGGGCGATCTTTAACCACTACAAAAAACACGGCATTGCCACCGAAGTGATGGGCGCGTCGTTCCGCAACATTGGCCAGATCACGGCGCTGGCCGGTTGTGATTTGCTGACCATCAGCCCCGAGTTGCTGGCGCAGTTGGCCGTGACTGAGGCACCGCTCGGCCAAGCGCTGGACACCGCCGCCGCGCAGGGCATGGATTTGCCGGTTGTGCGTTACGACGAAGCCTCTTTCCGTTTGGCCCTCAACGAAGACGCCATGGCCACGGAAAAGCTGGCCGAAGGCATCCGGGCTTTTTGCGCCGATGCGGTCAAGCTTGAAGTGCTGATGCAAAAGGGCTGAGATGCGTTGTGACCAAACCCGAGCCTGGACAGCTTTGCAGGCCCATGCGGCCCAATTCAAGGGTTTTGATTTGCGCACCGCTTTTGCGGCCGACGCGCAACGTGCCCAAGCGCTGAGTCAGACGGCCCCGTTGGTTTTTGCCGATCTGTCCAAAAACCACACCGACACCGCGACCGAAGCGCTGCTGATCGAGCTGGCGCGGCAGACGGGTCTGACAGAACACCGTGATGCGATGTTCCGGGGTGAGCCGATCAACAACACCGAAGGCCGCGCGGTGATGCACTGGCTGTTGCGCCAGCCTGAAGGTTCACTGAAAGGTGATCTGGCCGTAACCCTGCAGCAAGTGCATGACACCTTGAAGCCCATGCTCGCCTTTGCCGAGCAGGTGCGAGGCGACACACACATCACCGATGTGGTGAACATCGGCATTGGTGGCTCGGATTTGGGCCCGCAGATGGCGGTGCTGGCGCTGCAAGACTTCGTGATCCCGGGCAAGCGTTTTCACTTTGTGTCCAACGTCGATGGCCATGAACTGGCTGGCGTGCTCAAGGGCTTGAAGGCCGAGAACACCCTGTTTCTGATCGCGTCCAAAACCTTCACCACCATCGAGACGATGACCAATGCCCGCTCGGCTTTGCAGTGGTTTCAGGCGCAAGGTGGTCGCGACGTATCGCGCCACTTTGCGGCGCTCACCACCAATGTGGCGGCTGCAGGGCAAATGGGCATCACCACCACTTTTGGCTTTTGGGACTGGGTAGGCGGGCGTTACTCCATGTGGTCGGCCATTGGTCTGCCGGTGGCCATCGCCATCGGGGCGAAGGGTTTCAGGGACTTGCTGGCTGGGGCACACGCGATGGACCATCACTTCCAGACCGCACCTATGGAGGCCAATTTGCCGGTGCGTCTGGGCTTGCTCGACGTTTGGTACCGCAACTTTTTGAACTACACCAGCCGCTCGATTGAGCCGTACCACAGCGCCCTTCGCCGCTTGCCCGCGTATTTGCAGCAGCTGGAGATGGAGAGCAACGGCAAGCGCGTGGACCGCGAGGGTCATACCTTGCCTTACGGCACCTCGCCCGTTCTTTGGGGCGAGCCGGGCACGAACGGGCAGCACGCTTACTTTCAGATGCTGCACCAGGGCACCGATGTGGTGCCGGTGGAATTCATCGCGGTGAAAAAGCCCACGCACAGCTTGAAAGATCACCACGCGCTGTTGCTGGCCAATGTGATCGCGCAGGCGCAGGCACTCATGTTGGGCCAAGCCGATGAGGGCGGTCACAAGCACTTTCCCGGCAACCGGCCCAGCACCTTTTTGCTGCTCGATGAACTGACGCCTGCCAGCCTGGGCGCACTGATCGCTTTGCAGGAGCACCGCGTGTTTGTGAGCGGCTCGGTCTGGGGCATCAACAGCTTTGACCAGTGGGGCGTGGAGCTGGGCAAGGTGTTGGCCAAAGACATCCATGCCCGCATGGTGTCAGGGGATGTTGATGGCTTGGATCCATCGACGGCGGTTTTGTTGGCACTTGTTCGCTGATCAGCCGCGCCAGTTTGCGATCAGGCCCAACAAGAAAAAGCCCCGCAAGGCGCGAACCTTGCGGGGCTTTGTTTTGGCTGGGTGAGGGCGCAAACCCTCTGTCCAGACAGCGGGGCAATTACACGCCCATGCTTACATGCCAATGCCGCCCATGTCAGGCATGCCGCCGCCAGCCAACTTGGCCACGCGCTCTTGCAGCTTCTCGCGGTCGTAGTCAGAAGTGGCTTCTTCGATTTGTACGCGCACTTGCTTGACGCGGGCTTCGATGTCGCCAGCAGCACCAGCACCGTCGATGATGATGGTGTTTTCCTTGCCCACTTCGATGCGCTTGGCTTGGCCCAGATCGGCCAAAGTCACTTTTTCGAGGGTCAGGCCCACTTCTTCAGCGATCACTTTGCCGCCGGTCAGGATGGCGATGTCTTCCAACATGGCCTTGCGACGGTCACCGAAGCCAGGAGCCTTGACAACCACCACCTTCAAGATGCCACGGATGGTGTTGACCACCAGTGCCGCCAGGGCTTCCACCGCTCAACTTGATTCCCTGTATAGAGCTCCAACAAAGACAAGCGTTGCCGGTAAACCAGCTAACGGGTAAACTTGCTCAGATGAAAACCACACTTGACTTGCCCGACGAACTGGTCCGCGAAATGAAACTGCGCGCCCTGATGCAGGGTCGAACACTGCGCGATTTGGCCGCTGACTTTCTGCGCCAAGGATTGGGGATGGGTGCGCTTCGGCCGGCGACACCGCCGCCGGGATCGCGGGTCGAAATCGGTGCCGACGGGCTGCCGATCATCCGAGGCAGCGACGATGCCCCATCCAGGTCCATGACCGCCGAAGCCTTGATAAAGCTCGAACAGGACTTGCTCACCCAAGAGGACATGCAGCGTGGCGGGCGCTCTCTTTGACACAAGCGCGTGGCTGGCCGCTACTTTTGAACAGCACCCCTTGCACAGCGTGGCCAGACAGGCGTTGCGCCAAGCGACCGCGTCGCAAGCTGCGGTTTTTTGTCGCGCCACGCAACAAAGCTTTTTACGCCTGCTCTCCACGGCGGCTTTGGCAAAAGCCTATGGGGCTCTTCCGCTGACCAACAGCGAAGCGCTGCTCACTCTGGACAACCTGCAAGCATTACCACAAGTGGCGTGGCAAGACGAGCCACCGGGCGTGTTCGGGCTTTGGCGCAGTCTTGCTGGGTTGAACAGTGCGTCTCCAAAAGTCTGGATGGACGCCTACCTCGCCGCCTTTGCCATTGCTGCCGGATTGCGTCTGACCACACTGGACAAAGACTTCAACAACTATTTGCCGCATGGGCTGGATCTGGACCTTTTGTGCACATGATCCCAGCAAGCGGTGTGTCGTGAAAAACGGATAAGAAATTCAACCGCATGCGATGAAATTTACAGTTTGCTGTTTGTATTTTTTTATTACTCTTAAACCAGCAACTTAGCATGCAAATATTTTCCAAAGAATAAAAAAGCCCCGCAAGGCGCGAACCTTGCGGGGCTTTGTTCTGGCTGGGTGAGGGCGCAAACCCTCTGTCCAGACAGCGGGGCAATTACACGCCCATGCTTACATGCCCATGCCGCCCATACCACCCATGCCGCCCATGTCAGGCATGCCGCCGCCACCAGCGCCAGCTTCGTCTTTTGGCGCTTCGGAAACCATGCACTCGGTGGTCAACATCAAAGAGGCCACGGATGCTGCGTTTTGCAAAGCAGTGCGTGTCACTTTGGTGGGGTCCAGAATACCCATTTCGATCATGTCGCCGTAGGTGTCGTTGGCAGCGTTGAAGCCGTAGTTGCCGGTGCCAGCCAACACCGCGTTCACCACCACCGAGGGCTCGCCGCCGGCGTTGTACACGATCTCGCGCAAAGGCGCTTCGATGGCTTTCAACACCAGCTTGATGCCGGCGTCTTGGTCAGCGTTGTCGCCTTTGATGACACCCGCCATCTGGCGTGCACGCAGCAAAGCCACGCCGCCGCCAGCCACGATGCCTTCTTCCACCGCAGCGCGGGTGGCATGCAGGGCGTCTTCCACGCGGGCTTTCTTCTCTTTCATCTCGACTTCGGTGGCAGCGCCGACCTTGATCACGGCCACACCGCCAGCCAACTTGGCCACGCGCTCTTGCAGCTTCTCGCGGTCGTAGTCAGAAGTGGCTTCTTCGATTTGCACGCGCACTTGCTTGACGCGGGCTTCGATGTCGCCAGCAGCACCAGCGCCGTCGATGATGATGGTGTTTTCCTTGCCCACTTCGATGCGCTTGGCTTGGCCCAGATCGGCCAAAGTCACTTTTTCGAGGGTCAGGCCCACTTCTTCAGCGATCACTTTGCCGCCGGTCAAGATGGCGATGTCTTCCAACATGGCCTTACGACGGTCACCGAAGCCAGGAGCCTTGACAGCCACCACCTTCAAGATGCCACGGATGGTGTTCACCACCAAAGTGGCCAAGGCTTCGCCTTCGACTTCTTCGGCAATGATGAGCAATGGACGGCCAGCTTTGGCAACGGCTTCCAACGTAGGCAACAAGTCGCGGATGTTGCTGATCTTCTTGTCGAACAACAACACAAAGGGGTTGTCCAGCAAAGCGGCTTGCTTTTCGGGGTTGTTGATGAAGTAAGGCGACAGGTAGCCGCGGTCAAACTGCATGCCTTCCACAACGTCGAGTTCGTTGTTCAAGGACTTGCCGTCTTCCACAGTGATCACGCCTTCTTTGCCCACTTTGTCCATGGCGTTGGCGATGATTTCGCCGATGCTGGAGTCAGAGTTGGCAGAAATCGAGCCGACTTGGGCGATTTCTTTGCTGGTGGTGGTGGCTTTGGTGGCCTTCTTCAGCTCTTCGATCAGGGCCGTCACAGCCTTGTCGATGCCGCGCTTCAGATCCATGGGGTTCATGCCAGCGGCCACGTACTTCATGCCTTCGCGCACGATGGCTTGAGCCAACACGGTGGCGGTGGTGGTGCCGTCGCCAGCGTTGTCAGAGGTCTTGGAAGCGACTTCCTTGACCATCTGGGCGCCCATATTTTGCAGTTTGTCTTTGAGTTCGATTTCCTTGGCCACAGACACGCCGTCTTTGGTCACGGTGGGGGCGCCGAACGAGCGCTCCAGAACCACGTTGCGGCCCTTGGGGCCCAGGGTCACTTTGACGGCGTTGGCCAAAATGTTCACGCCTTCAACCATGCGTGCGCGGGCTTCACCGCCGAAAATTACGTCTTTTGCTGCCATTTTTGTAGCTCCTGAATTAAATTGATTTGATCAGTTGAGGACAGAGCGAACGGGCGCTTCGCGCGTCGTTCGGTCTGTCCCGCAAGTTATTCCACTACCGCGAACAGGTCTTCTTCTTTCATGACCAGCAGCTCGTCGCCATCGACTTTGACGGTCTGGCCGCTGTACTTGCCGAACAACACGCGGTCGCCGACTTTGACGCTCAGAGCTTTGGTCTCGCCTTTGTCGTTGGTTTTGCCAGGGCCGACGGCCAAGACTTCACCTTGATCGGGCTTTTCTGCAGCCGAGTCGGGGATGACGATGCCCGAGGCTGTTTTGGTTTCGCTTTCGACACGTTTGACGATCACGCGATCGCCCAAAGGACGCAGTTTCATGGAATCTCCTGGATTGAAACAAGGGTTGAAAAACAAAAGCACCACAGGGATGCAGCTGAAATCTGAGGAGAGGGTGTTTGTTAGCACTCAACTCCATCGAGTGCTAATGATAAGGGCATTTGGGACCGTTTCAAGAGCCGCTCGTTAAATCAGCGTCGATTCATCGTCGAGTTGGTGTTGTTCCGAATCGGGCCCGAGGCCGGTTCAAGGCAAAATCACCCCCCTATGTTGCGCTGGTTCCGTTTTTTTTCACGTTGGCCATTGTGGGCTTTGCATGCCTTGGGGTGGTTGGGGGGGTGGGGTGCGTGGCTGTTGTCGGGACCTTATCGCCAGCGTTTTCTGATGAATGCAAGGCAGGCGGGCCAGGGCTGGCGCGTGGTGCTGGGTGCCGTTGGGCAGGCCGGTTGCATGTCGGCCGAGTTGCCGCGTTTGTGGCTGGGCCGCATGCCGCCGCTGGCTTGGGCCGATGACCACGCTGCCGCCGCGGCTTATGCCCAAGGCCAAGGCGTGCTGTTCCTGACCCCGCACATGGGTTGCTTTGAAGTCACCGCCCAGGCGCTGGCCTTGCGCTTTGGGGCGCAATACGGACAGTTGACGGTTTTGTACCGCCCCGCCAGGCAGGCGGCCTTGAATGAGGTGATGGCCTTGGCACGCAACCGGCCGGGCTTGCAGGCGGTGCCCACCACGCTGGCGGGCGTGCGCCAGATGATCAAGGCCTTGCGGGCGGGCGAAGCCGTGGGCTTGTTGCCCGACCAGGTGCCACCCGAGGGCATGGGCCAATGGGCCCCTTACTTTGGCAAACCGGCTTACACCATGACACTGGCGGCCCGTCTGGCCTTGCAAACCGGGGCCCAGGTGGTGTTGATTTGGGGCGAGCGCCTGCCCTGGGGTCGCGGTTACCGGCTGCACACCCAAAAGCTGGGCCACGATTTGTCACCGGACTTGGAGACGGCGGTGGTGCAGATCAACCAAGCCATGGAGGCCTTGGTGCGGGCTTGCCCGCAGCAGTATTTGTGGGGTTATGCCCGCTACAAAGCCCCGCGCAAGGACGCCTGATGCACCCTTTGGTTTGGCTCATGCGCTTGTTGGCACCATGGCCTTTGGGGGCCTTGCGTGCTTTGGGCTGCATCTTGGGCCATGTGTTGTGGGCCTTGGCCCGGTCGCGGCGGCGCATTGTGCAGGTCAACCTGGCTTTGTGCTTTCCACACCTCACGCCCCGCCAGCGCGGTCGTTTGGCCCGCAGGCATTTTGTGGGGGTGGTGCAGTCGCTGATCGACCGGTCGTGGCTTTGGCACGGCTCGCCGACGCAGCTGCGCAGCCGATTGCAGCTGCAGGGGGATTTGAGCCCCTTGCTGGGCCCTGAGCCCGTGGTGATGCTGGCGCCGCACTTTGTGGGGCTGGACGCGGGCGGCAGCGCCCTGACACAGGTGCATGGCGTGCACATGGCCAGCATTTATGTGCGCCAGCGCAACGCGGTGCTCGACGAGTGGGTGCGCCAGGGGCGCAACCGCTCGGGTCATGTCAATTTGTATTTTCGCCATCAGGGGGTCAAGCAAATCTTGTCGGGCCTGCGCCAAGGAGACAAGCTGTATTTGTTGCCGGACATGGACTTTGGGCGCAACGAGTCGGTGTTTGTGCCCTTTTACGGCGTGCAGACGGCCACCGTGCCTTCTTTGTCTCGCTTTGCGCGTTTGGGGCGTGCCCGGGTCATGACCGTGGCCACGCGCATGACCGCGCAGGGCTACCGTCTGGAGTTGGGACCCCTGTGGGCCGATTTTCCGAGCGAAGACGCCGAGGCCGACACCGCCCGCATGAACCGTGAACTGCAGGCCTTGATCGACACCATGCCTGAGCAGTATTACTGGGTGCACAAACGGTTCAAAACCCGACCCGAGGGCGAGCCGGGGGTCTATTGAGCGGGTTTGATGCAGATCGGAGGCAGAAAATTCGCAATCTCTTGGATGACTCGTGCTGGTTGTTCATGCACCACCCAGTGCGTGGCCTGCTCAATCGGCACGAGTTTCAGATCGGGGATGTGCGCGTCCAGCCCCTCAGTCAGGCAGGGCAGCAGGGCCACATCGCCCTGCGCCCAGAGCAGCAGCGTGGGCAACTCGATGCGCAGCGCTTCAGGCGGGATTTGCACAGCGCTGGCACCCGGGTCGTTGGCGGTGGCGGGGCGCAGGGGCGATGCGCGATAGTAGTTCAGGCCGCCTTGCAGCCCCTGCTGCCAAACCTTGCGGTATTGCGCTTTGACGGCGGGGGTGAGCCAGTGGGCAGGGTGGTCTGCCGTGGGCGCGGTGAGCGATTGCAAGGAAGTGTCTTGGCCCGTCAAAAAGCCGAACATGCGTTCAAAGTCCTTGGCCGCCAATTGCGTTGCTGCTTCGGGCTGCACCAAAAAGTTCATGTAGGCGCTGGCCGCTTGCTGCGCAGGGTCTTGTTGCAAGGCCCGCAGAAAGGTGCCGGGGTGGGGCGAGTTGATGATGACCAACTGGCGCAGGCGATCTGGGTGCTGGTTGGCCACGCTCCAGGCCACGGCGCCGCCCCAATCGTGGGCGATGAGCGCGGCCAGCGGGCGGCCGCCCGTGAGGGGGCCGCATTCGCCGTCGATCAGGGCCACGATGTCCTGCACCAGGTATTTGGCGCGGTAGGCCTTGACGTCTTCGGGGGCGCTCGAGCGCTCGTAGCCGCGCAGGTTGGGGGCCACGCAGCGGTAGCCGCCGTTTTCGGGTTTCGAGAAGTGCAGCAAAAGAGGGTCCCAGACCCAGGCCCCTTCGGGAAAGCCGTGCAAAAACAGCAGCACCGGGCGACCCGGCTCGCCGCAGGCGCGGCAGCTCAGGGTGATGCCGTGGGGCAGGGCTTGCTGCCAGGTCTGGATCTCGGGATGCACGGCGGATCACTCCTTGTGGGGCGGTGGGCCGTGGCTGTCTTCAGCGCAGGCTCACTCGTCCAGGGCTTCGGGTTCTTCTTCGGGGGGCTCGGCGGTTTGCGCAGGGGCTGCAGCGCCGCATGCAGGGTGCGTCCAGTCCCACAGCAGTTGGGCCACTTCGTCCACCCCCTGCTTTTTCAAGGCCGAAAAGAGTTTCACCTCGCCGCCACCGGCTTGCAGTCGCGCAATCGACAAGGCTTTGGCCTGCTCGGCACGGGTGAGCTTGTCGGCTTTGGTCAGGATGATCAGGAACTTCAAGCCTTCTTCGACGCGGGGCCTTATCACTTCGAGCAAGATGTCATCGAGCTCGGTCAGGCCGTGGCGCGGGTCGCACATCATGACGATGCCGGTCAAATTGTCGCGGCTGACCAGGTAGTTGGCCATGACCTGTTGCCAGCGCAGCTTGTCCATCTTGGCCACTGCGGCGTAGCCGTAGCCGGGCAAATCGGCCAGCACCGCGTCGGTGATGCCTTGTTTGCCCAGGGCAAAGAGGTTGATGTGCTGGGTGCGGCCGGGTTTTTTGGAGGCAAAGGCCAGTTGTTTCTTTTGGGTCAGGGTGTTGATGCAGGTGGATTTGCCTGCGTTTGAGCGGCCCACAAAGGCGATTTCGGGCGTGTTCATCGCAGGCAAGTGGTGCAGTTGCGCGGCGGTGGTCAAAAAACGCGCGGTGTGCATCCAGCCCATGGGCGTGACCGTTGCGGGGTTATTCGGCGCGGCCAAAGCGGCTGTGGGTGTGGCTTTCGGGGCGGTGGCCGGGCCTGCAGGAGCGCGGACTTGGAGGCGAGAGCTCATAAATAAAGGATACCTTGGGTCGTCAGGAAGCTGACTTGGACCTCATTGTAGAATCCAAAGGTTTTGGGCCCACTCTTGGATCACGCCATGAAGTCGATTTCCTCTTTTTTGATCACTGCTCTGTCAGCCGCTTTGGTGGCAGGTTCTGCCATGGCCGCTGGCCCAGCCCCCAAGGCTGCCAAACCCGACTTGGCCAAAGGCGAAGCCATTTTCAGTCAGGCTTGTGTGGCTTGCCATGCGGCGGACGGCAATTCGAGCACGCCTGCCAATCCCAAGCTGGCCCAGCAGCACCCTGAGTATTTGCTCAAACAACTGCAAGAGTACAAATCCGGCAAACGTGCCAATGCCATCATGGGCGGTATGGTCGCCGCTTTGAGCGACGAAGACATGCGCAATATTGCATTTTGGTTGGCTTCCAAGCAGGCCAAACCCGGGTTTGCCAAGGAAAAAGACACGGTGGCCTGGGGCGAGCGCATTTACCGCGGTGGCATTCCTGACCGCCAGATCGCTGCCTGCGTCAGCTGCCACTCACCCAATGGTGCAGGAATGCCCTCGCAGTACCCCCGTTTGTCGGGCCAGCACGCCGAGTACACCGCTGCGCAGTTGGTCCAATTTCGCGAAGGTGTGCGCAAGAACAACCTTCAAATGACCCAAGTGGCCGCCAAGATGAATGACCGAGAAATCAAGGCCGTCTCCGACTACATCGCGGGTCTGCGCTGAGTGGCAGCCCGGGTCTTGACCTGGGCGTGTGTGCCAGTTTGTCCTGTTGACTTCAAAGGGTTTTCAGTCGAGCGGCTCTTGCCTCGGGCACAATTAAGAATTGGCTAATATGACACGTCCAAGGCCGGTATTCCGGCCTTGCTTGTTCATGGCGTGTTTCGTTTCGCCGTCCTTTCAGCATCCATCTTTCTTCTCATGACGACTGTTGCTTCCAGCCCTGATTCCGAGCGCAGCTCGCCCCGAGGGCAGGCCGTGATCGAGTTGCTGTCGTCCATGCGGTTTGCCATCTCCTTGTTGACGATCATTTGCATCGCCTCGGTGATCGGCACGGTGCTCAAACAAAACGAGCCCACCAACAACTACATCAACCAGTTCGGACCCTTTTGGGCCGAGTTGTTTGCCACGCTCAAGCTCAACACCGTTTACAGCGCTTGGTGGTTTCTGTTGATCCTGGCTTTCCTCGTAGTCAGCACCAGTTTGTGCATCGCCCGCAACACCCCCAAGATCCTGGTGGATCTGAAGAACTACAAGGAAAACATCCGCGAGCAAAGCCTCAAGGCTTTCCACCACAAGGCCCAGGGCCACTTGAACGAAGCGCCTGAGGCTGCGGCCAGGCGCCTGGGGGCTTTGTTGGCCACGGGCGGATGGAAAGTGAAACTGCAAGAGCGTGACACGCCTGCGGGCAAGGGCTGGATGCTGGCCGCCAAGGCGGGCGCTGCCAACAAGATCGGCTACATTGCAGCGCACTCGGCCATTGTGCTGGTGTGTGTGGGCGGTTTGCTCGATGGCGACCTGGCGGTGCGTGCCCAGATGTGGTTGGGTGGTAAGGAAATCTACAACGGTGGTGGCTTGATTGCCGATGTACCCGCGCAGCACCGTTTGTCAGATCGCAATCCGGCCTTCCGTGCCAACTTGCTGGTGGCCGAAGACACGGCCTCGGGCACGGCCATTCTGAATCAGTCCAACGGCATCTTGTTGCAAGACCTGCCTTTTGTCATTGAACTCAAGAAATTCATCGTCGAGTACTACTCGACCGGCATGCCCAAGCTCTTCGCCAGCGACATCATCATCCACGACAAGGCCACGGGCGAAAAGAAGGAAGCACGCGTCGAGGTCAACCACCCGGCCAGTTTCAAGGGCATCAACATCTACCAGTCCAGCTTTGACGATGGTGGCTCACAGGTCAAGATGCAGGCAGTGCCCATGTCGGCAGCCACCAAGTCTTTTGAGGTGGAAGGCACCATTGGTGGCAGCACCGACTTGACCAACGGCAACGAAAAACTGAGCCTCGAGTTCACCGGTTTGCGAGTGATCAACGTTGAAAATATGTCGGGGGGCCTTGGCCCTGAGGGGACAGGTGTGGATGTGCGCAAAGTTGATTTGCGCAACGCCATCGACGAGCGCTTGGGTGCAGGCCATAAGACCACCAAGACCAAAGAACTGCGCAATGTGGGCCCGAGCGTGAGCTACAAGCTGCGTGATGCGGCAGGGCAGGCGCGTGAGTACAACAATTACATGCTGCCTGTGGACACGGGTGATGGTGTGCCTGTCTTTTTGTTGGGTGTGCGCGAGACGCCCAGTGAGCCTTTTCGTTACCTGCGCCCTCCGGCCGATGAAAACGGTGAGTTGACGGGTTTCATTCGTCTGCGTGCTGCCTTGGAAACGCCTGAGCTGCGTGATCGCGCTGTGCAGCGCTATGCACGCAAAGCTGTAGACCCGCAGCGGCCCGAGTTGACGCAGCAATTGGCCGACTCAGCTGCCCGTTCACTCGGCCTGTTTGCCGGCTTGGAGCAGGTTCAGGGCAAACCTGTGTCGGGCCTGCAAGCCTTGGCTGATTTTCTGGAGTCCAATGTGCCTGAGGCTGAACGCCCACGCGCTGGCGAGATGTTTGTGCGCATTTTGAACGGGGCTTTGTTCGAGCTCGATGCCGTGGCCCGTGAACAAGCCGCTGCCAAACCGATGCCCGCAGACCAAGTTCAGGGCTTCATGTCGCAGGCGGTGCTGGCACTGTCCGATGCGCCTTTTTATCCGGCGCCCATGACGTTTTTGTTGAAAGATTTCAAGCAGGTGCAAGCCAGCGTATTCCAGGTGGCCAGAGCCCCCGGCCAGTCGATCGTTTATTTGGGCTGTGCCCTTTTGATTCTGGGTATTTTTGCCATGCTGTATGTTCGAGATCGTCGCTTGTGGGTTTGGCTGTCGCCGCAAGGTGATGGCGCCCAGGCGAACGTGGCCTTGTCGTCCAACCGCAAGACCCTGGACGTAGACCGTGAATTTGACCAACTGAGTGCCCGCTTGTTGGGCCGCGCCGAGAAAGCACCATGACGACTGTCACTTTGAATCCTGGTTATTTTTCCAGCCGCACGACGCTCGATTGGGGCTTTGCCCTGCTGGCGCTGCTTGGCACGGTTTACGCGTTCACCCGTTACCAACACGCGATGGACGTGTACGAGCAGGCCATTCTGATTTGCAGTTTGCCAGCGGTGATCTGGTTGGCTTGGTTTTGGCGGCCGCTGCGAACACTGATGCTGGTGGTCACGGGCCTGTCGCTGCTGGCCATTTACCTTTACCAGGGTGATTTGGCCCGGTCCGAGCAGGTGTTCCTGCTCAAGTATTTCCTCTCCAGCCAATCGGCCATCCTGTGGATGAGCATGCTGTTTTTCATCAGCACCGTCTTTTACTGGGCGGGCATATTCATCCGGGGTCAGGCTGACGCGATGGAATCTTTGGGCTCACGCATGGCATGGGTGGCGGTGGGTCTGGCCTTGATCGGTACCTTGGTGCGCTGGTATGAAAGCCACCAGTTGGGGCCGGACATCGGACACATTCCGGTGAGCAACCTGTACGAAGTCTTCATCATGTTCTGCTGGATGACAGCAGCGTTTTACCTGTACTACGAAGCTCAGTACAAAACCCGTGCTTTGGGTGCGTTTGTGATGCTGGTGGTCAGTGCAGCGGTGGGCTTTTTGCTCTGGTACACGCTGGTGCGTGAGGCGCACGAAATCCAGCCCCTGGTGCCCGCCCTCAAAAGCTGGTGGATGAAGATCCATGTCCCGGCCAACTTCATTGGCTACGGCACCTTCGCCCTGGCGGCCATGGTGGCTTTTGCCTACCTGATCAAGCAGCAAGCCACTGAGACGCGCTGGTACAAGTTGGCGCCTTTGTGGCTGCTGGGCATTGTGTTGTGCTTTGAGCCGGTGGTGTTCCGCCAATCGGCCAATGACCAGACCAGCAGCTATTGGATGGTTTACTTCGGCATCTCCGCCTTCATCGTGGCAGGCATTTTGATGGGCCGTCGCCGCATTGCCGAGCGCCTGCCCTCGTTCGAAATCCTCGACGATGTGATGTACAAATCCATCGCCGTGGGTTTTGCCTTTTTTACCATCGCCACCGTTTTGGGCGCTTTGTGGGCGGCAGAGGCCTGGGGCGGCTACTGGAGTTGGGACCCGAAAGAGACCTGGGCGCTGATCGTGTGGTTGAACTACGCGGCTTGGCTGCACATGCGTCTCATGAAGGGCTTGCGCGGCACCGTGGCCGCTTGGTGGGCCTTGGTGGGCTTGGGCATCACGACCTTTGCCTTCCTAGGGGTCAACATGTTCCTGAGCGGCTTGCACAGTTACGGAACCTTGTGAACACGGGGCCCAAGCCCCGCAGACCGCAAGGCCCAGAAGATCAGTGGGTCTGCCGATCGAACGATCGATTGGTGTGCCGCCACGGTGTCCTGTGGCAAGCTCTCGCCACTCATGAAAATGACGGGCGTTTGGTCCCCTGTTTTGATCATCCGTGCCTGAAAAGTGACTTGGTGTCAGTGACATGGGCTGGAGCCGTCTGAATCTCAGTGATATCTCAGCGAGATGCAGTGACGTTATGCGTTATCCGTGGCCGTTGCCGTGCTTGCATCTTGTTGCAAGGTGTTTGGCCCCTTTGTGCAAAAGTGATCAAGACCGTTCACAATGAAAGGGCGACTTTTCACCAGCAGGCCTATCCCATGATCATCCGTTCTTCATCCTCTGGATTTTTACATCCTGTGCCCAGCGACATCACCAGTCAAGCGGCGTACCAATCTCGACGTGAACTGTTGCGACAGCTGGCCGCCGGTTCTGCGGGCTTGGCTTTGTCGGCTTGGGCCCTGCGCGATGCGCAAGCGCAAATGGCAAGGCCCGGGCAATTGCCAGCGCTGCCTTCGGTCCCCTCCAAGCTGAGCGGCGCCATGGTGATGGACAAGCCCACCCCCTACAAAGACGCCACCTCTTACAACAACTTCTATGAATTCGGCACCGACAAGGGCGATCCCGTCAAGCGGGCCCACAGCCTCAAGACCGATCCCTGGAGCGTGGAGATCGAGGGTTTGGTGAAAAAGCCGGCCCGGGTGAACCTGGAAGACCTCATGAAATGGGGCGCCATGGAAGAGCGCATTTACCGCTTGCGCTGCGTGGAAGGCTGGTCGATGGTGATTCCTTGGGTGGGCTATTCGCTGGCCGATTTGATCCGGCGTGTGGAGCCTTTGCCGGGCGCCAAGTTTGTGGAGTTTGTGACCCAAGCCGACCCCAAGACCATGCCGGGTTTGCGCTCCCCTGTGCTGGATTGGCCTTATGTAGAAGCCCTGCGCATGGACGAGGCCATGCACCCGCTGACCCTGCTGGCTTTTGGCATGTATGGCGAGGTCATGCCCAAACAAAACGGTGCGCCGCTGCGTTTGGTGGTGCCGTGGAAGTATGGTTTCAAGAGCGGCAAGAGCTTGGTCAAAATCCGTTTCACCGACAAGCAGCCGGTCACGTCTTGGGAGAAATCCGCACCACAAGAGTACGGTTTTTATTCCAACGTGAACCCGAATGTGGACCACCCGCGCTGGAGCCAAGCCACCGAGCGGCGCATTGGCGAAGACGGTTTGTTGGCCAAAAAGCGCAAAACACTGATGTTCAACGGCTATGAGCCGCAGGTGGGTCAGCTGTACGCGGGCATGGACCTGAAAAAGTTCTTCTGATGACGTTGCGGGAAAAGTCTTGAGGACATGAGGGCGGCGCTGCGTCACCCCGCCGCTTGGTGGGCTTTGCTGGTGCTCGGCTGTTTGCCTTGGACCTGGTTGCTGGCGCAAACCCTGTTGGACCAACTCGGCCCCAACCCCGCTGAAGCCCTGATCCGTGCCACAGGCGACTGGACACTGCGCAGCCTGTGTGTGGTGCTGGCCGTGAGCCCTTTGCGCACTTGGCTGGGCTGGCCCGAGCTGCTGCGGTTTCGGCGCATGCTGGGCTTGCTGGTGTTTGGCTATGCCAGTTTGCACATGTTGTGTTACGTCTGGTTCGACATGGGCTTTGATCTGGCCGACACGTTGCATGACATCCTCAAACGCCCCTTCATCTGGTTGGGTTTCAGCGCCTTTGTGATTTTGTGGGCACTGGCCGCCACCTCTTTTAACCGGGCCGTACGCTGGCTGGGCGGTAAGCGCTGGCAAGTGCTGCACCGGGGCGTTTATGGTGTGGCGGTGCTCGCTGTGCTCCACTTTTGGTGGATGAGGGCGGGCAAACAGGACTTTGCCGAGGTGATGGTCTATGCGGTCATCTTGGCCGCTTTGCTGGGCTGGCGTGTGCTGCGGCGTTCAGCACAGCGACCCTGAACACCCGTCAAACGCTGTGCTGGCGATTGAAGGGCGCCTTTGCATTTCAGACCAGTTGTTCCAGAGCAAAAGTGTCGAACGCCGATTCGCGTTGGCGGATCAGGTGCGCTTGGGTGCCATCAACCAACACCTCGGCGGCGCGGCCACGGGTGTTGTAGTTGCTGGCCATGCTCATGCAGTAAGCGCCTGCAGACAGCACGGCAAGCACGTCACCTGCTTTTACCTGCAGCTGGCGGTCGTGGCCAATCCAATCGCCGCTTTCACAGACCGGGCCTACCACGTCATACACCGCGTCTTGGCCTGCGCTCGGCTTGACCGGCACGATCTGGTGGAAGGCCTGGTACATGGCCGGGCGGGGCAGGTCGTTCATCGCCGCGTCAACGATGCAAAAGTTCTTTTGTTCGCCGGGCTTCAGATACAGCACCTCGGTCAGGCACACGCCCGCGTTGCCGACCAGTGAGCGTCCCGGCTCGATCATCAGCTGGCGCTGGCCGTAGCCGCGTGTGTCCAGCTTGGCCAGAAGCTGCGCCCACAGCGCATCGGCTTGGGGCGGGGTGTCACCGTTGTAGTTGATGCCCAAACCACCACCAAAATCGATGTGGTGAATCGGGATGCCCGCCGCTTCGATGTCGGCCACCAGGTCCAGCACGCGGTCCATGGCGTCCAGATAGGGGGTGGTCTCGGTGATTTGTGAGCCAATGTGGCAATCAATGCCCACCACCTTGAGCCCCGGCAGGCTGGCCGCGTGGCGGTAGGCCCGCAGGGTGTCTTCGTGGGCAATGCCGAATTTGTTGCCCTTGAGGCCGGTGGAGATGTAAGGGTGGGTTTTGGGGTCGACGTTGGGGTTCACGCGCAGACTGACCGGGGCGACTTTGCCCATGCCCTTCGCCACTTCGCTGAGCACATCGAGTTCGGCCTCACTTTCAACGTTGAAGCAAGCAATGCCCACTTGCAGGGCCTGTTTCATTTCGTGGCGGGTTTTGCCCACGCCAGAAAAAATGACTTTGGCTGGATCGCCACCTGCGGCCAGCACGCGGGCCAGCTCGCCACCCGAGACGATGTCAAAGCCACAACCGGCTTCGGCAAACACCTGCAAGATGGCCAGGCTGGAGTTGGCCTTCATGGCGTAGCAAATTTGTGCCTGGCGCCCGGCAAAACCACGATGGTACGCGTCCAGGGCCGACAGCATGGCCGCTTTGGAGTAGACGAACAAAGGCGTGCCATGTTCGCAGGCCAGTGGTGACAGCGGCAGGCCTTCCACGTGCAATTGATCGACCGAATAGTGGATGTGGGGTTGTCCTGGGAGTTCGGTGGTGGCGGTCATGGCTTGAAAAGTGGAGGGTAAATGGAGGCAGCAAAAGGGCGGGTGTCAGCAGGGCTTGGCGCTGGGCGTATGACGATCTCAAGGCCTGGCTGCCGGGACAAGTTGGGCTTTGTTGGCTTGGGTGCTTGATGCAGGAGCGCTGGTCGCAGCGGGGGCTGATGAGCTAAAGGGATTGAGCGTTTGGGGCAAGGTGGCACGCCCGGCCGAAGCGGGCGTGGTGGGCAGGACCAGTGGACCCCGCTGACCGCAAGCGCTCAATACGGCCGCACCGCCAACAAGGGCATGCAGCATGACTAGAATCTTCATCACCTTCAACATGCTGCGATTGTAATGACCGACCTTGAATTTCTGGACCAAGCTGAACGCCTGCTGGCGGGCGTAGAGATCAGCTGCGATCGCCTCAACGATGACACCGATGCCGATGTGGACAACCAACGGGTGGGTGGCATGATCACTTTGACGTTTCCTAACCGCAGCCAAATCGTGATCAATCTGCAAAAGCCCCTGCACGAAGTGTGGCTGGCGGCGCGTTGCGGCGGCTTTCATTACAAGTTTGACGGCACCCATTGGCAAGACACAAAAGGCCAAGGAGAGTTTTGGCAGAGCCTGTCGCGTTATGCCTCGGATCAATCAGGTCAAAACTTGACGTTCAAGCCCTAAGTGGCCCGGTCAAAGGGGCATTCGGGACATCCGCAGCTCAGTTTCTGAACAGGTCCAAAATCCGGTTGCGCTCTTCTTCGGGAGGCAAGGCTTGCGCCTTATCGTTGACCTCGTTGTCCAATGATGAGATGCCGTTATCGCCAGCAAATTCTGGGTAAATCCAATCGCCGTCTACTTGTAGCAAATCTGCAGGAGGCGCGGATACACTGTTCGACAAATTACGTGCAGCGGTTTCCATGAATTGGATCCAAACGGGCAAGCTCAGCCCCCCCCCAGTTTCACGGTCTCCGAGTTTGCGTGGCGTGTCGTAACCGATCCAGACCACGGCAGCGAGCTGGGGGTGGTAGCCCGCAAACCAGGCGTCCATGGCATCGTTGGTGGTGCCAGTCTTGCCAAAAATATCAGACCTCTTGAGGCTCGCTTGAGCGCGTGCGGCCGTGCCTGAGCGGGTGACTTCCTGCATCATGCTGGTCATGACGAAAGCGTTGCGCTGGGGAATCACGCGTTGCGATGCATCGTTGATCTCAACAGGGGGGCTGTCAACCAGCAGGCGATCCTTGTAGTCGGTGATGCGGTTGATCAGGTGAGGGCTGACCAAGTAGCCACCATTGGCAAAAACCGAATAGCCCGTGGCCATTTGCATGACGGTGACCGAGCCTGCGCCCAAAGCCATGGTCAGGTAAGGCGGGTGTTTGTCGGCGTCAAAACCAAAGCGGGTGACCCATTCTTGGGCGGGTCGGGGGCCAACAGATTGCAGCACGCGAATGGACACCATGTTCTTGGACTTGGCCAAAGCGGTGCGCAAACTCATGGGGCCATCAAATTTGCCGTCGTAGTTTTTGGGCTCCCACGGCTGCCCCCCGGTGACGCCACCATCAAAAAATAAGGGCTCGTCATTGACCATGGTTGCGGGCGACAAGCCTTTTTCGAGGGCAGCGGAATAGACAAAGGGCTTGAAGCTCGAGCCAGGTTGGCGCCAAGCCTGGGTGACATGGTTGAATTTGTTCTTGGCAAAGTCAAAGCCGCCAACCAGCGCTCGGATGGCCCCGGTTTGTGGGGTCAAGGCCACCAAGGCACCTTCGACTTCGGGCAACTGGGTGATTTCCCACTGGCCCTTGGGCAATTGAACAATGCGGACTACAGCACCTTTGCGGATGCGTTTGGCTGCGGGTGCCTTGTCCGACAAACCTGATTCAACCGGGCTGAGGCCCGCGCCGGTGATGGTGATTTGCTCGCTGTTTTGTCGGACCACCACCACTTTTTTGCTGGAGGCCTCCAAAACGACGGCTGACATCACGTCGCCGTTGTCAGGATGGTCTTCGAGGGTCTCATCGATGAGGTCCTCAGCCAGTTTGGGGTCGTTGGGCAGGGTGATGAACTTTTCAGGGCCACGGTAAATTTGGCGGCGTTCGTAGTCCATCAGACCTTGGCGCAAAGCTTGGTAAGCCGCCATTTGCTCTTGCGAGTCAATGGTCGTGTAGACATTCAGTCCGCGGGTGTATGTGTCTTGTCCATATTGGGCAAACACCATTTGCCGAACGGTTTCAGCCACAAACTCGGCATGCAGGGTTTTTTTGTTGCTCGCTGTTTTCAAAGCCAAGGGCTCGGCTTTGGCTTGAGTGGCTTGACGGGCTGTGATGTAGCCGTTTTCTTCCATGCGCTCGATGATGTAGAGCTGACGTGAGCGAGCGCGTTTGGGGTTGACGATGGGGTTGAAGGCTGAAGGGGCTTTGGGCAGTCCAGCCAGCATGGCGGCCTCTGCAATGGTGATGTCCTTCAGTGATTTACCAAAGTAGCTTTCGGCTGCAGAGGCAAAACCATAGGCCCGGTTGCCCAAGAAAATCTGGTTCATGTAGATTTCCAGAATCTGGTCTTTGGTCAGCAGGTGTTCGAGTTTGTAGGTCAGCAGGATTTCGTAAATTTTGCGGGTGTAGGTTTTTTCGGAGGAAAGGTAGACGTTGCGAGCCACCTGCATGGTGATGGTGGAAGCGCCTTGGCTTTTCAAACGGCCAATGTTGGCGATGCCCGCACGCAAAATGCCCACGTAATCCACACCGCCGTGGTCATAAAAGCGGTTGTCCTCTATGGACAGTACCGCGTCTTTCATGATTTGTGGAATCTCTTCGATCGGGGTCAGATTGCGTCGTTCTTCGCCAAACTCGCCCATCAACTGGCCATCGGCGGTGAACACGCGCAGCGGCAGTTTGGGTTTGTAGTCGGCCAGGTCCGAGATATCGGGCAAGTTGGGGTAAGCCGTCACCATGGCCACTCCCACGACCATCAGCAGACAAAACAAGCCAGCTGCCAGCAAAACCATCGCCCAGGTCATCAGTTTGACCAGCCATGTCCAAATGCTGAAGGCTTGGCGTTGGCTGAGCGTTCTGTGGGGCGCGTCTGATGCGGTGTCTTGTTGCGGCATAGGTGATGAACAGGCGGCATCCGTTGAAAGCACGCACATCCGACATTATAAAAACTCTGTACCTATGAAGAAGAGTGGATGGCAATAAATAAATACTTTAAGATTAAAAAATGATTGTTTATTCAAAAAAATCATGTTAAAAAAACCACCAAAACAAGCCATTTTTGGTTTGAACAGGGGGGATCATGCCATTTTGGACTCGTTTTTGGCAGCTTGTGGCCCGTCGTTCGGTGCGACAGGCTTGGGGTTTGGCGTGTGATGGGTCTGATTGGGCATTGGTGGGCCTGTCAAAGTACAAAGTGGCAGGTGTCCGGGTGCTTGCCGTGGAAAAATTGACCAGTACCGACCCAGATCGCGGGGGATCCGGTTTTGACGTCGGTTTGAGTCAGTTGGCCGTGCGCTCGCGCCAAAGGGTTTCCGTAGGTTTGACCGAAGACGAGGTGATCGCGGGGGTGTTGGAGTTGCCTGCGCAATTGCCCCGGGATGACTGGGCTGCTGAGGTGCAGCTGGAGGCGTCACAGTTGCTGGGTTTGACACCGGAAGAGGTCAATTTTGATTTTCAACCCGATCCACTCAGTTTTGGCCTTTTCACCCGCGTTTATTGGGTCGGGTGTGATCAGGCCCGTATTCGGGCCATCAGGGATGGCGTGCGCAACGCTGGATGGCGGCTTGACAGCGTCGAGCCTGCCCTGCATGCAGCCCACAGGGCAGCAAGCCACCTCAAAGGGGGGCTCGACAGCTTGCTGACCCAGTCGCCGCAAGATTGGCAATTTGATTTGGGTCCCAATCTAGGTCATGGACAGCCTGTGTTCGGCCTTAAAGAGGGGGCGGACTGGGGACTGCACCAGGCCTTGAAATCGACGGCTGGAGCGCGATTGGTGGCTTCGGGTCTCGCGCTGAAGGCCTGGCTGTGATGGCACCCTTCAACCTGTTGGAGCATCCGGCACTGGTCAGTCAGCGCCGGAGATTTCACAGAAGATGGACTTTTTTGACCGGATTGCTGGTGGGCAGCCTGGTGGCCCTTGGGTGCTTGTCGCAGGTGCAAGAACAGCGCTTGCAACAGGAGCGCGAGCGTGGTTTGTTGCAGTTTCGCTTGAAGCAAGTGCAAAACCGGCTGGCGGCACACAAGGACCGACAGGCTGAACAAAAAACATGGTCGGTACAAGACGCCCATGTTCAGGCACTCGGCGCGCAGCTCCGCCGTTGGGAGGCCTTGCATCGGGCCTTGATAGAGGTGGCTGGGCCTGAATCGGTGCAGTTGTTGCGCTTGCAGTTGGATGCGCAGCTCCTGGAGTTGCACGGCCAGGCCACGGACACACTGCGCATGGCGCAGGCGCGAGAGCGTTTGTCGATGCCATGGGCAGCACCTGCGAATGAGACCCTATGGACGCTGGTCAGTTTGGCAAGTGCGCCGAGCGTGAATGAGGTGGTGACAGCGGCTGCGCTTGAGTTTGTTTGGCAAACCAAATGGGTGCAGGAGGGCTCGGGGCCCACAGCGATGGCTCCAGGGTTGAATGCCGTTTCGGCCGAACTCGGCAGGGTACGACCGTGAGAGAAGTTCAAGGCAGAACTTCGACAGTTTGGGCCTCCAAACGGCCTCTGGCTTGGCCACGTTTATGGCGTGACCGTTGGCGTTGGCTGATGCGCCGCTGGGCATTTGCCTTGGCCGGATTTGCAGTGGGTCTGGTGGTGGTGATCGGCTGGCAATTTGAGAACTTGGAGGCGCTGATGGAAAGCGAGGCCCAACTGCAGGCTCTGCGGGACAAAGTGCACGCACCAGAGCCGCTTCAAGAACAGGAACCGCGAATGTCTGGTCCCCCATCGGTCATGGCCTGGTGGCCCGCCCTTGGCACACAGGCTGAAGTTTGGCCGCAACTCGAGCGTTTGATGGCGCATTACGGCTTGCGCTTATTGTCCTTGCGCCCAGAGGCACCCAGTCTGGGAGCCGCTTGGTCAAGTCAAGCAGTGGCGCTTCGGCTGCAGGGGCGCTTTGGCGATTGGGTGGACCTTTGGACGGCCCTGAATGCGCGAGGACCGGTTTGGTCAATCGAGCGAATTCGCATCACGCCCCAAGGGGCTGAGGTGGTCATCGACACTGTGCTCAGATTGTGGTTGTCGCCTGCGTCAGGACATCTGGCCAAACCTGTTGATGAGATTGTCCCAGCCCAGCGCATGCCGGGTGCGGTTCAGCTTGTGTTACGAGCTGGGCTCGATGTGCCCGTCTTTGTGGCCATGCCTTCGCGTTCTGTGCCGCCCCCTGTGGCCGCAGCCCGGGCGGAACTGGGCCCTGCCCCAGAAACCTCGCCGCCAGCGCTGAGTGCATCTGCGCCAGAAGTTCGGGCACCACCACCGCCCCGGGTGACGCTGTCGCCTGACCCGGCCGATTGGCCATTGGACCAGGTTCGTGTGGGCGGCGTGTGGCAACAAGCACAAGGCGCGCAGCTGATTCTGATGGCGGGGCCGCATTGGGTGAGCGCCCGTGTGGGTCAGCGAATCGGCCCACATGGCCACGTGGTCGACAGCATCCACGACCAAGAGGTGCACTTGCGCGCTGCGCAAGGCCCGGTGTGGGTGATCGGTTTGGAAAAGGCAAAACCATGAGATGGTATCCACTTCACTTGCACGCGCCATCGAAACAAATCGGGACATTCGCACTGTGCTTCTTGGCTTGGTGTGTTTCCCTCAACCTGCCAGCACAGACGCCACTGCCACCCAATCTGGAGGATGCTTTGGAGGTGGCAGCCTCAAGAGGCCACCCGACGCCGAGCGCCGCGGACGATTTGCGCCCGATCAGTTTGAACTTCCAAAATATCGAGATCGCCACCTTGCTGCAGGTGTTTGCCGAATTCACTGGCTTGAACTTGATCGCCACCGACAGTGTGAAAGGTCAGGTGACGGTGCGCCTGACCGATGTGCCTTGGCCGCAGGCTCTGCAAATTGTGTTGCGCTCCAAAGGCTTGGCTTCGCGACAAGACGGACGTGTGTTGTGGGTGGCCCCACACGGTGAATGGGCGCAGCGAGAAAAAATGCAGTGGGAAGCCCAGAACTCACTTGAGGCGGTCAGCCCGGTGCAAATGTTGAGCATTCGCCTGCAATATGCCCGAGCCACCGATCTGGCCCAGCGCTTGCAAGGCGCCGGATCTGGCGGAGGTGGCCGCTGGCTCAGCAGCCGTGGCAGCGTGTTGGCTGAGCCGCGGACCAACCAGTTGTTCATCTCGGATCTGCCTCAACGTCTGGCCGAGATTCAAAAACTGCTGGCCCAAGTGGACATTCCGGTGCGGCAAGTGATGATTGAAGCCCGTATCGTTGAAGCGGATGACCAGTTTGGGCAATCGTTGGGCGTTCGTTTAGGGGCAGGTCTTGCAGTTCCCTTGCGCGTGAACCAGCGTGCCAACACCTTGGCGGTGGGGGCGGGCAATGCCGAGACCGGTGCGGGGGTGCTGACGGGAAACCAAGTCAGCTTGCCCGCTGGCTCGGCGGGGCAAACGCTGAGCACCCCCGCCAGTTTTGCGGTGTCCTTGTTCAACGCGGCGGCCGACCGGTTCATCAACGTGGAGATTTCTGCGCTGGAAGCCGATGGGCGGGGCAAGGTGATCTCTCGCCCGCGGGTGGTCACGGCGGATCAGACCAAGGCCTTGATTGAGCAAGGCACCGAATTGCCTTACCAGACCGCATCGGCCAGTGGGGCAACCTCGATCACCTTTCGCAAGGCCAATCTGAAGCTCGAGGTCACCCCCCAAATCACCCCCGATGGTTCGGTGGTCCTGGAGGTGGACGTCAACCGCGACAGCGTGGGCCAAGTCACGCCGGCCGGATTTGCGATCAACACCAAGCACGTCAAAACCCAGGTGAGGGTCGAGGACGGAGGGACAGTGGTTCTGGGAGGCATTTACGAGGAAACCGACCGCAACAACGAAGCGAAGGTGCCAGGCTTGGGGGATGTGCCTGGTCTGGGCTGGCTGTTTAAAAACCGTGATCAGGCTCAACGCAACAGCGAGTTGCTGATTTTTCTGACGCCCCGTGTTATGGCCGATGATCCGGTGAAAGCGCCGCCCTGAGGACTGCTCCTGGCGATGTCTTGTCTTTTGATGAGGCTGTGCTATCCAAGTTCCTTGACCATGTCGAATACACTTGAATGACAACAGGTCCTGACCCAAACGTGGGGTATGGCGCCGATTTTTTCTGCAAGAGAATTCACGTGAGCATCATTTTTGTGGGCCTTCCCGGCTCCGGTAAAACCACCATTGGTCGTCAGTTGGCGCGTCGTCTGAGCGTGCCCTTTGTTGATTCTGACCATATGATCGAGCACCGCTTGGCTTGTTCGATCCGTGAGTTTTTCGCGCGGGAGGGTGAGGACTGCTTCCGAGATGTTGAAGAAGCAGTGATTGACGAGTTGACCCAAGGGCATCAAGGTGTGATTGCCACGGGTGGCGGTGCTGTGTTGCGAGCGGTCAATCGACGCCTCATGCATGAACGTGGCCAGGTGATTTATCTGCGTTCCACCCCGGATGATGTGTTCAGACGTTTGCGTCATGACAATGCCCGTCCCTTGCTCCAAGTCGATGATCCGCTGGGTCGTTTGCGTGCCTTGTATGAAACGCGTGACCCGCTTTACCGGGAAGCTGCGCATTTTGTGATCGAAACAGGCCGGCCCTCAGTGGCCATGTTGGTCAATAAGATCTGCATGCAGCTGGATTTGGCTGGGCATTTGCCGATGAAAGACGCTGTGGTGCCTGCCTCTGACCCCTGATTTTTCTCAGCATTGGTTCATCACCCTCCCACCTGGATCACCCGGATTTACCCTGATTTGCGCACAGGGATATTCTCGGGTCGCAAAATTGGTGCAAAATAGAACGATCGTTCTTTTTTTGCGCTATGACCGATCACACCTCCCCCGCTAAACTGGAAGCGCCCCCTGCGCCTGAAGCAGGCCGACGCGTGCTCATCAAAGGCCAGCAAACCAAGGCTGTGATCATCGATGCCGCTTTGGGTCTGGCCTCTCAAATCGGTCTAGAAGGCTTATCCATTGGTGCTGTGGCGGAAGTCACTGGCATGAGCAAGTCGGGTGTATTTGCCCACTTCGGCTCACGCGAAGAGCTGCAAATTTCCGTCATTCGTGAATACCACGACCGATTTGAGGCCGAGGTGTTTTACGCCGCCATGCAGATGCCCAGAGGTCTACCGCGCTTGCAGGCCTTGTTTGACAACTGGATGGTGCAGACTTCGGCCGAAATCGATTCGGGTTGTATTTACATCAGTGGCGCGGTTGAATTTGATGACCGCACCGGCCCGGTTCGCGATGCCCTGGCCTCATCCGTGTCCACTTGGCAAACTGCTTTGCGCCGGGCTGTGGAGTTGGCCCAGGCCGAAGGCCAACTCAGCCGCGCATCCGATGCCCATCAAATCGCCTTTGAAATCCACGGCCTGATTTTGGCGCTGCATTACGAAGCCCGCTTTTTGCGCAACCCCAGCGCTGCCGACCATGCTCGCCAAGGCTTTCAGCACATTCTGACCCGGTATGCGGGCCCAGGCATGCCGACCTCAACCCTGTCCTCAGAGTCAAAGTCCCATTCGATCCCAGCGCCCCAGCTGGTGGCGGCACCCAAAGGCCGACGCGCATCGGCAAACAACTGATTTTTTCCGATACATCGATCCAAGGAGTTTCCCATGCCCGTCTACAACCCACCCCTTCGCGACATGCAGTTTGTGCTGCATGAGTTGCTCAATGTGAGCGAAGAACTCAAGGCCCTGCCCAAGCACGCCGACACCGACGCCGACACCATCAACGCGGTGCTCGAGGAAGGCGGCAAATTTGCCGCTGAGGTGATCTTCCCCATCAACATCTCGGGCGACACGCAAGGCTGCCAGCTCAACCGCGACTCGCACGAGGTCAAAGCACCCGATGGTTTTAAAGAAGCCTATGCGCAGTACGTGGCCGGTGGCTGGCCAGCGCTGAGCTGCGACCCCGCGTTTGGCGGTCAGGGCCTGCCCTTTGTGGTCAACCAGTGCTTTTACGAGATGCTCAACTCGTCCAACCAGGCTTGGACCATGTACCCGGGCCTGAGCCATGGCGCTTATGAGTGCCTGCACGCCCACGGCACACCCGAGCAAAAAGCCTTGTACCTGCCCAAGCTGACCAGTGGCGAATGGACCGGCACCATGTGCCTGACCGAGCCGCATTGCGGCACAGACCTCGGCATGCTGCGCACCAAGGCCGAGCCTCAGGCCGACGGCACTTACAAGCTCAGCGGCCAAAAGATTTTCATCAGCGCGGGTGAACATGACTTGGCCCCCAACATCGTTCACCTGGTGCTGGCCCGCTTGCCCGATGCGCCCCCCGGCAGCAAAGGCATCAGCCTGTTCATCGTGCCCAAGTACAACGTGGCCGCAGACGGCAGCATCGGCGAGCGCAACGGCATCTATTGCGGTGGCCTCGAGCACAAGATGGGCATCCACGGCAATGCCACTTGCCAGATGGTCTTGGACGGCGCGGTGGGCACTTTGGTGGGCCAGCCCCACAAGGGTTTGGCCGCCATGTTCGTGATGATGAACGCCGCCCGTCTGGGCGTGGGCAACCAGTCGCTGGGCCTGACCGAAGTGGCTTACCAAAATGCCTTGGCCTACGCCAAAGACCGCGTGCAAATGCGCTCGCTCACGGGCGTCAAAGCCCCCGGCAAACCAGCCGACCCGATCATCGTGCACCCCGATGTGCGCCGCATGCTCATGACCGCCAAGGCCTATGCCGAAGGAGGCCGGGCGCTTGCTTGCTACTGCGCCTTGTTGCTCGACAAAGAGCTCAACCACCCCGACGAAGCCGTGCGGGCCGAGGCCGCCGAAGTTGTGGCCTTGCTCACACCCATCGTGAAAGCCTTCACCACCGACAACGCCTGGGAAGCCACATCGGCCTGCCAGCAAGTCTTTGGCGGCCACGGTTACATCAAGGAGTGGGGCATGGAGCAGTACGTGCGCGATGCTCGCATCAACATGATTTATGAGGGCACCAACACCATCCAGTCACTCGACTTGCTGGGCCGTAAAGTGTTGGGCAACCAAGGCGCCACGCTCAAGAAGTTCGGCAAATTGGTCGAGCAATTGGTCAAGGCTGAAATGGCCAACGAAGCCATGGGCGAGTTCGTCAAGCCACTGGCCGATTTGTGCCAAAAGCTCACGCAGCTCACCGGCGAAGTGGGCATGAAAGCCATGAGTAACGCCGACGAGGTGGGTGCGGCCGCGGTGGACTATTTGCGCGTGGTGGGTCACTTGGTGCTCGGTTACTTCTGGGCCCGTTCGGCACAAATTGCATTGGCCAAATTGGCCGAAGCCGAAGAAGAAGCCCAGCGCCCCGACCCGTTCTACCAAGCCAAGCTGCAAACGGCGCGTTTTTACTTCACCCGCTTGATGCCCGAAACCTCGACCTTGATGCGCCGCATCCGTGCGGGCAGCGACGTGCTGATGGACACCGACGCCGCACTGGCCTGAACCCCAACTTTCAAAAGGAAGAACCTCATGATCAAAACAACTTTGACCTTGAGCCTGGGCCTGCTGAGCCTGGCCGCCCACGCCCAAATGAGCCCGGTGGGACTTTGGCGCAGCATCGACGACGCCACCCAACAGCCCAAAGCCGAAATCCGCATCAGCCAGACAGCAGCGGGCACCCTGTCGGGTGTGGTCGAAAGATCGCTGCAAAACAATCCCAACACCGAGCCGAACTGCACCTTGTGCACCGACGACCGCAAAGACAAGCCCAAAATCGGCATGGAAATCATCCGGGGCGGTCAACAAAGTGACGGCAAAGCGGTGTGGGAGGGTGGGAAAATCCTCGATCCCGAGAATGGCAAAAACTACAGCTTGCGCCTGACCCCGATCGACGGCGGCAAAAAACTCGAAGTCCGTGGTTTCATCGGCGCCCCCATTTTGGGCCGCACCCAAACCTGGATTCGGGTTCAGTAAGCTTTCTCGCACCTACGACACACCACAAGGACCACCATGTCTGACATCCTGACCCACACCGACGCGGGGGTGATGACCATCACTTTCAACCGCCTGGACAAAAAGAACTCCATCACCTCGTCCATGTACTCGGCCATGGCCGATGCCGTGTCCCAGGCCGCGGCCGACTCAGCCGTTCGGGTCGTTGTGTTTCAGGGACACGAGAGCATCTTCAGTGCGGGCAACGACATTGGCGACTTCTTGAACCAGCCGCCCAGCACACAAGAGTCGCCCGTGTTCCGCTTTTTGCGCGGCATCGCCACTTTCGAAAAGCCGTTGATGGCTGCCGTGGCTGGGCCTGCGGTGGGCATTGGCACCACCATGCTGTTCCATTGCGACCTGGTCTATGCAGGTGACAACGCGGCGTTTTCCATGCCTTTCGTCAACCTGGGTCTGTGCCCCGAGGCGGCGTCCAGCCTGCTGGCGCCGCGCATGTTCGGTTACCACCGCGCTGCTGAAGCGCTGCTCATTGGTGAGCCCTTTTTAGCCGAAGCCGCGCAAGAAGTTGGTCTGGTCAACCGCGTGGTGCCACCCACCGAAGTCAACGGCTATGCCCAAGCCCAAGCCCGCAAGCTGGCCGCCAAGCCGCTCACGTCACTCATCGCCACCAAGCGCCTCATGAAGGGCGGCGACCAGCAGGCCGTGCTGCAAAAGATGGACGAGGAAGGCCAAAGTTTTGGCCGCATGCTGCGCGAGCCCGCTGCCAAGGAAGCCTTTGGCGCATTCATGGAAAAGCGCAAGCCTGATTTTTCCAAGCTTTGAAGGCTGGGGGCTGCCGAACGCGGTTCTTCCCTAGAATCTCAGGCATGCCCCACCGTTCAACTGCCCCCGTCGTTCTGGAACCCGAGTACATCGAAGGTTTTCGCCAGATCTATGAAGAAAAAATCGTCTTTAACAAAACCTTGGGCCTGAAACTGGTCAAGGTCTCGCCCGAGGGTGTGGAGGCCCGAATCGACATGCGGCCTGAGTTGGTGGGGCACTTTGCCTACAACCGCATCCACGGCGGCGTCATCAGCGCGGTGCTCGACGCCATTGGCAGCGCAGCCGTGATGGCGGCGCTGGCGGCCAAACACATGGACGAGCCACCCGCCAAACGCCTGGAGCGCTTTGCCAAGCTGGGCACCATCGATTTGCGGGTGGACTACCTGCGCCCGGGCATTGGCGAGCATTTCACCATCACCGCCAACGCCTTGCGTGTGGGCTCGCGCGTGGGGTCCTCACGCATGGAATTTTGTGGTCCTGATGGCACCTTGATGTCCACAGGCGCTGCGGCTTACATCGTGTCCTGATCGACCCGGGCTGAATCACTCCGCTGGAACGGGCCTTGGCCTGCCTTGGTCATCTACTGCCACATAGGTCAGGTTCGCTTCGGTGACTTTGATGTACTGGCCCTGCAACTGAAAGCGCTCGGCAAACACCTCCACCTTGACGGTGACCGAGGTGCGCCCCACGCGCACAATGCGCGAGAAAAACGACAGGATGTCGCCCACCTTGACGGCCTGTTTGAAGATGAACTCGTTCACCGCCACGGTGACCATGCGGCCCCGCACGCGCCGCGCGGGCAACACAGCCCCCGCCAAGTCGACCTGCGCCATGACCCAGCCGCCAAAAATATCGCCGCTCGCATTGCAGTCGGCGGGCATGGGGATGACTTTGAGCACCAGTTCTTGGTCGGTGGGCAAAGACACGGTGTTCGGGTTTGGGGCGTCAGACATGGGCACAATCGGTGGTTAACGTCAAAACCGGATTGTCCCTTATGCGCCACCTCGGCGAAACCGCTGCACCTGCTTCCCCCCATGCACCTGGCGCCAAGCCCGACGCTGTGACCCCAACGCCACCGGGCAACGACTGGAAAACCTTGTCGCGCCTCTTGCCTTATTTGTGGCAATACAAGTGGCGTGTGGTCATTGCGCTCAGCCTCATGGTGTGCGCCAAACTGGCCAATGTGAGCGTGCCTCTGCTGCTCAAAGAGTTGGTGGACGCCATGAGCCTCAAGCCCGGCGACCCCCAAGCGGTCTTGGTGGTGCCGGTGGCTTTGTTGGTGGGTTACGGCGCTTTGCGCTTGATGACGTCCGCATTCACCGAATTGCGCGAGCTGGTGTTTGCCAAAGCCACACAAGGCGCGTCGCGCAGCATCGCTTTGCAGACCTTTGAACATTTGCACGCTTTGAGCCTGCGCTTCCATTTGGCCCGTCAAACAGGCGGGATGACACGCGACATCGAGCGCGGCGTGCGCGGCATCGAGTCGCTGATTTCGTATTCGCTCTACAGCGTCATTCCGACCTTGATTGAAGTGGGTTTGGTGCTGACGATTTTGGCGGTCAAGTTCGATGCCTGGTTCGCGGGCATCACCTTGGCGGCCTTGGCGTTTTATATTTTCTTCACGGTGCGCGTCACCGAGTGGCGCACGCTTTTTCGCAAACAGGCCAACGAGTTCGATTCGGCCGCGCACACCCGGGCGGTGGACTCGCTCTTGAACTACGAAACCGTCAAATACTTTGGCAATGAGCAATTCGAGGCGGGCCGTTACGACGAAAGCCTGGAGCGCCTGCGCTTGTCGCGCCTGAAGGCACAAACCTCCTTGTCTTTGCTCAACACTGGACAGCAGCTCATCATCGCGTCGGCCTTGGTGGCCATGCTCTGGCGTGCCACCGAAGGGGTGGTGGCCGGGCGCATGACTTTGGGCGACTTGGTCATGATCAACGCTTTCATGATCCAACTCTACATCCCGCTCAACTTCTTGGGTGTGCTGTACCGCGAGATCAAGCAAAGCCTGACCGATCTGGACAAGATGTTTGTGCTGATGGACCGCGAGCGCGAAGTGTCCGATGCGCCCGGCGCATCAGCGCTGGCTTTGCAGGGCGCACCCGATGTGGTGTTTGACCGCGTGTCCTTTGCCTACGAAAGCGACCGCCCGATCCTCAAAGACATCAGTTTCACCATTCCAGCAGGCAAAACCGTGGCGGTGGTCGGCCCCTCGGGCTCAGGCAAGTCCACGCTGGCGCGTTTGATGTTCCGCTTTTACGACGTGCAGCAAGGCTTCATCCGCATTGCGGGGCAAGACATTCGCCAAGTCACGCAAGCGAGCGTGCGCCAAGCCTTGGGCATCGTGCCGCAAGACACGGTGCTGTTCAACGACAGTGTGGCCTACAACATCGCCTATGGCCGCCCCGGCGCCAGCCAAGCCGAGATCGAGGGCGCGGCGCGTTCGGCCCGCATCCACGACTTCATTGCCTCCACGCCCAAGGGTTACCAAACTTCGGTGGGTGAGCGCGGGCTGAAATTGTCAGGCGGTGAAAAGCAGCGCGTGGCCATTGCCCGCACTTTGCTCAAAAACCCACCGATCTTGGTGTTCGATGAAGCCACCTCTGCACTCGACTCGGCCAACGAACGCGCCATTCAGTTTGAGCTGGCCAGCGTGGCGCAAAACAAAACCACGCTGGTGATCGCGCACCGCCTGTCCACGGTGGTGGATGCGCACGAGATTTTGGTGATGGAAGCGGGCCAAATCATCGAGCGCGGCAACCATGCCGAACTGTTGGCCCAACAAGGACGCTACGCCAGCATGTGGGCGATGCAGCAGTCGGGCGAGTGAGCAGGCGCTTGTTCAGCGTTCGTCGAAACTGATCACCACACGCTCGCTGGTGGGACGGGCTTGGCAAGACAGGATGAAGCCTTGCTCGACTTCGGGCTTTTCGAGGGTGAAGTTCTTCTCCATCTCGGTGGTGCCTTCCATGACTTTGCAGCGGCAGGTGCAGCAGACCCCGGCTTTGCACGAATAGGGCAGGTCCAGGCCCAGCGACAAGGCGATGTCGAGGATCTTCTCGTTGCGGTTCATCGGCATGTCGTAAGGCTTGCCGTCCAGCACCACCGTGAGCTGTACCTCGCCTTGCTCGCGGGTGGCGGGGTGGCCCAGCACTGCTTTGGCGCGTACCTCGGGGGCCAGTGCATCCAGTGTGGGTGAGCTGAACCGCTCGGTGCGGATGCGCTCGGCTTTCACGCCTGCGCTCAGCAGTGCGTGCTCGGTGGCTTCGATCATGGCCTCTGGGCCGCACACAAACACCTCGTCCATGCTGCCCACGGGCAAAAACGCATCGATGATGGCTTGAACTTTGGCGGCGTCGATGCGGCCTTCGAGCAAAGGCACTTCTTGTGCCTGTCGCGAGAGGATGTGGATCAGCGTCAGGCGCGATGGGTAGCGGTCCTTGAGGTTTTGCAGCGCTTCGTTGAACATGACGCTGTCCATGCGGCGGTTGCCGTAGACCAAGGTGAACTTGCTGTCAGGCTGTTCTTCGAGGGTGCTCGACAAGATGGACAAGATGGGCGTGATGCCCGAGCCTGCTGCAAAACCCACGCGGTGGATGGCACGGGGGCGTTGCACCACAAAGCGGCCATCGGGCGGCATCACGCGCAGGGTGTCGCCTGCTTTCAGTTGGGTGGCCGCCCAATTGGAGAACACGCCGCCTTCCACGGGGCGAATGCCCACTTCGAGCACACCGTGCTTTTGCAGCTGGCTGCGGGCCGAGCTGATGGAGTAGCTGCGGCGCACATCCGCGCCGTTGATGTCCGCACGCAAGGTCAGGAACTGGCCCGGCTGGAAGTCGAAGCTGCTGCGCAGATCGGCTGGGACGTTCAGAGTGATCGCCACGGCACCAGCCGCTTCGGGGTTGACGCGTGCGATCGGGAGGTCATGAAATCGGGGTGCTGACATGGAGCTTCAGTGCGGCAAGGCCGCTCAGTAGGGTTTGAAGTAATCGAAGGGCTCCATGCAAGCCAGGCACCGGTAAAGGGCCTTGCAGGCGGTCGAGCCGAAATGGGAGGTTTCGGTGGTGTTGGCCGAGCCGCATTGCGGGCAGTTCACCACCTCAGGTTTGGCGCTTCGAGAGGCAAACTGCACCACGCTGGCTGCGCCTGATGCGTTGCTGGCGCAGGCGTGTGGCGGGGCAATGCCGTAGGCACGCAGCTTGTCTTTGGCGGCGTCGCTCATCCAGTCGGTGGTCCAGGCGGGGGCCAGTTGTGTGACCACGCGGCCTTGCAGGCCGTTGGCCTGCAGCAGGGCTCTGACATCGTCTTCGATCGCGCCCATGGCAGGGCAGCCGCTGTAGGTGGGCGTGATGACCACTTCCAGCCCCGCGTCACCTGCACGCACGTCGCGCAAGATGCCCAGCTCGCGCAAAGTGACCACCGGAATTTCCGGGTCGGTCAAGCTGTCGAGCAGCGTCCAAGCATGGGCCAGGTCTTGGCCGTCATCGCGAGGAGCGAAGCGAGGGGGCGATCCAGTGGGGTCCATGGACTGCTTCGCTTCGCTCGCAGTGACGGTGGTTGTGGTCGCAGTGACGGCGCGGGGGCTCGCAGTGACGGTGGTTGTGGTCGCAGTGACGGCGCGGGGGCTGGCAGTGACCGAGGGTGTGTTGGCAGTGACGGAGCCAGGGATCTCTGTCGCTTGGACGGTGTTCATGTTGCGCTCACCAAGTGGCCTGCGGGTGGGCGCGGGCCAGGCTTTGCATTTCGGCCAGCACAAAGCCCAGGTGCTCGGAATGGAGGCCTTGTTTGCCTGTGGGCACAAAGCCGCCATCGGCCGGACGCTGCAGGGTGGCCTCTTGCAGGGCTTCATCCACGATCTGGTTCCAGTCGTTTTGCAAAGCGGCCATGTCGGTGCCCGTGCCGTTGGCCAGCGCGGCGGCTTCATGCGGGCTGCTGGCCCAAAACTCTTGGGTGTAGGGCAGCAGCTGGTCGATGGCTGTTTGCGCTTTGGCGTGCGACTCTTCGGTCCCGTCGCCCAGACGCACCAGCCAGTCGCGCGAATGGCGCAGGTGGTAGCGCACTTCCTTGAGCGACTTGGCGGCAATGGCGGCCAGCTGTGTGTCTTTCGAGTTTTGCAACTGGTCCCAGACCAGCACCATCAGGCTGCTGTAGAGGAAATTGCGGGTCATGGTCATGGCGAAATCGCGGTCGCCTTGGGCGGTGGCCGACATCAAGGGCCTGTGTGGCAATTCGCACAAGGTGTAGTTCTTGAAGTCGGGCACGTCGCGGAAATACGCCAGCGTGTCTTCGGTGGCGCCACCGCCTTGCAGCTCAGCCGCGTGCTGGTACAGCATGCGGGCTTGGCCCACCAAGTCGAGGCTGTTGTTGGACAGCGCAATGTCTTCTTCGAGGATGGGGCCGTGGCCACACCATTCGGCGTTGCGCTGACCGAGGATCAGCGCGTTGTCGGCCAGGTGCAGCAGGTAATCGACCGGCGAGTTGAGCGCGGCCGTTGGGGAGTTGGGCGTGTTCATAAGGGTGTTGGATGCGTGGCGCTCAACGCTGAACGCTGAGCGCCGAACGGCTTTACATGTGGCCGACTTCTTCGGGAATCGCGTAGAAAGTAGGGTGGCGGTACACCTTGTCGCTGGCCGGATCGAAAAATTCGGGCTTGTCATTGGGTTCGCTCGCCGAGATGCTGGCCGAGGGCACCACCCAGATGCTCACGCCTTCCTGGCGGCGGGTGTAGACATCACGCGCCATTTGCAAAGCGTGCTCTGAATCCGAAGCGTGCAGGCTGCCGCAGTGCTTGTGTTCCAGGCCTTGCTTGGAGCGGACGAAGACCTCCCACAGGGGCCATTCTTTGAGTGCGGCGGTGCTCATGCGGCTTCCTTCATTTGGCGTTGCTGTTGTTTTTGGGCGTGGGCCAGGGCCGCTTCGCGCACCCAGGCGCCGTCGTTCCAAGCCTTGACGCGGGCACCCAACCGTTCTTTGTTGCAGGGGCCGTTGCCGTTGACGGTGGCCCAGAACTCGTCCCAGTCGATCTGGCCGTAGTCGTGGGCTTGACGCGCTTCGTTCCATTTCAGGTCGGGGTCTGGCAAGGTCACACCCAGCACCTTGGCTTGTGGCACGGTAGCATCCACAAATTTTTGGCGCAGGTCGTCGTTGCTGATGCGCTTGATGCCCCAGCGCATGCCTTGCGCGCTGTTGGGGCTGTCGGCGTCTGGCGGCCCGAACATGGCCAGACACTTCCACCACCAGCGGTTCACGGCGTCTTGCACCATGGCTTTTTGCTCGGCCGTGCCTTGCATCATCACCAAGAGGGCTTCGTAGCCCTGGCGCTGATGGAAGGATTCCTCCTTGCACACCCGCACCATGGCGCGGGCGTAAGGGCCGTAAGAGCAGCGGCACAGGGGCACCTGGTTCATGATGGCCGCGCCATCGACCAGCCAGCCGACCACGCCCACGTCGGCCCAGTTGAGCGTGGGGTAGTTGAAGATGGAGCTGTACTTGGCTTTGCCGGTGTGAAGTGCGTCAAGCATCTGGTCGCGGCTGGTGCCCAAAGTTTCGGCGGCGCTGTACAGGTAGAGGCCGTGACCGGCTTCGTCTTGCACTTTGGCGATCAAAATTGTTTTGCGCTTCAGGCTGGGCGCGCGGCTGACCCAGTTGCCTTCGGGCAGCATGCCCACGATTTCGCTGTGCGCGTGCTGGCTGATCTGGCGCACCAGGGTTTTGCGGTAGGCCTCGGGCATCCACTCGCGGGGTTCGATTCGGCCATCGGCGTCGATGCGGGCGTCAAAGGCCGCTTGCAGGTCCGCGTCTTGTGCGTTCAGGGCTTTGGGGATGGCCTTCAAGCCGACCGATTTGACGTCCTCGGTTCCGTCTGGGACGCTGAAAGATTGCGTGTACATGGGCTTCTCCTGCGCCAAACAGGATGGAATGATCGCGGCGCAGGTGCCAGTATAACCATTAACCGACCGTCCGGTCGGTTAATTTCAATTGACCTTGATCAGGGTTTGTACTTATTTGGGTTGAGCGTTGAGCGTGAAGCGTTCAGGGTTTGACTCTCAGCGCCTGACGACCTACCCCTCAACGCTCAACGCTCAACGCTCAACGCTCAACCTCGATCAAGACGACTCCACGGCCCAATTCTTGCCGGATCCACGTGCCAGTGCGGGCCCGACCACATCCAGCGCAAGGCGAATCTGATCTTTCAGGGTGAAGGGGGGGTTGATGACGAACATGCCGCTGGCCACCAGGCCGCCTTCGTCGTCGGGGCCCCGACCGATCGCCAAGGTGGCGTTGAGCCAAGGCTTTTGTGACTGGTTGGACAAGGTGCGCAGGCGTTTGGGCAGGTCGTGCGCCTCGGGGCGCGGAATGATGGGGTACCAGACCAGGTAAGTGCCTGTCGAGAAACGCTTGAGGTATTCCTGAATCACGCCTCCCACCTTGTTGTAATCCGATTTGATTTCATAGCTGGGGTCGATCAAGACCATGGCCCGCTTGGAGCCGGTGGCCGATGGTGGTGGGGGCAGCAGCTTTTTGAGGGCTTCAAAGCCGTCTTCGCGGCTGACGGTGACCGTGCGTCCGGCTTCGAGCTGCGCGATGTTGGACATCAGGGCTTTGCTGTCGGTGGGGTGCAATTCGAACAAGCGCAAGCGATCGCGCGACGCGTGGCGCATCAGGCGCTGCATCAAAAAGGGCGAGCCAGGGTAAATCTTGGCTTGGCCATTGGGATTGAAACTGGCGATCTGTTCCAGGTAGTCCTGCACGGGCTCAGGCAGGGTGTCGAGCTTTTCTGCGGCCTCCAAAAGCTTGAACAGGCCGTCCTCGGCTTCCGCCCCTTTTTGGGAGTAATCGCCATCGAGCCGATACAAACCGGCCCCAGCGTGGGTGTCAATCAGGGTGATGCCAGCCTCTTTTTGCATGAGGTGGCGCAGGGTTGCGAGCAAGGTGATGTGTTTGAGCACATCGGCATGGTTGCCCGCGTGGAAAGCGTGTCGATAACTGAACATCCATTGATGGTAACCAATAACTTCTGCAAGTCCTTGATTTTTCGTATAATAGAGGGCTTCGCAGCGCTTTTGTGGTCCCGCGGCGAAGTCGCCAGCTGCCGCAAGGCATTGGCAAATTCCCACCTAAGAGGCTCCCAAAAGAGGAGCACCGACCGTGGAAAAGGGCCCGCCAAACCTTTCTTTTAAAGAGAAAACTCATGACAACAACTTTCAGCGCCAAACCCGCTGAGGTCGTGCACGAGTGGTTTGTGATTGACGCGACCGACAAGGTCCTCGGACGAGTAGCCAGCGAAGTTGCTCTCCGTTTGCGCGGCAAACACAAGGCCATTTACACGCCTCACGTCGACACCGGTGACTTCATCGTCATCATCAATGCTGCCCAGCTCAAAGTGACGGGCACCAAGACCATCGACAAAGTGTATTACCGTCACTCGGGCTATCCCGGCGGTATCACTGCAACCAACTTCCGCGACATGCAAGCCAAACACCCTGGCCGCGCACTCGAGAAGGCTGTCAAGGGCATGTTGCCCAAGGGCCC